>CAJTCH010000003.1 GCA_910574715.1 Lachnospiraceae bacterium | reverse complement strand
CCGTCGGTAACGGTGACCATATATTTTGGTGCGGACGAGTGGACGGGACCGCGGAGCCTGTTAGAAATGATGGAAGTGGACGACCCGAAGGTGAAGGCGTGTTTGAATGATTATAAGCTGCATGTGATCGCGCCGGCACAGATGCCGGACGAAGAAATCGGGAAATTGCAGTCCAGTCTCCGGGAGGTACTGCTATTTATCAAGTATTCGAAGAATAAAGAAGAGTTGGATCGAATCCTGAGAGAAAATAAGGTGCGGTTCAAAGAAGTGGAGAGAAGGGCGGTAGATGTAATTGAAGTAATTACGAATACCCAGCTGAAATATGAAGAAAGAGAGGGGAAAGTAGACATGTGTCAAGCAATCCGAGAAATGAGAATAGATGCAGAAAGAGAAGGAGAGTTAAGAGGCGAACAGAAAGGTGAACTGAAAAAAGCCCAAGAAGCCGCCAGAAACTTTTATAATTTGGGAATAGAAGTAGAGAAAATCGCGCAGGGCTTGGGTTATGCCGTCGAAACGGTCAAAGGCTGGGTGGGCCTAAGACCGGAAAGAAATTAGAGAGTTTTCATGTGGAAGGTTAGAAAGGCGGTAGGAGTCAATTGAAGGCAGACACAATTACCAAAGATTATATATCGGACAGAGAGATATTCTCAGACGTATTTAACTATTATATATATGGCGGACGACAGGTGATCATACCGGAACAGTTAGAAGAACGGGATCCCACAGAGATCGCGCTTCCCTACGGAGCGGATGGAGCGGCAGTGCCGGTACAGAAATTCCGGGATGCGCAGAAGTTGTGTGCGGTAATGACAGATGGGAAACTGGAATATGTGATCTGCGGAGCGGAAGCGCAAGCGAGAATCCACAATGCGATGGCAGTCCGGAATAATCTCTACGATGCATTGGAATATGCCGGACAGGTGAGTGAAGCAGCAAAATCCCATCGCAAAGCGAGGCAGAAGGAGAGAGAGCAGAAACAGGAATCAGGTGAAGAGAATACAGGGCAAGAAAGTACAGAAGAAGGGAAGAAAACACCGGATTCCCACGAGTTCTTAAGTGGGTTCTGGAATGGCGACAGATTAATCCCGTCGGTAACGGTGACCATATATTTTGGTGCGGACGAGTGGACGGGACCGCGGAGCCTGTTAGAAATGATGGAAGTGGACGACCCGAAGGTGAAGGCATGTTTGAACGATTATAAGCTGCATGTAATCGCGCCGGCGCAGATGTCGGACGAAGAGATCGGGAAATTGCAGTCCAGTCTCCGGGAGGTACTGCTATTTATCAAGTATTCGAAGAATAAAGAAGAGTTGGATCGAATCCTGAGAGAAAATGAGGAGCGGTTCAAAGAAGTGGAGAGAAGAGCGGTAGATGTAATCGAAGTAATGACGAATACCCAATTGAAGTGTGAAGAAAGAGAGGGGAAAATCGACATGTGTCAGGCAATCCAAGAAATGAAAATGGAAGCAGAAAGAAAAGGGGAGTTAAGGGGAGAATTAAGGGGTGAGTTAAGAGGCGAACAGAAAGGTGAACTGAAAAAAGCCCAAGAAGCCGCCAGAAACTTTTATAATTTGGGAATAGAAGTAGAGAAAATCGCGCAGGGCTTGGGTTATGCCGTCGAAACGGTCAAAGGCTGGGTGGGCCTAAGACCGGAAAGAAATTAGAGAGTTTTCACGCGGAAGGATAGAAAGGCGGTGAGAGTCAATTGAAGGCAGATACAATTACAAAAGATTATATATCGGACAGAGAGATATTCTCAGACGTATTTAACTATTATATATATGGCGGACGACAGGTGATCATACCGGAACAGTTAGAAGAACGGGATCCCACAGAGATCGCGCTTCCCTACGGAGCGGATGGAGCGGCAGTGCCGGTACAGAAATTCCGGGATGCGCAGAAGTTGTGTGCGGTAATGACAGATGGGAAACTGGAATATGTGATCTGCGGAGCGGAAGCGCAAGCGAGAATCCACAATGCGATGGCAGTCCGGAATAATCTCTACGATGCATTGGAATATGCCGGACAGGTGAGTGAAGCAGCAAAATCCCATCGCAAAGCGATGCAGAAGGAGAGAGCGCAGAAACAAGAATCAGGTGAAGAGAATACAGGGCAAGAAAGTACAGAAGAAGGGAAGAAAACACCGGATTCCCACGAGTTCTTAAGTGGGTTCTGGAATGAAGACAGATTAATCCCGTCGGTAACGGTGACCATATATTTTGGTGCGGACAAGTGGACGGGACCGCGGAGCTTGTTAGAAATGATGGAAGTGGACGACCCGAAGGTGAAGGCGTGTTTGAATGATTATAAGCTGCATGTGATCGCGCCGGCACAGATGCCGGACGAAGAGATTGGGAAATTGCAGTCCAGTCTCCGGGAGGTACTGCTATTTATCAAGTATTCGAAGAATAAAGAAGAGTTGGATCGAATCCTGAGAGAAAATGAGGAGCGGTTCAAAGAAGTGGAGAGAAGAGCGGTAGATGTAATCGAAGTAATGACGAATACCCAATTGAAGTATGAAGAAAGAGAGGGGAAAATCGATATGTGTCAGGCAATCCAAGAAATGAAAATGGAAGCAGAATTAAGAGGAGAATTAAGAGGAGAGTTAAGAGGAGAGTTAAGGGGTGAGCGGAAAGGCGAGCGGAAAGGCGAACTGAAAAAAGCCCAGGAAGCCGCCAGAAACTTTTATAATTTGGGGATAGAAGTAGAGAAAATCGCGCAGGGCTTAGGCTATGCCGTTGAAACTGTCAAGAGCTGGGTCAGCCTGTTGCCGGAGCAGCCATAGGCTCACTTGGCTGCAAAAAGCCCGTAAGACGAGCCGAAGGCTTTTTGCAGACGTATTCTGTGAAGGCGACATCACTCTCCGATTGCCTGTCTGAGAGCTTTGGCGAGCTGGTCCGGGCAGGATGTTGATTTATTTCCGCAGGTTATTCCTTCCATGCGGGAGATAGCGTCATGCACGTCCATGTCAACGACAAGGCTGGCGATCCCCTGGGTATTGCCGTTGCATCCTCCGACAAATTCTACGTTCTTAATAATATCTCCGTCCACATCTACCCTGATCAGTTGTGAACAGACACCAGATGGTCTAAAATCCATATCAATAAGCCTCCTTATAAATATTTTATCCATAGAGATTATAACAAAAATGTATTTTAAAATCTATATCTATTCAAATATTTCATATTGCGTTATGTTTACAGAATGTGCTAATCTGGTAAGGGTACGAAAGGAGGAAATTAGAACCATGATAGGAATTATCGGAGCAATGGAGGAAGAGGTTGCAGCATTGAAGGAGGTTATGGAGGTTCAAGAGACGGTGGAGCAGGCGTCTATGGTCTTCTGCAGAGGAATTCTGTGCGGCAAAGAGGCAGTCGTAGTGAGAAGCGGGATCGGCAAGGTGAACGCGGGGATATGTGCGCAGATTCTTGTGGATAGATTTCAGGCGGACGTGCTGATCAATACAGGGATTGCCGGTTCACTGGATGCGAGGATCGATATCGGGGATATGGTGATCTCTGCGGATGCACTGCATCACGATATGGATGCGACTCAGTTTGGCTATCCGATCGGCCAGGTTCCAAGGATGGAAGTTCTGTCCTTTGCGGCGGACGAGGATCTGGTGAAGAAGGCGGTGGAGGCCAACGAGAAGGCGAACCCTGATATCCATACATTTATAGGGCGGGTCGCAAGCGGCGATCAGTTTATCGCGTCCAAAGAGGTTAAGGAGAATATTGTAAAGAATTTCCATCCGCTATGCGTTGAGATGGAAGGTGCGGGGATTGCCCAGGCAGCGTACTTGAATAAAGTTTCGTATGTCATAATACGTGCCATTTCGGACAAAGCTGACAATAGTGCGACCATGGATTACCCCGCCTTTGAACGGCAGGCAATTGCCCACAGTGTAAGGCTTGTGAAGGAATTGCTGCCTGCAATATAGAAGAAAGACCTTCCATGATATTTTCGGAAATGACAGATTATCCCATGGAAGGATGCGGAATCTGTAGAACGGTTTTTGTGCTCTCCTTTTGAATTTCGGTTATAATTCTAATCAAAAGGAGGGTTTTTTATGTTAGAGACAATGTTGGACAGGCACATCATATTCGTGTTTATGGGAATCCTGACAGCCGTAGGGATTATGAGTAAGTGTATTGCGAATGTCGCATTGAAACGGCTGATTCGGGCAGCGGGAAATATGAATAAGAGCACCCACCCGCTGATGCGCCTGGTACGTGCCAAATTCGAGCATGTCAGTATGATCAGCGACAAGGTGGAGAATGTGAGCGTATTTGTGGACAAGTATCTGTATGAATATAAGGTGCTTGGGGTGAGGCTTCACAGTTGGAGACGGATGGAGAAAACAGCAGCGGGCCTGTGTCTGCTGGCGGGCGCAGCGGGGGCGTGGATTGAATACAGCGTAAATGGAATGAGTAGCACGGTGTGGAAGACCGGAGCGGTCGGAGGCGGACTTGCCGCGATCGTATTTCTGATCCACCTGACGACGGACGAGAAGTATCAGATGGAAGCCGTAAGAAATTATATGGTGGACTATCTGGAGAATGTATGCCGCCATAAGTATGAGAAGACGAATCAGAAGGAGATCAAGATTCTGGCACAGGAAGGAACGGCGGCAGATTTTACCAGTATGCCGGCGGATGACCAGGAGAATATCCCGGAATATGCGGGCAAGGCGTATGGGGGGAAGAGTCAGGAGACTGCCGGCAAGATATATGAGAACCGGACGCAGGAAGAAGCTGAGTCGCTTTTTGCGGCAAAGACCCGGGAACCGGACGAAGAGGTCTATGCTACGAGGAAGCGTGAACCAATAAAGGGCCAGAGCGCCGTGAGTGCATTTCTTGCAGCGGAGCTGAAGGCAGAGGAGGCGGAACGGGAGGAAGAGCAGGATACATACCGGGCGGTGAAGTCGGGTACGGGTAAGACTGCCGAGATATATCATTCCGCAGAGTTGGAGGCAGGCGAGGTCGCCAGCGCTTTTCGCGTCGCAGAGTCAGCGCCGGAAGAGAATATCGTCGAGCTTCCCAAACCAGAGAAGGTCAGAGAACCTGTCAGGGAGGCGCTGGCAGCGGCCGTATCGGATTCGGGAGATTATGCCGGTCAGACCAGAAGCGCCGTACAGCGCCCGGCTATGGCGAAGGAGAAGAAGCCAAGAAGGGAACGCCCGGCGGAGGAGGCAGACAGGGATGTTGTGATCCGGCGGATATTAGAAGAGTTTATGGCGTAAACTGGGCATAAACCGGATGTTGGGGCAGTTGACGAAATCTTCCTGATTTGGTAAAATATCTATTATACTTTTAATAGAAGGAAGGAGCCCTAATATGAGCAAAGTAACGTTTGATTATTCAAAAGCAAAGACATTTATCTCAGATCATGAGATCGCATCTATGAAGAAGATCGCAGAGAATGCGAAGGCCGAACTTCTGGGAAGAGAAGGCGCCGGGAATGATTTCCTTGGCTGGATCGATCTTCCGGTAGATTATGACAAGGAAGAATTCGCGCGGATCAAGGATGCAGCGAAGAAGATCCAGGGAGATTCAGAGGTTCTTCTTGTGATCGGTATTGGAGGCTCGTACCTGGGTGCAAGGGCGGCGATTGAGTTCCTGCGCCATAATTTCTACAATATGGTATCCAAGGAGATCCGCAAGACTCCTGAGATATATTTCGTAGGCAACAGTATCAGCAGTACCTATCTGAAGCATCTGACAGATGTGATCGGAGAGAGGGATTTCTCGGTAAATATTATCTCCAAGTCGGGAACGACGACTGAGCCGGCTATCGCGTTCCGTATCTTCAAGAGTATGCTTGAGAAGAGGTATGGCAAGGCAGAAGCTGCGAAGAGGATCTATGCGACGACAGATAAGGCAAGAGGAGCGCTTAAGAATCTGGCGACAGAGGAAGGTTATGAGAGCTTCGTAGTTCCGGATGACGTAGGCGGACGTTTCTCCGTATTGACGGCGGTAGGGCTTCTTCCGATCGCAGTAAGCGGTGCAGATATAGACAAGCTGATGGAAGGCGCTGCAGATGCAAGAGAGCATGCGCTGAACGATTCTTATGAGGAGAATGATCCGGTTATGTATGCGGCGATCCGCAATATTCTTCTTAGGAAGGGCAAAGCCGTTGAGATCCTTGCCAACTATGAGCCAAGCCTCCACTATGTATCTGAGTGGTGGAAGCAGCTCTACGGAGAGAGCGAGGGGAAGGACCAGAAGGGAATCTTCCCGGCGTCCGTTGACCTTACCACAGATCTTCATTCTATGGGTCAGTTTATCCAGGACGGAAGCCGTATTATGTATGAGACGGTTCTGAACGTAGAAGAATCCACGGAAGAGATCGTGATCGGGGAAGAGCCGGTTGATCTGGACGGTCTGAATTACCTGGCGGGCAAGAATGTTGATTTTGTCAACAAGAGCGCTATGAACGGAACGATGCTTGCACATACGGACGGTAATGTTCCGAATCTGGTTGTCAATATTCCTAAGCAGGACGAGTTCAGCCTTGGCCAGCTGTTCTATTTCTTCGAGTTTGCCTGCGGCGTAAGCGGATATATCCTTGGTGTGAATCCGTTTAATCAGCCGGGGGTTGAGAGCTATAAGAAGAATATGTTCGCACTTCTTGGCAAGCCTGGATTCGAGAAGGAAAGAGAAGAGTTGTTGAAGAGATTATAATGTGCACGCTATATGACAGATTGATAGAGTACAGCAGTTCGGATTACTATGGATTCCATATGCCGGGGCACAAGCGGCAGATGAACATGATGGGGGCGGCGGCGCCGTATGAGATCGATATTACAGAGATCGACGGTTTTGACGACCTTCATCATGCGGATGGAATTCTTGAGGAAGCCCAGGCCCGTGCGGCGAGGGTTTATCATGCGGATGAGACACATTTTCTCATCAACGGAAGCAGTGTAGGGATTTTAAGTGCTGTTATTGGTGTGACGAATAGAGGCGATACCGTGCTTGTGGCAAGAAATTGCCACAAGTCCGTGTATCACGCTATCGAGATGAACGGGTTGAATCCGGTGTATCTGTCGCCGGGAGTGAATCCGTCGGTTCAGTTTAATACAGAAGTTTCTGCAAAGGATGTGAGAAGGGCTCTTGAAAGGGTTCCCGGAATCCGTGCGGTCATTATCGTGTCGCCGACGTATGACGGCGTTGTATCTGATGTAGAAGCAATATCGGAAGCGGTCCATGAAAAAGGTATTCCACTCATTGTTGATGAAGCCCATGGAGCGCATTTTGGTTTTCACCCTTATTTCCCGGAGAATAGCAATCAGGCAGGCGCGGATATTGTGATCCACAGTCTGCATAAGACGCTTCCCTCCCTGACGCAGACGGCGCTCCTGCACATGAACGGAGGGCTTGTCAGGCGGGAGAAGGTCAGGAGATATCTGCATATGCTGCAGAGCAGCAGTCCGTCTTATGTGTTGATGGCAAGTATTGATTCCTGTGTGGATCTCCTTGAGAACCAGAGAGAGGAATTATTTGATCCGTATACAGAGCGGCTTGAGAAGCTGCGGACGAGACTTGCGGGGCTGCGCCGGCTGAGACTCGAAGAGACTGCGTGTTATGACTGTTCGAAGCTTGTGGTCTCCTCGGGGGATACAGGACTAACGGGCAGAGAACTGTACAGGATACTGTTGGAAAGATACCATCTCCAGTTGGAGATGGCGGCGGGGACCTATGTCCTTGCCATGACTTCTGTCGGGGATACTGACGAAGGGATGGAACGGCTTATGACGGCGTTAGAAGAGATCGACAGTATGACGGGGACGGCCGCATTATCGGACCAGATGCCGTGCAGTGGAAAGTGCGGCGCTGCGGACGGTGAAACTATCAGACAAAATTCAGGATTAATATACGATATTCCTTGCCTTCCCAGGCCAGATGTGGTATATAATAGTTTTGATATAGAAGAAATGAAGAAGAGTTGGCAGACGGCAGTTCTTCCATGGCAGGACAGCGTGGGACGCGTGGCGGCAGAGTATGCGTACCTGTATCCGCCTGGGAAGCCATTGATCGTACCGGGAGAAAGGGTATCTCAGGAGGCTGCGGATGTGTTACAATGGTATTATGAGAAAGGATTTTCTGTGGAAGGCATAAAGCGGGAAGGATGTATTGAGGTTTTGATGCATGGGTAAGATATACTATATGATGGGTAAGAGCTCTTCCGGGAAGGATACACTGTTAAGAGAACTTAGGAGAGCGCTGCCGGAGCTTCGGGCTATGACGCTCTATACGACCCGGCCGCCCCGGGACGGAGAGCGGAACGGAGTGGAATATTTTTTTGTATCGGAGGATACATTGAATGCTTACGGGAGACAGGGCAGGATCATTGAGGAGAGGGCTTATGACACCATGCACGGGATCTGGAGATATGCGACCGTTGACGACGGGCAGGTGGAGCTTCGGGAAGCAGATTATCTGGTGATCGGTACGCTTGAGTCTTATCATCGGATGAGGGAATATTATGGAGAGGATAATGTCAGACCGATCTATATAGAGGTAGAAGACGGAGAGCGGCTTACACGCGCCCTCGAACGGGAGAAGGGACGCAAAGTTCCGGGATACGCGGAGCTATGCAGAAGATATCTTGCGGATATGGTTGATTATTCGGAAGAGAATCTTGCGAAAGCGGGAATTGGCAAGAGATACTTGAACTATGACAGGACACGATGCTTAGAAGAGATTATAGGGGAAATACAAAATGGGAAGCTTTAAGGATGTGGTAGGCCACAAAGATATCATTAATTATATCAGGAGTGCGGTAGAGAAGGATCAGGTATCGCATGCATATATTCTGAATGGAGAGCGCGGAGCCGGCAAGAAGCTGCTGGCGAATCTGTTCGCTGCAAGTCTGCAGTGTGAAAAGGGAGGGCCGGATCCTTGCAACAATTGCCATTCCTGCAGGCAGGCGGAGAGCGGCAACCATCCGGATATTATCAGGGTGACGCATGAGAAGCCGAATTCGATCAGTGTGGATGACATTCGTGAGCAAGTCAATAATACGATCATGATCAAGCCGTACCAGGGTCCGTATAAGGTCTACATCATCGATCATGCAGACATGATGACGCCGCAGGCGCAGAATGCATTGCTTAAGACGATCGAGGAACCGCCGCAGTACGCAGTGATCATGCTGTTGGTGGAGAATGCGGAGATCCTGCTTCCTACTATCAATTCCAGGTGTGTGATGTTACGGCTTCGCTATATCAAGGATGTGCTGATCAAGAAGTATCTGATGGAGAACCTGAAGGTGCCGGATTATAAAGCCGATCTGTGTACGGCATTTGCCCAGGGGAATATGGGACATGCGATTATGCTGGCGAACTCGGAGCATTTTAATGAGATACGCGAGGAAGCGGTCCAGATGCTTCGGAATATCCATGAGATGGAGTTAAGTGAGATTATTGAGACGGTGAACAGGATCACCGTATATAAAGTAGAGATCAGTGATTATCTGGATATTGTAATGGTATGGTATCGGGATGTCTTATTATATAAAGCGACGAGAGATATAGAGACGGTTGTGTTCAAGGATCAGATCAACTATATCAAAGAGCAGGCGAAGAACAGCTCTTATGAAGGGATCCAACTGATTCTTAGCAGTTTCGAGAGAGCCAAATCAAGGCTTAAGGCGAATGTGAATTTTGAACTGACGATGGAGCTGTTGTTCCTGACAATAAAGGAGAATTAATAGTATGACGAGAGTGATTGGAGTGAGGTTCCGCCCGGCGGGGAAGATCTATTTCTTCTCACCGGGGAAATATGATGTCAAGACCGGCGATAAGGTCATCGTTGAGACGGCGAGAGGTGTGGAGTTCGGCTCGGTTGTCCTGGGGCTTAAGGAAGTGGAGGATGACAAGATCACCCAGCCGCTGAAGTCTGTGATCAGGATTGCGACCCAGGATGATATTCGCAAGGAGGAGAAGAACCGGGAGAAGGAGAAGGAAGCCTTCAACATCTGCCTGGAGAAGATTCGTAAGCATGGGTTGGAGATGAAGCTGATCGACGCGGAGTATACGTTTGATAATAATAAGGTTCTCTTTTATTTCACGGCGGACGGGAGGATCGACTTCCGTGAACTGGTCAAGGATCTGGCGAGTGTCTTCCGTACAAGGATTGAACTTCGGCAGATCGGCGTGCGGGACGAGACGAAGATCCGCGGGGGGATTGGGATCTGCGGGCGTCCCCTGTGCTGTCACACGTATCTGACAGAATTTGCCCCCGTATCTATCAAGATGGCGAAAGAGCAGAATCTGTCTCTGAATCCGTCCAAGATCTCGGGTGTGTGCGGCAGGCTGATGTGCTGCCTGACCAATGAGGAAGAGACTTATGAGGAACTGAACAGCAGATTGCCGTCAGGCGGCGATCATGTGACGACGCCTGACGGGCTTAAGGGCGACGTGCAGTCTGTCAATGTGCTGCGGCAGCTTGTGAAGGTGATTGTGACGCTGGATAACGACGAGAAAGAGATCCGTGAGTATAAGGCCAGGGAGCTTAAGTTCAAGCCAAGGCGCAAGAAGAAGGATATGAGGCTGTCCAGGGAAGAGATGGCGGAGCTTAAGGCGCTGGAAGAGAAGAATGCGGCTTCAAAATTAGATGATGAATAAGCGGGAATTAGTGAGAAAAGGGGAACGCCTGGACGATCTGCAGATCAAAGGATATGAGATCATACAGAGTCCAGGGCGTTTTTGTTTTGGCATGGATGCGGTTCTTCTCTCATCTTATGCAAATGTAAAGAAGAATGAGAGAGCGCTGGATCTTGGGACGGGAACGGGGATCCTGCCGATTCTTCTGGAGGCGAAGAATGAAGGGCTTCACTATACCGGGCTTGAGATACAGGAAGAGAGCGCGGATATGGCCAGAAGAAGTGTCAGATACAACGGCCTGGAGGAGAAGATCGACATTATAACAGGAGATATCAGAGAGGCATCGGGGATCTTCGGGCCGGCTTCTTTCCAGGTGGTCACGGTGAACCCGCCCTATATGATCGGCGAGCACGGGCTTAAGAATGAGAATGAGGCGCTGTATATAGCAAGGCATGAGGCGCTGTGTACGCTGGAGGATGTTCTTAAGGAAAGTGCAAGGCTCCTGCCGCCAAGGGGCAGGTTCTATATGGTGCACCGGCCTTTCCGGCTGCCGGAGATCTTGTCGAAGATGACGGCATACCGGATCGAGCCTAAGCGGATGCGCATGGTCTATCCGCGTGTGGACAGGGAGCCTAATATGGTGCTGATCGAGGGGCTTCGGGGCGGCAATCCCAGGATGCAGGCGGAGCCGCCGTTGATCGTGTATGAGAAGGACGGAAGCTATACGGATGAGCTGCGGCGGATCTACGGCTGTGGGTAGGACGTGCGGCAGAAGCGGATGGAACGGGCAGGCTTATCCGTGCAGATAAGGTGGTAGATATGTCAGAATATGGGAATACATCAGGAACATTATATTTGTGCGCGACGCCGATCGGCAACCTCGAGGATATGACGCTGCGGTGTATCCGTATCCTGAAGGAAGTGGATGTGATTGCTGCGGAGGACACCCGCAACAGTATCAAGCTGCTGAATCATTTCGAGATCCGGACGCCTATGACCAGTTATCACGAGTATAACAAGATCGAGAAGGGACGCAGGCTTGTAGAGCGTCTTCTTCAAGGGGAAGATATCGCGCTGATCACGGATGCCGGGACTCCGGGGATCTCTGATCCCGGCGAAGAGCTGGTGCAGATGTGCCGGGAAGCAGGCGTTGGAGTAACGGCAGTGCCGGGTGCGGCGGCGTGTATCACGGCGCTTACTGTCTCCGGGCTTCCGACCAGAAGGTTTGCCTTCGAGGCATTTCTGCCGGCGGATAAGAAGGAGAGGCAGGCGGTTCTTGAAGAAATGAAAGAAGAGACTCGGACCATGGTGCTGTACGAGGCGCCCCACAGACTTGTCCGGACGCTAGGGGTATTGCTGGAGACTCTTGGGAACCGCAGGATCCGAGTATGCCGGGAGCTGACGAAGAAGCATGAGACGGTATATGCGGCAAGCCTTGAGGAGGCGCTTGCGTATTATGAGGTGAACGCGCCCAGGGGTGAATGTGTGCTTGTGATCGAGGGAAAGAGCCGGGAGGAGATACGCGCCGGGGAGATCGCCAGATGGGAGAGCATGAGCGTGGAAGAGCATATGGAGCACTATCTTAAGGGCGGAATGGAGAAGAAAGAAGCCATGAAACAGGTGGCGAAGGATCGGGGAGTCAGCAAAAGACAGATTTATAGTCAACTTGTATAATATTTCACAAAAAGATTGTTCAACTTGGGTATACCGGAAGTTGGACTTTTTTTATATACTTTTTAACAGAGCAAGACGGTATCACAGATACAAATTTTTTTAATTATGGAGGGAAACCCAAAATGGCAAGTTTATCATTAAAACACATTAATAAGACATATCCAAATGGTTTTGAAGCTGTAAAGGACTTCAACCTTGAGATTGAAGATAAGGAATTCGTCATCTTCGTAGGACCTTCAGGATGTGGTAAGTCAACAACACTTCGTATGGTAGCAGGTCTGGAAGATATTTCTTCTGGTGAGTTATGGATCGGCGACAAGCTGGTTAACGATGTAGAGCCTAAGGACAGAGATATTGCGATGGTATTCCAGAACTACGCTCTGTATCCGCATATGACAGTATATGACAACATGGCATTTGGTCTTAAGCTGAGAAAAGTACCGAAGGATGAGATCGACAAGATGGTACGCGAAGCTGCTAAGATCCTTGACCTGGAAGCATTATTAGACCGTAAGCCGAAGGCTCTTTCCGGTGGTCAGAGACAGCGTGTTGCTATGGGACGTGCGATCGTTCGTAATCCTAAGGTATTCCTTATGGATGAGCCTCTTTCCAACTTGGATGCTAAGCTGCGTGGACAGATGCGTATTGAGATCTCCAAGCTTCATCAGAGATTGGGTACAACTATCATCTATGTAACACATGACCAGACAGAGGCTATGACACTTGGTACCAGAATCGTAGTTATGAGCGCTGGTATCGTTCAGCAGGTAGATACTCCTCAGACATTGTACGATCGTCCGTGCAACCTGTTCGTTGCAGGATTCATCGGATCGCCGCAGATGAACTTCGTAGATGCTAAGTGTAAGGTAGAGGGCAAGAAGGTTTCTCTCGTTGCCGGACCTGCATCTATCGAGCTTCCGGAAGCTAAGGCTAAGAAGCTGATCGACGGCGGATACAACGGAAAGACTGTTGTACTTGGTATCCGTCCGGAGGATGTACATGATGAGCCAGACTTCCTTGCTAAGTCTCCTAATACGATCATCGAAGCTACAATCCGTGTATACGAGATGCTTGGTGCAGAAGTATACCTGCACTTCGATTACGAGGGATCTACTATGACAGCAAGAGTTGATCCAAGAACTGCTGCAAGAACAGGCGATACTGTTAAGTTCGCACTGGATGCTGACAGAATTCACGTATTCGACAAAGAGACAGAGAACACAATTACGAACTAGTTTGTTTTGTATTAATTTGGTGATAATGAAATATCTGATAAGTGATAAGAACGGCAGCCTAGAAGGCTGCCGTTCTTATATGTGAAAATTAGAGTATACTCTTGTCCGTATACGGTATTGTGTGGTAGAATAAAACATGTACGTTACAAAACAGGGAGGTAATCGAATGTTATCAAATCAGATACTACATAAAGCAGTACAGGATATTAAGAGAATTACCGGTTTAGAATGTGCCGTATGGGATATGAAGGGAATCTGCTTAGTCATGACGAATGAGCGTATGACAAGCCTTGATCAGGCGGTTGCAAAGTTCTGCGGGGCGGCGCCGACTGTGTCGGCGGAGGAACTTCTTTTTCGGATAGAGAAGGATGTAGGGATGTTCCTTGTGCATGACGACGAGGATCCTTGCTACAGCCTTGTGCTGAAGGGCGGCAGCCCGCAGATGGAGATGGCGGGGAGACTTGGCGTAAGCCAGTTGGAGAATCTATTATTTGCGTACAAGGAGAAGATGGATAAGAATCGTTTTATCCAAAATCTGATCCTGGACAATATGCTGTTGGTCGATGTGTATAATCAGGCTAAGAAGATGAAGATCCCGGTGGAGCTCAGGCGGACGGTGTTCCTGATCGAAGCCAGGAATGAGGCGGAGAATCTGATCCTGGAGACCTTGAAGGGGTTGTATGCTACCGGCACGAAGGATTTCGTGACGGCTGTGGATGAGCGGCACGTGATCCTTGTGAAGGCGCTGGAGAATACGGATGATTATCTGCAGCTTGACCAGATTGCCAGGGAACTGGTGGATACCTTGAATATGGAAGCCATGGTCAGTGTGCGGATTGCTTACGGAACGATCATAAGCGAGCTTAAGGATGTGTCCAAGTCATACAAGGAAGCAGATATGGCGCTGGAAGTAGGGCGGGTATTCTATGCGGATAAGAATATTCTTGCCTACAATGAGCTTGGGATCGGCAGGCTGATCCATCAGCTGCCGGCATCTCTGTGTTCGATGTTCCTGAATGAGGTGTTTGAAGGAAATACAGCGGATCAGTTTGAGGAAGAAGAATTGATCACGGTCTATACATTTTTCGACAATAACCTGAATATCTCGGAGACAGCGAGACAGTTGTACGTGCACCGCAATACGCTGGTGTACCGGCTTGAGAAGATACAGAAGAGGACAGGCCTTGACGTCAGAGTGTTCGAGGATGCGCTGACCTTCAAGATCGCCATGATGGTAGCCGACCATATGAAGTATATCGGCGGATAGGAGCGCTGTTGAGGTAACACGGATACAGGAATGCGGATAAGTAGAACAGGAGAAGACAAAGATATGGTAAAATTATATGATAAAGGTGTTTATCTGTTAAATGGAACAGAGATCGTGGAAGATGTGAATGAGGTCCGGACGAAGACCGGGAGAGAGGTATCCCAGGCAGAAGCGGCGAAGGAGACGATGGCATATCGGATATTGGCGGATCACAATACGTCAGGGAATATGGAGCGGCTGCAGATCAAGTTCGACAAGCTGACCTCCCATGACATTACGTTTGTCGGGATCATTCAGACAGCAAGGGCATCAGGGCTTGAGCGGTTCCCGATTCCGTATGTGCTGACGAACTGCCACAATTCTCTGTGTGCGGTGGGCGGAACCATCAATGAGGATGACCACATGTTCGGCCTTACCTGTGCGAAGAAATACGGCGGTGTGTATGTACCTCCGCATCAGGCGGTCATTCACCAGTATGCGCGGGAGATGCTCGCAGGCGGCGGTAAGATGATCCTGGGATCGGACAGCCATACACGGTATGGAGCTCTTGGAACCATGGCGATGGGCGAAGGCGGACCGGAGCTTGTGAAGCAGTTATTGAATAAGACCTATGATATCAAGATGCCGGGAGTGGTAGCCATCTATCTTGACGGAGAGCCTGTTAAGGGCGTGGGACCGCAGGACGTGGCGCTTGCCATTATCGGCGCAACATTCGGCAACGGATATGTGAATAATAAGGTCATGGAATTCGTAGGGCCCGGCGTCAAGAGCTTAAGTGCGGATTTCCGTATCGGAGTCGACGTTATGACTACGGAGACCACCTGCCTGTCTTCCATCTGGATGACGGACGAGACGATCCGGGAGTTCTATGAGACTCACGGAAGGGAAGCAGAATATAAGGAACTGAATCCGGGAGCTGCGGCATATTATGACGGTCTGGTATACGTGAACTTAAGTGAGATCAGGCCTATGATCGCGATGCCGTTCCATCCGTCTAATGTATATACGATCGACGAGGTCAACGCGAACCTTAAGGATGTGCTTCATGATGTGGAGGAGAAGGCTAAGGTTAGTCTTGACGGGGCTGTGGACTATACGCTGCAGGACAAGATCGTAGACGGCAGGTTGTACGTGGAGCAGGGAATCATCGCGGGATGTGCAGGCGGCGGATTCGAGAATATCTGCGCGGCGGCAGATATCATACGCGGACGCTATATCGGTGCGGATGAATTCACCTTCAGTGTGTATCCGGCGAGTACGCCGATCTATATGGAACTGGTGAAGAACGGCGCGGTTGCGGATCTGATGCAGGCGGGGACGATCGTGAAGACGGCGTTCTGCGGACCGTGCTTCGGTGCGGGAGATACGCCGGCGAACAATGCGTTCTCCGTCCGTCACTCAACGAGGAACTTCCCCAACCGTGAAGGCTCTAAGCTGCAGAGCGGTCAGATCGCGTCCGTGGCTCTTATGGATGCGCGTTCGATCGCGGCGACGGCGGCGAACAAGGGCTTCCTGACTCCGGCGACGGCTATGGATGTGGAGTATCAGGGGCGGAAGTATCATTTCGACCGGAAGATCTACGCGAACCGTGTATTCGACAGCAAGGGGGAGGCGGATCCGTCTGTGGAGATCAAGTTTGGCCCGAATATCAAGGATTGGCCGAAGATGGCGGCATTGCCGGAGAATCTGCTTCTGAAAGTAGTATCTGAGATCCACGACCCGGTTACGACGACAGACGAGCTGATCCCGTCCGGGGAGACATCTTCTTACCGTTCCAATCCTCTGGGACTGGCGGAGTTCGCACTGTCAAGGAAGGATCCGGCGTATGTGGGCCGGGCCAAAGAGGTACAGAAGGCGGAGAAGGCGATCGAGGCAGGTGAGTGTCCGGCGGAGGTGCTTGAGGAGCTTAAGCCGGTGATGGTGAAGATCCATGAGACATATCCGGAGATCGGAAGTGTGAATCTGGGGATCGGCAGCACGATCTTCGCAGTGAAGCCGGGAGACGGTTCTGCCAGGGAACAGGCTGCATCATGTCAGAAGGTGCTTGGCGGCTCGGCGAATATTGCCAATGAGTATGCGACCAAGAGATACCGCTCCAATCTGATCAACTGGGGCATGCTTCCATTTACCACGGAAGAAGATCATGAGAGCTTAAGCTTTAAGAACGGAGATTATATCTTCGTGCCAAAGATCAGGAAAGCGGTCGAAGAGAAGCAGGCCGAGATCAAGGCCTATGTAGTGGGGGCCGGAGAAGCCTGGAAGGAGATCACGCTTAAGACAGGAGATATGACGGATGCGGAGCGTGAGATTATATTAAAAGGATGCCTGATCAATTATTATAGAGGATAATATGCAATATTTCGAAAGAGGCTGCAACAGTAGCCTCTTTTTTTGACTCTTATGTATATACGGAAATGAGACGGTGCAAATTGATTATTGCAGGGAGGAGAAGATATGAGATGCGACGCGAAGACATTTGCGCAGATGTATGAGACTGTCTATGTGGATCTGTACCGGTTTGCCCTGTGCATGATGCAGAATCAGCAGGAGGCGGAGGACGCGGTCAGCGAAGCGGTGGTTGCAGCTTATGAGAACATAGGGAAGCTTAAGAAACCAGACGCTTTCAGAAGCTGGATATTTACGATAGTGTCGAACATATGCAAGAAGAGACTGAAAAAAGAAGCGGCAAGGCGGGATTACTTCGGGGAAGAGACATATGTGCAGGCGGCCTATGAGGACCCAGATGTTGGCCTGGCTGTAGACGTCAGGAAGGCATTCTTCCTTTTGGAGGAGGAGGAGCAGACGATCGTGGGTTTATCGGTCTTCGGCGGCTATAACAGCAAGGAGATCGGGGATGCCTTGAAGATGAACCCTAATACGGTTCGTTCCAAGAGGAGCCGTGCGCTACAGAAGATGGAATGTGTGTTGAGATAAGTGAAAGGAGGCGGCTGTATGAATAAGAGAGAACAGGATGTATTAGATCAGGTAAGGCAGAGGACGGCGGACATAAAGGTCCCGGAGAAGCTTGAGCCGGACAATATCCGCCGAATGCTGGAAGAGAAGGAGAGGGAGAAGGAAAAGAAAGAAAATAAAAAGTCCAGATGGGGAGTCCGGAAGACCAGTGCATTGGCGGCGGCGTGCGCGGCGGCTGTGATCGGTATAGCTGCATGGAAGACTTCGGGAGCGGGCGGTACGGCAGATTCAAGGCCTGGGAACTGGGCATCGGGGATTGATATGCAAGATGAGATACAGATTGACGACAGCCGTATGATTGCCCAGGCAGAGAGCTATGATCAGGTCTATGGTTACCTGGAGGAATATCAGAGGCGGCTAAGAGAGATGGAAGAGTCCGTTATAAAGCATGAGGAGCTGTATGAGGCGGAAACAGGGGCGGCTGACGGAGGTATGAACGGGGAGACCAAGATGATGGAGAGCACTGCGGAAGACAGGGCGTCGACAGACAGCGCTCCTGCAGAGATAGCACAGGACACAAGCGGAGCGGGCGGATACTCGGAGACGAATGTAAGGCAGGAGGGCGTAGACGAGGGAGATATCGTGAAGACGGACGGAACTTATCTCTACGTTCTGGAAGATGATGGAGATAAGATCGCCGTGGTTGATTCCAGGAACCAGGATATGAAGAAGGCGGCATCGATTGAGGCGGGCAGTAATTGCTATATAGAGGAATTCTATGTTGTGCCGGAACAGAAGAAGCTGGTGGCAGTTTGCAACCGGGGTGGTTCAGACGTGTTATATTCGGCGGACCCTTCTTACCAGGGAACAGACGGCAGCTCGGCGGTTGTGGCTGTGACTTATGATATCGAGGATCCCAAGAATCCTGTGGAGGAAGGAAGGGTCAGCCAGAGCGGATATTATAATTCTTCTAGGATGTCGAACGGGTATCTGTATCTGTTCAGTGAGTACCATATCTGGAGTGAAGTAAGCCAGAATGAGCCAAGGGAATTCATTCCGCTGATCGGCGGAGATGTGATGAGAGCGGATGATATCTATCTTCCTCCGGTCTCTCAGGCTAATATGTATGAAATTATCACGGCGGTAGATTTGAAGAAGCCGGATAAGGCGAAGGACAGCAAGGCGATATTATCGAAAGGCGGAAGCCTGTATGTGAGCAATCAGAATATCTACTACTACGAGGAGGAATGGGGATCTTCGGCCAGCGGGTGTGTCACAACCCTTCGTAAGGTTGCGTACAAGGACGGACAGCTAGAGGCGAAGGCACAGGGGCAGTTTGACGGATATCTGAAGGATTCCTTCTGCATCGACGAGTATGACGGATGCTTGAGAGTGGTTGTGACCAAGCAAGACAGAGTGGGAGGAGATTCCAATGCCGTGTATATTCTGGACGGAGAATTAGAGCAGGTCGGGGCCATCGAGGGGCTTGCGAAGGATGAGAGGATCTATTCGGCGAGATTCATGGGAGATACGGCTTATTTCGTGACATTCCGCGAGACCGACCCGCTGTTCAGTGCGGATCTGTCAAACCCGAAGAAGCCGAAGATCGTCGGAGAGCTTAAGATCCCGGGATTCTCGGAGTATCTTCATTTCTATGGGGAAGACCGGCTTCTTGGAATCGGGATGAATGTGGATGAGGAGACGCTGGTAACAGACGGCGTGAAGCTTACCATGTTCGACATTTCCGACAAGACGGATGTGAAGGAGTCAGATACCCATGTGCTGAACAATGTATACAGCACGGAGGTTTCTTATGATTATAAGGCGGCGCTGATCAGCCCGGAACGGAATATCATCGGATTCCCCGGGGATTCCGAAGGCGGTCAGAAATATTTCCTCTTTGAGTATGATGAGGACAATGGATTCATCTGTAATATGGAAGAGAAGATCAATGGAAATGGAATGAGGAGTTCAAGAGGTCTCTATATAGAAGATACCCTGTATGTGGTTCAGGGAAATATTATAGAAGCATACAGCCTGAAGGAATATAAGAAAGTAGATGATCTGATCCTGTAAATGTGATATGACCGGCGCGGTCTGGTACAACCGATACCAGACCGCGCCGGATAACGAAAAGAGATTCTATTAACGCAGTTTTTGCAGGCGGATCTTCAAGGCAGGGCCGATGATGACTGCAAGAAGGATCTTCAGGGCATCTCCGGGGAGGTAGGGGATCACACCGATTGAGAGAGCCGCCGTGAAGGGAAGTTCCATCTGGAAAGCCAGCCATGCCGTACCAAAGGCATAAGCGACGGCGGTTGCAAGCGCCATTCCGATCACGATAAGGAAACGCCGGTCAGAGAAGCGCTCAATGAAGATTCCGGCCAGTATGGTCATGAAGATGAAGCCCAGCAGATACCCGCCGGTTGGTCCGGCGATCTTGCCGGGACCTCCGGCGAATCCGGAGAATACCGGAAGTCCGGCGGCGCCTAGCAGCAGATATACAAAATAGCTGATTGTGGCGTCTTTCCATCCGAGTATGTAGACGCTGATCAGCAGTACCAGATTCGTAAGAGAGATCGGAACAGGACTGACCGGGATCGGGATAGCGAATGGGGCAAGGACACAGGTAATGGCAGTCACCATGGAGATCAGGACCAGGCGGTGCGTGGTCAGGCGCCCGGACTTATCAGATGGTTGGTTGGTTGTCGTAATGTTTTTCATTGAAATATTCCTTTCTTGGCTGGATTGAATAGTTGTATGTGACTAAGTATATGCGAGATCAGATAAAATGTCAACTAAAAACATGAGATGGTTAACAAACGGAATTGTATAGTATTGTGTGAATTGATAGAAAAGAATATAATAATCAGAATATTTTGGCGGAATATATTTATTATAAATTTATAAGATGAAAATACAAAAATAGTATTGACAAATATGCAAGGGAGTGGTATTATTAACTCAATCCAAAAGATAATAAAAGGAAGGAGGCTTAATCCATTGGACAATGTAAAGAATTCAACAACTCAATATGTTAGTGGTATGGCAGATATAAGTTCCCGCAGACTAAGCCTTAACCATAGAGAGATAAGCCGGTAAATTGAATGAAAAGAAGAGTCGGAGAAGAAGAGACCGGATATAAGAGGTAGATGAAGATTTGCAGACATATTGAGAATTATACCACATAGATCCGAAGTGATTAGACGATGTGCATAGGAACATTACCTAACAGGACGGATATGATTTGTGCAAGCTGTAGCGAGCGTCCATAAGATTTATAGAAGGGATAACGATCTATACCAGTGAGGGGCAAGCTTATTTTATACATTTACCTTGGACACGATGTATAGAGTAGCGGGACAGGTATAAGATAAAAGGCAGAAGGGAACGTCTGAATCTAAATAAGAATCCTCCGATTTATATAGGAATATGATAAAACTTAATATAGAAAAATAACGGAGCATTACCGGATAACTAAATTGATAGTTTAAGGGATGCTCCTTTTTTTGGCAATTTGCGCCGTATATTTTGACATTACTCATGGCGTATGATAGAATTATATTCGTAAAAATGTAGAATGATGCAGTTTTAACAAATTTTTGAGGTGAGAAGTTTGGATAAATATGAATATAGGGTGAAAACAGAGCAGATGCAGGAGTACATGGAGAAGAAGCAGTACAAGAAAGCGATGGAGATCGCGGATACGATTGACTGGCGCAGGGTCAAGAATGTAGCAACTCTGAATTCTGTAAGTGAGATTTATGAATATAACGGCGAATTTCAGAAGAGCCGGGATATTTTGTTTGTAGCGTTCGATCGTTCTCCGGGGAGCAGGAAGATAGCGTATCGACTGGGGCTGCTGGCATTGAAGATCAATGATGTGGAAGAGGCGGCGGATTGTTATGAAGAATTTGTGAAGCTGGCGCCGAAGGATCCGAATCAGTTCATATTAAAATACAGGATATTGAGTGCACAGGGAGCGCCGCTCAGTGAGCAGATTGCTGCCCTGGAGGATTTTAAGAAGTCAGAATATATTGAGAAATGGGCGTTTGAGCTGGCAAGGCTGTATCATGAAGCAGGGATGACGGCAGAATGTCTGGAAGAGTGTGACGATCTGATCTTGTGGTTCAGTGAAGGCAAGTATGTTTATCAGGCAATGGAACTTAAGATGCAGTATAAGCCGTTGACGCCTCTGCAGCAGGAGAAATATGACGCATGGCCCGGTGCATCCAAGAAGCCGCGCCCGGTGAAGAGGAACACTTCAGCGAAGACGCCGGTCTCACCAGGCGGGGAGAGTGCGCCTGCCGGCAGGGGAGAGCCGCAGGAGCCTGTCATTGACGCGGGAGAGAAGCCAGAGACTCCTGATCAGGATGGAGAAGAGGCGCCGCAGGAATTGTCAGCGGATGCGGGAGAGAGATCTTCAATTAAGAAGGTTGTGAAGGGTGCGACGCTCCAGGAGGCGCTAGCGAACGGTATGGCATTCGCGAGCGGTATGAGGAGCGTAGAGAAGACGGTTGCCAGGGTGAAGGAGGGTATTCGCCAGGTTACCGGTCAGATACATATGGAGGCGCTTATTAATGGTAAGAAGGATGAAGAGAAGGCAAAAGAGCCGGCTCCTGCAGAGGAGACTTTGCAGATAGAGGAGCCGGAGGAGCCGCAGCCGGAGGAACCGGTACGCAAGGAGAAGACTGGCGTGATTATGACGGACAGGAAGACCAGTGCGCTCCGTGCAACGGGTCAGATGCGGATCGAAGAGATCCTTCAGGAATGGGAAGCAAAACAGAGAGCGAATGCGGAAGCCATAGAGAGACAACGGGAAGAGGATGATGAGAAGCTAAGAAGAGAACGGGATGAGATCGGTCTGCAGAAAGAGCTTGCGCGCAGAGACGCGGAGCGTAAGGCGAAAGAAGAAGGTATGACTCCTGAGGAAATGGAGGCTGCAAACAAGCTGGCAGAAAAGGAAGCGCTTCGCAAAGCAGCAGAGCGCAAAGCGGCTGAGGAGAAGGAAGCCAAGGAGAAGGCGGCTCTGAAAGCGGCGGAAGAGCGCAAGGCGGCAGCGGAAGAAGCCGCGCGCAGGGCAGAGGAAGCGGCGCTTGCGAGAAAGGCGGCGGCGGAAGAGGCTGCGCGCAAGGCGGAAGAGGAAGCGGCGGCGAGAAAGGCGGCAGCGGAAGAGGCGGTGCGCAGGGCAGAAGAGGAAGCGCGTAAGATTACGGAAGAAGCGCTGCGCAAAGCAAGCGCGATCGCAGCCGGGAAGGCGGATGCAGCGGAAGCGGCGGAAGAAGCGTCCGGGAAGGCAGATACAGCGGAAGCGGCGGAAGAAGCGTCCGGGAAGGCAGAAGCGGCGGAAGAAGCGTCCGGGGAGGCAGAAGCAGCGGAAGAAGTGTCCGGGGAGGCGGATACAGCGGAAGCGGCGAAAGCGGCAGTAGAAGAGGCAATTGTGCAAGAGCCGGCGGAAGCTTTGGCTGATACGGAACCGGAAAAGGAGATCGATCTGGCAGACCTGATGGATAGTATTCCGGATATAGATCTGATGGTGGAAGGCGAGCAGGGAAGCCTGGATGAAGAAGCTGAAGAGAAGCCGGTTAAGCGTAAGGTAAAACAGACTACGAAGAAGACGGTGGCGGCGGACAAACCAGAAGAGAAGCCGGATGCCATCGACGGTAAGACACAACGGATACCGGATGATATTGTAAGGCTCATGGAAGAATTGGGCGAAGATGCTTCTGATTCTGAAAAGGAAGATATCGGCGCCGAACAACTTGAAGAAGACTTTGACGAGGAAGATTACGAAGAAGAAGATTTTGACGAGGAAGATCTGGAAGAAGACTTTGAGGAAGAGGAAGATTACGAAGAAGCCGCCGCTGAGGAGACTGGAGAAGAATCTGAGGAGGACTTTGAAGAAGAGGAAGAAGACTTCGGAGAAAACCTTGAAGGAGAAGACTTTGAAGGAGAAGACTTTGAAGAAGATAACTTTGAAGAAGAGGAAGAAGACTTCGGAGAAGACTTTGAAGAAGAAGACTTTGAGGAAGAGGAAGAAGACTTCGAAGAGGACTTTGAAGAAGAGGACTTTGAGGAAGAGGAAGAAGACTTCGGAGAGGACTTTGAAGAAGAGGACTTTGAGGAAGAGGAAGAAGACTTCGGAGAGGACTTTGAAGAAGAAGATTTTGAAGATGAGGACGGCTTCGAGGAGGAAGATTACGAGGAGGAACTAGAAGAAGAGGATCTGGACGAAGAAGACTTTGAGGAAGATTACGAAGAGGACTTCATTGAAGAAGACTTTGAAGAAGAGGGCTTTGGCGAAGAGGACTTTGAGGAGGAAGACTACGAGGAAGAGGATCTGGACGAAGAGGACTTTGAGGAAGAGGAAGAAGAAGACTTCGAAGAAGAGGATGAATTTGACGAAGAAGAGGAACTTGAGATTGAAGAGCCGTCCGAAGAAGAGATTCAGGCAAGGATCAAGAAAGCGAAGGGCAGCGGGGTTCCATTCGATACTGGATTCGTTGTAACGGGACGTTATGATCTGAGCGCGACCAGCGAGATCGGTCTGAAAGCGGGGCTTACTGAGGAGCAGAAGAAGCTGTTCTCGTATTTTGTTCCGGTAAGGGGAATGAGCGAGCAGATCGTGGAAGTGCTGGATAATGACAGGAGAGCCCGCAAGGAAGGAACTTCCAGGACAGGAAATCTTCTGGTGATCGGGCGCAAAGGTTCCGGTAAGACGGTGCTGGCGGTAGATATCGTCAAAGCGATCCAGAAGCAGCGGAATCTCAAGCAGGGAAAAGTTGCGATTGTAACAGGAGAATCTTTGAATAAGAAGGAACTGACTAATATTATCCAGAAACTGCGCGGGGGAGCAATTATCGTCGAGAAAGCAGGCAAGTTGAATTCCAGGACTATTAAGGAGCTGAATCGCCTGATGGAGAGAAAGACGGGAGAGATGCTCTTCGTGCTGGAGGATCAGAGAAAGCCGCTGGAGCGTATTCTGACAGCGAACCCGGAATTCAAGAAGAAGTTCTCATCTAAGCTGGAGCTTCCGGTATTCGTCAATGATGAATTGGTTACTTTTGGCCAGACATATGCGAAGGAGAATGGATACAAGTTGGATGAGATGGGTATTCTGGCTCTGTACAGCCGTATTGATGTGATGCAGCGCGAGGATCATGCCGTATCGGTTGCGGAGGTCAAGGATATCATGGATGAAGCGATCGAGCATTCACAGAAGGCCAATGTCAAGCATCTTGCCAGAAGAGTATTCGGAAGAGGTACGGATGAATCTGACCGGATCATTCTGAAAGAAGAGGATTTCAAGATATAATGTCCGCTCTGAAGGGAACGATATTGATTTATGCAATAAAAGAAGAGTTTTGTCTGTAAGATTGGTCAAAACTCTTTCTTTTTGTGTCAGTCTAAAGTATAATAGAAATATATCGCAACAGAATGTGAGGGATGATTATATGGCACAAAGAAAAGCAAAACCATATGAAGTCGGAGAACTGGATCATTATCTTTTCGGACAGGGTAATCACTATGAGATCTATAAGAAGCTGGGCGCCCATAAGGTGAAGAAAGGAAAAAAAGAAGGTGTATATTTTGCAGTGTGGGCGCCGCATGCGCGTTCCGTGTCCGTGGTGGGCGATTTCAATGAGTGGAATATGGAAGCGAATCCGATGGAGAGAGGAGAACCTCTTGGCATATATACTTGTTTTATTCCTGATGTGAAGGAATATGATATGTACAAGTTCTGTGTGGAGACTTATCAGGGAGAGTTTGTATTCAAGGCAGATCCTTTTGGCGCCTATGCAGAGCTGAGACCGGGCACGGCATCCAGAGTCGCAGATCTTACGAAGATCAAGTGGACGGACAATGTATGGATGGAGAACCGCAAGACCTGGAAGCATACGGAACAGCCGATGTCGATCTATGAGGCGCATATTGGTTCCTGGAAGCGCCATCCGGGAAGAGAGGATGAGGGCTTCTATAATTACCGGGAATTTGCGAAGGAGATCACCGTATATCTGAAGAATATGGGATATACGCATGTCGAGCTGATCGGCATTGCGGAGCATCCGTTTGACGGTTCATGGGGATATCAGGTTATCGGATATTTTGCGCCTACTTCAAGGTATGGGACGCCGGAGGACTTCGCGTGGATGGTCAATTATCTGCACCGGAATAAGATCGGTGTTATCCTGGACTGGGTACCGGCTCATTTCCCAAGGGATATTCACGGCCTTGCGGATTTTGACGGAACACCTACTTATGAATATGCGGATCCGAGGAAGGGGGAGCATCCTGACTGGGGCACGAAGATCTTCGACTATGGCAAGAATGAGGTGCGCAATTTCCTGATCTCCAACGCGCTGTACTGGGTCGAGCAGTTCCATGTGGACGGGCTTCGTGTAGACGCGGTAGCGTCCATGTTATATCTGGACTACGGCAAGCAGGACGGACAGTGGATTGCCAACAAATACGGCGGCAATAAGAACCTGGAGGCGATAGATTTCTTCAAGCATCTGAATTCTGTGGTGCTTGGCAGGAATCCGGGAGCAGTCATGATCGCTGAGGAGTCGACGGCATGGCCGATGGTGACGGGAAGTGTTGAGGATGACGGTCTTGGATTCAGTTTGAAATGGAACATGGGCTGGATGCATGACTTTACGGAATATATGAAGTTGGATCCGTATTTCAGGAAGGATCATCATAATCAGATGACATTTGCCATGAGTTATGCGCACAGTGAGCGCTATATTCTGGTATTGTCCCATGACGAGGTGGTGCATCTGAAATGTTCCATGCTGAATAAGATGCCGGGGCTGGGATTTGATAAGTTTGCCAATCTTAAGGTCGGGTATGCATTTATGATGGGACATGCAGGCAAGAAGCTGTTGTTCATGGGGCAGGAATTCGCGCAGCTTCGGGAATGGAGCGAAGAGCGGGAGCTTGACTGGTTCTTGCTGGCGGAAGACGAGCATCAGCAGATACAGAACTGGATGAGGGATCTGCTGCATCTGTATAGGCGTAATAAGGCTATGTACGAGATGGATGACAGTTGGGAAGGCTTCGAGTGGATCAATGCGGATGATGCGAGCAGGAGTATCTTCAGTTTTGTGAGACATTCGAAGGGAAAGAAGAAGAACCTGCTGTTCGTGTGCAACTTCACACCGATGCCAAGGGATGATTACCGGGTAGGCGTGCCAAGGAAGAAGCAGTATAAGCTGATCATGAACAGTGATGATGTGAAGTACGGCGGAAAAGGAGAAGAGAGACCGGTTGTATATAAGGCTGTGAAGCAGGAATGTGACGGAAGACCATTTTCATTTGCATATAAATTGCCGCCGTATGGAGTTGCGATTTTTGAGTTTTAATTCTCGCGGGCAACGAGTCAAATGGGTATGCTTGCATGTACATTTGACGGGATGTATGGCTGCAATATAACGAAGGAACAAGCTGCATGTCTGATAACAGGGCATGCGGCTTGTTGTATGTAACAGGGGAAGCTTGTCTGAATGCAGTCAAAGACCCCGCTGTAAGCAACGGGGCATCAAATTTGTAGCGCTGCAGAGCAGCGGGGGATTTGGTCTACGCTCTGCTTCGGTCGGTGCTCGCGGAAATAAAAGAATTGACAGACGGATAAATATAGGATAAAATAATAAAAATAATACTATAAATGAGGTAAAAAGAGGAGAGGAGGGGAAGAGAATGAAAAAATATGCATTAGAAGCGAAGGTTACAGGTGAAGAGATCAGGCAGTGCCGGAAAGGACTTGGCCTTACACAGGAAGAATTCGCGAGATTCGCGAATGTGTCGAAGAAGACGGTGGAGAGATGGGAATACAGTAAGACACCGATTACCGGGCCGATCGTTACTTTGCTTAATATCTTAAGAGATTACCCTCAGATTGAGGAAGAGAAGAAGATTCCAGAGAGGAAGACGCCCCTCAGATTGTCCTATATGTTCCGGGATGAATTATGTACGGTGATAGATGTAGATGAGAAGAATCATAATATCGAGGTCATTAATTATACGAAGCAACTGCTGAAGCGTGCATTTGGGAAGATCGAGAAGCCATCTTATCAGCAGTATGAAGAGTTCCTTGAATCCCGCTGTTTTCCGCCTACCCGGGACAAGATGAAGCTTGTGCTAAGAGAATATGACCTGCCGTTCTATGATTCGATGATGATCATTGAGAAGACGGAAGGACGTATGGCGGAGGATGATTTCTGGATACGGATAGAGAGGTAACCGATGGTTGGCCGGGAGAGTCAGTTATATGAATATGGAGGCGGCAGTATGGTTGAACTATTTGAACAGGATGTACGGGAAGAAGCAAGACAGTCCTCTAAAGGGAATCAGTTGAAGTGGAAGAAGGACGACTACTGGTATAAGGCGGATTATACCGGATATGAAGGCTTGGCAGAGTATATGGTCTCATCACTTCTTGAGTATTCATCTTTGGACCAGAGCGAGTATGTATTGTATAAGCCGGAGGAGATACACTATGGCGCGCAGAGCTATACAGGGTGCAGGAGCCGGGATTTTCTGACGGACCCATCGAAGGGCTTGAAAGGGAAGTGGCAGATGATCACGCTGGAGAGACTGTTCTATCATAATTATGGTGAGAGCCTGTATCGCAGTATCTTCCGGATCAGAGATTGTGAGAACCGCCTGAGATTCCTGGTTGAGCAGATGGAGAAGCTGACAGGGCTTAGGGGGTGTGGAGTGTATATGTGTAAGCTGCTGACGATTGATGCGCTATTTCTGAATGAAGACCGGCATACGCATAATATTGCCGTGCTGTGGGACGGACGGGAGGGATACGCTTATTGCCCGTTTTTTGACCAGGGAGCATCGCTGCTTGCGGATACAATGATGGATTATCCTTTGGGGCAGGATGTGATCATGCAGATGACCAAGGCGGAGGCGAAGACGTTCTGCCGTTCCTTTGATGAGCAGTTGGATGCGGCGCAGGATTTGTACGGAGATCAGATGTGGTTTCATTTTGGGGAGAGGCAGATCCGTGGATTGCTAGAGGCAGATTCCGTGTATTCTAAGGAGGTAAAACAGAGAGTGTATACCATACTTCTACAGCAGAGAAGGAAGTATCAATATATGTTTAGGTGAGAAAAAGAGGCTGCCGAGAAATGTTGTTTCTCGACAGCCTCTCTATATGCAATAAAACTTCTATTGAATTGTCCCGGCAGCGGGATCTGCAGTCTGCCCATTATCACTGCTCAGTCCGTCCGCGGCAGCGCCGCTGCCTGTACCATCAGAAGAGGCGGGATCAACTGTCTGTGCATTCGGATCAACTCCGTCATTGGCAGCATTCGGATCTGTTCCGTCTGTGCCGTCAGGATTCAAAGCCGCATCCGGATCCGCAGTTCCGTCCGGATTGCCAGTGTCCAGGCTCTCATCATCAGAGGTATCCGCCGCGTCTTCTGGATTCTCCGTATCTTCGGAATCTTCCTTGTCGGCATCTTCCTCATCAGTGGTCTCTTCCTCGTCTGCGTCGTCATCGCTGCCGCCAAAGAGTCCCTTGAAGAAATTAGTCACCTTATCCCAGAAGCCTTCCTTCTTGGTCTCTTCATCCAGAGCCTCTAAGGTACTGTCGATAATGGCGTCTGCACCAAGAACATCATCATTGGTGTCATTGATGATGCCGCCGTCTCCGCTGTCAGAATCGCCGGTAAAAATCCCCTTGATGGAGGACCATAGACTTGAGAAGAAGCCTTCCTTGCCGCCCTTGCCTTCTAAGTTCTCCAGCGTCTTCTTCAATGCATTGACATCATAATCGTATTGGGAAATGTTCTGCATCAGGGATGAGATCTTCGACATCTGATCCTCAGTAAGCGTGATGTTGTAGGTCTTAGCCGCATCATTGATGGCGTCTTGAATCTCGCCTTCATCCGTCAGGCCATCCTTGATCACCTCTTGCTTGACCTCGTTCATCAGATCCGCCGCGTCCTTCTGTCCGATGGAATCTGCAAGCTCGCCGGTTGTCACGAGTTCTTCTGTGGCAGCAGCCTTCTGTTCCTCGCTTAAGGTCTTGCCGCTTGCCTTCTCGTATGCCATCATGATACCGGTCAGCGCTCCGGTGCCGGATACTTCGATCGGAGAAGCCGCAACGACGTTACAGTTCTCGACGCCGGAGGTTAATAATGTGCTGGCGATCATAGAGCTGGTCACGAAGGTAAGGTTTCCGACCTTAACCTGAATGCCGCCGCTGGTTGTCGGCTCCACGTAAGAACAACTGTAGGTGCGTGTTCCGATCTGAGCCTCCGAAGCGATGCCTTCCATGTATTTTCTCTCGTCTGCGTTCGTAACTTCTATGGTATCTACCGCGTCGGCGGTCGTGCCGAAATATTTGTACATAGAAGTCTTCTGCTCTGCGGTCAGGTTAGCGCCTAAAGTGACGACCTTCGCGCTGTCTGCTCTGGCTGTTAAGGGAAGCCCTGTGCAGGTCAGCACGGCCGCCATCATAACAGGTATAATTCTTTTCATGTTCTTCATAATGTCTGGTGTGTAATCACCTATACCCCCTTTGTTCTTGCCTGGTGTCCTGTGAAATGTAAAAGGACACCAGTTGTGTGTCTTAAGTCTTCACTAATATAACATATTCCATAATATTTGCAAATAAAATAAGCCTTAACAATTTCTAAAGATTTTTTGTAGACGACGCTCAAATACATTCTCGTCTATGATTCCCTGCATACTGCCAAGGAATTGGCCATTCTGGAAAAAGACGAAGGTCGGGACGATATCTGCTTCATAGTCCGCGGTAAGTAAGGGGGATTCATCGATATCTACTTCGCAGAACCGGATTTTCTTGCGGTACTTTTTCTCTATCTCTTCGACAAGCGGTTTCATCATGGCGCATTTTCCGCACCAGACGGCGTAGAACATGACAACGTTAGGAAGCGGACCGCGTTTTGTCTCAACCGTAAAATTTTTCTCTGTCAAATGCAGCATAGTGTTCACCTTTCCTGTATTCGGCCCGGAGATCAGCAGCCGGGATTCAATGTGCGGTATACTTCATCCATAGATTTTTTCAGGCAGACCAGCTTCTTGTGAAGACCTTTTCTATGGTAAGTGAATTCACAGAGTTTCTGACGGATACTCTTCTTACATTTCCTTTTGCGTCCCATATGCATATATCCAGACATAAATTCTTCAATAAATATATATGCGGGGACCGGCGCTGAGGTTCATGAACTGGAAAATATAAACATGAAAATTTTGTGAAATAAATTGTCAGCTCTTTTGATGTTAAGAATTTCTCCCAACAACCAACTTGCAGATCGGATTGCCAAGGGAGGAGAATTTCTCCTCATACTCGGTCATGATATTGCCATGATTCATTGTATCGTCATGGTGGAGGTCATAGGTGCAGCCCCTCATATGGAAGGCGGAAGAGACATTGACCTCCGAGACGGAGAAGTCGAAGAGCAGCCGGTTATCCGTCTTGAATTCGATCGTGCCGTCTTCTGCAAGGACTCTGTCATAACGGGCAAGGAACTCCCGGGAGGTAAGCCGCCGTCCGGCATGCCGTGCCTTGGGCCAGGGATCGGAGAAGTTCAGATAGATGCGGTCAACCTCTCCCGGAGCGAAGACGCCGGCAATATCGCTGGCATCCATGCAGATGAAGCGGACGTTAGGCAGGGCCGTAGCATTTGGCAAAGCGGCGCCGGCAGAGGACGGCTCGGGATTTAGCGTCTGGAATTTCTCCACGGCCCGGAGGAGGACGCTGGAGTAGCGTTCGATCCCGATATAATTGATCTGCGGATTCTGCCGGGCGAGGGTAAGCAGGAATTGGCCTTTCCCCATCCCGATCTCTATATGGATAGGATGAGAATTGCCGAAGACCTCATGCCATCTGCCGCGGTATCCGCTCTCATTCTTAACAACTTCTTTACACTCGTTCAGCACGCTTACGGCGCGCGGAATATTTCTAAGGCGCATACGTGATTCCCCCTGTTTTCAAGCATTTTAGTATGTTTCTTAAGTTTAGCGTGCAGGCGTAAAAAAGTCAATTGAATATAAGTGTGTGAAAAACGTAACAAAAAAAGCATTTTTTGTTGAATTTTACTATGGAAATTTGGAAAAAACGGAGTATATTATAATTGTGTGCAAATTGACGGGAAATGGAGGTATCTGAATGGACACAGTTGTTAAGAAATTAGCAGATATCGAGGAAACTGCAGAGGCGATTGTGGAACATGCTCAGGCTCAGAAGAGCGAGATCGAGAAGAAGATCCAGAATCAGCGGGATCGTTTTGACGCGGCGATCGAGGACGAGACCAGGAAGCAGTTAGAGCAGATCCGGAAGGACGCGGATGCGAAGATGGAGCGGATCTTGAAGGAGCAGCAGGAGAAGAACCGGTCGACGATCGATAACCTTAAGAAGGAATTCGAGGAGAACCACAGTGCGTATGCCCGGGAGATCTTAGCGCATATAGTAGAGGTGTAGGGCATGGGTAATGTGATGACGTACAGCGGCTTAACCACGAAGGTGCGGGCGATGCAGGCGAAGCTCCTGAACGGACGGGATTTTGAGAATATCGCGAACTTAAGGAGCGTGCCGGAAGCCATCGAATACCTGAAGGATAAGCCTGCCTATGTAAGATATATGGAACAGATTGACGTATCCCTGTATCACAGGGGGAATATAGAGAAGATCCTGTATCAGTCATTGTTCGATGATTACACGCGGATATTCCGGTTTGCGGGGATGGAGCAGAAGAAGTTCCTTAAGCTGTACTGGAAGAGATATGAGATCGACCTGATCAACTACTGTCTGCGGATTGTGTTCAATCATTACGATATGCCGTTTGATATAGAATATAAGAAGGTATTCTTCGATAAATATTCTCAGATCTCGATCGATAAGCTGATCACGTCGAGGAACGTTGAAGAGCTGATCGATAATCTGAAGGATACGGAATATTACGCGCCGCTTCAGCCGATCCGCGAGTCGGAAGGGGCGACACTGTTTGATTACGATCTGGCCCTGGATCTGTATTATTTCTCTGAAATGTGGAGGAAGAGCAGACAGCTTCTTAAGGGAAAGGAACGCGAGATGTATATCCGGGACTTCGGTTCGAGGATCGATCTGCTGAATATCCAGTGGATCTACCGTGCGAAGAAGTATTACAATATGCTGCCGCCGGACATCTATTCGCTCACGATACCGATCCAGTACAGGCTCAGCGTGGACGAGTTCAAGGGTCTGGTGGAGGCTCCGACTGTCGAAGAGTATGAGAAACGCCTGGAGGAGACATATTATGCTGAGAAATATGCGGACATCAGCGGGAAGACGCTGGAAGCCACATATAAGGAGTACATGAGGCGGTTATATGTCAGTGACAGAAGGCGGAATCCGTATTCGATCGCGACGGTGAATACATATCTGTTTTTGAAGGAAGAAGAGATCTACAAATTAACAACGGCCCTTGAATGTATCCGTTACGGCTTATCTTCAAGAGAGACGTTAGGATACTTAGGAGGTGTGATGCAATGATTGTAAAGATGAAGTTTTTGAGCATCAGCGGTCCCAGGATTGATATAGACCGTGTGTGCGAGAAATATCTGTCCAAGTATGAGATGCAGCTTGAGAATGCAGTCACGGAGCTTAAGACGACAGATAATCTTCTGCCTTTTGTGGAGGTGAATCCATACAAAGACGCGCTTGCGAAGGCGGAACAGTTCGCGGCGCTCTTACCGGAGGGGATGCCTCACGTTGACCAGAATATGTCAAAAGACGAGATGCTTGCCTTTATCCGGGAGCTTAATCATGACTATCTGGATCTGCAGGAGAAGAAGGAACTGTTGAATAAGAAGGAAGACGAGGCTAAGGAGAAGTTCAAAGTCCTGGAACCGTTTACCCCTCTGAATCTGGATCTGCATAAGACGATGCGTTATAAGTATATGAAGATCCGCTTCGGAAGGATCGGCCTTGATCATTATAAGAAGCTGGAGAAATATCTGTTTGATGATCTGCAGGCTGTATTCCTCGAGGGAACAAGGAATGAGAACTATGTCTACGGGTGTTATTTCGTGTCGAATGCGGACACGAGCAAGGTAGATTCAGCGTTTAATTCCCTGCATTTTGAGCGGATCACGATTCCGCCGGAATATATCGGAACACCTAAGGATGCGTGCGGAAGCATGCAGAAGAGTATCGACGATGCCAGGAAAGAGAAGGATGAGATCGACCGGCAGATCGAGGAGCTGATGAGCAGCCGGGCAGCCAAGCTCTTGGGGGCAAGGAAGAGACTGGAGGAATTGTCTAATAACTTCGATGTCCGTAAGATGGCGGCAAGGACGGATGTGGGAGATAACAAGGAAGACTATTACATCCTCTGCGGATGGATGGGAGAAGCCGATGTGGCGGCCCTGCTTGAAGAGTCGAAGGATGATGACAGGGTGTTCATCGTCGTGGAAGAAGACCGGGAGAAGTTCTTCGGAGATCCTCCGACGAAGCTTAAGAATCCTAAGTTCTTCAAGCCTTTTGAGCTGTTTATCCAGATGTACGGCCTTCCGGCGCACGATGAGCTGGATCCGACGATGTTCGTGGCGCTCACTTATACGTTTATCTTCGGCGCTATGTTCGGAGATGTGGGGCAGGGCTTCTGCCTGTTTGCGATCGGCGGGCTGATCTATCTGAAGAAGAAGATGAACTTAGCGGGAATCGTGTCGATCGCGGGGATCTTCTCTATGATCTTCGGCGTCATGTTCGGCAGTGTCTTCGGGTTCGAGGATGTGATTCCGGCAATCTGGCTCAGGCCGGTGGAGGCGATGACGAATCTGCCGTTTATCGGACAGCTGAATACGGTGTTCATCATAGCGATCGCTTTTGGTATGGCCTTAAATATCCTGGTGATGATCTTCCAGATCGCCAACGCTGCGAAAGCGCATGACACAGAGAACCTGTGGTTCTCGACAAACGGAGTGGCAGGGCTTGTGTTCTATGGATTCCTGGTACTGACCGTCGTGCTGTATATGACCGGGCACAAGGTTCCGGGCAATATCCTGATGGTGATATTCCTGGGAATTCCGGTTCTGCTGTTCGTATTCAAGGAACCGCTTACTAATCTGGTGGAGCATAACCATAAGAAGATGGAAGAGAGTAAGGCGATGTTCCTGGTACAGGGCTTCTTTGAACTGTTTGAGACGTTGCTGAGTTACTTCTCCAACACGCTTTCTTATGTGCGTATCGGGGCATTCGCAGTCAGCCATGCGGCGATCATGGAGGTAGTCCTGATGCTCTCCGGGGCGGAGAGCGGAACGCCGAACCTGTTCGGGGTTATCTTTGGCAATGCAGTCGTATGCGCGCTGGAGGGGCTGATCGTCGGCATCCAGGTACTGCGTCTGGAATATTATGAGATGTTCAGCCGTTTCTATAAGGGAAGCGGACGGGAATTCAAACCATTTAACAAGCAAACGAAATAAAAAGTGAATAAGATAAAGACAAGAGGAGGATATCAATCATGACTTTAACTGTGAAATTATTACTTATTGCAGCACTGGTGCTTGGCATCATCGTTCCATTCGGATACTATCTGATCGGAGAGAAGACAAAGAAGCGTTATAAGAGGGCGATCGTGACCAATGCGTTCTTCTACTTCGGAGCATTCGCTGTCGCGGCTATTATGATGTTCGGCGGAGCGCCGGTGGAAGCGGCAGAGGGCGTTTCTGAGGCTGCTTCTAATTCTGTTGGGTTCGGCTATCTTGCCGCTGCGCTGTCAACCGGTCTGTCCTGTGTCGGCGGTGGTATTGCCGTAGCAAGCGCCGCAAGCGCTGCGCTTGGCGCGATCAGCGAGGATTCCAGTGCTCTTGGTAAGTCACTGATCTTCGTAGGTCTTGCGGAAGGTGTATGTCTGTACGGACTGATCATCTCCTTCATGATTCTGGGTAAATTGTAAGATGAAGATGTATCTGATCAGTGATAATGTCGATACACTGACAGGGATGAGGCTTGCGGGAGTTGACGGGATCGTGGTCCACGAGAGGGAGGAGCTGAGGACGGCGATCGAGAACGCGATGAACGATAAGGCGGTGGGAGTTATCCTGCTGACGGAGAAGTTCGGCAGAGAATTCCCGGACCTGATCGATGAGATCAAGCTGGAGCGTACTATGCCGCTGCTTATCGAGATTCCTGACAGACACGGAACCGGACGTAAGAAGGACTTTATCACATCTTATGTAAATGAGGCGATTGGTTTGAAACTATAAAGCGAGGTGGCATACTTGACAGTAGAAGAGAAGATATCACATTTGCAGGCCGCGGCAATGGAAGAGGCCCGTGCAGAGGGCAATGCGATCATGAAGCAGCATGAGGACGCGCTGCTCGGAGTGTTTGAACAGCATCGGGCAGAACTTCTGCGCCAGTCGGAGACACGGGTGAAGGCGGAGCGTGTCGGAGCACAGCAGCAGCTTAATATGGCGATGTCCAAGGCACAGCTTGAACTGAAGCGTGAACTGAGCAAGACACAGAAGGAATTGAAGAAGAAATTGTTTGAGGAAGTCCGCGAGGTGGTTGAGGAATATATGAAGACGGAGGAGTATCCGCGCCTGCTGATCTCGTATATCGAGAAGGCGGCAAGATTCGCCGGAGGCGCGGCTATGACCATCTATATCAATCCGACGGATGCGGATAAGAAGGAGTATCTCGAGGAGCATACCGGTATGGCGCTTACGGTGAGCAAGGAAGACTTTATCGGAGGTGTGCGCGCGGTGATCCAGGAGAAGAATATACTGATCGACCATGCATTCAAGGGTGCGATCGAGAATGAATACAGAAAGTTCTTGTTCAAGGGAGGTGTGCAAGTTGGATAGTGTGACGACTGGTAAGATCTACGGGATCAACGGGCCTGTTATCTACCTGAAGGGCAAGACGGAATTCAAGATGTCGGAGATGGTGTACGTCGGAGAAGAGAAGCTGGTCGGAGAAGTGATCTCTCTTGATAAGGACATGACTACGGTACAGGTATACGAGGAGACGTCAGGGCTTCGCCCGGGCGAGTATGTTGAGTCCACTGGCGCGGCGGTATCCGTGACCCTGGCGCCCGGAATCCTGAACAACATATTTGACGGAATCGAAAGACCCTTAGAGCGGATCGCGGATAACGGCAGCGCATTTATCACCAGAGGCGTCAGTGTGGATTCTCTGGATGTACAGAGATTATGGGAGACGCATATTACGGTCTCCGAGGGCGAGACGGTCCACGGAGGGACGGTGATCGCAGAGGTGCAGGAGACGCAGGCGATCTTACATAAATGTATGGTGCCGCCGGATGTAGAGGGAACGGTAGTATCCGTTGTCCCGGACGGTGAGTACACCATTACAGACGTGCTGGTGACGGTTGAGCAGCCTGACGGCGGCAGGAAGGAGCTGACCATGACCCAGCGGTGGCCGATCCGTGTTCCAAGGCCGGTGAGCCACCGGTTCCCGGCGACAGTGCCGCTTATTACGGGACAGCGTATCCTGGACACGATGTTTCCGATCGCCAAGGGAGGAACCGCGGCGATTCCGGGCGGATTCGGAACGGGGAAGACTATGACCCAGCATCAGATCGCCAAGTGGGCGGATGCGGATATTATCATATATATCGGATGCGGGGAACGCGGCAACGAGATGACACAGGTGTTGGAGGAGTTCTCGGAGCTGGTGGATCCTAAGACGGGCAACCCGCTGATGGACAGGACGACGCTGATCGCGAATACGTCGAATATGCCGGTTGCGGCCCGTGAGGCTTCTATCTACACCGGACTTACTCTGGCAGAGTATTACCGGGATATGGGATATGACGTGGCAATCATGGCGGATTCTACTTCGCGATGGGCGGAGGCCCTGCGTGAGCTGTCCGGGCGTCTGGAGGAGATGCCGGCGGAGGAAGGCTTCCCGGCCTATCTGGCTTCCCGGCTGTCGGCCTTCTACGAGAGAGCGGGCATGATGCAGACGTTAAACGGCGAGACCGGGTCGGTGTCTATCATCGGCGCAGTATCCCCTCAGGGCGGTGATTTCTCCGAGCCGGTAACGCAGAATACGAAGAGGTTCGTCCGGTGCTTCTGGGGACTGGACAAATCGCTGGCATATTCCAGACATTTCCCGGCGATCCACTGGCTGTCAAGCTACAGTGAATATCTGAATGACTTAAGCGGATGGTATGCGGACCACGTATCGCCGAAGTTTGTAGATTACCGGAACCGGATGATGGCCCTGCTGAATCAAGAGAGCAGCCTGATGGAGATCGTGAAGCTGATCGGCGGAGATGTGCTTCCTGACGATCAAAAACTGGTGTTAGAGATCGCGAAGGTGATCCGTCTGGGATTCCTGCAGCAGAATGCATTTCACAAGGACGATACCTGCGTATCCATGGAGAAGCAGTTCAAGATGATGGATGTGATCCTGTATCTGTATAAGACTGCGAGGAATCTGGTGGCGATGGGACAGCCGATGTCCGTGCTGAAGGCAGAGGGTATCTTCGAGAAGGTGATCGCTATCAAGTATGATGTGGCAAACGACAATCTGCAGCTTTTGGATCTGTATAAGAAAGATATTGATGACTTCTACAATCGAGTGATTGCGAAGAATGCGTAAGGAGGGAACCGTACATGGCAATAGAATATCTGGGACTCAGTAATATTAACGGACCTCTTGTAGTGCTGGAAGGGCTGCAGGGTGCGTTCTTTGATGAGATCGTAGAGTTTGTGGTAGACGGTAATACGAAGAAGATGGGACGTATTATCGAGTTATATGAGGATAAGGCGATCATACAGGTATTCGAGGGGACGGAGAATATGTCTCTTCGCAATACCCATACGAAGCTCACCGGGCATCCGATGGAGGTTGCCGTGTCCCCGGAGGTGCTGGGGCGGACCTTCAACGGAGTCGGAGTGCCGATCGACGGTCTGGGAAGGATCGTGGCGGCGGAGAGAAGAGACGTCAACGGCCTGCCGCTGAACCCGGTGCGCAGAGAGTATCCAAGAAACTATATCCGCACGGGAATCTCGGCGATCGACGGTCTGACAACGCTGATCCGCGGGCAGAAGCTTCCGATCTTCTCAGGAAACGGACTTCCCCACGACCAGTTGGCGGCGCAGATCGTTAAGCAGGCGTCCCTGGGCGACGGGACGAACGAGAACTTCGCGGTTGTGTTCGGCGCGATGGGTGTTAAGCATGACGTTGCAGAGTTCTTCCGCAAGACATTTGACGAGAGCGGCGTTGCGGATCATGTGTGCATGTTCCTTAACCTGGCCAACGATCCGGTGGTGGAACGTCTGATCACGCCGAAGGTTGCGCTCACGGTTGCAGAGTATCTGGCGTTCGAGTGCAATATGCATATTCTGGTCATCCTGACGGATATGACGTCATTTGCAGAGGCGATGCGTGAGGTATCCTCTTCAAAGGGTGAGATCCCTTCAAGAAAGGGTTATCCGGGATATCTCTACAGTGAGTTGGCGACGCTGTATGAGCGCGCGGGAATCGTCGAAGGCGCTTCGGGATCAGTGACACAGCTCCCGATCCTGACTATGCCGAATGATGATATCACGCATCCGATACCGGACCTTACCGGATATATCACGGAGGGACAGATCGTTCTCGACCGGAATCTGCACGGGCAGGCGATCTATCCGCCTATCAGTATCCTGCCGTCTCTGTCCCGTCTGATGAAGGACGGAATCGGAGAAGGGTATACCAGAGAAGACCATCAGGGGCTTGCGAACCAGTTGTTCTCTGCCTATGCCAAGGTAGGAGAGGCGAGGAACTTAGCGTCTGTTATCGGTGAGGATGAGCTGTCGCCGTTGGATAAGAAGTATCTGAAATTCGGCGAAGAGTTCGAGAAGCATTATATCGGACAGGGACCGACGGAGAACCGGACGATTCAGGATACGCTGGATTTTGGATGGCAGCTATTGAGCTTCCTTCCGAAAGAGGAGCTGGACCGAATCGATACACAGCTGATAGATAAATACTATCCGCTTGCCCGCCCCGTCGCGGATGCGGTCTAGTACACCGCCGGCGCGAAGGTGACAGGGCGATAGAAGTAAAGGAGGTCTTCGTATGGATCCAAGAGAATTTCCTACCAAAGGTAATCTGATGCTTGCCAAGAATTCTCTTGCGCTGGCACATCAGGGCTATGACCTTATGGACAAGAAGCGGAATATTCTTCTTAAGGAATTAATGGAACTGATCGATGAGGCAAAGAACATACAGGAAGAGATTGATAGTACATTTACCAGAGCATATACGTGTCTCCAGCGTGCGAATATCGAGCAGGGGATCAGCAAGGTAGAAGAGCTTGCATTTACCGTTCCGATCGAGGAATCCATTCGGATACAGACCAGAAGTATCATGGGAACGGAGATCCCGCATATCAAGTACGACGACAGGCAGAACGACCTGACATACGCGTTTGGGACGACGAAGGAATCAATAGATATAGCCAGGGAGGCGTTCCGTGCGGTGAAGAACCTGACCATCAAGCTGGCCGAGGTGGAGAATGCGGCGTACCGTCTTGCGGCGAATATCAAGAAGACCCAGAAGAGGGCGAATGCGCTGAAGAATATCACGATCCCGATGTACAGCAATCTGGTGTATACGATCAATAATGCACTGGAGGAGAAGGAAAGAGAAGAATTCACCAGACTTAAGGTGATCAAGAAGATGCAAGGGAAATAATATATCAGAAGCAAAGGAGCTGCCGGAAATCATATATTCCGGCGGCTCCTTTTGCCGTCTTTGACGCTGTATTAATAATTCTCCGCCTTGATCTGGAAGTAAGCCTGCGGATGTGCGCATACCGGGCATACCTCCGGCGCCTGCCTGCCTACTGCTATGTGGCCGCAGTTCGAGCACTGCCAGATGCAGTCTCCTTCTCTGGAGAATACAAGGCCGCCTTCGATATTCGCCAGAAGCTTACGGTATCTCTCTTCGTGTTCCTTCTCGATCTTGCCGACCTCTTCAAACAGGAGGGCAATATCATCGAATCCTTCATCTCTTGCTGTCCTGGCAAATTCTGCGTACATATCGGTCCACTCGTAGTTCTCGCCGTCTGCCGCGTCCTTAAGATTCTCGATGGTTGACGGTACTGCGCCGCCGTGGAGCAGCTTGAACCACATCTTGGCGTGCTCTTTCTCGTTGGCCGCGGTCTCTTCGAAGATGTTAGCGATCTGTACATAGCCGTCCTTTTTAGCCTTGGATGCGTAGTAGGTGTATTTATTCCTTGCCTGGGATTCGCCTGCGAATGCCGCCTGCAGGTTCGCTTCTGTCTTGCTTCCTTTTAATTCCATAATAAGTACCTCCTGAATTGTATAATATAGTAATAATTACTATTATTATAACATAGAATATTTTATTTGCAAGTGTTTTATCGTATTTTCTGAGAAATGAACTCAGCGGAACGCTCCGCAGCGTTTGACAATTCCGCATAAATCTGCTAAGATATACTTACATAAAGGTACTGCCGATAGACGGCTAGTCCGTTTTATAACTTGCAAAAATAGCCGCAAAGTTTTCCAGACTAAGGGCGGCTATTTTTGTGGTTTATTATTATCTTTGCTTCCGATGGCGTATCCGAGACCGAAGCAGGTCAGGCATAAGCCAAGCACTGAAATCAATCCTTCAATCGTCAACATCCACTCAGCCCTCCTTTCCCAGATTCCTGCAAGCAGGTTTCTATGTAATCGGAGGGTCACAGTCCCTCCGCAGAAGAACTAGCCGCCTACCGTTATGGCAATACCCGTATGAATATTTTATCAGAAAATGTCGGACGCTACAAGATGGTTTTCCGGCTTTTTTCTTTTCCCATTTGCCAACCCGCCAAAACAGAGTTAAGAATAGTAATTAATCTACCCTTGTCTTTATCCCGGCTATGCAGCTATGTTTTCTATTTGATTAAAAAATCTCTTTGAGCTTATAACTCCAGGGCTTTCCATGATATTCCAATATTTTCCAAGATTTGACTGAACTTCCTCTTTAGATATTGACAAAATCGGCAGGGGGGGGGGTAAAATGGACAAGGTTATATGATAGAATGTTACATTTTTAGCTGTAAAAAAGGTATGAGAGCATGGGTACATATAGAAAGAGGGGAAGGTACTACACCAGTACAGGTTATTCCGAGGAATTTGACGGCTATTCTGAGGTTTCCCCGGAACAGCCAGAGTATGTTGCTTATCAGGAAGAAGCTGCCGATTATCAGCCAGAGTATGCTGCTTATCAGGAAGAAGCCGCCGATTATCAGCCCGAGTATTATCAGGAGCAGTACGAGGATTACGGCGCAGAGTATCAGGACGCCCGGCAGACGGCGGTATATGATAATTACAGCCCGCAGAGTTACAGATATCATGATTATAGTTCCCAGCAGCTTAGACAGCCGCGCTGGCATGCAGATTATTCCGATAGGCAGCGAGCTTCGGCCTATCCGTATCCAAGGTATGGACGGGTGCAGGAAACACAGGAAGTACCGCAACAGGAAGAAGGGAATCATGAGCGGGCAGCCCGGCGGCCGGAACCTGACGGTGAAGAGCTTCAAAGGCGCCGGGAGGCGCGCAGACACAGAAGGATCCGTGAGGAGAAGCGCCGCAGACGCAGAAAGCGCCTGATCATAGCGCTCTCGGTACGGCTGGCATGTATGCTCACCGCTCTTTTTATCGTTATCTCCCTGTTCCGCCTTTTGTTTTTTGGGAGTCCCGTCCGGCGTAAGGTCAGGGTGGAGGCCGGAACAGAACTGGATGTGAAGGATTTCCTGAAAAAGGAGAAAGTAAAAGGCGAATTTGTAACAGATATCTCTAAGGTCAGGCTCGATCATGTAGGCGAACAAGAGATTGTATTAGAGGTCAAAGGGAAGAAGCGGAAATCACGGCTGATCGTTGAAGATACGAAAGCTCCGAAGGCGGACCCTGTGCCAGCCGTTATCGACGTTGACGGGAAGCTCAAAGCAAAGGAGCTGGTTGACAATATCGAAGACGCCACCGATGTCAAATGCTCCTTCAAGAAGAAGCCTGATCTGTCGGAAAAGGGCAGCACATCTGCGGTTGTCATTCTGACGGATGAGGGCGGCAACACCGCGGAAGTAGAGGCGGATATCGAAGTTATCATAGATAAAGAAGCGCCCGTTATCGACGGCGTAGCGCCGCTGACCGGGTTCATCGGCGAACCGATCTCTTATAAGTCTACGATCACGGTAACGGATAATTGTGTGCGTGATATGGACGTAACCGTCGATAACAGCAAGGTAGACACGAAGACGGCGGGTACTTACGACGTATTCTATACAGCCGTCGACCGGGCCGGGAATAAGGCAGAGGCGTCGACTGTGATCACCATTAAGGAGAAACCGCAGAACTATGTAACGCCGGAGGAGGTCTTAGAAGAGGCAGACGAAGTCCTGAAAGAAATCACGAAGAAGGGCATGACAAAGAAGGAGAAGGCTAAGGCGATCTATGAATGGGCGAGAATGAATATCGGTTATGTCAACAAATCCGAGAAGGACAGCTGGACGAACGGAGCCCATCAGGGATTCACGGAGAAGAGCGGAGATTGCTTCGTCTTCTTCGCTACGGCAAAGGCGTTGCTGACACAGGCGGGCATTCCGAACCTGGATGTTGTCAAGAGTGATACCAGTCATTCCAGCCATTACTGGAGCCTGATCGACTGCGGCGACGGCTGGTACCATTTCGACGCGACTCCGCGTATGGGAGGCGGCGACGATTTCTTCATGAAGACGGACGCACAGATCCTTAAGTATTCCAAGAATCACAGGAACAGCCATATCTTCGATCAAAGCCTGTATCCTGCCACCCCGACGGAGGAGTCTACGGTGAAATAGCGTTACTTTAGGAGGAAATGAATATGACACTGGGTATCATAGGCGGCCTGGGTCCGATTGCAACTGCTTATTTTATGGAACTGATCATCCAGATGACCGATGCGAAGAGGGATCAGGACCATCTGTCCATGATCGTGTACAACGCTCCGGAGATCCCGGACCGGACGTCTTATATACTGGGAGTAAGCAGCAGGAATCCGGTCTGGGATATGATTGAGATCGGCAGGAAGCTTGCAGGGCAGAAGGTAACCTGTATCAGCATTCCCTGTGTTACGGCACATTATTTTCACGAAGAACTATCCGGGAATATTCCGGTCCCTATCATCCATGCGATACAGGAGACGGGGCTTGAGCTTAGGGCCGGCCGGATCAGGAGCGCCGGCATCATGGCTACCGACGGGACGATCCAAAGCCGTATATTTCAGCGGGAATTAGAAGAGATGGGTATAGAAGTATTTCTCCCCAAGAGAGAATATCAGGAATCGGTCATGGAATTGATCTACGAAGAAGTAAAGGCAGGAAGGCCTGTCGATATAGATAAGTTCCAGCGGGTATCTTCACATCTGAGAGAACAGGGCGCCCAGGTGATCATCCTGGGATGTACGGAGCTTTCCCTGATCAAGAGGGATCATCCGATCGGCCGGGGATACCTGGACGTGATGGAGATCCTGGCCCAGAGATCCATCTTAAGATGCGGGGGCAGACTTAAGGAGAGATACCGGAATTTGATCACATAATACCAAGGAGTAAAGAACATGCAGAGAAATATATTAGAATATCTGGAAGAGACAGTTAGAAAATATCCTGATAAAACTGCATTTGCAAATGAATCTATGGGGATGACCTTTCAGGAAGTATCCGATGCGTCCCGGAGTATCGGGACATGTCTGCTGAAGAAGGGCTATCAGAAAGAACCGGTCGTTATATATATGAAGAAGCATCCTCATATGATCGCCGCGTTCTGGGGAGCAGTCTACAGCGGATGCTTCTATGTGCCGATGGATGAGGAGATGCCGGCATTCAGGATCGATCTGATCTTCCGTAACCTGAAACCGCGCGCCGTGATCTGCGACGAGACGACCTGTGAACAGATGAAGGAATTCCGTGATTTTGACGGCGAGGTGCTGCTCTATGATGAGATCGCCGGGGAATCGGCAGATCCCGGACTGCTTGGCGCTGTCCGTGAGGCGGCGATCGATACGGATCCGATCTATATCGTATTCACCTCAGGGTCTACAGGCGTGCCAAAGGGTGTAGCCGCATGCCACCGATCCGTCATTGATTATGTCGAGAACTTAACGGAGGTATTGCAGATCTCAGAGAAGTCTGTACTTGCCAATCAGGCGCCGCTGTATTTCGATGCGTGCTTAAAGGAGCTGTTCTCCAGCTTGAAATGCGGCGCGACCACTTACCTGACACCCAGGTCATTGTTCATGTTCCCGGTCAAGTTGGTGGAATTCCTGAACGAATATAAGATCAATACCGTCTGCTGGGTAGTCTCGGCGCTTACCATGATCTCGTCCACGAAGACATTTGACAAGATCATCCCGAAATATCTGCGTACCGTTGCCTTTGGAAGCGAGGTATTCCCCATCAGGCAGTTCCGTCTGTGGAAAGAGGCTCTTCCGGACGCTCGTTTCATCAACCTGTACGGTCCGACGGAAGCGACAGGGATGAGTTGTTATTATGAGGTTGACCGGGACTTTGAAGAAGGAGAACCAATTCCGATCGGCCGGCCGTTCAAGAATACGGAGATCCTTCTTCTGGATGAGAATAATAGAGTGCCGCGGCCCGGGGATCCCGGCGAGATCTGTATCCGGGGTACGGCGCTGACACTTGGGTATTACGGAGATCATGAGAAGACAGATGAAGTGTTCGTTCAGAACCCGTTGAACCCATACTACCATGAGCGGATCTACCGCACGGGAGACATAGGTATGCGAAATGAACGCGGGGAACTGGTCTTCCTGTCCAGGAAGGATCACCAGATCAAGCATATGGGACACCGGATCGAGCTTGGCGAGATCGAGGTTCATGTGAATCGGCTCGAGGGTGTCCGCAGCGCATGCTGTATCTATGATAAGGAGAAAGAGAAGATCACGCTCTTCTATACGGGAGACGCCCAGACCAAGGAGCTTGTGGTCAGCCTCAGGAAGACGCTTCCCAGATACATGGCGCCGAATCTGGTGTATGCGCTTGAGGAGATGCCGCTGACAGCGAACGGTAAGATAGACCGCGTAAAGCTGCTAAACATGGCACAGAGTAAGAAAATATAAGAAAGATAAGGAGAAAATATTATGGAAGCTTTATTGAAAATTCTGACCAATCTGCACCCGGAGGTAGACTTTGAGACCAGCACCGATCTGGTGGACGGCAAGATCATCGATTCATTTGACATCGTCAGCATCATCTCTGAGATCAATGATGAGTATGACGTAGTGATTCCTGCCGAGGAGATCGTGCCGGATAATTTCAATTCCGCGCAGGCATTGTATGAATTGATTGTACGGCTGGAAGATGAATAGGAGCTGCCATGCTGTTTACATCCTATAGCTTTATCGGGTTTATTGCGGCGGTTTTCCTGCTGTATTATCTTCTCCCGAGGAAATGTCAATGGCCGTTCCTGCTGGCGGCCAGTTATACCTTCTACTTCATAGCCAGCCCGTCTTACCTTCTCTTCATCGGCGCTACAACGGTATCCACTTATGTGGTAAGCCGCAGGCTGGACGCCCTTAAGGAGACGCAGGACGCCTATATTAAGGCGAATAAGGGAAGTCTTAGCCGGGAAGAGAAGAAGGCCTACAAGGCTTCCATGAAGGCGAGACAATGGAAATGGCTGCTTGGCTGCCTGCTTTTTAACCTTGGGATCCTGGCAGTGCTGAAGTATACGAATTTCGTGATTGCGAATGTTAACGGAATCCTGCATATGTTAGGAAGCGGCGGACAGATCTCCTTCGTAGACCTGGTGCTTCCTATGGGGATCTCCTTCTACACCTTCCAGACCATGGGCTACATCATAGACGTATACCGCGGAACGTGCCGGGCGGAGAAGAACCTGTTCAGGCTTGCATTGTTCGTATCCTTCTTCCCGCAGTTGGTACAGGGGCCCATCAGCAGATACAGCGACCTCGCGAAGTCCCTCTATGAGCGGCATGATTTTGATACCAGAACGGTTGCTTACGGACTCTATCGGATCCTGTGGGGGTATTTTAAGAAGGCCGTAATCGCGGACCGGATATTAACTGCCGTGAACGCCATCATTCAGAATCCAGACACTTATCAGGGCGGGTTCGTATTCGTGGGCATGATGTTCTATGCATTCGAGCTGTATGCAGACTTCACCGGGGGTATCGACATCACCATCGGTATCGCAGAGACCATGGGGATCACCGTGGCTGAGAACTTCCGGCGGCCTTATCTGTCTAAGAATATCAAAGAATACTGGAACAGGTGGCATATCACCATGGGAACCTGGTTCACGGATTATATCTTCTATCCGATCTCCGTGTGCAAACCGATGCTGAACGTCTCCAAAGCCTCCCGTGCGAAGTTCGGAGATTTCATCGGGAAACGTGTCCCGGTGTATCTGTCCTCCTTCGCCGTATGGTTTACGACGGGAATCTGGCACGGCGCAAGCTGGAACTTCATCGTATGGGGATTGATGAACTTCGTAGTGATCATGATCTCCCAGGAATGCGAGCCATTATATAAGAAGTTCCACAACAGATTCCATGTAAAAGATAAGCGCTGGTATGGTGTGTTTGAGATCCTGCGGACGATCCTGCTGATGAGCAGTCTGCGCATGTTCGACTGTTATCGGGACGTACCCCTTACATTCCGCATGTTCGGAAATATGTTCACACATTTCCGCCTGTCAGAGCTTCATACAGAAGCATTCCTGGAATTAGGGCTTACCGGAGCCGATTACGCCCTGCTGTCCGTCTGTCTGCTCCTGCTGTTCGCAGTCAGTCTGATTGAGGAGAAGAAAGGCAGTGTGCGGGATCTAATCTTCGCCGCGCCGGAGATCGTAAGATATGCGGTCTTCTATGTGCTGGTCTTATCGGTCATAATCTTCGGCGCCTATGGAATCGGATTCGACCAGAGCCAGTTTATCTATAATCAATTCTAAAAGGAGGGGGGAGGCAAATGCATAAGAAATCATTTGTCTGGGTTTTCAAGGCGGCGGCATTCCTGGCGGTCCTGCTTGTTACGTTGTTCTTCCTGCAGCGGCTTCTGATGCCGAAGTATATGTCCGACATTGTAGAGGGCGCGCTGACCGCCGAATACTACGAAGAGACGACCGGTCATGAGGTGCTGTTCGTCGGAGACTGTGAGGTCTATGAGAATTTCTCGCCCATCACGCTGTATGAGGAGTATGGCATCAGCAGTTATATCAGAGGTTCCGCCCAGCAGTTAGCCTGGCAGTCTTACTATATGCTGGAAGATACTCTCCGGTACGAGACGCCCAGGGTCGTTGTATTCAACGTACTGGCGCTCAAGTATGACGAACCTCAGAGCGAAGCCTATAACCGTATGACCATCGACGGAATGGAATTCTCGAAGACGAAGCTTGACGCCATCAAGGCATCGATGACGGACAGGGAGAATACTCTGGATTACCTGTTCCCGATCCTGCGGTATCATTCCCGCTGGTCCGATCTGTCGGCGGAAGACCTGACCTATATGTTTGGCAAGGATAAGATCTCCCATAACGGCTATTATATGCGGGTGGATGTAAGGCCTGCCGAAGGATTCCCGGAACCGGATATTCTGGCGGACTATACGCTGGGCAGCAATGCCATGGGGTATCTGGACAAGATGCGGACATTGTGCGAAGAGAACGGGATCGCACTGGTACTGGTCAAGTCGCCGAGCCTCTTCCCCCACTGGTATGACGAGTGGGACGAGCAGATCGCCGCATATGCGGCACAATACGGCCTTGATTATTTCAACTATGAGAAGCTGGCTTCGGAAGTAGGGATCGACTATAACACAGATACATACGACGCCGGGCTGCACATGAACCTGACGGGCGCAGAGAAACTTACCAGTTACTTTGGAAGATATCTGAAGGAGAATTACGAGCTTACGGATCACAGAGCAGATCCGGAGTATCAGAGTGTATATGCTGAAAAAATCCAGTTCTATGATTATATGGAAGCCGTTCAGCGCAAAGAACTATCAGAATATGGAGAAATCGTGAGTTATTAGAGGAGGAAGGCAAATGCGAAGCATTTATTAGGATGCCTTCCGACGAAATGCCGCCGAGCGAAGGCGAGGGGGCGCTACCGAAGAAAAGGAGGAAGATTATAATGAGAAACATGAGAAGAATTATGACGGCAGCAGCGCTGTCCATGGTGCTCGGACTGACTGCCTGCGGCGGTTCGGACAAAGGAGGCGCGTCTGACGGAGGCTATTCATTCACCAGCGGGTCCACGAAGATCGAGATGGGTGCGGACGCATCCAAGGTGATTGAAGGGCTGGGCGAAGCAGATGAATACTTTGAATCTGAGAGCTGTGCTTTCGAAGGACTCGACAAGGTGTATACCTATCCGGGCTTTAAATTGAATACTTATCCTGACGGAGACAAGGATTATGTATTGTCCGTTGTGTTCATGGACGATACGGTGTCCACCGACAAAGGTATCAGTATCGGAAGCACGAAGGATGAGGTAACAGACGCTTACGGAGAGGCTTCGGAAGAATCCGCGGCTAAGCTGGTCTATGAGAGCGGGGACACAGAGCTTGTGATCGGTCTGAACGGAGACAGCGTGTCGTCCGTGGAGATCAGCGCGGTGGTGGAAGAGTAGGAGCTGCTCGCTATCATATCAACGGGAAGGAGGAATGCGTGCAAGTGAAGTTATGTAGAGGATAAAATATAATTCAGCAACAAAGGTATTATGGAGGAAAAGAAAAATGAGAGTTTGCAAGAGACAAATGAAAGGAAAGATTGTCTTTGCACTGCTGTTGGCGATGCTGGTTACATTGGTTTGGCCTGTCAGCAGTTATGCGGATGAATTAGGCGATGGAACAGCTGCGGATACAGTTGAAAAGGACGCTGAGAATGGTTCGGATGAATCGGTCGATGCAGGTGATGATACTGTTCCGGAGATAGAGGATGAATCAGAGACAAATGAGGTTAAGGATGACCAGAAGAGTGAGGAACCAGAAGAGTCTGGTGATCAGTCAGGTGTGCAGACAGATGAGTTAGAAGAGAAGGTTTCGGGAAGCAAAAAGGAACTGGAGCAAAATGAATCTAAAATGGACTCAAAGCTGGAGCTTGCATCTGTTGTGCTGGATAAGAACGGACAGAAGATAAAAAAGGGTGAAAAATTAGAGATTACAATAGGTGTAGCTAATGAAAGCGATGTGGAATTGCCGGAAAGCGGAAAGGTTATATTTGCTGCGGCAGCGTCAGATGAATGTGAACCTGTTGAAGTGACGCTGACGCTGGGAGAAGATTTCAAATATCATGGAAGCCTGACAACAGAAGATATGTATCCTTGTGAGTGGTATATTGACTATATTAAAATTGGACAAGTATGGACAAATAATGAATTTCCGGATAAAGGAACAGATCCGTATTATGTGTATATTTATGATGGTGATACTTATGATGATTCGGCATTTGATGTGAATATTGTTTTTTCGGCATTGGATGAGAAAGGGAATTACTACACTGTCGGTGAGGTTAAGAAGGAAAACGTACAGCGCCGTCAGTCGTTGAAAGAAGTTGGGGTCACATTTCCGGAAATGAAATCTGATTATGAGGGACTTACCCAGATTGGTTGGAAGGAAGAAGGGGGAAGAATAGAAGTTACAGAAAATACGCAGTTCTTCGAGCTCTCAGAACACTCTGGGACGGTAAATATCATTGCGCAATATGACAAAAGCTATATACGGGCGAGATATATGTATCCAGGAAGAAGAGTAGACAGATTATTCTTGTTTGAGCAGGGAGAAGTCTTTGGAAATATTTTGAAGCAAATCAAGAAATTTGTACCGGACGATTTTTCAGAGGAATATTCATTTATCGAATGGGAACCTGACATACTTCCTTACAAAGAAGATGAAGTAATCCCAGAGAAAGAAACTGAGCATTTAGTTGTTTTGAAGGCAAAGGTTGCTGAGGGAACATGGATACAGATAGTACGGGAATATTATGATCAGACGGGCAAGTGGTTTACAGAAAGAGAGGCTATGCTTGCGGAAGAAGGACTGACGGTTTATGGAGGATATGGTCTGGCAGCTAAATCAGAACAGCCGCCGTCTTATGAAGGGTTGAGATTCAAGGGATGGTTTCCTGGTATAATATGGAACGGGAACGATCCGGTAAAAAACGGAGAGGGTTTTTTGGTGATGGCCACATACGAGAACTGCCTGGTTCGGTACGTCATCAATACAGGTGATGAAGAGAAAATCTTTTGCCAGGTAGCGGAAAAGGGAGAGACTGTTACTGCGTTAACTGAATTTGAAGGTTTGGGTGAGGTTACCTGGAAGGAAGGCAAGGCGCCGGATGAAACATTTGTTGTTAATAATAATATGACATTCAGCGGAAGCGCGGAAGTAATCAAGAAACCGGCTGAACCATCCAAGCCATCCAATCCGTCAACCCCGTCAGGATCAACTTCTGGTTCAACCTCAGGAGATATAAAGTATCCCGACAAAAACCTCGGTACTGTTGTCGGAGAGATCAATAGTTCAACGCCGGGACAGACCGTTCAGTTAAATATGAATTCATGGACTTCCGTGCCGACGGAAATCCTGGAGGCTGCAAAAGGGAAGGACGTGAATGTAGTTCTGGTGATGGACGGATATAGCTGGACGATCAACGGCAAAGATATACAGACTATATACAACAGGGACCGTACCGATCTTAAGGTGACCAAGAATACGAATAACATCCCAGGTTCAACGGTAACGGCGATTGCAGGCAGCAATCCAAGTATGCAGATCTCTCTTGCGCATGAAGGTGACTTCGGCTTCAAGGCGACGCTGAGTATCGGTGTTGGTTCAGAGTATGCAGGAAAGTATGGCAATCTGTATTATCATGACAAAAACGGAAAGCTTGTATTCATTGACGCAGGCCAGATCGATTCAGAGGGCAATGTAAGCCTGGTGTTCAGCCATGCATCCGATTATCTGCTTGTAATATCAGATCAGGCTATGTCTCAGGTAAATGTGCCGGAGAATCTGAAGCCGGCAGGAACGAACCAGAATGGCGCTGCATCTGCGGTGAATACAAACAGTAATGGTACAAGAAGTCCAAAGACCGGAGACTATACGGCGGTATATCCGTGGCTGCTCTTATGTGCCGCGGCAGCGGGTTATACCATGGTATACGGATCCAGAAGAAAACGTGTCCAGAAGTAATAGAGGATTTTAACCCGTAACTATCTTCGGGCTGAGAAGAAGAGCGGGATATCCGGAGGAAAACAAGTGAATACAAAGTAGCACAAAGAGACAAGGATCCACAGGGAGAAGGTTGCTGCCTGTGAGGTCCTTCTTGTGCATCTGCGGCAGAAATAGGCATCTGCAGCGAACGTGGAGATCAGCGCTGTGGTGGAAGAGTAGGAGTAAGAAAGGTTTAAGCGTCCACAGTGATAGCGAGCATCGGATTGTGTCAACCGCAATCCGAAGGTCTTTTAAGATAGAGATAGAAGATTATCTATGGATATGTTATAATACTTGTGTTGTCCAACCTACACCCGGCAACGGGAGGAGGTGTTTTGCATGGAGTTATTCTTCACATTTCTTGTGACTGTCACAGCAGGTGTGGTTTGCCACCTCATCAGCAAATGGCTAGACAGGCACGACAAGGGCAACAAATAGCCTGGTGGATGCTTTGCCACTATAAAAAGAAAAGAAGAATCCCTCGACTGTACGCTACTACGGTCGGGGGATTCATTCTTTGCCTACATGGAATTCTCCACATTTCTTTGCCTACTGGCATTATAGCATATGCAAATTCTAATTGCAAGATACGTTTCATTTTCGCAAAATAAAAATTTATCCTTATCTGGTATCGATCAGGATTTTAACCCGTAACTATCCCTGGGCCGAGAAGAAGAGCGGGATATCCGGCGGAAAACAAGTGAATACAAAGTAGCACAAAGAGACAAGGATCCACAGGGAGAAGGTTGCTGCCTGTGAGGTCCTTCTTGTGCATCTGCGGCAGAAATAAGCATCTGCAGCGAATGCGGAGAAGATGCTGAACACGAAGGTCAGGATGTCCATGACAAGGAAATTCCGTCCGATCATTCCCGTATAGGTATAGAACACGACAATCGTTGCGCCCACCGCACAGATGGCGGCAAGGAAACGGTGATAGAAGAAGCGCACGGCCTCCGGGCGGTATCTTAGATACTGCGCCGCCGATACGAATAGGATCGGGAAAAATAATAATTTCAAATGCTCCCAGACGGATTCGTTGATAGGGCAGATCAGGGCTATGAAGGCAGACCTTCCGCTTAATTGATAGAGGAAATGATTCAGGAAGCCAAGCAGGATCGCCGCGAGAGCATAAGGCATGTCCCGGGGAGCGATATATTTTCTCAGATGTATGCCGCAGGCTTTTATAATGTTCTTAATATGCATGAATGGCCTCCCTTTTCTGGTACAGTAGTATATTACGATACTGTCCGTTGTACTAATATATGTAAATGCGGGGAAGAATATGCCGGCAATATAGATTTTTGGATAGATTCCCAAATAGATTTGTCGAACGGTTTTTCTTGAACCGCCAAAAAAGATGTGCTAGAATAACCACATCAAAGAATTATATATGAGTCTCGTATATTCTTAGAAGTTCATTTTATCTACGGCAGGTCGCCGGATTATTTCAATGTCACAGAGTATTCAACAGGCTGTAACGCGGGAGGATTTTTTATGGAAAGAAACAGAATAATATATGACGGATTATGCTGCAAGGTGAATGTGAAGGCGGCATTTGTGGACAGATGTCTTCATACCCCGGAGATCTCTTCGAAGATGCTGACGAGAGCCGTCGCAGAGACGATGCGCCGGGATAAGCTGCTTCCGGCCGAGGATACAGGCCGGGGAGTCGTGGCGGTGAGGATGGAGCTTGACGAGGAGCGGAGGGAACAGATCTACGAGGATGTGTTCGGGAAAGGTCTCCGGGAGGGCGCCGGGGAGCAGTTGACAGAGGTGAACCAAAGGCTGTTAGAACCGATTGAGATGATGCATCTTAAGGAGATGCGGGTAGATGTGATACCGTTCCTTATGTACGCGATCGTCAGGAATGAACGCTGCAGAAGTATGCTGGAGAGGATTGCGGAGGACTGCGCGGACTCTTGTATAGACGCGTTCCGCCGGTCAGAGTATAATGCTGCGGCATACCTGCGTAAGTTCCTGCTGACGGAGAGAAGGGCGGCGAAGCTTGCGGCCGGCCTGATTCTCTTGCTCAGAGCCGGCGGTGACGGCGGGAATGAGGAGAGATACCGCGGGATCATGGATATTATCTATGCCGGATACCGTCCGCTGAAGAATGTGATCAAGAAGCTTGACTGCCTGGAAGGGGAGCAATATCGGGATTCTCTGGGCAAGGGGCTTGCGATGGAACTGGAACTATCCCGGATGGTGGTTCAGATGGTGATCGCAGAGGACCTGTCCGTTCCGATCGCAGAGGATTATGAGTTCTGCCAGGTGGTCTGTATGCTTAAAAGATATGAGGACGACCGCTTAAGAAGCCCGGGTCAGGAAACCGATATGACCGAGGGAAAGAGGATATACCGTGAGCTGTTGCGGAAGCATTGGAATCCGGGCGCCTATTATGTGAGCGCATTCCTGGAGGATATTAACGAGGAGAACAATGCGTTATGGAGGCGGCTGGAAAGCCTGCTCGGACAATTTGGACTGGAGACGGCGGCGCTGTACGGCTTATGTCTGGAGAAATGGGAGGCGGAGGTCATGTGTGCCGTATTCGAAGAGAAGGACTGGGAACGGTACAAATATCTGCTTCTGGTTACGACCTTGTGCAAATATATCCAGCAGATCGAGGCAATGTATGAGAATGATGTACCGGAAGAGGTCCGATACCGCAGAGAATGTGAGGAAAACACCTTAAAAAGTGCTGAATATGAGAAGCGCAGGCTGGAACAGAAGATCTGCGGATTAGAACGGCAAGGGAAGGACAGGGAATGTAAGCTTGCGGAAGCACAGCGGCAGATAGAGCGGCTGAAAAGAGAAGCACTTAAGAGGGAGGAGAAGCATGAGAAAGACAAAGCAGAGCTTCGGGAACTGCAAAGCTGCATACTCCGCAGGAAGGAAGAGAGGACAGAAGAGGAGAAGCGGTCAGAAGAAGAGTTCCGTACAGGCAGGGATCGTTCTGGAATATGGATGAAGACTGAGAAAGATAAGGAAGAGGATAAGGAGGTCAGGATCGGGAAGCTGGATAAGAGCATCGTGATCGGCGGACATAGGAACTGGCAGAGGAAGATGAGACGCTGTCTTCCTAACAGCCAATTCCTGGAATCTGACCATATGCATTTTGATCCGGCGGTGCTCCATAATAAGAAGTATATTATTGTGAATACAGATATCTTAAAGCACGGGCTATACTATAAGATCATGAGCGAGAGGAAGAAGGGACAGAAGATCCTGTATGTTCATGGGAACAATATTGACCGCACGTTGAGAGAGCTTGCGGATCAATTGTGAACCGGTACGCCCGATCTATACATTGTGATTATATTGCTGCTCTTCTTATCTTCCGATTACAGAATGAGATTATGGCGGATATAATCTGATGCACGTTATATGTTGCTATAGGGTCTTCGGTTCTGCGTTCCTAAGACGGGACGCAGAATCCGAAGACGCCCGAAAGATGCCAGACAGAGAGGAAAAAGCGGGAAAAAAGCAGGGATATGAAAAAAATTTAAAAAAAGTGAAAAAAGTTGAAAAAAACTCTTGCATTATCATGAAAACTGTTATATAATATCACTTGCGTTGAGGAAATGCAAAAAGAAAATAAGAGTTCCGCGCGATTAGCTCAGTTGGTAGAGCACCTGACTCTTAATCAGGGTGTCCAGGGTTCGAGCCCCTGATCGCGCACTCAAAATCACTGTTTTTGGAGACTTTGAATGGCTCCGGGGGCGGTGGTTTTTTTATATCTGAGAAGGAGCGCGATAATTCATGGAAGCAATATTTTATTTGGAGAACAGAAGGACATTTGCAGAACATATGAATCCCGGTGAACTGGCAGTTTTTTTAAGCGGTGAACTGCTTCGTAAGTCAGCGGATGATGATTATGGATTCTGGGCAAACCGGAATTTTGTATATTTGACGGGAATAGAGCAGAGAGACAGTATTCTGTTCTTATGCAAAGAAGAAGAGGGGTATACTGAGAAGTTGTTCATCCTTCCGCCGGATGCATTCGAAGAGAGGTGGAACGGAGCGAGGATCAAGCCTGACAGGGCGGCAGAGGTATCCGGGATCAACGATATAAGATATCTGGAGGAATGGCAGTCCTGCCTTGCCGATACGATCAGGAAGAATAAGATCCGTTCGGTCTGCCTGGATCTGGATCACAAAGAGGGACGCAGGAATTGGAACGGAGCAGATTGGATGAAGCAGTACATAGAGACTGGATACCCGGAGATGAAGATCAGGAATTCTCTTCCGATACTTAAGAAGATGCGTCTGATCAAGAAGCCTTGTGAGATAGAAGCTCTGGAACGTGCGGAACAGATCACGAAGGCCGGAATAGTGGCAATGATGGAACACTCCAGACCGGGAATGTACGAATACCAATATAAAGCCGAGTATGATTATGCTCTGGCTCAGCACGGTGTGCTGGAGCCTGGTTTCTCATCTATTATCAGTGCGGGAAAGAATAACTTCTGTATCCATTATGACAGCTACAGGGGCAAAGTGGCAGACGGAGATATGGTGTTGAACGACGTCGGGGTCAGGTGGGATCATCTGGTGACGGATGTATCCAGAGGATGGCCGTGCAATGGGAAATATTCGGAGAGACAGAAGTTATTATACGAATGCGCGTACCGGACGTCACAGCATATGTTTGAGATCTTAAAGCCGGGAATACCTATGCCGGACGTTGATAAGATGATTCGGGAATATAATTACGGACAATTGAAGGAAGCCGGAGTGTGCAGTTCCTATGATGAGATCGGGACTTATATGTGGCACGGCGGAGCGCATCATATCGGTTTTGATGTGCATGATATGGTGTCGGCGAGAGAAGCAGTGACAGAGGCAGGCATGGTGTTCTGCGTGGATATCGGAATCTATCATGAAGAATGGGGAATCGGCTTCCGTCTGGAGGACAACTGTCTGATCACGGCGGAGGGATGCAGGAATCTCTCGGCGGATATTCCAAGGACGGTCGAAGAGATAGAATCGGTCATGAAGTAAAAAAATGCTTGCAAAAGTCAGATGGTTGTGCTAGAATAGACAACGGTCGCACTTGAAGTGAGACCGTTATGGCTCCGTGGTCAAGCGGTTAAGACATCGCCCTTTCACGGCGGTAACACGGGTTCGATTCCCGTCGGAGTCATCGCACGTAAGCGGTTAAAAGGCAACCGTTAAGTGCTTATAGTTCATAGCTAGGCGCAGTAGCCAAGTGGTAAGGCATGGGTCTGCAACACCCTGACTCACCGGTTCAAATCCGGTCTGCGCCTCTCAGAAACCCCGATTTTTCGGGGTTTTTTGTTATCTACGAGATAAGGCTGAAAAAACAGGTCTTAAGAAAAACAGTTGATGTCATTCTAACAAAATGATTGACAAGAATGAGTAGAATGAGTAGAATGTGGGTAGAATAAAATCAGGAGGCGGTCAATTGATTTTTCAGGAAAGCGAAACGGTTGAACTAAAAGCAATTGTAGTGGAGGATATTAAAAAAGAAGTCATTGCTTTTGCAAACTGTGAGGGAGGAAAACTGTATATAGGCGTTCAGGATGACGGAACTGTGTCAGGACTGGATAACCCAGACGAAACTTCTTTGCAAATCAGCAATATGGTTCGAGATGCAATTAAACCGGATCTGACGATGTTTCTTCATTATGAAACAGTAACGGTAGATGGAAAGAAAATCGTTGCAGTTGATATTCAGCAGGGAACAGAGCGACCATATTATATTGCCAAAAAAGGCTTGCGTCCTGAAGGCGTTTATGTCCGTCAAGGTTATTCCTCTGTTCCGGCTACAAATACTGCAATCCGTCGCATGATTAAAGAAACTGACGGAGATCATTTTGAAGAAATGCGGTCTTTGGAACAAAATTTAACCTTTGAAAGTGCAAAAAAAGTATTTGCTGAACGAAATGTAAAGTTTGGTCTCACACAAATGAAAACATTGGGAATGGTAACACAGGATGGTGTCTATACAAACTTGGGGTTACTGCTTTCGGATCAGTGTGTGCATACAATTAAAGCCGCTGTTTTTCAAGGTACAACGCAGAGTGAATTTAAGGATCGGAGAGAATTCTCCGGCTCCTTGTTTCGGCAGATGGATGAAGCATATGATTTTATTGATTTCCGTAATCAGACACACTCAACCTTTGATAAGTTATATCGTATTGACAGACGGGATTATCCGGAAACAGCAGTCAGGGAAGCTCTTCTGAATCTTCTTGTGCATCGTGAATATTCATTCCGCGCCAGTACTTTCATCAGCCTTTATGCAGACAGACTTGAATTTACCTCTATTGGCGGTCTGGTAAGCGGTGTGTCTTTAAAAGATGTAACAATGGGTATTTCCGTCTGTCGGAACTTCAAACTGGCAAATGTATTTTACCGTTTGGAATTGATAGAAGCCTATGGAACCGGAATTATAAAAATCATGGAAGCGTATGAGGGAACCGGAATGATACCGCAGATTGAAACATCTGATAATGCATTTAAAATTACTCTCCCTAATCTGAATGCAATGCCTGAACCCGCAAGGCAAATGCAAGTAAATCCAGAGAAAGGCACACCAGAAGAAAAAGTGATTGCTCTGACAAAGCAACGGGGATTTATTACAAGAAAAGAAATAGAAATACTGCTTGGTATAGGTCAGTCATCATGCGGACGGCTGCTAAAAAAATTGATTGAAAAGGGTCTGCTTATCCAAGAAGGAAAGGGCAAGAACACCCATTATTGTCTTCCGCAGTAAAATAAATAATTTCTAAGAAAAGGCAAGGACTTAACGATCCTCGTTTTTTTGCACTTGAAAAGGAGGCAGCGGCTTATAAGCCACTGCCTCCTCTGTATAAGATTGTATATTATCTTAATATTTCGCCATATCGTCTACGAAGGAACTCTTGAATCCGGTTCTCTCCGGTTCCGGGGCAGGCGTCTCCGGAATATATGGATCAAAATCATCTTCTACCGTAAGCGGAGCCATAGCTTCCGGGGCAGCCGGCACAGGCGCCGGAGCGGACGCTGCCATAGGCGCTGCCATGCTCTTCAGACGGAAACGTCCTACCAGGCTCTTAAGCAGGCTGGACTGGCTGAATAATTCTTCGCTGGCAGCAGCGCTCTGCTGGGCTGTAGCGGAATTGGTCTGAACAACGGAAGAGATCTGGTCGATACCGACGGTAACCTGCTGGATCCCTTCTGCCTGCATATCGGAAGCTTCTGTAATAGAAGCCATATTCGCTGCGATCTTCTGGGAGCTTGCAACTACCTTCACCAGAGAACTCTGAGTATCGGCCGCGATCTGATTGCCTTCGGTTACGGCAGCTAAGGAGTTGCTGATCAGTGCGGTAGTATCCTTCGCCGCTTCCTGACTCTTGGAAGCAAGGCTTCTTACTTCGTCCGCGACTACCGCGAAGCCCTTGCCGGCTTCTCCTGCACGGGCAGCCTCGACGGCGGCGTTCAGCGCCAGGATGTTAGTCTGGAATGCGATATCTTCAATAGTCTTGATGATCTTCTCGATCTCGCTGGAGCAGTCGTTGATCTTCGTCATGGCAGCCATCATAGATTCCATCATCTGGTTGCTGCTGTCGATCTCGCCGGCTGTCAGGGTGATCTGTTCGTTGATGCTGCGTGCATTATGAGCGGTCTCGTTAACCTTATCGGATAATTCGCTTAGGGTTGCAACCAATTCTTCTACAGAACTTGCCTGCTCTGTCGCGCCCTGGCTTAACGCCTGTGCGCCGCTGGATACCTGTTCGGATCCGTCTGCTACCTGGTCGGACGCCTGATGGAGCTGGCTCATGGCGTCGTTCATGTTCTCCAGGATCTTATTGCCGGAATGCTTGATAGACTCAAACTCCCCGAGATAGTCCATATCCATGGAGATACTTAAGTCTCCGTCCGCCATAGAATCCATCCGGCTGCAGATATGCGCTATGTAACTTGACAATGTCTTAAGAACAAAACGAAGATTATCGGCCAGGACGCCGAGTTCATCCTTCGACTGATAATGAATCTCCGAATGCATGTTGCCTTTCGCCATTGCTTTTACGGCTGTCTCGATCTCGGCGATCGGATAAGTAATATCACGAATTACCTTAAGGGCCATAAATACGGTGAAGACAAGACAGAATGCGGCCAATACAAGCAGGATCCATGTACAAATATTCTTGATCGAATGTCCGGACTCATAATACGTGTCAGCCTCAGTCTGTGCCGCCGCGATAAATTTGTCGACAATCTCGGAAAAGGCAGTTCCGGCCTGAGCGTATTCACCGTTCAGTACGACGATGGCATTATCCTTGTCGCCGGCGGTGAGGTAGTCAAGGGCGGATTGTCTGGCGGATGCAAGGTCATCCGCGGCATTGTTGAGTGTGGTCAGCAGTGACGGATCACCTTTATAAGATTCTCTCAGAGTATCAAGGGCGGTATTCATCTTCGCTGCTACCCCGTCGATCTCATCCAGCAAGGCCTGGGCTGTTGCATCATCAGTGGCCACAGCGGCGCGGTACATGTTCAGCTGAATCTTACGTGTGGAGGTCTGTGCTTCCAGAGAAGACTCCACCATAGGATACGGCGTATCATAGAAATCTTCCAGTCCGCCAAGTACACTGCTCAGTCCGATGTTCGCCGCGACAATTGCGATAATAAAGAACAATATCGAAATGCCGAATGAGAGAGCGAGCTTACTCCTCACTTTTAAGTTTTTTAACACGATTCATTCCTCCTATTTGCTTTAATATAAAAATACAATGTATAAATCTATTTTATTACGATTTTGCTTGAATGTAAATATCTGATTTGCTGGTTTTGTACCATATTTTGTTGGAATTTGTTAAAAAGATATGGAAAATATGTGAAAACGAAAAAAAATAAACAAAATGTCTTTTCATTGGGGCTTAAAAATGGTATAAATATAATGTTAAACAATAGATTGGTTTTAAGGGTATATGATTTTGGCAAGAGCCGGGAGACAGAGATTATGGCAGTAGACTATACAATTTATGAGAACTGGTACAAGTATATGAGCAGTGTTTTGAATCAGATACAGGGCGGCGCGGATTATCAAGGGACGTCTTTGGCGGGCCGGGCGGCAGTGTCGGATCAGAGCTTTACGAAAGAATTTATGAACACCCTGCAGAGATTAAGAGGGAACACGGTCTGGGATGCAGCGGGAAGCGGAAGCGTGTACGGCGCCGGGAGAGCGTCCGCAGGCAGGGAAGCGGCACAGATACAGACTGGATCTGAGAGCATGGATGCGATCTTCGAGGAAGCGGCAGAACGGTACAATGTACCGCTGAATCTTCTGAAGGCCATCGGAAAGGCAGAATCAGGCTTTAATGCCAATGCGGTTTCACCCGCCGGAGCCCAGGGGGTTATGCAGTTGATGCCTTCCACGGCCAGGGCGCTCGGCGTTGACGATCCCTTTGATGCAAGAAGCAACATCATGGGGGGCGCACGATATATAGCCGAGAAGCTGAATCAATATAACGGAGACATAGAACTGGCGCTGGCAGCATACAATGCAGGAAGCGGGAACGTTGCAAAATACGGAGGGGTCCCGCCTTTCGCGGAGACGAGGAATTATATCAGCAGAATCAAAGGTTATATGAACGGTGACTTGACTACGGGCAAGACAGTAGAAAGAAGCGCATCCGGTTCGGAGAGCGCAGACGGGGATTCGCGCCAGCTATCCGGTACAAGCCTGAATTATCAGGACTGGCTGCAGGTAGGGCTGTCTTCGGGATATCTGTCGGCAGCGGGCAGTAAGTCCCTGCAGAGTACATATGATCTGACGAAAGAGAACGCACAGTACTTTGTCGATATGATGAGACTTCAGATGCTCAGCAGAGTCAGCTCTCTGAGTACATTGAACTGGTCTTCGGACAATTCGGACGGGAATAATTTCTTTCTATAAGTAAGAAATTATAACAGAAGCGTTTGAGGGAATATATAAATAATATATGAGCTTCTGGAAGGAATTCCCGGCCTGAAAAATTACTAAAACAGTACGAAAAGTGTGGACTTTTTGCGAAATGAGCGATATAATGAATGAGAATGGCTGTATGATGTCATTTTTTAGCGAAATAAGGCAGAAGAAAATATATTATGAGGAAGTGGTGACACGATGTTTGGAAATACAATTTCAATGGCGCATAAAGCGATGGATTTTCTCTGGAAGAAGCAGGAAGTGATCGCGTCGAATATTGCGAATGTAGATACGCCGGGCTATAAGAATAAGAATGTTGCCTTCGAAGATATTTATCGGAGACGCCTGCAGGCGGCGAGCAAGACGAAGAACAGCGCGACGATGCGCCAGGCGATCGAGCAGGCGGACTGCCTGCAGTATAGCTGGGACAGCTCGGGAAGAGTAGATGAGAATAATGTCAATGCGGATGTTGAGAATACGAAGATGGCAAGGACGACTCTGCATTATCAATATCTTCTGCAGACGGTTACCAACGACATTAAGAGATACCAGAGTGCGATTAAGTCGCAATAGTTGTTTTGTACAGGATAGTTTTTAGGAAAGGACTGACATAATATTATGGAAGAGATGTTTATCACTCCAATACAACCGCTGGACTTGACCGGGAAGATAACCCCGATCCAGCCTCTTAGAAGCCTGTCTGAAGTACAGGGGACCGGCGTATCCGCGCAGGTAGAGGGGGCAGAAGGGATATCGGCGTTCAAGTCTATTTTCGAAGAGATGATAGGGAATGTAAGATCGACAGAGGACACGCTGGTGAAGCAGCAGTATCTTCTGGCGACAGGACAGATCGAGGATCCACATACAGTTGGAATTGCATCATCAGAGGCACAGCTTGCGGTAGATATGCTGGTGTCTTTGAGAACAAAGGCGTTGGAAGCTTACAATGAGATTATGCGTATCAGCCTGTAGGCATGTATAATCCATACCAGATACCTTGCTGAGATGTCAGAGTATCTGGTATGGATTATATGGATTATGTTGGTGTGTGCGGGCGGATATTTTTTGCTGCAATTATGCGGCACTAAAAATCGAGAAGAGAGTTGTGGATCATGAAAGAAAAGATTGGACAGTTTAAAGAATTTGTAGGCAGATTCAGCCGGAAGACGATCGCGCTGGTGGTCGCCGGGGTGGTTGTTCTGATCGCGGCGGCGATCGTGATCGCGGTTGTCCTGAACAACCGGCCGTATACAGAGTTGTTCTCGGGGCTGGGTCAGGAAGAGGCGCAGCAGATCGTTGATAAGCTGCAGGAAGATGAAATAGATTACCGCTTTAACGGAGAATCCACGATCATGGTTAAGAAGGATGTGGTGGATCAGGTTAAGGCTACCCTGGTTCAGGAGGGGTATCCGAAGAGCGGATTTACATATGATACATTCAAAGATAACGCGGGGATGCTGACGACGGATTCGGATAAGAATACCTATAAGCTCTATGAGCTTCAGGACCGTATCGGAGCTACCATCCGCTTGTTTGACGGAGTGAAGGACGCTAAGGTAACGATCGCTCTTGGAGAAGAGAGCAGGTATGCGCTGAATGACGATGGAGAGAAGTCCAGCGCAACGGCGGTCGTGACTATGAAAGACGGCGGTTCTCCTACGGCGGAGCAGGCGGTTGCGATTCAGCGGCTCGTGTCGAAGAGTATTCCGGAGATGGAGCTTGAGGATGTGGCCGTGTTCGACGGCAACGGCAATGATATTTCTTCGAATGCGGAGAACAATAGCCTGAACGGCGGTTCAACGGCGGATGAGCTTGCTCTGATCCTGGAGAATGCGATCGCGAATAATGTTATGAAGGTTCTGGGGCCTATATATGGTAATGAGAATGTCCGCGTGTCGGCCAAGGCGAAGGTCAACATGGAGAAGCTGGTCCGTGAATCGAAGACCTATAACACTCCTGATAAGATCGACGCGGAGGACAAGAGCGGGATCGTAAGCCATGAAGAGCTCTATAACGAGCAGACGGGCGGAGCAGACGGAGCGGGAGGCGTTGCGGGGACAGAGACCAACGCGGACGCGACAGAATATAACACAGACGGAACCACCGACGGGACCGGCGCATATAGTGAGAGTACAGTCAGGGATTACCTGGTCAATGAGGTGACGGAGCAGGGGCAGATCGATCCGGGCAACCTGGATGATCTGACGGTATCGGTTGCGATCAATGGCAATGGATACGGAAGTTTGAGAGAGAACCAGCTCCGATCCTTGGTAGGGAATGCGGCCGGTATCGCGGCGGACGTACAGGAAGAGAAGATTACGATCGTGAGCGCTCCGTTCGACGGTGTTGACAGTGATGATGATTCAGAAGAAGCTTCCTCCGGAAGAATTCTTGAGAATATACCGCTGTGGGCGATCATCGCAGGTATTGCGCTGATTTTGGTACTGATCGCAGTGATCGTGATCCTGGTAATCAGAAGACGCCGCAGACAGGATGAAGAAGAGGAAGAAGAACTGATCGAAGAGGAAGAAGAGGGAGAAGAGCTGCCGGATGTGCTTGATCTCAATGATGAGATCCAGGAGATCCAGAACGACAGAGGAATGCAGCTCAAGCAGAGTGTAAGGGAATTCGCGGAACAGAACGCGGAGATATCTGCGCAGCTTCTGAAGAACTGGCTGAATGGGGGTGTAGGAGATGGAGGAGACTAGAGAGAGTAAGCTGGCGCCGGAGCAGAAAGCGGCAGCGGTCATCGTATCGCTTGGAGCCGATAAGGCATCTAAGATCTATAAGCACCTGAGTGAGAGCGATATTGAGAGGCTGACCATAGAGGTGGCGAAGTTAGGTCACATCAGCCCGGATGAGATGGAACTGGTGCTGGATGAATTTTATAAGACCTGCCTGACTCAGAAGGTAGTGACCGACGGCGGTATGGAATACGCCAGGGCGGTACTTGAGAAGGCGTTCGGTGAGAGCACGGCGCAGTCCTTGCTGGATAAGCTGTCGAAGTCTCTGAAGATCCGGCCGTTCGAATTCATCCGCAAGAGCAATGCGAAGAATCTGATCTCATTCCTGCAGCATGAGAGACCGCAGACGATCGCGCTGGTATTGGCGTATGCGGATTCGGATCAGGCCTCCGCAGTTATCGGTGAGCTTCCCAAGGAGAAGCGGATCAAGGTGGTAGAGGCGATCGCCAGAATGGAGAGCGCGTCTCCGGAAGCCATCAAGGTTGTGGAAGATTCCTTAAGGAAGCGCTTCGAAGGTATGGTTACTACAGACGTCACTACGGTTGGCGGTATTGATTACATAGCAGACGTCATGAACCACATGGACAGGGCGAACGAGAAGTACATCTTCGACGAACTGGGCAAGAGCGACGAAGAGCTTGCCGAGACGATCCGCAAGAAGATGTTCGTATTCGAAGATATCGTATCTATGGACAACAGATCGATCCAGAGATTCATCCGCGAATGCGACGTCAAGGATATCGTATACGCTCTCAAAGGTTCCGACGAGAATATCAAAGAGCTTGTATTCTCCAACGTATCTTCACGTATGGCTGAGAGTATCCGGTCCGATCTTGAGATTACAGTCAATGTACGTCTGAGAGACGTAGAAGAAGCTCAGCAGCGTATTGTCGGCGTGATCAGAAGGTTAGAAGAAGCCGGAGAGCTGATTATTGTTAAGAGCGGAAAGGATGAAATCATTGCCTAGGATTGTAAAAGAACCAGAGAAAGAACAGGATATAAAGCCCTATGACTTTTTCGCGGGGTTCAGGATCGACAACCGGCTTAACAGCGAGGAAGAAGAGGATGACGGGGAAGAAGAGGAAGCTGAAGAAGAAGAGCCGCAGATAGATCAGGCTGCCATTGAAGCGATGCTTGAAGAGGCAGAAGAGAAGGCGAGGATTCTTGTTAGCGACGCCAGGGCGCAGGCGGAGTATCTCCGCCGCAAGGCGTTCGAGGAAGGGCACGAGGAAGGCCGTCAGGCTGGGATCCGCGAAGCATATGACGAGCAGAGGAAGATACTGGACGAAGAGGTCAGGGAACTTCAGAATAATATATCCGAGGTCTTGCAGAGTGTCTCTATAGAGAAGGAGAAGCTTCTGGAGCAGTATGTGGATGATCTGAGGAAGATCTCGCTTGCCATAGCGGAGAAGATCGTTCAGACCAGCCTGCAGTCCAGCAGTGATATCATCAAGAGGATGATCCTTGCGGCTACGGATAAGATCACGAAGAAGCAATGGGCGAAGATATACATTACCAAGTGCAGCGCCGGCGTATCCATGGAGGTGGATGCGGAGTTTTTGGAGGCGCTGTCCCGCCTGTCGGATAATATTAAGATCGTTACGATGGATAATGGTGAAGAGGGAACCTGTATTATAGAGCTCCCGGACGAGATCATAGATGCAAGCGTAGGCACACAGTTAGAGAACATCAAGGACATCCTGAATAATGTCAGAGTATAACCGAGGTGAGAAGGCATGTTTTCGAAATTGCCGGAAATGATACAGAAGGCTGAGACAATCAGTTACATAGGGAAAATAGAGAATGTCATCGGTATGGCAATGGAGTCTTCAGGAAACCGTGCCAGCATCGGTGATATTGCCATGATTTATAATGAAGAGAAGCATCGGCAGATTCCGGTTGAGGTTGTAGGGTTCCGGGGAGATAAGATGCAGTTGATGGCTTACGAGAACCTGAACGGGGTCTCGGCGGGAAGCTTTGTCAGGAACACGAGGAAGAGGCTTAAGATACCGGTGGGCGAGTTCTTAAGAGGAAGGATCATTGATGCTACCGGGAATCCCATGGATGACTTAGGCCCTCTGCCGTCTTCCAGATACTATTATGTTGAGAACACATATATCAATCCGCTGACCCGTCCGCCCATCACGGATCCGCTGGAATTCGGAGTGAAGGCCATAGACGGCTTGAACACCGTCGGCAAGGGGCAGCGTATCGGGATATTCGCCGGCAGCGGTGTGGGCAAGAGTACCCTGCTTGGCATGATTGCCAGGAATGTGAAGGCGGATATCAATGTCATCGCGCTGGTAGGAGAGCGAGGCCGTGAGGTCCGCGAATTCATAGAGAAGGATCTTGGTCCGGAAGGGATGAAGCGCAGTATCCTTGTGGTCGCGACTTCGGACCAGCCGGCCATGCTGCGTATGAAGTGTCCGCTGGTCGCGACGACGATCGCGGAATATTTCAAGGATCAGGGGAAGGATGTCCTGCTGATGATGGACTCTCTCACCCGATTCGCCATGGCGCAGCGTGAGATCGGGCTTGCTACCGGAGAGCCGCCGGTGGCAAGAGGTTATACCCCTTCTATCTACGCGGAGTTTCCCAAGCTCTTAGAGCGGAGCGGGAAGTTCGAGAAGGGATCGATCACCGGCATCTACACGGTGCTGGTAGAAGGCGACGACACCAATGAACCGGTGGCAGATACCGTCCGCGGTATTCTGGACGGGCATATCGTACTGACAAGGAAGCTGGCGAACGAGAATCATTTCCCGGCGATCGATGTGAATGCCAGTATATCCCGTCTTATGGTAAATATTGTCCCGGAGGAGCATAAAGAGGCGGCGGCGAGGCTCAGGGATATCCTGAGTATCTATGCGAAGAATGAAGACCTGATCTCTATCGGAGCATACAAGTCGGGGACGAATCCAAGGCTTGACGATGCCATAGCAAGAATCGACAGAGTCAATGCATTTCTGATGCAGAAGATTGACGAGAGTTTCTCGAGGGATCAGTCCGTAGAGATCATGAAGGAGATATTGCGATGAAGAAGTTCTTTTTCTCATTGGATACGGTGCTTAGTTATAAGGAGCAGGTGCTTGACGGCCTGAAGGCGGAGCATGCCAGGATCTTGCAGAAGGTCAGGGAATGTGAGAATGCCATCGAACGGATGGAAGCGGAGCACCGGGAATGCTGTATAGAGTTCAGGGAGAACCGGATGAAGGGCATGAAGATCAGTGATATCCATACTTATGAGAATTATCTGGACGCCCTGGGCATAAAGATACGTAAGAAATACGAAGAGCTGGCGAAGCTTCAGCAGAAGGAAGAGGAGAAGCGGGCAGAGGTCGTAGAGGCGAAGAAGGAGACGTCCTCCATCGACAAGCTTAAGGAGAAGAAGTTCAAGGAATATGAGAAAGAGGTCCAGAAGGAAGAGGAACACTTCATCGAGGAATTCGTAGCCACGAAGAGAGCGATGGCAAGAGTTATGGGGTAATCCTGCACACAGCAGATTACTATATATATTTTAGGATTGTGGGAGTGCGTTAGCACGGAGCAATCCGTGTATCATGAACACATCAATGCATAATATGAAGAAAGGAGGTAAGACCAATGGCAATGGATCAGTTAGGCATGAAGGTTGCGGATGTGGGTTTTCAGACGGCAAATGTCAGTAAGTCCGGCAATCAGGTTGGAACGGTGTCTGATGATTTCCGTAATCTCCTGAACAGTAAGCAGGAGGGAACGAAGGAGAGCCAGGACAGCAGCCAGGTATCCAAGGATACGAAGCCGGAGAAGACAGACGAGGTCAAGGACGAGGTCAAGACAGACGGAGAGAAGGGCGACGAAGTCAAGACTGAGAAGCCGGAGGAAGATACCGGCAAGACGGATGAGATGCTTGCGGCGTATCAGGCGAGCCAGAGCATGAGACCGGAGATCCTTATGACCGTACCGGAGCCAGAGACAGCAGAAGCCGTACCGGATATGGCAGCGGCAGAGGCCGGAACGGAGGTTGAACTGGCGGCACAGATCCCGGAGGAGGTACAAGACCGCGGGGGACAGATGCTTGCGGGAGAGCTTAAGGGTCGGCAGGCGAATGAAGCAGTGAAGCCGGCGGAGAGCCGGGAAGCAGATCTGACGGCAGAGACCGGTACGGCAGTGAAGGCGGAAGAGATAACAATGCCTGCACATACGGAAGGTTCAGAGGACCGCCGGCAGACTTCGGACTTCGCAGCTTCGCTTAAGCATACGGAGAAGACACCGCAGGTCAAGGAAGATACTCAGGTACAGAGCGAGAACTTTGCGGCGGAGCATGCGGCGGCGGCAGCATCATCGGAAGCGCCAAGGACTGTATACGTGGAGAAGCAGGAATATACTTATGCACAGCCGACTACCATTCATGTGGAGCAGCCGGAAGAACTTCCTGAGAAGGTGACAGACCAGTTACTTGCGAAGCTTGCAGAAGGCGTCAAGGAATTCGAGATCCATATCGAACCCGCCAACCTTGGGAAGATTGCAGTCAAGATCTTGTACGAGGGAACACAGGCACACGTCTCTATCATATGCTCAGAGAAGCGGGCGTTGGATGTATTAGGACAGAACGCGCGCGATATCGGCAACGTACTCAGCAAGAACTTCGGCGGTGAGACTACCATCATTGTAGATAAGCAGGAAACAGATTATCTGAACCAGACAAGAGACGAGAACGAACAGGCGAATCAGGAACAGCAGAAACAGAAAGAGAACAGCAAGAATCAGGACAGCGAAGATGCAGAGCAGTTCCTGCAGAAGCTAAGACTCGGACTGGTAGGTTAGAAGACCGGAAGTCCGGGAAACGGAGCAAGTAATCAATACAATATAATAATAGAAAGGATAGAATTATGGCAGTTAGTACACCAAATGTCAGCAGTGATGCGGCCAAATATATCTATGACGCAACAAAAGCGACACAGACGACGGCGGTAGCGAACAACAGCGATATGACGATGGATGATTTCTGGCAGCTCCTGGCGGCGCAGCTTAAGTACCAGGATATGTCGAATCCTATGAGCAACAGCGAGATGATGAGCCAGATGACACAGATGGGCTCTATGAGCGCTATGACTCAGTTGTCAGAGGCTATCGCGAGTATCGCAACCGTAACCAACAACCTGTCACAGGTAACCTTGACAGGATACTCAACAGGGCTCTTAGGCAAAGAGGTAACCATAGCGATTACTGAGAAGCAGAAACAGGCAGACGGATCAGAGAAAGAAGTGATCGTAGAAGAGATTAAGGGCGTTGTAACAGGGGTAGACCTTACGGGTGCAACCTCCGTATATGTGAACGGCAAGAAATACGAGCTGTCACAGATCATGGCTGTGGGAGACGTTCCGAAGAAGGAAGACGGAGACAAGACGGACACTGACAAGACAGACAACGATAAGACTGATACAGACAATAAGACAGAGGGGACTGACACTGACAAGAATGCCAGTGCGTAGATAGTATAGGGGATCAAGAGAGATAAAGGCGGTGCAAAATGAGTGAATTGAATAAGCTTACGAATGCCGGAGCTCTTAAGCTGCAGCATGCATCGGCAACACAGTTGCAGGCACGCCCAGCGGGTCAGAAGGGAATCGATACCCCGGCAAATAAAAATACAAATATACAGTTTGCCGATCTCTTGCAGCAGGAAGCAGAGAGATCCCAATCAGTACATTTTTCAAAACATGCGGTTCAGAGAGTGCAGGAACGCGGAATCGAGATGACCGACAATCTTCTTAACGACCTTAATCAGGCAGTTCAGAAAGCCAGATCCAAGGGCGCCAGAGACGTAGTCATCATAGGAGAGAGCGGTGCATTTATCGTCAACGTCCCTCACAACGTGGTGGTAACAACCATGTCCGGAACCGAGATGAAAGAGAACATATTTACTAATATAGACAGTGCTGTCATAATGTAAGCCGGACCATTAGAGGAGGCTTAAGGGCTTGCGCGACTCGCAAGCCCTCCCCGGCAGCGGTATAATAGAAAGGAAGTATGAAAAATGGTCAGATCAATGGTAGCTGGAGTCGCAGGACTCAAAGCGCATCAATCAAAGCTGGACGTAATCGGTAATAATATTGCCAATGTAAATACCTGGGGATTCAAATCCTACAGTTACAACTTCAAAGACGCAATGTATACGAATTCTATCAACAGTACCGGAGGTAGTGTCATAGCCGGAGCGGCCGGAGGACATAACGCTTCTCAGGTAGGTTATGGTTCCACCGTATCATCTATCTCCAACGTATACACCACAGGGGCACCGTCGCCGTCTTCAAGAACTATGGACTGTATGATTGACGGAACAGGTTTCTTCCTTGTGGGAAACATGGTAAACGGTTCCTTTACGAATGTAGAGGGGTCGGGGTTATTCCTGTCAAGGGTAGGAATCTTCAGTGTGGATAACAACGGTTATCTGGTAGACGATATGGGTAGTTATGTGTATGGATATGCTGTGCAGGAAGGAACTGGTACTCCTGAGAAACCGGCTACGGCGGCAGAGTATGCATTAACTGGTGAGACTGTGACTGTTAAAGAAAAGGCAGGGCAAGACCCGAATGCAGTACCCAAAATATATGAAATTACAATAGGCGGAATAGCGATAGAGACTACGCAAACGGATTTTAAAGATCAATTACAGGATTGGCTCTCAGCAGTGTCAGGAAAAGAAGATATTGATGCAGCAACTGGAAAACCAACAGGTAAATTTAATTTTTCTGGATATAATGTTTCTTTAAAAAGGTATCAAGATCCTACAAAAGATAAGCCGGGAGAAGGTTCTGTTGATTTAATTATTACTGCAAAGGGTGTTGGGCCAGAAAATGACTTTGATAAAACAACCACTAACTTTAAACCTGTAGGAACTTTAATACAAACCAACCCAGGTAATGACCGAGTAGCAGGCACCGCAGCCGTATACCCAGACACCCTCTCCACCATCCGTATCCCAATCGACCCGGATACAGGACAGCGTTACGACATCCAAAGCTGGAGAATCGATGAAGATGGAACAATCATGGGAACAGACATTCAGAACCGTGCTATTCCAATCGGACAGCTTGCACTTTGTACAGTAGAGAATCCAAACGGTCTGGAGAAAGCAAGCGGATATTACTACACCGTTGGTGCGAATGCCGGAGAGACAGAAGCAATCAAACCAAACGGCGGCCCGGCCGGAAAGATTAAGAGCGGATGGCTCGAGATGGCGAACGTAGACCTTGCAAACGAATTCTCCAACATGATCACAACCCAGAGAGGATTCCAGGCAAACTCCAAGATTATCACCGTAACAGACGAGATGCTCCAGGAGTTAGTAAACATGAAGCGATAATCCTAGCAAACTAATATAGAAGAAACACAAAAGTTACGAACTTAATTATAAAGTGAACACTCACCTTCATAGGCAGAAGAGCGCCAACCACAGCCACAGGACAGACAGAATCATCCAACAACGCTCCACAGCCGCAAAAGCGCCGATACGGGTGCGGGCAGCGGGCAAGATGTGCCGCGATCACATCCCCGCGCCTGCTCCGTACAATACCTAGATTTTGCCAGAGAACAGCAGTTCTGAGGAAACGCCAGTTCCTTAGCAGACATTCAAGGGGCGCTTTTAACGAAGGTGAAATCCACTGCTTACGGAGACTTAGGCTCGAAGGCATTCCTGAGAGACTTAGCCGCAGTTATGCAGTTAGTTCACCGAAGTGTTGCCCCAGTCTGCGTGAGACAGCCGTTTCCTCAGAACCGCGTCCACCCTGCACCGACAAATCTACTACCCATCCAGGCACCCCCTGTCATGAGTAGAACATCAGGGGTATATTTTTAAGAGGAATTATGATATGATAATGCTAACCAAACTCAACAACACTAAGATTGTACTGAACTGTGCTCAAATAGAATCCGTTGAGCTGATTCCGGAGTCGAAGATTCTTATGACAAACGGCAAATTTTATATAGTGAAAGAAGATGCAGAAGAGATAATAGCGAAAACAATTGAGTACAATGGTAAAGTACACGGTTACCATTTTGACCATTCAGATAGATAAATTAATAAGGCGGTGAAGATAACGTGGATATAACTAGTATTTTAGGTGTGATCATCGGAGCGGTACTGATCGTATTCGTAGGTATCAGTCCGGCAAAACTTGGTAACTTCTGGGATGGACCCAGTATCGCGATCGTTCTTGGCGGTACGGTTGCCGCGGCAATCGCAAGCTATCCGTTCGGGAGGCTTAAGACTCTCCTTAAGCATACGAAGATTCTGTTTCAGGGCAAGAAGTATAACATCGGCGCTCTCATAGACACGCTGGTGGAGATGGCGCAGCTTGCCAGACAGAACGGTCTTCTGGCATTGGAAGAGAAGGCTAATGAGATAGACGATATGTTCTTCAAGCAGGGTATCATGCTGATCGTGGACGCGACGGAGCCGGAAGAAGTGCGTAACCTCTTAGAGAGTGATGTGGACGCCATGCTGACGAGGCATGAGGACTGTATCGGTATCTATCAGTTGATGGAGGCGAAGGCGCCTGCATTCGGTATGATCGGTACTCTGGTTGGTCTGGTTAACATGCTGAAGGGTATGAACCTGGAAGGCGAAGGCGGCGCGGGTGATATCGGTCCTGCGATGGCGACTGCGCTGATCACAACATTTTACGGATGTGTACTTGCTCATTTGATTTTTGCTCCGATTGCTGCGAAGCTTAAGGTAAGGAATGACGAAGAGCTTCTGTATAAGCAGATTATGATAGAAGGTATCCTGGCGATTCAGGCAGGAGATAATCCGAAGTTCTTAAGAGAGAAGCTTGTTACATTCGTAAGCCAGAAGGAGCGTCAGAAGCTTCTGGATTCTGAGGGGTCAAGCAAGGGCAGCGCAAGCGAAGAATAGCAGGAGGCAGATATGAAGAAGAGGAATAAGCCGTCTGGCGGCGGCGCCAATTGGATGGATACATATGGTGACTTGGTGACTCTGCTGCTCTGTTTCTTTGTATTATTATATTCGATCTCGACGCTGGATCAGGCGAAATGGATTCAGGTTGTTAAGAGCTTTAACCCGGATGCGAAGGAGGTATCACAGATCGCGGAGAATACGGAGATAGACGCCAACGACGAGGTCCCGGGAGGCGTTGATGTAGACGAGTTCGACGATCTGTTTGAGAGTCTGAAGGAAGCGATAGAAGCTGCGAATCTGGACGGAGAGGTTGAGTTGTTTAAAGGGGATGGATATACGTTTATCACATTCCAGGATAATGTATTCTTCGATGGAGACAGTTCTATTATCAAGGATGAAGGAACAGCGATCCTGGCACAGTTTGCTTCCATTATGTCCGGTGTGAAGGATGCTGTGAAGGAAGTTCAGGTCCTTGGACATACGGCACAGGCTGATCCGAATGTTCCGAACAATCCGGTGAACGACAGAGTTCTGTCGGCAGAGAGAGCGGCGCGTGTAGCAGCGTTTATTCAGCAGCGGACAGAAGTTTCCGGAGATAAGATCGTGGCAGTCGGTTATGGACAGTTCCGACCGATCGCTCCGTTCGATACACCGGAGAACCGTGCGAAGAACCGCCGTGTTGAGCTGCTGATCACGAAATCCGATGCTGTTGAACATAGTCTGGAAGAGTATTATCAGGAAATGAACAGATAATTATAAAGGAAAGTGGGAGTTTAGGATGGCAGATGTATTATCGCAAAGTCAGATAGACGCGCTGCTGAATTCAATGCAGAATGCTGATTCAGGGGGTGCGCCTGAGACAGAAGAACCGAAAAAGCCCGAGAAGGAATATAAGAAATACGATTTCTTCAGTCCTAAGAAGTATACAAAAGATAAATTAAAGATGCTCAACAGTATCTATGACAACTATTCCAGGATTCTGGTCTCACAGATCAACGGGCTGTTCCGTGTGGCAAGTGAAGTAGAAGTCATAGGCGTTGAGGAACAGAGGTATTATGAATTCGGCAATGCGCTGAATGAGTCGGACGTACTTACGATCGTAGACGTAGAGCTGCCCGACCGTTCTACGAATCCGCCTGTGCTGATTCATATCAGTCCTCTGGTGATGGGATCCATGATCGACCGTATGCTTGGCGGTTCGGGTACAGATATGACCATCGACATGGCATATAATTATACGGATATTGAACTTGCGCTGTATGCGAAGATCATCAAGTATCCGATCTCGATCATGAATGATGTGTGGTCCGGCTATATCAGTCTGAAAGCACAGTATGACAGTATCGAGGAGAATCCGAGCATGTTCCAGGGAATCAGTGTGGATGAGACGGTCGTGATCATCATGCTCCATATCAAGATGGGGGATATTGAGGGAGCAATGAATATCTGTATACCGGGAACACTCTTGAGCAATGTATTCGAGATCATCGACAAGACGAAGCATCTCGCGAAGAAGAGCGACAGAGTCGGTATCCGCAATACACGCGAAGATATTCTGGAGAACATCAGAGAGTCCAAGATGGATGTTACCGCACAGCTTGGTGTGGCAAGGCTCAATCTGGACGATGTATACAACCTGCATGTGGGCGACGTTATCGATCTGAACAAACCGCAGGATTCTCTTGTTTCTCTGTATATTGCGGGCCAGCCGTGGTTCAATGGTCAGCTTGGCGTACATAACAAGAATGTTGCAGTCAAGATTGAAGACCGTATTCTTGAGTATAAGGATGACGGAGACGATGAGATTATGAGCGCAGAAGCAGAGACAGAGGCAGAGGCAGTATAACTACCAGATAAATCCATGGAATTATCTGAGTATATAAATTATAATGATAATAAACAATAACAAAGTGAGGTAGAGAAAGATGGCAAAGATTTTATTAGTTGACGATGCGGCGTTTATGAGAATGATGTTAAAGAATACGCTGACACAGGCAGGGTATACGGATCTTATTGAGGCGGAAGACGGTGTGAAGGCAGTGGAAGCTTATACGGCAGAGAAGCCGGATCTTGTCTTCATGGATATCACAATGCCGAACAAGGATGGACTTGAGACATTAAAAGAGATCAAAGCGATGGATCCGGGAGCGACGATCGTAATGTGCTCTGCTATGGGTCAGGAGACGATGGTTATGGATTCCATCAAATCAGGCGCGAAAGACTTTATCGTTAAGCCATTTAAGCCGGAGCGTGTTCTTTCAACTGTTAAGAAGATCCTCGGTTAATTAAGGAGGTAATTTATGTCTTTTTTGAGTTCATTTGATATCAGTGCATCAGGCATGACGGCTGAGCGTCAGCGTCTTGACATAGCATCTGAGAACATAGCAAACAGCAACACGACCAGAACGGCAAGCGGCGAAGGCCCGTACCGCCGGAAGATGGTTGTATTGCAGGAGGTACCTTCAACTACGACTTCTTTCCGAAGCAGATTCAACAGCCTTCTGAACCGCACGGCGTCTAAGGGCGGTGTGAGGGTAACGGAGATTATAGAGGATCAGAGAGATCTGCAGCCTGTCTATAATCCAGATCACCCGGATGCGAATGAAGAAGGTTATGTTATGATGCCGAACGTGGATCTTGTCAAAGAGACGGTAGACGGTATGTCTGCGACGAGATCTTATGAGGCGAATATCACGGCGTTCAATGCGATGAAGTTAATGGCGCAAAGGGCGATTGATATCGGCAAATAGAAACAGGGGTGATGTTCCCGGAAGGAGAGAAGGGTTAATATGAATTCAGATTGCTTTAGTAAACTGGAAATAGATGCTATAGGCGAGATACTCAATATCAGCCTTGGCGCGTCTGCGACAGCAGTTTCCACGATGTTGAATGCAAGGGTAGATATTACAACTCCGATCGTCAATGTCGTGAAAAAAGAAGAATTTGAGATGGACAGGGTGGAACCGGCAGTCTGCGTCGAGATTACCTACGTTGCAGGATTAGAAGGCGAGAATGTCATGCTCCTTAAGAGGCATGATATCAAGGTGATCGTGGAGATGGTCATGGGCATGGAGATTCCTGATGAAGATTTCGAGCTGAACGAGATTAACATCAGTGCGGTCTGCGAGGTCATGAACCAGATGATGGGCGCGTCTGCGACAGCGCTGTCCGAATTCCTGGGAAGAATGGTCAATATTTCCACGCCGATTTCTTTCGAGGTGGAAAATGAGCAGGAATTTATTAATAAATATTTTGTAGATGACGAGCCGAAGGTAGTGGTTGGATTTACACTGAAGATCGCAGATAAGCTTGAGAGTGAGTTCTTCAATGTTATGCCGATCGCGTTGGCAAAGGGACTGGTAGAAGGATTCCTTCCGCCGGAGGCTATCATTCCGTATGTTCCGGGAGGAGCGAAGGCACAGGAAGCAAGCGCCCCGGCGCCAGAACCGGCTCCGGCGGCATCTTCAGGGGGAACGATGTCCCAGGAAGAGATCGAGCGTATGTTAGCCGGAATGGACGACACTCCGGCGCCAAGTCCGGCCCCGGCGCCAGAACCGGCTCCGGCGGCATCTTCAGGGGGGACCATGTCCCAGGAAGAGATCGAGCGTATGTTAGCCGGAATGGACGACACTCCGGCGCCAAGTCCGGCCCCGGCGTCAACGCCAAGTCCGGCCCCGGCGTCAACGCCAAGTCCGGCTCCAGTACCGGTTCCGGCGCCAAGTCCGGCTCCGGCAGCGGCCCCGGCAGGAGCAGCTCCGGCAGCTCCGGCAGTACCGCAGCAGGCAGCGATGCCGATGGTGCCGCAGCAGGCGGTGAGTTCGGATGTGGCTATGATGCAGATGCAGATGATGCAGCAGATGATGCAGCAGATGCAGCAGATGCAGCAGATGCAGATGCAGAGTCAGGAGCAGAAGAAGGCTGCGCCTGAACCGAAGATGATACATGTGCAGGCGCCGGCGCAGACGAGTCTGAAGGCAGACAACGGAATTGTCCTGGAGGGCGAACAGGAGGAGAACATGGAACTGATCATGGGCGTTCCTCTTGAAATATCGGTTGAAATCGGAAGAACGAAGAAGCTGGTGAAGGATATCCTTGATTTTACGAAGGGATCGCTGGTAGTTCTGGACAAACTTGCAGGAGAGCAGGTTGATCTCTTTGTTAATGGACAGTGCATTGCCAAGGGTGATGTTGTAGTTGTGGAAGACAACTTTGGAATCAGGATCACTGAGATCATGAAAGTGAATCTGATCGCATTAGAGCAGCATTAATAGTAAGGAAGGTATTGTATGTGGAGAGTGATTGCTACCTTTGTTGCAGTTGCAGTGATTATATATCTGAGTTATCTGGCCAGCAAGTACATAGGTAAGGGGATGAGCCGGGCCGGCAGTTCCCGGTATATGCGGCTGATAGACCAGATCACGCTGGGTCAGGACAGACACATGGCGATCGTGCAGGTCGGCGGCAAGTATCTGTTGGTAGGCGTTACATCCGGCCAGGTCAATGTTCTGTCTGAGATCCAGGATGATGAATTATTTCCGCTGGAACCGGACGCGCAGGAAGGTGCGTCCATGATACCGGACTTTAAGTCGATGATGGAGAAGCTGGGTGACATAGGAAAAAGAGGAGGGAAAAAGTAGTGTACGACTCACCATTAATTAATGTGAATGGCAATCAGGTTCCTACGCTGGATATTTTACTGATGCTGACGGTCATATCACTTCTGCCCTCTCTTTTGATCATGGTAACCTCTTTTGCAAGGACAGTAATCATTCTTTCATTTCTGAGAAATGCGATAGGAGTTCAGCAGACCCCGCCGAATATGGTAATCGTAGGGATTGCGATCTTCCTGACTTTATTTATCATGGATCCTGTGATCAAGGAGATCAATACACAGGCGTATACGCCGTATAAGAACCAGGAGATCTCCCAGGAGGAAGCGATCGCACGGGCGCAGATACCGCTCAAGGAATTCATGCTGACGAATACGGAGAAGAGTTCTCTGAATATGTATGTGGAGATGTCAGGGAACGAGGAAGTGGAGGAGGTCACGGAGCTTCCGATGACGGTGATCATTCCTTCTTTTATAACAAGCGAACTTAAGAAAGGATTTACCGCGGGATTCCTGCTGTATATTCCGTTTTTGCTGATAGATATTGTTGTTTCGAGTACATTGATGTCCATGGGTATGATGATGCTGCCGCCGGCGATGATCTCTATGCCGTTCAAGCTGCTTCTGTTCGTAACTGTGGATGGATGGCAGTTGTTGTTCTCAACGATTGTGAACAGTTTCCGGATCGGGTAAGGAGGCGTATTAGATGACGAATGGAGAAGTTGGAGATCTGATGTATGAAGTATTTATCATGGTAGTCCAGCTGGCAGGCCCGCTTCTCGTGATCAGTATGCTGGTTGGTATCTTGATCTCGATCATACAGGCCGCTACGCAGATCCATGAACAGACGATCACGTTTGTGCCGAAACTGCTGGTGATCGGCGTGATCCTCGTATTCACCGGCAATAGTATGCTGGAATCTCTGCAGAACTTTACAGTGAAGATATTCCAGTTGATACAGGGATGATGTGGGGAGTGATGACATGTCGATTGATAGTATCGCGCAGTTAACTCTGTTTTCCCTGATCCTTATGAGGATGTCAGGGTTTATCCTGATGAATCCGATACTGGGAAGAAGAAATATACCGGCGCGGGTTAAGGCTGGTTTCATCTTTATCCTGGCGCTTGCGGTGTATGCGTCTTCGATGGAAGAGGCGTTCGAGATCGCCAGTACGGTGGAGTTCATGTTTCTTCTGCTGAAGGAATTCGCAGCGGGATATGTAATCGGATACGTCATGCACTTGTTTTTTTTTATTGTAAGTTTTGCAGGATATATTATAGATTATCAGATGGGGTTGTCCATGGCTACCGTGTATGATCCCCAGAGTAACGCACAGATGCCTGTAACAGGAAGTCTGTACCAGACCTGGCTGATCCTGCTCTTCTTCGCGGTGGACGGACATCTCGCGCTGATAAGGATCCTTCTTACGTCTGCGGAGATTGTTCCCTACGGGGGAATCGTGTTCACGGAAGGACTGGCTCTTAAGATCATTGATATCTTCGTTCAGTGTGTCGGGATGGGCATAAGGCTTGCAATGCCTATGATGGCGGCGGAATTCCTGATAGAGATGGGCGTCGGGATTCTGAATAAGGTCGTGCCGCAGATCAGTATATTTGTAATTAATATCCAGATGAAATTAATCGTCGGTACAGGACTGCTGGTTCTTCTCTTCGCCCCTACGGGCGAGTTCATAGAGAAGATCATGACGACTATGATGAAGTCGGTCCAGGGGATACTGACATTCTTATAAATGACAGATTCATAAAGGAAGTGAAAACCTTTGGCGTCAGATGAAAAAACCGAAAAAGCCACACCTAAGAAGCGAAGAGACCAACGTAAGAAAGGTCACGTTGCCTCTAGTAAAGACGTGATTGTGGTCGCTTCGCTTATCGGGTGTTTCTATTGTCTACAGATGTTATTTCCGTCAATCTACAGGGCGCTGAGGGATGCATTGATATTTCAGGTGTCGTCGATCTCGGAGATGGAGGAGCTGTCTCTCTCCAATCTTCAGTTGATTGGGATGAAGTCTGTGAATACGCTGGCAAAATGCATCTTCCCTCTGGGGGTGATCAGCCTTGCCATCGGTGTGCTTGCAACCGGGGTACAGACCAGATTCCTGTTCACAAAGGAGCCGCTGAAATTCAAGCTCAGCAAGCTGAACCCGCTTAACGGGATCAAGAATATGTTCTCTGCCAAGCAGGTCGTGGAGCTTCTTAAGGCATTTATCAAGATCATCATTCTGGCGGTGGTATTATACGGGATCCTGAAGGATGAGCTGGTGATGATCGCACAGATGATGGATGTGGATCCGGCGAATTCATTTGCCTATGTCCTTAAAGAGGTCATGAGCATGGTCCTTAAGATCGGGATGGTGTTCGCGGCGATCGCCGGCTTCGACTACTTCTATCAGCGCTGGTCCTACGAGAAGGGGATCAAGATGTCGAAAGAGGAAGTCAAAGAAGAGTTCAAGCAGATGGAAGGAGATCCCAAGGTCAAGGGCAAGATCCGAAGCCTGCAGCAGAGTATGGCGAGAAGCAGGATGATGCAGGCGGTGCCGGATGCGGATGTTATCATCCGTAACCCTACGCACTATGCGGTTGCCTTGAGATATAACATAGACCATGATAATGCCCCTGTCGTGATTGCGAAGGGACAGGATCTGATCGCTCTTAAGATCGTGGAGATCGGAGAGCAGAACAAGGTGACGGTGATCGAGAACAAGCCTCTTGCGCGGGGCTTATATGCCTCGACACCTCTTGGCGGACAGATACCTGCAGAGTATTATGGAGTGGTAGCGGAGATCCTTGTTGAGGTATTCCGTCTGAATAAAAAGTTGGAGTAGAAGATGAAGAATATATTGAATAATGTGGTATCATTGATCGTAGTAATGATCGTACTGCTGTTGATCATACCGTTAAGTCCTTTTTTCCTGGACGTAATGATTATTTTAAATATAGCTGTTTCGCTGATCATTCTGCTGGTCAGTATGAATATCAAAGAGGCGCTGGAGTTCTCGATCTTCCCGTCCCTGCTTCTTATTACAACCTTATACCGTATAGGGATCAATATCTCGTCAACAAGAAGTATCCTTAGTAATTCGGGTACGGCGGGCCAGGTGATCCAGTCCATGGGCGACTTCGTTCTCCAGGGCAATGTTGTTGTCGGTGTTATTATATTCCTGATCATCGTATTGGTACAGTTCCTCGTTATCACCAAGGGTGCGGAACGTGTCGCTGAGGTAGCGGCAAGATTCACATTGGATGCTATGCCTGGTAAACAGATGGCGATCGACGCGGACTTAGGAAGCGGTCTGATCACGGAGGATGAGGCGAAGGAAAGACGTTATAAGATCCAGAAGGAAGCGGATTTCTACGGTTCTATGGACGGTGCTACCAAGATCGTTAAGGGTGACGCGACCATGTCGCTGATCATCACGGCGGTCAATTTCCTCGGCGGCTGTGTGATCGGTATGGTGCAGGGCACGATGGGGTTCACCGAAGTGCTCCAGGTGTATTCGATCGCGACGATCGGCGACGGGCTGGTGTCTCAGATCCCCGCGCTTCTGATCTCTACGGCGACAGGTATGATCGTAACCCGTGCGGTTGCGGAGGACAGCCTGAATATAGATGTAACAAGACAGTTCGGTGCACAGCCCAAGGCGATCATGATCGCGGGCGGCGTGCTGGCAATCCTGATAGCGATCCCGGGGATGCCGAAGTTCCAGCTTGCAGTGATCGCATTGACCATGATGCTGGGCGGATGGTATCTGCTGCGGCGCATGGAGGAGTTCTCCAGGGTTCCGGAGCCGGCTATGGCGCCGGGCGGCGGTATGAGTCCGACGGATATCGAACAGATGCAGATGGAGGATGAGGAGAATTTCAAGGATATCAACAGTGTATATGACCTGTTATCTGTAGAGCCGATCGAGATGGAATTCGGCTACAGCCTGATCCCGCTTGTGGATGAGGCCAGCGGCGGCAGGATGATCGACCGTATCGTGATCTTCCGCCGGCAGTATGCACAAGAGATGGGGCTTGTCATTCCGTCTATACGGCTTCGTGACAGCTCCAGCCTGAATACGAATCAGTATGTGATCAAGATCAAGGGCGAGGAGGTTGCCAAGGGCGAGATACTGGTAGATTACTATCTTGCGCTGGAGCCGCCGAATCTTGAGAAGGAGATTGATGGTATAGATACCATCGAGCCTGCATATGGTATTCCTAGTAAATGGATCACGGTGGATAAGAAGGAGATGGCGGAGATATACGGATATACGGTTATCGACCCGCTCTCTGTTATGCTGACGCATCTGTCCGAGACGGTGAAGAAGCATGCGCATGAACTCCTGAACCGTCCGGAGGTAGTACGCCTGGTAGAGAATATGAAGCGGCAGGCGCCGGAGCTTGTGGAAGAGCTGATTCCGCAGCTGATCTCTTACGGTAATTTCCAGAAGATCCTGACCAATCTTCTGAAGGAAGGGATTCCGATCAAGGATATGGAGACTATCATGGAGACGATCGTGGATTCGTCCATGACAGTCCGGGATCTGGATTCGATCACAGAGAATATCCGTGTTGCACTGAAGCGTACCATCACGAGAAAGTTCTGCGAGGGCAACAGCATGAGAGTGGTGACGCTGGATGCGGAGTTGGAGAAGACGATCATTACAAGTCTGACCAACGGCGATCATGGGGTATACCTTGCGCTCAGCCCAGAGGTGATGCAGGGCGTGATCACACAGATGACGGAGGAAGTAAGGAAGTTCCAGGAGCTCGGACAGGTGCCGATCATCCTGACCAGTCAGGTGGTAAGAGTACATTTCTACAGGCTGGTGGAACAGTTCTTCCCGGATGTATTTGTGCTGTCGTTTAACGAGATCAGCAATAACATCCAGATACAGGCGGTAGGAAATATTGCGGTGTAGACTAATAATTTATTGGAGCGTCCGATATGAATGCACAGGAACAGTATAAAGAGAAGACGAACGAAGAGCTTTTAAAACTGTATAAAGAGACGGGAAGCCTGGAGGTAAAACAGGAGATCGTCATGCGTTATATCTATCTTGTGAAGAGTATCGCGCTTCAGATGAGGGATATTTACATGAGCTTCACCCAGGTGGACGATATTATCAGCGAGGGCGTGATTGCGATCATGTCTTCTATTGATAAGTTTGATATAGAGAAAAACGTCAAATTTGAGACATTTATTTCCAAGAGAATCAAGGGAATGATCATCGATCTGGCAAGGAAGCAGGATTGGGTGCCAAGAAGTACAAGAAAGAGCACGAGAGATATTGAAGAAGCGATGACAACGTTATATAATAAATTAGGGTACTATCCTTCGGTGCAGGAGGTAACGGAGTATCTGAATATTACGCCTGAGAAGTATCAGGAGACGATGCGCAAGGCTGCGCTGTTCAATATCTTGTCGCTGGATATGGTCCTGGCGGAGGCGCAGGGGAATGAAGTCGGGGTGTCGCTGCCCCAGGGGGAGAAGAATGAACAGCCGGAGAGCAAGTTCCTTAAGAAGGAGCTTACGGAGGTTCTGGCAGAAGGGGTCGGAACGCTTAAGGAGAATGAACAGCTTGTGATCTCGCTGTATTATATAGAGGAGTTGAATATGAGACAGATTGCGGACGTACTTGAGGTAAGTGAACCGCGTGTATCCCAGATTCATACGAATGCTATTAAGAAACTACGCAAACACATGGAGAGATTCAACGAAGAAAGGGAGAGTAAGAAGAATGTTTCAAGGATTCTACGATCTGACGTCTAATATGATCACACAAAACCGGAATTTGAATATTATAAGTAATAATATGTCGAATGTTTCTACTCCGGGCTTTAAGATGGACAGATTAATGCAGAGCACGTTCCGGGACGAGATGATCTATCGGTATGACAAGTACGGCAAGACAGCAGTCGGGGCGGTATCACGGATGAATATCGGCGATGAGCGGATAACGGATTATACCGAAGGAGGTGTCCGGGAGACCGGAGCGTCTATGGACGTTGGCCTTATCGGCTCTGGCTTCTTCGAGATTCAGACGGATAACGGCATGGTGTATACAAGGAATGGTTCTTTTAACCTGGATGACGCGGGATATCTGGTTCTGCCGGGATTCGGAAGAGTGCAGGGAACCAATGGGCCGATCCGGCTGACAACGGATGAGATCACGATCGACGAGACGGGAAATATCACCGGGACAGAGACCGGGCAGTATTTCGGAAGGCTCAGGATAGTGGATTTCACGGATTATGATCAGCAGCTTACTAAGGTGACGGGAGGCGTATTTGCTGCGAATGCGCAGCCTCAGGCGGCGCCGCTTGCGACGAAGACCATGCAGAAGGCGTTGGAGGATTCTAACGTATCTATGGCAGAAGAGATGACTAATATGATGAGCGGTCAGAGAGTGCTGCAGAGTTCGGCGCAGCTTCTGAAGATGTACGATCAGCTCACGTCGAAGATGGTTACAATTGGTTCAGCTACTTAGTGAGGGGAGAGAAGGCTTATGTACACATCATTTTATACCGCTGCAAGAGGGGCGATGGAGGAGCAGGAGAAGCTGAACGTCGTCGGCCATAATCTTGCGAATGCGAATAATTATGGTTATAAGGCGAAGACGACGGTGTTCACAGACCTGATGTATTATAATCTGAATAACTATACCGGAGAGGACACAAGGTACAAGGCAGGAGCCGGTATTAATGTTGAGAAGACGAATACGGACTTCAGTCCGAAGGGTCTCATAACTACAGAAGAGAAGTTTGATTACGCGATCAACGGCAAAGGATTCTTTATGCTGAGAAGTCCGATTACGAATGAGATTACATATACAAGAAACGGGCATTTCAGTATGTCAAAACGCGGCAATGAATTTTATCTGGTGAACGATAACGGGAATTTCGTGTTAGATGAGAACCGTAATCCGATCCGGGTGCTGGACGGTAATGCTGGGGAACTAAGCGGCCAGATCGGTGTCTATGGTTTTAATATCCTTGACGGAATGCAGAGTACAGGGAACAACGAGTTTGTGCCGGTTCTTAAGAACGGGGAGCCGTTCCTTATGCGGGACGCGAAGCTCATTGACCATGCGCTGGAGATGTCGGGAGTGGATGTAGCAGATGATTTTACACGTATGATCGAGGCACAGAGGGCATATTCATATGCGCTTAAGATGGTACAGACATCGGATGAGGTTGTGAATACGATCAATACGCTGAGAGCATAGAGAGGTGGCTTATGGCAATAAAAACGTATGAAGAGATGAACGAGCTGGGGTTGGATATCCTGAAGGAGATCGGTACGATCGGCGGCGGCAACGCGGCAACCGCACTGTCAAGTATGCTGAGCAGCCAGGTACAGATGGCTGTTCCGTCTGTAAAGATTCTTGATTATAATGAGGCGCTTGCAATTCTTGGGGATCCGGAAGAACTGGTTGCGGCTATATTTGTAGAGATGGCTGGAGAAGTGAGCGGAATCATGCTGTTTGTCCTGACGAAAGAAGTGTCGGATGAGATCCTGTTCAGGATGCTTGGCAAGACGGAGTCAGATCTTCTGGCGATGGAGGAGATTGATTCATCTGTTCTGATAGAGATCGGGAATATTGTGATATCCTCATATATTACAGCAATGTCTTCCCTGACGGGAGTGAATGTGGAGCTGTCTGTTCCGCAGCTGGCCATTAATATGCTTGGCGGGATCATGAGCGTGCCGATCGCGATGATGGGACAGCATTCAGACAAGATTATGATGATAACAGGAGATTTTAAAATAGACGGGAAAGCATTGGACAGCACAATGCTGCTTCTGCCGGACGTAGAGTCTTTGAATGTTCTTATGAAAAAGCTAGGAGTTGAGTAAGTCAATGGAAAAAAAGATATCGGTCGGAATTGCAGATATGAAGATAACAAGGCAGGAGGGTATACTGATCACATACGCGCTGGGATCATGCATCGGGGTCTCATTCTACGATCCGATGATCAAGCTTGGAGCGCTTCTTCATATCATGCTGCCAGAAAAAGGGAAAGCAAGTGACAGCAACGTCTTTAAGTTTGCGGATTCGGGAGTTAAGGAGACGCTTCGTAAGCTCACTGCGTTCGGAGCTACGAAGAGACGGCTTGTAGTGAAGATTGCCGGGGGCGCCAAGATGTTCGAGATGAAGGGCGGCGGCGGCCTGGGTAATATCGGTGAACGGAATGCTCAGAACGTGAAGAGAATCCTGATGGCGGAAGGGTTACGCGTCACCAGTGAAGATACCGGCGCTAACTACGCGAGGACCATGCTGCTTGATGTGGCGACGGGACAGGTGTATATCAGGTCGGCCGGGAAGCCGGAACGTATGCTTTAACCCCTTATTCTGAGAGAATATTGCGTCGATAAATATACATAGAATATAAAGGAGTGAGTGTGTATGGCTGATACAGAGATTTTATTGGAATCAGGAACAAATGAAATTGAGATTATGCAGTTTACGATATTTGGTGAATTGTACGGAATCAATGTGGCGAAGGTACGCGAGATCATGATGGCGGATAAAGTGAAGCCGGTGCCGCATTCTCATGAAGCTGTTGAAGGGATTTTTAAGCCAAGGGATATCCTGCTTACAGTGATCAATCTGCCGAAGTATCTGACAGGTGACAGCGGAGACAAGAATGAGAGGGATCTGTTCATTGTCACGAATTTCAATAAGATGCATATAGCATTCCGTGTGCATACGGTGGTTGGAATCAGCAGGATCTCCTGGGAGGATATCCAGAAGCCGGATAAGACGCTCACGAACGGAGAAGACGGAGTTGCGACAGGTATCGCCCAGTGCGGCGGACAACTGGTTACGATTCTGGATTTTGAGAAGATCGTGGCAGAGATCGCACCGGAGACAAGCATCCAGGTGGATGAGATCGACAGGTTAGGAGACAGGATTCCAAGGGATAACAGGATCATCCTTGCGGAGGATTCGATCCTTCTGACTAAGATGATCAAGGATTCTCTGTTCCGTGCGGGCTATAGTAATCTTATGAATTTTAATAACGGCAGGGAAGCATGGGATTATCTCAGCAGTATCCGCAACGAGCCTGATTTTTACAAGCGGGCGGCGCTGTTGATTACGGATATTGAGATGCCGGAGATGGACGGACACCGTCTGACCAAGCTGGTGAAGGATGACGAGAAGATGAAGAGGATGCCGATTATTATCTTTTCCTCACTGATCAACGAAGAGATGCGGATTAAAGGAAAGCAGCTGGGAGCGAACGAACAGCTATCGAAGCCTGAGATTGGGCGTCTGGTAGAGGTTATGGATGAACTCTTAGACCGGGGAGGAGAGTAATAATGGATAGTTGTGTTGTAAGACAGGCTATTAAGGATCAGGCGACTGATGCGGTCATCGGGTATGAGCTTGTAATCCAGGAGGACAGGGATAGTCTGTATAATCCAAGTTCGGACAGTGTTGCGGCGAATACGATGGTGTCGTTCCTGTCTGAGAATTCTGACCGCATTTTCAAGGATAAGAAGACGTTCATGACATTTACGCCGACGCTTCTATTCAGGAATACGCCGAAGATATTTGATAAGGATAAGGTTGTAATACAGATCGGAGACAATATCGTGATCCATTCGCTTGCGGCGATCCTGATCAGTAAGTACCGTGAGGACGGGTATCATTTTGCGATCAATGATTTCCAGTTTACACCGAAGTATTTCAGTATGCTGGAATATGTAGATTACATAAAGCTGGATGTAACGGGTAATATGGATGAGACGCAGAAGCGTTCTATTGCCAATGTTGTGGATATGGCTCACGGATTCCAGAAGAAGTTCATTGCAACAGGCGTGAACAGCAAGGAAGCGTATGACTGTGCGGTGGAGCTGAATGCGGATTTCGTGGAGGGAAGTTATATCTCGGGAGCTACGATAACGAAGACCAATAAGCTGGATTTCATGCAGGGCAATCTGTATCAGCTCATTATGGAGATCACGAAGGATGAGCCTGATGTGGAGGTCTTAGAGGAGACGATCACAAGGGATGCGGCGCTGACATATGCGCTGCTCCGTATGGCGAATTCAGCGTATTTCGCGGTGCATCATGAGACGACTTCAGTACGTCAGGCGCTGGTGCGCGTGGGAATCAGCCAGTTGAAGCAGTGGATCTATCTGCTGAGCTTTGAGGATAAGGAGAATTCATCAGAGGAACTGCTGAAGACGTCTTTCATGCGTGCAAACTTCGCGTCTGCGCTGGTGAAGAAGCTTAAGAACTTCACCATCAATACGTCCGACGCATATCTTATGGGTATGTTCTCTACTCTCGAGTATATGATCGATGCCTCAATGGCAGAGATCCTTGAAGATATCCCGATCGTGGAGGAAGTGAAGACGGCGCTTGTTACCGGAGAGGGTAAGGCGGGACGCCTGTTCGAACTGATCCTCTGCTATGAGAAGGCCGAGTGGGTTGAGATCAAGGAGATAGCTGAAGAACTCGGACTTAAGACGAATGAACTGGCACAGATCTATATGGACTGTGTTGAGGAAGTGAACAACATCTGGGAGAATGTTGTCGGCATGTCCGAGAGCGAATAGAGTAACAGTTCAGGCAAGCGGCTCTGTTACTGAATAGATTCTTGTTATAGATTCTTGTTAGTGTGATGGGAAGGTGAATGTTATGGTAGGAGGTATTTCGGCAGTTAATCCGTATGCGGGACGATATGCCGGGTATGTTCGCCCAAGCGCTGCCTTGCAGGGTGCACGGAGTGTAGATGCGGTATCCCGGAGCGCATATGGGCAGCCGGTGCAGGGTGTCAGAGGTGTCGGAGCGGTAACGCCGATATCGGGTGTAGCGGCTGGCCGGGAGGTTAACGGTGCAAGTACGGTTCCTGTACCGGGCGTGTCTGCCGGTCAGGGAGCCGGAGCGGCGGCGGGAGTGACGGCAGGCCAGAGAGCCGGCGTTGTGTCGGGAGTGACGGCAGGTCAATGGATCGGAGCCGGCGGTGCGGTTCGGGGCGCAAGTCCGGGGACGCCGGTAGAGCCTGTGAGTCCGATAGGGGCTGTGAATGTGAACGGGACGAACGGAATCGCGAATACGATCCCATTCCTGCGTAAGGGAATGGATCCTGCGGAACTGGCGGTGCGTATGCGGATCCAGTATGCAGATTCTTCCAAGGAAGAGGGAGCAGGCGTAGACGCAGCGCAGAAGGCGGCAGAGGACGCCGAGTGTCAGACCTGCAAGGAGAGAAAATATCAGGATGGTTCGGATGATGCGGGAGTTTCTTTTAAAACACCTACACATATATCGCCGGATCAGGCAGCTTCAGCGGTCAAAGGCCATGAGATGGAGCATGTGGTGCGTGAGCGTGCGGCTGCAAAGCGTGAAGACCGCCGTGTAGTAAGCCAGTCGGTTACGATGCATACGTCGATCTGCCCGGAGTGCGGCAGAGTCTATGTATCGGGCGGAACGACGAGGACTACGACGGCATCTGAGCCGGATACGGCGGAAGCTATGCAGCAGCAGGATGGCAAGAATTTTTCCGCAGCCGCATAAAATATATTTGACAGTGAAGAAAAGAGGGAGTTATCCATGCGAAAGAGTATCAATAAGATGGTGGGGATTCGGGTGGCGACCACGGTTGCTGCCGTGCTCATCTATAGTTTTGCAGTAACTGCGAATATTTTTGTGATCAAAGATACGCAGAGGGACAGCATTGCAGCGACTACATTGCTGGACACGATCGAGAAAGCAGAGGTGGCACATTACAAATGGTCTGCCGGATTAAGTAATGCATTGTACGCGGAAAAGGAATTTACCGGAAGTATAGATCCTACTACCTGTGCCCTGGGACAGTGGCTCTACGGCGAGGCGGATACAGATGATGAAAAGGTACTTGGGCTGAGAGAACAGTTGGAGCCGCTGCATAAGGAACTTCATGAGTCTGCCAGCTATGTACTGGATCTGCTGAAGACAGATCCGGATCGTGCGCAGGAGTATTATCAGGATACGATCCAGGGGAATCTGGCGACGCTGGTCGGATATCTGGATGAGGTTGTGGAAGAGGGAACGATGCTGAAGGATAAGAGTGCGGAGAGTATGGAGAGAACTCTCCACATCGTACAGATCGTATCCGGGATCTGTTTCTTTCTGGCGCTTATATTCCTGATGAGCCTGGTTCATTATGTATTAAAACAGATCGTGAAGCCGATGGTATATATCAGCGGTCAGGTACGTCCGCTGCAGGAAGGTAAGCTGGAATTAGATCTTGATTATGAAGCGAATAATGAGTTGGGTGAACTGGCAAGTGTTATAAGAAATTCTCTGTCAGTAATCCAGGGGTATGTGGAGGATATCAACCGGATCATGGGACAGCTGGCGAGAGGTGATTTTAACGTCAGCACTTCAACTGAGTTCATCGGTGATTTCCGTTCCATTGAGGAATCAATCGACAGTTTCACTGCAACTATGTCGTCAGCGATTGGAAGTATCGGAAGAGCCGAGCATCAGATCTCCGGCAATGCAGAGCAGCTGTCAAGCGGATCTCAGTCGCTGGCACAGGGTGCGACCGAGCAGGCGAGCGCCGTGGAGCAGCTCTATGCAACGTTGGATGAGCTCTCTAAGAATGCGTCCAAGAATGTTGAGATGGCGAACAACGCACGTGAGAACGCCCGCCTGACAGGCGAGCAGGTTACAGTCAGCGGTCAGCAGATGGAAGAGATGGTTGCGGCTATGAAGGATATCACGCAGGCGTCCCAGAAGATCGGTGAGATCATCGGTACGATTGAGAATATCGCGTTCCAGACGAATATCCTGGCGCTTAATGCGGCGGTAGAGGCGGCGCGCGCGGGATCGGCAGGTAAGGGATTCGCTGTTGTTGCGGATGAAGTCAGAAGCCTTGCGGCACAGTCTGATGAGGCGGCCAAGGAGACGAAGGAATTGATCGAGGATTCTGTGAATGTTACGGAGAGGGGAAGACATATCGTTGACGAGGTATCCGTAACTCTGGCTAAGACTCTGGAGCTTGTGACGGAGTCTAACAGTGCGATCAGTTCTATTACCGAGGCAATTAACGGTGAAGCGGAATCTATTAAGCAGGTAACGGACGGAATCAGCCAGATCGCCGATGTTGTACAGACGAACTCGGCGAGCAGCCAGGAGTCCGCGGCGGTCAGCGAAGAATTGTTCGATCAGGTTCGTTTGCTGAGAGAAGAGACCGGAAGGTTCCGGCTTAAGAATGGAAGATAGAAGATGAATAAAAGCGCCGCCCCAATCCATGAAGAGGGAATGGATTGGGGCGGCGCTTTTCTGCACCGTATGTCAGTGGCTGAAAACTCTTAAGAGACATTCTTATTGATGGAATAAAGCCACGATCTCCTGAACCTCTTCCAGAGAAATATCGCATTCAGAGGCAATCGCTTCGTTGGAAAGATGCTGTGAATGCAGACGGCATACATTGCTGGCCAGGCGGATTCCGCTATTTCTAGCACTGCTCATGTTAGTATTATAATCCTTCAAGGCCTTCTCGCGTGCCTCGTATTCCAGACGCTTCAGGTCATCTGCACTTAACTTCTGCAACGCCTCATAAGCTTCACCTAAGTATTCGCTAGTCTGTGCCATATGCAAAAACTCCTCTCTGTTCTTACCGCTAAAGAAACGCATCCAATGAACGATATCTTCCTCTGTCTGGACTTCCTTAGGAAGCTTCTTAAGTTCTAAGATCTGTAATTCCATCTTATCATTGTAAAGCACATTGTCGTCATCATCACGAAAATGTATCGTACGATAGCACTTCTTATCCCCCGAGAAACGAATAAAATCCAGAATGCTGACATGAATACATTTCTGCAGCATGCCATAGGAATCGCCAGACTTCAACTGATCAGAAAAGATCTTACTGATATAGAATAAAGCCCGTTCATCCCAGAATTCGTAATTACGCACCTGCATTTCCAAGTTAATCTGAACGCCGTCTATCAGCTTCACGCGCACATCCAGGATACCGAGCTTATCATCAGCATATTCACGGTGCAGGTGTGTGGGAAGAAGCTCCGTCTCGGCAATCTCCTCCGGGCGGACCCGCATAACAGCGGCGCAGAATCCTTTTCGTACTTTGGGATTCTCCATGAGCCCGGCAAAGCAGACGTCATTGGTGGGGAGCATAATAAAATCGTCCTGTGTCTGAGTTTCCATCGGTGTGTTGTTAGTAAGATTCATAAAAGTCTCCTTTCATCTGCAAGGAATTACTGGATCAGATTAAGAAGACCTTGATATTATGTACAATCATAACATAAAATACAGTATCAGAAAAGCATTTTGCAGGTGAAAATCTTCGAAATCTAAAGAAGTAAAAACCAGGCATTATAAAATAAATATTGGATAAATATTCGGCGAACTGCCGATCAGAATATAAAAAATGAGCTGTATTAGTTGAGGAAAGAGAGTCCGTTAAGACTGCATGTAGCAATTCGAAAGATTCGCTGTTATTTGCCAGCTATCAGACGCTGTCCCGACTCAAAAGTAGATTGGGTCAGCGCCTAAGAACTCTTAAAAGATATACCTATTGATGGAATAAAGCCACGATCTCCTGAACCTCTTCCAGAGAAATATCGCATTCAGAGGCAATCGCTTCGTTGGAAAGATGCTGTGAATGCAGACGCCATACATTGCTGGCCAGGCGGATTCCGGTTTTTATACCACTATTTCTAGCGCTGCTCATGTTAGTATTATAATCCTTCAAGGCCTTCTCACGCGCCTCGTATTCCAGACGCTTCAGATCATCCGCACTTAACTTCTGTAACGCTTCATAAGCTTCTCCTAAATATTCGCTTGTCTGTGCCATAAGCTTAAACTCCTTTCTGTTCTTACCGCTAAAGAAACGCATCCACTGAACGATATCCGCCTCTGACGGGATTTTCGTAGGAAGCTTCTTAAGTTCTAAGATCTGTAATTCCATCTTGTCATTGTAAAGCTAATGAATACACTTCTGTAACATTCCATAGGAATTGCCAGACTTCAACTGATCAGAAAAAATCTTACTGATATAGAATAAGGATCGTTCATCCCAGAATTCGTAATTACGCACCTGCATTTCCAAGTTAATCTGAACGCCGTCTATCAGCTTCACACGTACATCCAGGATACCAAGCTTATCATCAGCATATTCACGATGCAGGTGTGTGGGAAGAAGCTCCGTCTCGGCAATCTCCTCCGGGCGGACCCGCATAACGGCGGCACAGAATCCTTTCCGGACTTTCGGATTCTCCATGAGTCCGGCAAAGCAGACATCATTGGTGGGGAGCATAATAAAATCGTCCTGTGTCTGAGTTTCCATTGGTGTGTTGTTAGTAAGATTCATAAAAGTCTCCTTTCATCTGCAAGGAATTACGGGATCAGATTAAGAAGACCTTGATATTATGTACAATCATAACATAAAATACAGTATCAGAAAAGCATTTTGCAGGTGAAAATCTTCGAAATCTAAAGAAGTAAAAACCAGGCATTATAAAATAAATATTGGATAAATATTCGGCGAACTGCCGGTCAGAATATAAAAAGCGAATGCCTTCTAGAATTCTTAGAATGGAGTATAGCATATGATGACGAAAGATGCAATCATTTTTCAAGAACGAATTAGCCTTCGTGGCTTCTAACGTAACATCAGAAATCAGCCTGTTCATGTAGTAGCTTAGAAGAGGGGCTTAGATTGAGGCGATGTTTTTTCCGGGGATTGTTGACTGCTGTGGAAATGCTGTGTACAATGGGAGCAAGAGAGGTGGTGTTGACGGATGAGTAAGACTTTTAATGTCAGCGGTGCCTGCAATCCAGACAGGCATTTCGTCGTTGATCTCGAGAGTAGGCTTAGGGAGATCAGATCAATGATAGATCGCGGGGAGTATTTCGTTATCAGCAGAGCGCGGCAATATGGAAAGACTACTTTGCTGCGTGCTCTTGCCGGATATCTAAAAGAAGATTATCAGGTGGTAAGTTTAGATTTTCAGAATATAGAATCTGGCGAATATATGGACGGAAGTGTGTTTGTGCATGCTTTGGCAAGGGAGGTCAATAAAAAGATAAGGCGTATGGCCGGGGTTCCGGCAGGGGTAGAACAAGATATTGCCAATCTTGCCGGCAATAGCAGCCGATGTGTTCGAATGGCAGAGATATTTTCCTGTTTCAGCGAATGGTGTGAATGCTCCCGACAGCCGGTAGTGCTAATTGTAGATGAGATAGATACGGCGGCAAATAATCAGGTGTTTCTTGATTTTCTTGCACAATTGCGGGCGGCATATCTTGGCAGAGATGAGATTCCTGCATTCAGATCAGTGATTCTTGCGGGGGTATATGATGTGCGTAATATTAAGAGAAAGACACGTTCGGATGAGGAGCATATGGAGAATAGTCCATGGAACATTGCGGCTGATTTTGATGTAGAGATGAGTTTTTTCGCAGAAGATATAGAAGGAATGCTTAGGCAGTATGAGGATGTTTATCATACCGGTATGGATATTGAAAAGATTGCCGGTTTACTTTATGATTATACATCTGGTTATCCATATTTGGTGTCGCGCATATGTAAATTAATAGATGAACGGATCGCGGGAACGGCAGCATATCCAGACAAGGCAGGCGCATGGACTGAGGAAGGATATCTTGCAGCTGTGAAAATGTTGTTGGAAGAGAATAACCCATTATTCGATTCTCTGATAAATAAGATAAATCAATACCCTGAGTTGAAGTCCGTTATTTGGAGACAATTATTTCAAGGACAGCCAGTCGCATATGCTGCTGATGACAGCGCTGTCAGAAATGCGAGGATGTTTGGATTGGTTAAAACGGAGAACGGAACGGTACGGATTGCGAACAGGATATTTGAAACCCGGTTGTATAATTATTTTCTTACGATTCCGGAAGTTCAGGGCGGTGAATTATATAAAAGAGCTTCCCTTGATAAAAATCAATTTGTTAAGAATGGACAGCTTGACATGAAACGTGTCCTCGAGAAATTCGTAGAACGTTTTGATAAGATCTATGGTGATCGGGGACAGAAGTTCTATGAAGAGGATGGACGACGGTATTTTATGCTTTATCTAAAGCCAATCATCAATGGTGTTGGTAATTACTATGTAGAGGCGCGCACCAGGAATCAGGAACGCACAGATCTGATTATTGATTACCTGGGTACACAATTTATTATCGAACTGAAACTATGGCGCGGTAATGCATATAATGAACGGGGAGAAACTCAGCTTATAGATTACCTGGAGCATTATCACTTGCAAAAGGGATATATGCTCAGTTTTAACTTTAATCAGAAAAAAGAAACTGGTGTAAAAGAGATCATATTGGGGGATAAGATACTGATAGAAGCTGTGGTCTGATTCTCAGAATCTATCTCGATAAAATGGAGTTGCCGCAAAGATGGACGTTGAACCATAGTCTTGCTTTGCAGCAACTCCATTATAATATACCCGCTAATGCCGGGGATTATCTTTTACAACCATGCATGCCTTCGTAGCTTCTACCGTAACATCAGAAATCAGTCTGTTCGTGTAGTAGCTTAGAAGCGGGTCAACGGCAGCAGGTGTGGTAACGATATACTTGGGCATCAATCCGTTCATTGTCAGAGCGACGGTATCTGCTTTGCAGCGGGCACAAGTACAGACATCGAACTGCCGCATAAAGTATATGATCTTGTCCTCAACAATTCGCTCCATAACATTCAGATAGGCGAATTCAGGTTCCGGCTCCGGCTCTGGTTCGGGAGAGGAGATCTCCGGTGCAGGAGATGCCATGTCCTGGGAATGGGCGGCTTCAGTCTCAGTTACCGAATCAGCCGCAGTAGCAGCAGTTGTATCAGCAGCTACTTCCGGTGCAGTATCAGTAATTGGGCCGGAAGCCTCTTCTGGTTCGGCTTCAACATTAACAGTTGCATCAGAATTCTCATCTGATACAGCTTCAACGGATGAGTCAGAACTCTCATCTGATGCGGCATCAATAGCTAAGCCGGAATCCTCATCCGGTACAGCTTCAAGGACTGTGCTGTCAGATGTGCCGGCCGTGTTCCCGGTTGATTCTTCTGTTACAGCTTCGGCTGTTGTATCAGCCGGTGGTTCTGCATCAGTCTCGGCCGCAGCTTCCTGTGCAGGAGAACTCTGCTGGCTCTGCTCGAATTCGTCCATTAACTTCTGTTGTATCAGATCTGCAACAGGATCATCTTCCGTCTTATCAATTACGGAAATGTTCTGAGGTGCAGTCTGAGCAACGGGAACAGGTCTCTCAGGTTCCTTTTCAGCCGGGGCGGATGGGGCTGCCGTCTTAGGTTTGGCAGCCGCAGAAGCATCCGTGTTGTCTGCTCCTTCGGCTGAAGTCTGCGGCTCGTTCTGTGAATCATTCTGTGAATCGTTCTGCGCATCATGCCCGGCAAGCAGATTCAGTACATGTGCGGTCTTATTACTTCTCCTGGCCATTGGAAGCACCTCCCTGTATTATATTGGATGAGGTTCTGGTCACAACCTCCTGAACAAATTCCTGATAATCAAGTGATGGGTTGGCATGGGGCGCATGGTCGAATACGCTGAGTCCATGTGCCGGAGCCTCGGCAACGGTAACGCTTGTACGGATCTGGTTAGCGAATACCCGGGTACCCATCTGAGAGGCGATATTCTCTGCCATCTCCTTCACTTCACGGGCAAGCAGAGTCCGCGGATTAAACTTCGTTAAGATGATACCCAGCACATTCAGATTCGGATTCACGCTCTGCCGTACAGAATCTATGGTCTCCTTAAGCTGGGAGACGCCGAGAAGGCTTAGGATCTCCGGCGCCATCGGTATGATCAGATGATTGGACGCCGCGTATGCATTCACTGTAAGTATATTCAGAGCGGGCGGTGTGTCGATGATAATATAATCATAATTACTCTTAACAGGTATCAGAGCCTTCTTCAACAGTAAATCCCGGTCAGATGAAGTAAATTCAAGCTCTGCGCCGCTCAGCAAAATATTCGAAGTAATAATATCGCAATAATCCGTCTCCTGGATCGCGTCCTTGATAGGCACCTGTCCGGTCAGCACGTCATAGATCGTCTTACAGTTCTCGATATCGAGACCGAGACTGAAGCCAAGGCTCCCTTGCGGGTCCAGATCAATTGCCAGTACCTTTTTATCATGAAAAGAGAACAGACCAGCAGCCAGGGCGCTGGATGTGGTTGTCTTGCCTACGCCGCCTTTCTGGTTCGTAAGTGCGATAATAGTAGCCAAAATAAATTCCTCCATTCGTAATTTAAACTAAATCTAACTATTATTTAAAGTATACTATATGCCGATAAATAAGTACAGAATAATTTTGAATTTGTAATATCACGGTTTATATGTAAGTTTACAGGAACCGGGCAGGATAATGCAAGGCCCAGGATACAATTAAGGCTGAGCATTTTATGTTTAATAAGCAAAGAATGAAAAGGAGAGATAGCTATGTCAACATCAATAGGCGGATTGAGCACATCAACAAGCAACGGTATCAGAGGTTACGGCGGTCTTGCCAGCGGTCTGGACAGAGATACCCTGATTGAGGGTATGACTTCCGGTACTACCAGTAAGATTACTCAGCAGCAGCAGAAGAAGCAGCAGTTAGAATGGAAGCAGTCAGCGGTACGGAACATTGCCAGCCAGCTGCTTGATTTTGCGAATAAATATACATCATCATGGAGTTCTAAGACGAATCTGTTCAGTTCCATGTTCTGGGGACGGAATCAACTGTCAGTGACAGGTACGAACAGCAAGTATGTGTCTGTGTCGGGAAGCGGGTCGTCAGCTGATGGCGTATCGATCTTGGGCGTGAAGCAGTTGGCACAGAAGGCGAAGTGGTCTACTTCGGCTAATGTTTCAGGTCAGACCTTGTCTACAGGGAAGATCGATACAAGTAAGACATACGATATACAGCAGCTGATCGGGAAGGATATAGATTTTAAATTAGGTAATGATTCAAGCGCTAAGACATATTCTCTTACCTTGAAAGAATCAGAGAAATTAGCCGACGGAACCGTGGTAAAATATGATTACAGCACTCCGGATAAAGCTATAGAGTCAATTAATAAGCAGTTAGCGAATATCGAAGTTTCTGACGGGAAACACCTTTCGGATTATGTTAAGTTTGAAAAGAATACTGGTAAAAACATTCAGTTTACAACGACTCCGGGAGGGAATAATTTCGAAGTAACCGGTGGATCTGCTATGGAGTATTTGGGATTTAAAGATTTTAAACCAGTAACTGGTTCTACCTCTCAAACAACAATAGCAGGAGAAGATGCAGCTGATAAATTAGTTGATCATGTAAATCTTGCACGCTTGTTAGACGGTAAGACGTTGACATTTTCTTATAATGGAAAGACGGCAGAGATAGCAATGCCAGATAAGGATACTTTACAAAAGTTGATAGATGAAGCAGGGGCAATAGATCCGGAGACAGGTGATGTAATAACGTTATCTGCAAATGATGAGGTACGTCATGAAATTATGAAATCCATGCAGAAGCAATTAGAAGATGCTTTTGGAAAAGGAAGAATTGAGGTAGGTATGTCGGCTGAGGGAGGAATTACTCTAAAGACTAAAAATCCTAAAGACGGCAGTGATGATACAACCTCTGTATTGAAGTTAGTATCAGGAAGCAGCGATGTAAAATACGCATTAGGATTACAGGATGGTATGTCTAACCGTGTAAATATGAACGAGCAGCTTAAGTTAAAACATCCTGACTTAAAGTTTGATCAAACAGAGAAAATAAAAGATGCCGAAGGGAATGAAATCGAAAAAAAATATACGACCCTTTCGATCAATGATAAGGAAATAAAAGTTTATGAAGACGATACCATGAATTCCCTGATGGAGCGGATCAACAACAGCGATGCGCGCGTAACGATTTCCTATCAAGAAGCGGCGGATAAGTTTACCTTTACTTCAAAAGAAGACGGCGCTAGCGGAAGTGTCAAAATTGATGGTCCAGCAAAGAGTCTTTTTGGACTTACAGGAACAGAAGTAGCAAATGAAACCGGACAGGACGCAATCGTAGCGGTTAAATATGCCGGATCCGATGAAGAAGTGGAAGTGATTCGAGGAACGAATTCATTTACAATAGACGGCTTGACTATTAATGTAAAAGGCGAATTTGGATATACAGAGAAAGACGGTACTAAGGAATTAGACAAGACGGCAGATCCGGTAGAAATCGACGCCCAAGTAGACGCCGACTCAATCGTAGACGCAGTCAAAGCCATGGTAGATGAGTACAACGCCATTATAGAGCTGGTCAACAAGGAACTGACCACCAAACCGGACCGTGATTACGCACCGCTTACCTCCGAGCAGAAGAAAGAACTGTCAGAGGACGAGATCGAGGCATGGGAGAAGAAGGCTAAGGAAGGCCTGCTCCATGCAGACAGTGATATCAGAAGCTTAAGCAGTGACCTGCGTTTCATAATCGGCGGAGGTATCGCTCAGGAATTGGCGGAGATGGGTATATCGACATCCAGCACTTATTCCGACAACGGTAAGCTGACATTTGATGAGTCGAAATTCCGTGCGGCGCTTGCAAGCAATCCAGAGCGAGTACAGCAGATATTCGCAGAATCATCTGTTACGAATACCAATGGAAACGGCACTTCAACAGGAATTGCGACGGCTCTTAAGAATGTGATGGACAAATATGTCAATACCACCGGAGCAATGGAGAGCAAGGGTATCCTGATCCGGAAGGCCGGGCATGAGAGTTCGCCGATGAGTGTTACAGAGAATACCATGTATAAGCAATTGCAGGAGATCGAGAAGTTGATCACGAAGTTCCAGGAGAGACTGGAAACAGAGAGAGACCGCTACATTAAGCAGTTTACAAGCTTAGAGACACTGATCTCCCAGATGAATAGTCAGAGCGGATTCTTAAGCCAGCTTGGCGGCTATTAAGAGCAAAAAAGGGGAAGAATATGTACCAGAATGGATATCAACAGTATAAGATGCAGTCTGTGAATACGATGACGCATAGTGAGATGCTTCTGCTTCTGTATGATGAGCTGATCAAACGGCTCACCAGGGCACAGATCGCGTTGGGGAATAAAGACTATGATTTGTTTGAGAAGTCAGTTCAGCGGTCAAGGGAGATCGTGCGGTATCTTGATGAGACGCTGAATATGGAGTATAGTATCAGCTATGAGCTGAGAAGGATGTATGAGTTCTTTCTCTATGAACTCAGCAGGCTGCAGGCCGGACGTAACAGCGCTGTAGTTGATGAATTGAAGCCCCTTGTAGCAGAGCTCAGGGATGCGTTTAAAGAAGCCAGTAAGAAGACGGCTGCTGTATAGACGGGAGAAGTCGTATGGAGAACAGAGAAGAACTATTGATGGAGATCCTTAAGCGGGTACAGCGAAATTACAGGCATATGGTAGAGATCGAGAGAGTGACGAAGGAGATGGCGGATGCCCTGTCCAGAAACGATCAGGAGTCGGCTCAGTTATTGATGAAGATGCGGCAGGACGAATTGGAACGTTTCCTGGATTCGAAGCGGGAGATTCAGATGCTGATCGAAGTCGGCGGTGAGGATAAGGAGAAGCTCAGATCCTGGCTGAACGCAGAGAGCAAGTATCAGCCGGAAGCGTTCGGGGAGAAGAAGATCTTAGAACTCAGCACTCAGCTTCAGCAGGTCCTGAAACGGACGATAGATGTTGACAAGGTGTTCAATTCCAGAGTTGCCGGAAAGGATTCTTATTATCAGGCGGCTCATTAACGGGCTGCCGATATAATAGAATAAAAATAATTTTACAAAAGAAAAGAAGTCTGCAGCAGTTAATGTGCTGCAGACTTTTTACAGTATAATCATATTAAGGAGAGATACTCCACACCGGCCCGCCGGAATTGGCGGCGGCGTTCAGTTCGCTTAAGATCACCGAGATGTCCCAGGGGATCTGTGTATTCTCCAGGCTGGCGGGATCAGCGATACGGACCTGATTGCCGGACCAGTCGTCGGCAATGACGATAAAGTGCCCGTTAGATGTAAAGTGCCCGGAACCCATCAGTGCGATCAGGATATGCCCGTTACGCAGTTCAGAGAGCACGCCTTCCTCTGTGAAGTTCTGGAAAGGAGCGGCCTTCAGGCCGAACGCGGCTGCGCCTTCGATGATGAAGTTGTGCTTCGTCCCATGGCCGGCGGACCAGTAATTGTGGTCGGCAGCCCAGGCCGCCATATCGGAAGGCGAGAGCGTATGCTCGGTAAAGCTTGTCACGACCATGGCCAGAGCGGTCGGTCCGCAGCCGTATGAATGGAGCGGATCGCGTCCTCCGTACAGGAAGTCAGCCCAGCGGACGTCGGATTGATTATAGTAGGTAAGGGTGCCGATACTGCTGCTCATAGACAGAGTGTATTGACCGTCTATGAATGCCGGGGCTTCCTCCGGATCAGGGGCAGCGTCGGGAAGCACCCGCGGCGGCGGGGGTCCCTGTTCAGTATTATCTGCCTGACCGTCAGCGGCCGCCGGATCAGCGCCCGACGCACGGTCGGTCCGAACAAAGTACAGGCATAACAGTAATGCGATAATGAATACACCGCATAATAATTTCTTTTTCATATTTTCACCGTGTCTAAATAATCGTTGTTGACGGTTTCATTTTAAACCAGTATAGTATATGTAACAAATATACACAATAACTATTATTGATCGTAATAGAAATATATCGGTAAATGTGCAAGAAAAATAAGGTGGGAATATATGGCGCAGATTATTTTTGACCATGTGACGAAAAAATTTAAAAACGAAACTGCATTACACGATATTTCTTTTGAAATAGATAAAGGGGAGTTCGTATTCTTCATCGGGAAGAGCGGAGCGGGGAAGAGCACGTTGCTGAACCTGATCATGAAGCAGGAGGAGGTGACTTCCGGGAAGATCACAGTGGAAGGCCGCAGGGTGGATACCATGACGAGGAATAAGGTCCCTGAACACCGGCGCAGGCTGGGTATTATGTCTCCAGAAGTTGGACTATTGAAAGATCGTTCGGTATATGATAATATTAAGTTAGCTTTGCTCGCAACGGAGAATGCAGATGACCGTATGCGGGAGAAGATCATTAAGGTACTGGGACTGGTAGGTCTTGCGAAGAAGTACAAGTCATACCCGGACGAGTTATCAGGGGGTGAACAGGCAAGGATACTTTTGGCGAGGGCGCTTTCGGTTCAGCCAGAGATTCTGATCGCAGATGAGCCGACGGCGAATCTTGATCCGGATTCCGCGTGGGACCTGATGCAGCTATTGGAGGAATTGAACTACAGAGGGATGACGATCCTGGTAGCGAGTCATGCCCGGGGACTGGTTACGATCATGAAGAGACGCTGTATCACGCTGATCGCAGGAAGGATGGCGGCGGACGAGAAGCGTTCGATCTATAACCAGAAATCAATGGATATCTTTGCGGAGAGAAGAATTCTAAAAAATTAGCGAAAAAATGTTATATTTGCCTAAAAATGTCCGATAAATTAAAAGTAGGGGATGAAAGCCGGCAGTCTAATTTGCAGACGGTTTGGAAAGGAGGCAATGAGCTATTAGCTACGAGATCAGATACATGCTAATATTGCTGGCAGCTATCATTAACCAGAAACCGATCCAGACATTGAGAAAGCGAATGAGATGGGAGACGCTTTTAGACGTTTCCGATTATCAGGATGTAATCAGTATTGTCTATATAGGGCTTTTAGGAATAGAAAAAGAGATCTCAGAAGAATGCGAAGCAGAGTTTTATCAGAGTTACAGGAAGCAGCTTCTTCTTTATGAATCCTACAAGAAGGTAGATGAGGTCATCAAGTGGCAGTTGGAGAGGCATAAGATAGACGCTTTGTTTCTGTTAGATTCAGAAGTAACCGAGATGTACCCTAAGCCGGAGATGGCTCATATCAGACAGATAGAGATTCTTGCGGACAAGAAGGAGATGCCCAGGATCCATAGAATTATGTTGGATATGGATTATGAGCAGCGGGAAGAAGCGATGGGCAGCGGAGTGGTCTATGTGAGAGTACCTGGTGTCCGTATTGTATTCTATGACGGAATGCCGATCGAAAATAAGGTGATCAGGCATTACTTTTCTGGTTCTATTAAGAGTTATCGGCGCATAGAGTCTTACAAGTTCATACATATGCTGACGAATGAGGAGGTCTATCTGTATCGTGCGGCGAGGATGGTCGAGCTGTATATTACGGGTAAGCTGAAGATTCGGGATATTATGGATCTGTGGCAGTTTAAGAAGATTCTGGGTGAGAAGTTCCGCTGGAAGGCAGTGAGAGAATTTCTGGAGAAGGCAAAGTGGCAGGAATTTATCCGGCAGGCGGAGCTGCTTGCGGAACTCTGGTTTGGTGAAGGAGCCGAGCAGCAATATGGGGTGGCAATAGAACTGGAAGAATATATCTTATCACGCGGACGTGAGAATGAGCATCTGGATGAAGAGCTTCTGCCGTGTGAGAAGGTGAGGCTGGATTTCTACTGGCGTGACAGGGATAAGGAATGGGCTCTTAAGCAGCAGGCATGGTGGTTTCCTTCAAGAGAGTACATGATGCAGTTTTTCCCGGCGCTTGAGAAGTATCCGTTTTTATTGGTATTTTGTTGGATTGTCCGCAATTGGCGTTTTATTAGACGAATCTGTACAAATAAGTGTAAGAAAGCAGGATTTCGGCTTAGAGTCAGATTGTTGGATATAAAAGAAAAATTGAAAGGAATGATAGGCAGGAAGAAGGATGGAGAGGAGGAGATGCCTGAGGCGGCCGAAGGAGACAAAGGCAGCGGGGCGGATCCGAATATAAGCGGGGAAGATGCGGCTGAGGAAGCAGGCCCCGATGAGAGCAGCGCAGGCACGGCCGAAGGAACGGCGGCGCAGGCAGAAGAAGCGGGGGATTCCCCGAACAGAGAGACGGCGGATGAGACCGCTAGATTAGAAGAAACAGAAGGAGAGAACTATGAAGAACTTAAAAATCAGATCTAAATTGTTAGTGTCATTTGGAGTAGTGCTCGTGCTGACGATTTTAGTATCCTTGTATTCCATTTTACAGCTAAGAAAGGCAAGCAATAATCTGAATGAATTTATGGAAGGCTCAGTTGCGGCAGACGATGCGGTCAAGGCATGCCGTATTGCAACATTTATGGCGGCGACGGATGTGCGTAATATGATCATAGCAGGGCAGACAGACGCGGCGAACCTGCAGGCGATCGACGAGAGCAAGGCAAGTATTGAGTCTAATCTGGAGAAGCTGCATAGCCTGGATATCCTGAATAAGGATGAAGTGGCTGAATTTGAGAATTCTTTGAACAAATGGCTTGGTATTGCGGATGATATCCTGAATAAGTTAAAGTCGGGAGACGCGATGCGCGCGGCGGAGCTGGTGCGGACACAGTGTACACCGGCGCTTGAAGAAGTGATATCTAATATTAATCAGTTAATTGAGAATACGGCGGCTATCCGTGCAGAGACTATGGATGAGAGCGTGAGGGAGACGAACATGAGCATGATCATCCTCCTGGCCATTACCGTAGTCGCGATCGTGTTTGCGATGATCATCTGTGCAAGGGTGACGAGAATGATTGTACATCCGGTTCATCAGGTGGAAGAAGCGATGGAAGGGCTTTCCAGAGGAGATATGTCGCAGTCATTGGAGTATGATTCCGCGGATGAGTTCGGTATGCTGGTTAACAGCGTGAAGGATACCTGTGAAGGCCTGGAGGCTGTAGTAGGGGATCTGACACGTCTGCTGGATCAGATGTCAGGCGGGAATTTCGACCTCTTTGCTGAGGACAATATTTACAAGGGAGACTTTGAGCCTCTGTTAGCATGTATCCGTAAGATGAACCGCAGCCTGAGCGATACGATGAGACAGATCAATGATGCGTCCGACCAGGTAGCAAGCGGCGCCGATCAGGTGTCTTCCGGTGCGCAGGCGTTGTCACAGGGCGCAACCGAGCAGGCAAGTTCTGTACAGGAATTGGCGGCAACGATCAACGATATTTCAAGAGAAGTCAGCAACACTGCTGAGAATGCGAGAGAAGCAAGCCAGAAGGTTATGGAAGCGCAGAGCAAGCTGTCTGTATCTAATGAGCAGATGCAGGATATGATCTCTGCTATGGGTGAGATCAGCCAGAAGTCCGGCGATATCGGCAAGATTATTAAGACGATCGAGGATATTGCATTCCAGACTAATATCCTTGCGCTGAATGCAGCGGTAGAGGCAGCCCGTGCGGGTGAGGCCGGCAAGGGATTCGCGGTAGTAGCCGATGAGGTTCGTAATCTTGCGTCCAAGAGTGCGGAAGCGGCAAGCAATACGACTGTGCTGATCGAGGGAACGATCCTGGCAGTAGAGAACGGTACGAATATCGTAGACCGTACTGCGGAAGCGATTTCCGAGACAGTGGAGAGTACGAAGAGCGCTGTTACATATGTGGATAAGATTTCTACTGCGGCAGTAAGCCAGGCAGAAGCGATCTCACAGGTAACGATGGGTATGGATCAGATCTCCAGCGTGGTTCAGACGAACTCTGCTACGGCGGAAGAGAGCGCGGCAGCCAGCGAAGAGTTATCCAGTCAGTCTCAGTTATTGAAGTCCCTGATTTCTCGGTTCAAGCTGAGAAGTGCAAGACCGGGCGAATAATAGATAATAGATAAGAGAAAAGTGCAGAAGGGCGTTCCTGTTATCAGGGACGCCTTTTTAAAGCTTTTTTAAATGAAAATTTATTCTATAATCTAAGGAAATGTGTTATAATAAAATGCATGCTAAGGTAAGGGCAATGGGGGGAAGTAAGGTATGGCAGACAGGTTTCGTATATTCGAGGGATTCCGTTCGCAGATCGGAGCGGATAGCCTTGAAGATATAGAGGGGTTTATCAGGGCGGAAGAGGCAGTGGAAGAGTATATGGTTGAATCAGATGCCGAGGATGGCATTAAGATTCATATGTCGCTGAAGAGTTTTTCATTTCTGGCAGCAAAGGACATATTTTTGCGTTTGGCGGAATTCATGAGACGCAGTTGTTATAATATATATACCAGTGAAGAGACGAAAGAGGGTGTGCGCTATCTGTTCCTTACCGGTATGGAAGGCCGGGACGGAATTAAGATGGATATCACGATAGATGAGAAGATGAATGATGAATGATGAATGCAGGAGTGCCGTAGGATGAAGGGAGGGGAGGCATTGAATAATCGTAAGAAGAATAAGGAAGGTGAGATAGACAGCGTTTATTCATTGCTGAAGATTTATAATATGAATGCGGAAGATATGCTGAAGAAGATAACAGACGAGATGCCTGGAGGTTTCTTCGTGTACCAGGCAGGCGGAGATGAAGAGATCATATATGCCAATATGGCGATGCTCCGTATATTTGAATGCGATACGATGGAGGAATTTGTTGAATTGACGGGGAATTCGTTTCGCGGGATCGTGCATCCGGATGATCTGGAGGAAGTAGAGCAAAGTATCTGGTATCAGATCCAGGAGAGCCGCTATGATCTGGATTACGTGGAATATCGGATTGTCACTAAGTATGGGAATGTCCGCTGGGTGGAGGATTACGGGCATTTTATCCACAGCGGGATCGTCGGGGATATATTCTATGTGTTTTTGTCGGATGCGACGGAGAGACTGCAGCAGAAGGAAGAGGAGAAGGAGGAGCTGCTGTCAGAACAGCTTCAGAAGGAAGAGATCCTTAAGCAGCGTATTGAGGAATATGACAAGGAATTAGAGGTTGTCAATCAGGAACAGCTTCGCCATATGAATGTGATCGAAGGGCTCAGTATGGATTATGAGTCTATTTTCTATGCCGATCTGGATGAGAATCGGATTCAGACATACCGCCACAGTGACCGGATAGAGTATCAGTTCGGCGGCGGACGGTGGCTGTGTGAGTTCGAGGGATTTGACGCGGAGTATATTCAGACCTGGGTGCATCCGGAGGACCGCTGGATCGTGGAGGAGGCGACGAATCCGGATTATATCCGGGAGAGACTGTCCGAGACAGGGATGTATTATATTAATTACCGGATCATCAAGGACGGGAAAGTGGAATATCTGCAGCTTCGTGTGGTGAATGTAGGTCCCGCGGAGCAGGTGTCGGAGATCGTCATGGGCTATCGGAGCGTGGACGACGAGATCCGGCGTGAGATGATGCAGAAGAATCTGGTTGAGGATGCGCTGGGGCGCGCAGAGGAGGCGAATGCCGCGAAGGATGCGTTTCTGGCCAATATGTCTCACGATATGCGGACTCCGATGAATGCGATCGTAGGATTTACCAGTCTTGCCAAGCGGTACATAGATGACAGGGATAAGGTGTGGGAATATCTGAACAAGATCGAGGAATCCGGGGAACATCTGCTGAACCTGATCAATGACGTATTGGAGATATCCAAGATGGATACCACGGAAGTGAATCTTGAGGAAGAAGAGTGTAATATCCGCGCCTGTGTCGAGGAAGTGCATGAAGCGATCCTGCCCAAGGCGAATACGAAGAATATTACAATCCTTCTGGATGTCTCGGGAGTGAAGCATTGCGAGGTCTACAGTGATCCGGAGAAGCTGAATCAGGTTCTCTGGCGGCTGGGAAGCAATGCCGTCCAGTATACGGAGGATGGCGGCAGGATCCAGGTCACTGTCAAGGAACTGGAGGGAACAGAGAACGATTATGTATCTTACCAGTTTGTGGTTGAGGACAACGGGATCGGAATGAGCGAGAGCTTCCAGGAGCGTATGTTTGAGCCGTTTGAGAGACAGAAGAATACGACGATGAGCCGTATACACGGTACGGGGCTTGGCCTGACCATTGCGAAGAGGATCGTGGATCTGATGAATGGAAGCATCGAGGTGAACAGTGTAGAAGGCGAAGGCAGCAGATTCACGGTGACGCTTGATTTCCGTATACGGCAGGAGGGCATGCATCAATCTGAGATGAAGAAGAAGAGTTCTGTCGATGCGGCGCAGGAGTATAAGGTTCTGCTGGTGGAAGATAATGAGATCAATATGGAACTGGAGGTTGAACTGCTGAGGGATGAGGGATTCCTTGTGGATACTGCGACGGACGGGAGTATTGCGGTGGAGATGGTGAGGAATTCCCGGCCCGGAGAGTATGCCGTGATACTGATGGATATCCAGATGCCGGTCATGGACGGGTATCATGCGGCGCAGGCCATCCGCAGCCTTAAGAATCCGTCGCTTGCCAGGATTCCGATCATCGCGGTCTCAGCCAATGCATTCGAAGAGGACCGGCGGAAGGCGCTTGAGTGCGGGATGAACGCGCATGTGGCGAAGCCGGTGGATATCACACAGTTATTGAGCGCGATCAGCAGTACATTGTATAGCGCCGGGAACTGACAGAGACGTTTATTCATAGATTCTTAATTATTATTTAATTCTTTTACTCTATGATTCAAACGGAAAATCATGTATAATAATCTCTATTACCACAATTCGGGAGAAATATATGAATAAACCGGTCTTAGGGATTCCGCAGAATACCATAGAGATTCTGCAGAAGTATGATTTTTCATTTCAGAAGAAGTTTGGTCAGAATTTTCTGATTGATACCCATGTACTTGACAAGATTATCCGTGCGGCGGATATTAATAAGGAAGATATGGTACTGGAGATTGGTCCCGGGATCGGGACCATGACCCAATATCTGGCGGAAGCGGCAGGGAAGGTTGTAGCCGTAGAGATCGATAAGAATCTGATACCGATCCTGTCTGATACTCTCCGTGCATATCCGAATGTAAGGATTATCAATGAGGATATCCTGAAGCTTGATATCCGGGCGCTTGCATTGACGGAGCATGGAGGGAAGCCTGTTAAGGTGGTAGCGAATCTTCCTTATTACATAACGACGCCGATTATTATGGGATTGTTTGAAGAGCATGTGCCAGTGGAGAGCATTACCGTTATGGTACAGAAGGAAGTGGCGGAACGTATGCAGACCGGGCCTGGCAATAAGGACTATGGGGCGCTGTCATTAGCTGTGCAGTATTATGCAAGCCCCTATATCGTGGCGAATGTACCTCCGAATTGTTTTATGCCAAGGCCCAGGGTAGGGTCGGCGGTGATTCGTCTGACCAGCCATGAGCATCCGCCGGTTGAGGTGAAGGACGAGCGTCTGCTGTTTGATGTCATACGGGCATCCTTTAATCAGCGGAGGAAGACGTTGGCCAATGGATTGAGTAATTCAGATAAGATTGTATTTTCGAAAGAGGTGATATTGGAGGCGATCGGGAAGCTTGGCAAGGGCATCAGCGTCAGGGGAGAGGCCCTGACACTGGAAGAGTTTGCAAGGCTCAGTAATTATCTGTACGACAGAAAGGAGAGGTAGATATGGATAAAAAGAAGGATTTTTCATTGTTTGAGGTTACGCCGGAGATCGAACATTTTGCAGAACTCTGTATTCAGAATAATGAGATCGACAAGGAGCTGTACACCAGATACGAGGTTAAGAGGGGACTCCGCGACTTGAACGGGAAGGGGGTGCTTGCAGGACTGACGAATATATCAGATGTATGCGCGAAGAAGGTCGTGAACGGAGAAGAGGTTCCATGTGCGGGTAATCTGTACTACCGCGGCTATAATATCAAGGATCTGGTTAAGGGATTTCTTGAGGACAAGCATTTTGGATTTGAAGAGATCACGTATCTTCTGCTATTTGGGGAACTGCCGACAGAGAAGGAGTTGGAGATGTTTCACGATACGCTGGTGGAGAGGCGTACGCTGCCTCCGACATTCGTGAGGGATGTGATCATGAAGGCGCCAAGCCGGGATGTGATGATAACGCTGTCACGTTCGATCCTGAATCTCTACTCATACGACGATAAGGCAGACGATACATCGATTCCGAACGTGCTGCGCCAATGTCTGAACCTGATCAGTGCGTTCCCGATGCTGATGGTATACGGGTATCATGCATACAGCCACCGGATGGGGGAGGATCTTTTTATCTATGCGCCGTCGCCGGAATTGTCTACGGCAGAGAATATCCTGATGATGCTCCGTGAGGACAGGCAGTATACAGAGCTTGAGGCTAAGATCCTGGATATGGCGCTTGTGCTCCATATGGATCATGGCGGCGGTAACAATTCGACGTTCACGACTCATGTGGTTACCTCTTCAGGGACGGATACATATTCAACGATCGCGGCGGCGCTCGCTTCACTGAAGGGGCCCAAGCATGGCGGCGCGAATATCAAAGTAACGCAGATGTTCGAGGATATGAAGAAGGAAGTGAAGGACTGGACGGACGAGGATGAGGTACGCAGGTATCTCTGTGATCTCCTGGAGAAGAAGGCGTTCGACAAGAAGGGGCTGATCTATGGGATGGGACATGCCGTCTACTCCATATCAGATCCGAGAGCGGATATCTTCAAGGTGTTTGTGAAGCAGTTGGCGCAGGAGAAGGGCTGTGAGGAGGAATATGCGCTCTATGAGATGGTTGAGAATATGGCGCCGAAGGTGATTGCCGAGAAGAGGAAGATCTATAAGGGCGTTAATGCGAATGTAGATTTCTACAGCGGTCTGGTATACAGTATGTTAGACCTTCCGCCGGCATTGTATACGCCGATTTTCGCGACTGCCCGTATCGTGGGTTGGAGCGCGCACAGACTGGAAGAGCTTCGGAATGTGGATAAGATCATCCGTCCGGCATACAGGCCGTTGGCAGAACACAGGGATTATATTCGAATGGGAGACCGTTAGAATGAAAGAGGAGTTTTATTATCTGTCAAGAGACGGGAAGACGCAGATTCATGCCGTGGAATGGCTGCCGGCCTGCGAGGTCAAAGGAGTGCTTCAGATCTGCCACGGTATGGTAGAGTATATTGAGCGTTATCATGAATTTGCCGAGTATATGTGCGGATATGGATATTATGTGGTGGGCCATGATCATTTGGGTCATGGCAAGTCGGTCACAGACGAAGCGGATTATGGATACTTCCCCGAGGATAACGGGAATCGGTGTGTGATCGGTGATATCCAGCAGTTAAGAGTGATCACTGCCAGGAAGTATCCGGGCGTGCCATATATGATGATGGGGCATAGCATGGGATCTTTTCTGATACGGCAGTATTTGACGATGTATGGGGAAGGGCTCGCGGGTGTGATCGTCATGGGAACCGGCTATCAGCCGTTGCCGCTCCTTGTGGCGGGACAGATGATCTGCCGTGCGGCCGCTCTGTTCAAGGGTTGGAGATACCGCAGTAAGTTCGTGGATAATCTGAGCTTCGGAAGTTTTAACAAGAGATTTGAACCAAGTAAGACCGGAAGGGAATGGGTCACTTCGGATGAAGAGCATCAGCAGAGATATGTGGGTGATCCGCTGTGTATGTTCCGTTTCACGCTTGGCGGGTATTATCAGATGTTTGAGGGGATGAAGACCCTGAACCGCAGGGAGAGTATGGCTAAGATTCCGAAGGATCTGCCTGTATTATTTACTGCAGGGGCAGATGATCCGGTGGGGGCTTTTGGTAAGAATGTGAGGAAGGTGTATAAGCGCTATAAGAAAGCAGGGTGCAGGACTGCCGTGAAGCTGTACGCCGGACTAAGACATGAGATCCTGAACGAGACGAAGAGAGAGGACGTGTACAAGGATCTGCTTCGCTGGTGCGACCGCTGCCTTAAGATGCAGAAGGTCTAAAAACGCATTCCTGCAATCCGCCCCAAAATCAATCGGCGCAGCTTGCTGCGGCTCATGATTTTGGGGCGGATTTCTTACAAATACAGTATTACATTTAGTGGGTTTCTCCAAAGATCCCGTCTATATCTGCGAAATTATTCACCGATGCTTCAACCGCATATTCCAGACACTTCGCAATCATTTCCAGAGACATAAAAGGTGTTCCGTTAGGCTTGTCAACAACCTGCTCCGCCGCGAAAGGCACATGGATGAATCCGGCGCGTATGTTCGGATATTTCTCCGCGGCCATGTGAAGGACGTTGTACATTACACTGTTACACACATAGGTTCCTGCCGAGTAAGAGATGTGGCATGGTATCTTGTGGTCACGGATATTCTTCAAGATTGCTTTTACCGGGATGGTAGCATAATATGCGGGAGCCCCGTCTGGCTGCAGCGGCTCGCCGGACGGCTGGTCTCCGTCGTTATCCGGGATGCGGGCTTCGGCCAGATTGATCGCTACCTGTTCAATCGTAACGCAGGATCTTCCGCCTGCCTGGCCTACGTTGATCACTATGTCCGGCTGGTATTTCTTGATGCCCTCTTCGACTGCCGGGCCGCTCCTTAAGAATACGGTGGGGATCTCAAGCTTGATCACTTCTGCTCCTGCGATGTTGTCAGGAAGCATCTTAACGGCTTCAAAAGCCGGATTCACGGATTCGCCTCCGAATGGGTCGAATCCCGTCACTAATACTTTCATGGTTATAATCTCTCCTTAAAATTAATATACTACAGGTTCCGGGATGATGATCTTGCCTTGCTGCATGATCTGCCGGTTGTCTGTGTAGATATCCGGCTCCAGACATACCAGATCAAAATGTCCGTTGGCATTCTGCTGTCCGCCAAGGGCCAGATTCCTTCCCAGCCCGATGTGAAACGTACCGTATGCGGATTCATCTTCAATGTAGCAGTTACCGAGACACCTGGAATAGGAATTCAGGCCGATTCCGAACTCGCCGCCTATATAGATGCGGGAATCATTATAATCCTCCATATAATGCTGGAGCCTGACACCGGTGAGGGTATCTTCTATCCAGGTGATACGGCCGTCTTTGAACAGGATCTTCGTCGGTTCTTCTGCGCGTCCGATGTACCCGAGAGATCCGTCCAGGACCATGGTGCCTTCCGTCTTGGTCTCTTCAATAGAGACGTAGACTTCAATGCTGGCGGAAGAATACCCCTTTCCGTCCTTGGTTACACCGTTGAAGAATCCGGGAATCCGGTTTGCTTTGTATATGCGCAGATCTGTTCCGGCAGGCGTTGTTACATGGATCGTAGTACAGTGGCGGAGATATTTCATGATCACGTTAGCCATAAGGCGGCTTTTCTTTGTATCCATGGTCATGAAATCATACTCCAGCATGGACCGTCCGTCGTTGGTAGATAAGGGCAGCGACAGGAATTTCCTGTGCTTTTGGAGCGCCCGTTTTGCGGCTTTTGTCGTTACGAGAGAGTAATCTGTCGCGGCAATGATCGCCGTGTAGGGGTCAAAGACTTCTTCATTCATGTCAAAAAAGACTCCCACATGCCTTCCGGTGTCTTCTACGACCAGAGAACTTACTGACCGTGTCCGCTTAGCTGCGAATTCCTTAAGGACTCTTAATTCTTCCAGATGTTCTTTCGTTGTGACGATAAGCAGCTTGTCCCAACGTCTTACACGCATCCAATGATCTATCACGATTTTGGCGCCGCGTTCTATATTATGCGACATTTTTTCCACATCCTTTTTTATTTTATGGTGCCTGCCGGATCCTGTTTACTTGAATATGATCATGTAACAGATCTGGAATACCAGCATGATTCCGGCTACGATCACCTGATTCTTGATAACTCCCCAACGGTCCTTCATGTTCAGGATAGCTACCGGAACGATGTTGAAATTAGCTGCCATAGGCGTACATAAGGTACCGCAGTAACCGCAGGTCAGCGCCAGCATACCGATGGTGATCGGGTCGGCGCCGTATGCCAGAACGAAGGGGCCGCCGATACCTACGGTGATTACCGTGATGGCTGCGAATGCGTTACCCATGATCATAGTAAATATTGCCATACCGATTGCAAATACGATGATACCTACGTTGACATTTCCCTTCGGAACGATCTTCTCCACAATACTGGCAACGACATCTCCGACACCGGCCGCCGTGAATACGCCTCCGAGACAGCCGAGAAGCTGCGGGAGCATACATAACGGACCCATGATGGAGAGAAATCTCTCGGATTCCTTAAGGAATACCTTAGGTTTATTTTCAGATGGATTGTAGAGCATCAGGATGATCATAGCAACGATGACACCCAGAGTGACTGCAACCATAGAGCTTAAATTACTGAAAAACGCAAATAACAGTGAGAATAAGCCTACGCAGACCGCCGGGAAGAAGATCTTCATTCCGACTTTCTGATACTGTTCTATGGTGTGTTCCCTGGTCGGCGCGTCTGATTTGCCGACTTTTACCTTCTTGAAGATCGGCGGCAGACACATGATGATGACCAGGGCGCCGGAGATCTTCGCAGGAAGCCAGGTGCCGAAGGCGCATACGACTCCGAAAGAGCACCAGAATAAGGCGGTTCCGATCCTGGAAGGATTCTGTTCATCCATCAGATTCTTAACTCCTGCATAGATAGCGATCAAACCTACGATGACCCATACCATGTTCAGCAGGTTCGTGCCTAATACTTCATTTATCTGTATAAATTTCAAATCAGCCATTCTAAGCACCTCCTACTTCGTGTCTTTGTAATATCTGTTTGTCAGTTTCTTATCATTCAGGAGTGTAACGGCACAGCCTGCGATCAACGCAACGATCGCGACCGGGATCTCTGCCGCCGCAAGCTCGATCAGTTCGACCTCATAGCCCAGGGAAGCCAGTGTGCTCTGCACCAGGATACCGCCTGATCCGCCGACGAATAATACCTGGAAGAAGAACCATGTAATATTCTCCATTGCAGATGCCATACCCTTGATGTCTTCCACATGCTCTTCAGCTGCTTCATGGCCCTGGTTTTTGACAGCCGCTTCTGCCATCGGGAGTACAACCGGGCGTACGAATCCGGCAACACCGCCGAAACCGACGTTGAATGCGCCGAAGATTCCTCGCATAACACCGTATGCGCAGATAACCTTGCCGGCGGTTGCGCCTTTGACCTTCTTGATCAGGTCTGTCGCGGCCTCGCGCAGCCCGTTTCTCTCCAGGACGCCTGTGATCAGAAGAATCATGATGAAGATCGCCATACTCCTGTTTGCTACGAAATTCGTTCCGATCGCTTCCAACAGGCCGTCAATGCCAAGTCCCCCTACGAGTCCTGTTGTAATCAGCGCCAGGAAAATGATGAGGATCGAATCCAGCTTCAATGCAAACCCGACAATTACGATCAGAACGCCAACCAGTTTAATTAGTTCCATTTACTTCTCCTCCTTCTAGTGAAAAGTGTTAATAGTATCTATCTTTGCTCCGAATTGTTCACGGCCATGGGTCTTAGCCGCAAGTATTCGGTAAAGATCTGTCCGTCCCGGCGCCCGCACCGGCAGGTATGTATATACTCTGCCGCCATCAGCATTCGGATGGTTGCTTCGTCGTGCGCCGCGTGTGCCCTTGCGCACAGGTTCAGATATTCACCCTGCGCGGTCTCATCCGCCACTTCGCTGGTGTATGCCACCGTAGTGATCCAGGGGAAGCGGATGGATGGATACCGGTGTGCCGGGTCAAAGGCGAAGGGTATCCAGTAATTGATCATATTCTTATAGTAATCCGCAGGAAACAGCTTCGGCATCCAGGCGTGAGCATACTTCTCGAACTGTGCGCTCCACTCCTGATTCCACCGTGTCATCTCTTCATCTGCGGCAATCTCGTCTGCGATCACATCTTCCATCATCTTATTGACGGAGTAATTAGAACGGTATTGCTCATCCGTTACATACCAGAAGTATCCGTAGAGCAGAGATCTCGGCAGCCAGAAGCCCTTGTAAGAGGGAGAAGTGTAGCCTGAGAACTGCTGCTCCCACTCGTGGCTCGGTACTCCGTGGTTGTCTACGATCATATCCGGTATATATTTTTCAAAGAGCCGTGTAAGCCCCATTGCTTCGGCATGTATGGTATCCTGGCGGAAATGGTCATGATAGAATTCCTTTCCGACCGCATTGAATCTTGCCACATGGAACTTCCAATAAGGATGCTCCTTCTGGAGTTCGTAATGGATAGCAGCGCCGTCGGTATTCTCCATGGGAACCAGAACCAGATTCAGCTTCCGGGGAAGGTCCCTGTAGATATCTTCCGTCAGTAATCTCTTCAATAGTATAAATGCGGCGTTCGTACTGGAAACCTCGTTGGCATGATGCCTGGCGTTGATGATCTCGCTTGGACATCTTGACAGCCGTTTTGTCATAGACAGATATCCTTCGTATTCTGGTTTCAGCCAGATCCCGTAGAGTCTGCGCCCCTGGTAAGAGTGAGCGGTCTCAAAGACTTCAAGCCCTTGTACGCATCTGAGCTCTTCGAGGATCTCAAGGCAGGTGTCGTATCCGATCAGTTCATTTTCATGAAGATCGATATCAGTGATCTGCTTCATGGGAAGCGCTGCCGTCTGCGGAGCGGATGCTTCGTAAGCCGTTCCGTCTCCGGCAAGGAACTTAAGGATATAGCAATCCGCGATCTTGCCGCTTATGTTCAGTCTTCCTTCCGCAAATAGCTGTGCATAGGCAGCCGTTACATCTGAGGAAATCTCGGTTACAGGTATCTCCAGTACGAGGCGGCCGCCGCTTGGACAGATCCGTGTGATGCGGAGGTCTATCTGATCTCTTCGCAATTGCTGTACGGCGATCGTTCCGCTGCCGGCGTCCGTCTTCTGACTGCGGATAATACAGGCCTCTTCCTGCTGACGCTCATAGAGTACAGCCCGGAATGCGGGAGCTCCTTCGCGCTTATGTATCTTGGGAAGGATCAGACCGGGGGCATCGAAGAGCTGATCTGACTGCTGTAAGCCGTAGTTCTTGAAATAATCGCTGCCCACGAAATACATATCCTCATGGAGTGCATCCAGAGAGGATATCAGGTCTTCCCGGCTTCCGGTCCTGTAATCCGGCTCGCTTGCCCATACCTCCAGCAAAAGCTTCTGGAAGAAAGGCTGCATATCGGAAGTTGCAGCGCCTTTCGTCTTCTCTTCTATATAATTACGGCACAGAGGAAGGATCTGCCCCTGGTAGATATCCCAGATCTGTTCCAGATCGGTGGGTATCCTGCGGTTCAGCCGTTCTTCTTCGTTCACCCATACCTGGATATAACCGGTGCTGGGATGAACCTTCCCCATCTGCGGGTATTCGTCAAGGTACGGACGCTCGGAATATCTCGCCAGATACCGGAACTCCCGGCATGTTCCATCCTGCATGATAATTCTGCACAGATAGGTCAATTCCTCGGCGCCTTCATAAGCGTGAAACACTATATCATCCTGCTTAAGCCCCAGCTTCTCTGTCAGTTTATCCTGAATAGGATACAATTCCTGAAGATAACGGATCGGAAGATCATACCATTTGTCAGGATCATCAGCCTTCAGATTATGGTAAGAAGGTGTTGCCCCGTTCTCGTCAAGCCAGACGGTTTCTCCTTCCGGGAGAAACGGCTTGAAGTAGATCTCAGCTTTCTTAGGCGCTGTATCGCGTGAATCTTGCGTTGTACCAGAGCATATAGCCGGGATTACCGCCTCGTCTATCCATGAATACCCCTGCTTGTAAGCGCAGATAAGCTGAATGCTCTTAAGGTCGGCGCCTGTGGGCTTGATCGTCTCTCGGATACGGTCCGCTATGGTTTTCCGCGTCTCAGGGTCTTCGCTGAGAGCTCCTTCGATTCGGACGATATCGCCGGTGCGAAGAGCCGGGATGATCTCTTCCCTAATGATCTGCTCGAAGGTATCTGCTTCCCAGGGCAGATCGAAATTGTGTTCCCAGACCTTCTTGCCTGCCTTATGGTTCTGAATACTGCCTTCGGGAAAATGCGCCTTCTGTTCTTCGGTGATCTCAGGCGCCCCGTATAATGTGTACTCCGTCAGAGAGCCTTCCGGCTCCTTGTCCAGACAGGCCTTAAGATAGGCAAGCTGTCCGTCTGCTCCTCTGAGTGCAAAATCATCCGTCATATCCATCAGGACGTCGCGCCAGCTCTGAAAAGCGTTGGTGACAGGGAATCTCTCGCAGATCAGGTTCGAGAATTCCAGAAGCTTCTGTCCGGTGCCCCTGATGTGTACATGTACGGCGCCGGGAAGCTCTTCAAGTACCAGTTCCTCCTGTTCGGCGTGCTCGAAGATCACGGCATTCCCTCCATAGCCTTCCGGCGCCAGGATACCGCCTTCGAAAGCGGTCGTCTCCATGCCGAAACGGAACGCCAGATTGCAGGCAGCCGTGAGCATTGCGGTATCTGTGTCTTCCGGGAGGATAAGTTTGACGTCCAATCGGTCGGGCAGCAGGTCATGATTCTCGTCCTTAAGGAAGAATCCTCTGGAAAAAAGGTATTCAAGCCCGTGTCTCTTACGGAAATCCAATTCAAAGACCGGCCCCGCTGCCTGTGCCGGGGTATATCCGTCCGGCATATCGGCTCCGTCCAGGTGCCATAGAGACAGCAGCTCTTCGTCTGATTCCGGGATGGGGATCTCACCGTCAGGCCCCGCTATCGGAAATACTGCGGATTCTGTCTGGAATCCAAGCAGCAGGGCAGCTTCAACGGCATATCTTTTCCTGCTTTCGGTCAGAAGCCCATCCATTCTTAATCGTTTCATAATAAATGCCTCCAATGTTAAAATTAAACTTAATTCCGTACTGCGTTCTTATTATCATACATTATCTAAATTTTATCAAAGATACTGTATTATAGTCAATATATATATCGTATATATATTGAAATTTATGTTGAAGTTAGCATGCGATCTGCGGCCGCCTTGATGCGGGCGGCGGATTATGTTATGATTATGATAATTACAGAAAGCGGGGATTTCCATGAGAGGACCATATAAAAAGAAAACAAAAGAAAAGATTATGTCGGCTGCGTGGGAATTATTTCAGGATAACGGATATGAAGAAACCACGATCTCGCAGATCATTGCAAAATCAGGTACTTCGCGCAGCGCATTCTATCATCATTTTCATGGGAAAGAGGAGCTGCTGTTTACGGTCGCTTATACTTACGATAATGATTATGATATCTGGCTGCAGGAATATTATGATAAAGAGAAGCATACGGTCGATAATCTGATCTCGTTCAACGGTTATGTGATGCGTGCGGTGGAGGAATCTCCTTTCCATTCCTTTTATCCGTCGCTGTACGGGCGGCAGGTCATGACAGAGGGAGTGCGCCATATACTGAATCCTGACAGGCGGTATTATCAGATCCTCCGGCAGCTCCTTAAGGAAGGAAGCGAAACGGGAGAGATCGTTTCTGTGCATTCTTATCCGGTCCTGACGGATATGATCGCAAGCTTTCAGATCGGGCTCACCTATAACTGGTGTCTGCAGCAGGGACATTATTCTCTCCTGCAGTACGGGCAGGAGCTTCTGAATCCGTTCCTGGAGTCGTTGCGTGCGGTTGATGAAGGTTAAAAAATAAGGAAGTAATTCCCAATACAATCTTAATTTTTTCCCGCTGCCGCCGATATAACAGTATGAACATAAATAAAATGATTTTCTTGGCACACTAGTGCAATGTTGTACTAGATAATTGAGAAGAGGAAAAGGAGGAAATGCTGTGAAAATCGATGACCTTTATTATCAGAATGTACAGGCGGCTACAGGATATACTTCTGTGAATGCTAACAAGACGGCAGCAGCGTCCAAGGCTGCAGAGGAGCAGAGTAAAGATGCGGTAGGCGCCGTGGATAAGACAACTTCCAAGACGAATACCGACCGTGTTGAATTCAGCAAGGATACGAAAGTTAATGGTAAGATGAGTGATTCTGAGAGGGCCGCACTGGTGAAGAGCCTGAAGGCGGATCTGGATAATCAGATGACCCGTTTTACGAATATGATGACCCAGATGTTCCAGAAGCAGGGAATTACCGGCGCCGCTGCACAGGGCGACAATATGTGGAAGCTGATTGCCAGCGGTAACTTCACAGTTGACGCGCAGACGAAGGCAGAAGCTCAGGAAGCAATTTCCGAAGACGGATACTGGGGTGTAAAGCAGACATCTCAGAGAATCTTTGATTTTGCGTATGCTCTCGCGGGAGATGACCCGGAGAAGATGAAAAAGATGCAGGCGGCAGTGGAGAAGGGATTTGAGCAGGCTACTCAGGCTTGGGGCAAGTCACTTCCATCTATTGCGCAGGAGACACACAGTGCAATCGGAGATCTGTTCGACAGCTATTATGAGAAGGCTGGCAAGACAGAATAGGATCCAGAAGAATTATAAGGGAACGAAGAGAAGACTTCGTTCCCTTTTTTACGTCGGTTTTGTAAAAAATATACACGAACAGACAAATGAAGGTTGGAGAAAAGAAAGGGATAAATGAAGATGAAGGTACTGAATTTTGGATCGCTTAATATCGATTATGTATATAAATTGCATCATATCGTAGAGAAGGGCGAAACAATCTCTTCGGAAACGCTGAATACCTATCCGGGAGGAAAGGGGCTGAATCAGTCTGTTGCACTTGGGAAAGCAGGTGTTTCGGTCTTCCATGCCGGAGCGATTGGAGAAGAGGGAAGGTTTCTGATAGAATTTCTTGAAGAAGCCGGAGTGGATACGAGGTATATCCGAATCATTCCCGGGGTGAAGACGGGACATGCGGTTATCCAGAACGATGAGAAAGGAGATAACTGTATCATTCTGTATGGCGGGGCAAATCAGATGATCACGAAAGAGCAGGTCGATCATACGTTGGAGGGGTTCGAGGCGGGAGATTACCTTCTTCTGCAGAATGAGATCAATGAACTGGGATACATTGTTAAAAAAGCCCGTGAAAGAGGGATGATAATCGTGCTCAATCCGTCTCCGATGAATAAGATCATAAAGGAACTGCCACTTCAGTATGTGGATTATTTTATCCTAAATGAAATAGAAGCGGGGCAGATCTTAGAAGAGAGGCCGGAGGATGCTGATAAACTGATAGAAGGCCTTAGAAGCAGATTTTCGCAGACTAAGATCGTACTGACTCTGGGCAGCGCAGGTTCCCGGTATTGTGACAGTACGAAGCGGGCAGTGCGGGAGATCTATCCGGCGGAGACGGTGGATACGACGGCGGCAGGAGATACATATACAGGATATTTTATTGCGGGGATATTAGAAGGAGCTGCGGTTGAAGGAGCTATGGATATGGCGGCGAGGGCGTCGGCGATCGCAGTATCAAGACCGGGAGCGGGGGTGTCGATTCCGACGAGAGCGGAACTTGGGGTATAGAAATCAACCGTCAGAGGGACGATGCGGCGGGGCTGTCGGAATCAGCCCCTTTTCATGCGGTTGTCCGGGAATAATTTAGACAGGCCCGAATTGCTGCCTTATAGGATTTCGTGTACTTTTTCGGCAGAGATGTTGCATTCGGCGGCAATTTCTTCTGCTGAAAAACCTTGTGAATGCAAACGGAACACTTTACAGGCAAGTTGAATGCCGCGCTTTTCACCGATTTCAATGCCGTGTTTTTCACCGATTTCAATGCCGTGTTTTTCACCGATTTCAATGCCGCGCTTTTCAGCGCTGCTCATCTGAGTATTATAATCCTTCAATGCTTTGTCACGCGCTTCATATTCCAGACGCTTCTTATCATCTGCACTCAATCTTTGTAACGCTTCATAGGCCTCTCCCAGATATTCATTTGTCTGTGCCATATGTTCGAATTCCTCCTTGTTCTTTCCATTAAAGAAACGCATCCAATGAATGATATCTTCTTTTGGAAGAATAGTTTTGGAAAGCTTTTTAAGCTCTAGAATCTGTAATTCCATCTTGCGGTTATAAATTTCATTGGTAGCATCATCACGGAAGTGTATTGTACGATAACAGTTTTCGTCACCCGGAAACCGTATAAAATCTAAAATACTGACGTGGATACATTTTTGAAGTTTTTCGTATGAATCTCCGTGCTTCAACTGTTCGGAAAACATTTTGCTTAGATAGAATAATGCACGCTCATCCCAGAAATCAAAATATTTTACCTGCATTTCCATGTTGATCTGAGTACCGTTTTTCATGCGTACCCGTACATCCAGAATGCCAAGCTTATCATCCGCATTTTCTCGCTGCAAATGTGTGGGAAGCAGTTCTGTTTTGCCAATTTCATCTGGATGAACCCGCATAACGGCGGCACAGAAGCCTTTCCGAACAATAGGATTCTCCATCAGTCCGGCAAAGCAGACATCGTTGGTGGGGAGCATAATAAAATCTTCTTGTCTTTGCGTTCCATTCAGTGTGTTGTTCGTAATGCTCATAAAAAGTCTCCTTTCTTCTGCAAGATATTACAGGATCCAATGTAAGAAGACTTTGATTTATTATTATAATCATACCATGAAACGAAGCTTCGGAAAAGGAAATCTTATGAAGAATTTAACTGTTTCAATATATCAAGGCTTCTCCAATTGAATGTGTAAAATATTGGATTTAAAAATGAATCAGGGATATTCCTCCGGTGATTGCCGGATAGAAAATAGAAGGCGAATGCCCTTCTGAATTCTTGAAAAATTCTTGAAAATAATTATAGCATATTATAAAATGGCATGCAATCGTAAATTTAGCAATTTCAGTAAAGCAATTTCAGTAAAATTAAAACGGCGGCATTTGGAAGTCAAAGACCCCGCTGCAAGCAACGGGGTCTTTGACCCTCGCGGCAGTCGCCAAATGTGCATGCAAGCATGCCCGCTTGGCTCGTTGCTCGCGGGAATAAAAAGAAATTATATTTCAAGGTTACAACATCAGCGCCCCGGTCGATAACTATTATAAGAGATTTACGATTTGTCACGGCGTGCGGCTGAATGAACCGGCGGCAGGCATAGCGGCTTAGGAGGAACTGGAATGTCAAGAGTGAAGGAAACCGGAGGAAACCAGGCGCCTCAGTCTGCGGCAGCAGCGGCGATGGAGAACAGGCTTGCCAGAAAGTGCGCCCAGATGGAGGCAGGGCAGGTCTTGATAGAAGAAGCATCTAGGCATGCGGCGGAAGTGAAGGAAGAGCTTCTGAAGGAACGGGATTCCAGGAAGCAGGAATGGGAGCAGGAGAACGAGAGAGACCGGACGGAGGAGAAGAGGGATACGCCGGAGCTCTCGCGGCAGAGCAAATGGTTTGGAATAGAAGGTAAGCTTCTGAAAGATGCGAATATAACGTGGACTCTGGAGATGGAGCAGGAACTCTGGGAAGCATTTCAGAAATGGATGCCGGTCGGTGATCAGAATCTTTCGGCGCAGCTTGATGAGCTGTCGAAGCTGTATCTGGCGCTTCTTGAGGCGATTCTGACACATACGATGGGGGAAGAGCAGATGCAGCAGATGGACCGGCTGAATGAGATTCTTGCGCAGAAGCTGAATCTGCTGGTAGACGTTGAGCTGAAGGATCTGATGGAATTCCTGAAGCAGACCGGCCAGACAGACACTCTTAAGCTGGTAAAATCCAGTGTATACAAGCAGACGACAGGCGAGGCGATCTCAGCCAGAGCTGCGGACAGATTTTATGCCCGGGGAAAGGTGAATTCTACGGGAAACACCCGGTATTTTATGCCGGAATCACAGGAATGGCAGGCCGGAGGCGGCAGAGGCAGGAAAGGTATGTATACTGCGTCCGGTACGGCTGTTCCTTCCGGCGGTCTGTCCGCAGCGTCCGAAGAAGGAGGAACGCTCTATAAGCTGACGAAGGGCGGGAATGTTAAGATCAGTCAGGGATATGATGTGAGACAGGACTCTGGTGAGCAGCAGATGATCCAGAGGAACCGGATATTGAATGAAGCCAGGAACGGCAGTGCAAGCCGGATTAGCCTGCAGGGAGGGAAGGCGGCCCTTACAGGGAAGGGACTTGAGAGAGCGAACCGTTTTGCCTCGCATATCAATGGAAGCGGCAACCTGCTTAAGAATCCCGGCATCAGTGCACGCAATGAAGAGGTTGCGGGGTTATTGGCCGCGATCACTTCGATCAAGGGGCAGATGTATGCGGCTAGCGCCGGCCGGGACCAGTCGATGTCTACCCCGATGAGGAGCGCTGTGAATCAGATGATAGACTTCTATCTCTCACAGAAGGGAGTCTACAAGGTGTATAATTATACGACGAATGTATATGAGAAGACAGGGGATCCGCAAAAAGCCGTGCAGGAAGGGCTGGAATATGCATTCAAGACCTTCATGGAGAAGAAGGAGAATACCGTATACCGGCAGCAGGAAGCGTATTCGGACAGAGCCGGTTTCTTTCAGATGCTTTTGAAGGGGCAGACGATGCAGGCAGACATGATTAGAGGTATGAAGCTTTTAGAGAGTAACTGGAGAGAGTTCCTTAAGGCAGTCGGGGAGAATGAGAAGAAGGGAATCGCCCTGAAGATGCAGAAGCACAGTCCGTGGGGATTCTTGATGGAGCCGGAGTCGCTGAAGAAAGGGGACGGGGATATAACGGATAATAAAAAGGCGCTCATTACACAGGCGGTATGTGTGGCGGTGCTGGTGTTGGGATATCTCTGTTACCGCTTGTTTTTTGGTTAAACTGTTTGTGTAATTGACTCTGTAGTTTGAGAAAGGATGATGATATGAATCTGCCATTGATGGAATATTGGCGCGAGTTAAATAGCTATTCATATGAGGAACTTTCGGAATTATCAGGAGTTCCGTGTGATATGGTACAGAAGATATTTACCGGACAAATTAAGGAACTGGATAAAGAGATGATACAGGCGTTGGAGAGAGTGCTTCTGCCGGACAGACCTTCAGCGGCCAGCCGGAAGGAATATCCCGAAGCGTCTGCCGCCAGGGTCTGCGAAACGGGCGCTGTATATGGAGTACAGAAAAGCTTCTGTACATTAGCTGACTATTATGCACTGCCAGATGACCGAAGGGCGGAACTGATAGACGGCGTGATCTATGATATGAGTGCTCCGAGTCTTGCGCATCAGGCTGTATCGGCAGAGATATTTTCACAGCTTCGGGATTATATTGCCAGAAAGAAAGGAAAATGCAAAGTATTCTATGCTCCGGTGGATGTGAAGCTTGACTGTGATGATAAGACTATGGTACAGCCGGATATTCTTGTTAATTGCGACAAAGAGAAGATGGTTAACAAGTGTATTATGGGGGCGCCGGATTTTGTCATTGAGATTTTATCGGAATCAACCAGAAGGAAAGATATGTTTTTGAAACTTCACAAGTATGAAGCCGCCGGAGTAAGGGAATATTGGATGGTGGATGCAGAGAAGCTCCGGGTGATCGTTTACTTTTTTGAACAGGATTCCTGTCCGGTGATATATAACATGGGAGATATGGTTCCCGTGGGGATCTTTGGAGGAGAATTGCTGATAGATTCTTCAAGAATCAGGGAAGAGCTTAAGGATACTGAATTTATTTATCCCTCTTGACAATCTATCGTCCCGTGTGTTAGGATTTCTAACATAACGCAGATAGAAAAAGCAATGACGAAGAGAGTAAGTCATTTGGAATCTTACAGAGAATTCCCAAGCCGTTGTCTTATGGCCGCAAGAATTGGTTTTGCAAGACAGCGGGGATGCTGAGAGGGATGGAGGAAGATTGGCTGAAGATGGCTTCTGAGCAGCGCACCGACTATAGGCATTAGCTGTGCTTATACAGGCTGCGATGGGTTCGCCCGTTATAGCGAGAGAGTGTTCGGCTTAACCGGTAAATGGGGGGCCGGGACATTAGTACATCATTGCATTAATTCTCGAGTAATAAGCACTTGCTATCCATGCCATCTGCACGCCTTCGAACCTAGATGTAGCCCGCTACACCGTCGGTTCGTAGACGCACAGCTGACACGAATATCAAGCACTATTACTTCAAGATTAATGCAATGATGTACTAGCAGAGGTTCTGTCCGTGAGGGCAGGATGAATAGAAGTGGTAACGCGGCAGGATTCCGCCTTCTTGGATACATTCTACAATGTATCCAAGAAGGCGGTTTTTTATGCCGCAGAAGGATCATGCCGGACATGATTGTCTTCACACTCGGCGCGGCCAAAGAGGGTTCGCTGTATGTTTAAGAAGGGAGAGAAGGTTATGAGTGAAAAACCAAAATATTATATGACGACGGCTATTGCCTATACGTCTGGAAAGCCGCATATCGGGAACACGTATGAGATCGTCCTGGCGGACGCGATCGCAAGATATAAGAGGAGCCAGGGCTACGACGTATTCTTCCAGACCGGCACGGATGAGCACGGGCAGAAGATCGAATTGAAGGCTGAGGAGGCAGATATAACGCCGAAACAGTATGTGGACAATGTGGCGGGAGAGATCAGAAGGATCTGGGATTTGATGAACACCTCCTATGACAAATTCATCCGCACGACGGACGAATATCACGAGAAGCAGATTCAGAAGATTTTCAAGAAATTATATGACAAGGGAGACATTTACAAGGGGTATTATGAGGGGATGTATTGTACGCCCTGCGAGTCCTTCTTCACAGAGTCGCAGTTGGTGGACGGCAAGTGTCCGGACTGCGGACGCGAGGTTCAGCCGGCGAAGGAGGAGGCGTATTTCTTCAAGATGAGCAAGTATGCGGACCGTCTGATCGAGCATATCAATACGCATCCGGAATTCATCCAGCCGGTGTCGCGCAAGAATGAGATGATGAATAATTTCCTGCTTCCGGGGCTTCAGGATCTCTGCGTGTCCAGGACGTCGTTCAAGTGGGGGATTCCGGTGGATTTTGATCCGAAGCATGTGGTCTATGTATGGCTGGATGCGTTATCTAACTACATCACCGGGATTGGGTATGAGTGCGGCGGTGAGAGTACGGAGCAGTTTAAGAGGGACTGGCCGGCGGATCTGCATCTGATCGGGAAGGATATCATCCGTTTCCATACGATCTACTGGCCGATCTTCCTGATGGCGCTGGATCTGCCGCTTCCGAAGCAGATCTTCGGACATCCGTGGCTTCTGCAGGGAGACGGCAAGATGAGCAAGTCCAAGGGCAATGTGCTGTATGCGGATGAGCTGGTGGATTTCTTTGGGGTAGACGCGGTGCGGTACTTTGTGCTGCATGAGATGCCGTTCGACAATGACGGCGTGATCACCTGGGAGCTGATGGTTGAGCGCATGAATTCAGACCTTGCCAATACCCTGGGGAACCTGGTGAACCGGACTGTTTCCATGACGAATAAGTATTTCGGCGGTGCGGTGACGGATAAGAACGCTGCCGAGACCGAGGAAGAGCGGTCTGTAGATGCTGATCTGCAATCTGTTCGGGAGAACACGCCGAAGGTTGTGGAAGCGAAGATGAACGATCTGAGAGTCGCGGATGCGATCACAGAGATCTTCAATCTGTTCAAGCGCTGCAATAAATATATCGACGAGACGATGCCGTGGGTGCTGGCGAAGGACGAGGCGAAGAAGGATCGTCTGGAGACGGTGCTCTATAACCTGATCGAGAGTATCAAGGCGGGCGCGGTTCTGATCGAGCCGTTTATGCCGGAGACATCCGGGAAGATCCTTGCGCAGCTTGGCGACGGCAAGGTGACGGAGAAGCCGGAGATCTTATTCGCGAGGCTGGATATCGAAGAGGTCATGAAGAAGGTAGAAGAGCTTCATCCGCCGGTCAGAGAGGAGAACGAAGGTGAAGCGAAAGGCACAGCAGACGCGGCGGTGATCGATATCGAGGCGAAGCCGGAGATCACCTTCGAGGAATTCGGGAAGCTGCAGTTCCAGGTGGGTGAGATCATTGCCTGCGAGGAAGTGAAGAAGTCGAAGAAGCTGCTCTGCTCCCAGGTGAAGATCGGCAGCCAGGTGAAGCAGATCGTATCCGGTATCAAGGCGTATTATAAGCCGGAGGAGATGGTAGGCAAGAAGGTTATGGTGCTCGTGAACCTGAAACCTGCGAAGCTGGCAGGGGTTTTGTCCGAAGGGATGCTTCTGTGCGCGGAGGACGCGGAGGGGAAGCTTGCATTGATGACGCCGGAGAAGGAGATGCCGGCAGGGGCCGAAATTTGTTAAGCATTTGTCCCTAGTACACCGAAAAATAAGTTCCTAGCCATATAACGCAGAATGATTTTTCATATGCAAGGCGGAGGAATGAGGCGTAGTGGGCGCTACGCCGATTGACAACAACGACGCAGATGGAAAATCAGGCAAGTTATATGGCTGGTTACTTATTATTCGGTGTACTAAGTGAAGAAAGTGAGGATATGATATGGATAAGATCAGGATTGGAATTGTTGGATATGGCAATATCGGAAGAGGCGTGGAGCTTGCGATCGCCCGCAACGAGGATATGGAACTTAAGGCTGTCTTTACAAGGCGTGACCCGTCTGCCGTGAAGATTCACACGGAGGGGGCGTCGGTGAAGCACATGGACGATATGCTGTCCATGAAGGATGAGATCGACGTTATGGTACTCTGCGGCGGTTCTGCGACGGACCTGCCGGTGATGGGGCCGAAGATCGCGGCAGATTTTAACACCATTGACAGCTTCGATACTCATGCGAGGATACCGGAGTATTATGCGGATATGGATAAGGCCGCGAAGGAAGGCGGTAAGATCGGAATTATCTCCGTGGGCTGGGATCCGGGTATGTTCTCGCTGAACCGGCTGTATGCGGAAGCGATCTTGCCGCAGGGAAGCACGTATACCTTCTGGGGCAAGGGTGTCAGCCAGGGGCATTCGGATGCGATCCGCCGGGTGGAAGGCGTGAAGAACGGCATTCAGTATACGGTGCCTGTCGAGGCGGCGGTAGACCGGGTGCGGGGCGGAAGCGAGCCTGCGCTTACGACGAGGGAGAAGCATCTTCGGGAATGTTATGTGGTTCCGGACGAGGGAGCAGATCTTAAGGCGATCGAGACGGCCATCAAGACGATGCCTAATTATTTCGACGAGTATGACACGACGGTAACATTTATCACAGAGGAAGAATTAAAGGCGCAGCATAGCAAGATGCCTCACGGCGGGTTCGTGATCCGAAGCGGAGAGACCGGGGAGGATGGGAGTAAGCATATCATCGAGTATTCTCTGAAGCTGGATTCCAATCCGGAATTCACGGCGAGCGTACTGATCTGTTATGCGAGGGCGGCGCACCGTCTGGCGAAGGCGGGAGAATGCGGGGCGAAGTCTGTATTTGACATTGCACCTGCCCTGCTGTCCATGAAGACTCCGGAAGAACTGAGAGCCGGCCTTCTGTAGGAGGGCGCCGGAATCATGAAGCTTGGACAGGGGGAGTTTTGATGATATATGATACACATGCCCATTATGACGACGCCCAGTTCGATGAGGACAGAGAAGAGCTTCTGCGTGCTATGGCGGATCACGGAGTGGGAACGATCGTGAATGTCAGCGCGTCCTATGCGTCCTGCGAACGAGTGGCGGATATGGTGCAGGATTATCCCTTTATGTATGCGGCGGTGGGAGTCCATCCAGACCACGCGGGGGAGCTGAATGAGGAGAGGTTTGCCCGCATGAGAGAATTGTTCAGAAGGGATAAGGTGATCGCTGTCGGCGAGATCGGTCTGGACTATTACTGGGACAATGAATCTCACGAGGTACAGAAGAAATGGTTTATCCGGCAGCTCGAACTTGCAAGGGAGCTTGGTCTTCCGGTGCTGATCCACAGCCGGGAGGCCGCCGCGGACACCATGGAGATCATGAAGGAATACGCCGGGGGCTTGAAGGGTGTGATCCACTGTTATTCTTATTCCAGGGAAATGGCGAAGGAGTATGTGAAGATGGGCTTCTATATCGGAGTCGGCGGGGTGGTCACCTTCAAGAACGCGCGCAGATTAAAGGAAACCGTGGAGGAGATTCCGCTTGAGTCCATTGTCCTTGAGACGGACTGCCCTTATCTTGCGCCTGTGCCTTACCGGGGGAAGCGGAATAATTCCGCATATATCCAGTATGTAGCGGAGGAGATTGCAGAGATTAAGGGGATCACTTATGAAGAAGTAGTGGCCTGCACAGAGGAAAATGCGAGAAGGCTGTATGGGTGCTGATATAACAAAAGCTGTCAGAAAATGTCCGAGAGTGACATATTCTGACAGCTTTTCTTTTAAGTTCATATTAGAACAGCTCTTCCTCCGGCATGATCTGGCCGTCTCCGTTACAGAAGAGGGTGTCGAATACGATTCCCAGCCTGTAATGGATCCCTGTGCGGTAGAGCTCCAGTTCATAATGCGGATTCGGGTGCCCGCCGTTCAGCCGCTGATGGTCTGCTACGATTTCTCTGGCAAGCCGTTCCCTGTCAATGGGGAGGAGACTGTGTACGACCAGGGTGATCTGGTTCTCTGTAAGATTCGGCGAGGTCATGACCGTAGAGTAGAGGATTTCATAGGGGCGGCGTTGTTCCAGGCAGAAAGCCAGCAGCAGGAACAGCCCCAGAAGCATGAGAAGTTTCTTTACTTTTTTTGTATTTTTCATATTTTTGAATTTCTCCTTTCAATAATGGTGCGTATTTCCGTTGCTGTTCCTAAAAGAAACAGTGTAATTTATTACAGTGTAATTTAATACATCTATTTTTTCAATGAAAATGTGGGTATACTTATAAAAAACATGCAAGAGGTTGAAGTATGAGTAAGATTGTAATTGAAATCGAGCGCATTTTGGCTGAAAAGGGAATCAGTAAGACTCAGCTATGTTATATGTGTAAATTACAGCGTACACAACTGAATAGGTACTGTAAGAACAAGGTGTCCCGCGTAGATCTGCATACACTGGAGAAGATTTGTGATTTCCTGGAATGTGATGTGAATGATATCTTGAAATTGGAGAAGGAAAATGAGCCGGTACCGGAAGACGGACAGTTATCGGAGGATGAGAGAAAGCAGTAATCTGTGTGGGACAGGTTACTGCTTTCTCGTTGTGACATTTGTATAGAAAGGATGCAGGGTATCTTGAAATTGTATTAAAAAATAGACAGAAATATGAAAAAATAGGTGTTAGTCAATAACTGTGTTGGTAACTCTGTTTGGCGGTTTATGCAATCACTTGAACCTCTATATTTATGAATATTTTGGGTTTACCAACATCTATATATAGTGCTATAAATGTTACCAACACACTTGTTGACTAACACCAAAAAATATTATCCATATGATAGAGAATGTGATAACATAGTATAAGGACAACACAGATGGGGCTAAGAGAGGTAATGGATCATGGGAAAAATAATATTTCTGGATATTGACGGTACGATTAGAAATTTTGACGGTACGGTTCCTGCGACAGCGGCAGAGGCGATCCGCAAGGCCCGGCAGAATGGGCATGAAGTATTGATTAATACGGGACGGGAATATTTTCGCATTGAGAAGGAAGTTCTGGATATCGGGTTTGACGGCGTGATCGCCAGCTCGGGAGGATATGTTGAGTATAAGGGGGAGAAGATCGCGCGCAGATACTTTACGCAGCTTGCTTATATTGAGCTTATGAAGGATCTTCTGGAGCAGCGCTGTGTGGTAGAGATGGGGAACAGCAAGGAGAGTTATGTGCTCAGAGAGAGCCGGGCGGAGTATCAGAGGATTCTTGACGAAGTATTCCGGGGGAAGAGCATGTGCAGTGAACCGCAGGTTCCGGTATGGGTGGAATCACTTCTGGATGTGCCGGAGGTTGAGAAGCTGGTGGTGTTCGGCAAGGACGATACCAGCCGGACGGTGCTGTCCAAGTGGGGATATTCTTTCCACATTACGGATCTTAGGATCTCTGTTCCCGGAATCTGGGCGGGTGAGATCACACCGAATTACAGCACCAAGGCGGAAGGAATGCGGCAGATCCTGAAGGCGAAGGAATGCGGCAGGGAGGATACGGTCGCGGTCGGGGACAGTGATAATGATATCGAGATGATCCGGTATGCCGGGACAGGTGTGGCTATGGGCAACGGGACGGAGTGGGTGAAGGAGATCGCAGACTTCGTGACGGCGCCGATCATGGAAGATGGACTGTGGAAGGCATTCGTGCATATGGGGCTTGTATAGATTATACCTTTCAAGGGTATGGGGAAATTGGAGGGTGTCGTAAATGGAGAAAATAAGGGCAAAAAACAGGGGGATATTTGGTAATTTTTTTTTCTAACTTTCTCTTCACTTTCTGGATGGATTAGTGTATGATAGTACGTGACGCTACATATTGTGCAAAATCACGTGGGAGTATCAATATTTTGTAGGTGAAAGAGAGGGAATACGATGAATATGGATGTGAAGACGAATGTGATCAAGCGGAATGGGGAGGAAGTGGTCTTTGACCTTTCTAAGATTGTGAATGCTGTTAAGGCGGCGAATGAAGAGGTGGACAGGATCCATCAGATGAACGAATATCAGATCGTCGCGGTTGCAGATAATATAGCGGCTCAGGTGGGAGAACTTCCCCATGCGGTGAATGTAGAAGATATCCAGGATATGGTTGAGCGCGGGATCATGGAGATGAGAGGCTATGAGGTAGCACAGAAGTATGTGCGCTACCGCTACCGGAGGGAACTGAAGCGTAAGTCCAATACGACGGATAACGGGATCCTCTCTCTGATCGAGAATATCAATGAAGAAGTTACCCAGGAGAATTCTAATAAGAATCCGGTGATCAACTCCACGCAGAGGGACTATATGGCAGGAGAGGTCAGCAAGGACTTGTCGAAGCGAGTGCTGCTCCCGGCGGAGATCGTGAATGCACACGAAGAAGGGATAATCCATTTCCACGATTCTGATTATTTTGCCCAGAAGGAGCATAACTGCGACCTGATCAATCTGGAGGATATGCTGCAGAACGGGACGGTGATCAGCGAGACCCTGATCGAGAAGCCTCACAGCTTTTTTACGGCGTGTAATGTGACGACGCAGATCGTCGCTCAGGTTGCGAGCAACCAGTACGGCGGACAGTCTTTTACTTTGGCACACCTGGCGCCGTTTGTAGATATCAGCAGGAAGAAGCTGCGCAGAAGCGTTGTCGAGGAGCGCAGGGAATGCGGTGAGAGCCTGGAGGACGCGATCGTCGACAGAGTGACGGAGAGAAGGCTCAGGGAAGAGGTTAAGAGCGGGATCCAGACGATCCAGTACCAGTTGATCACGCTGATGACCTGTAATGGACAGGCGCCGTTTGTGACGATATTCATGTATCTGGACGAAGTTGCGGACGGGCAGCTGAGAGAAGACCTTGCCCTGATCATAGAGGAAGTATTGATCCAGCGTATGCAGGGAGTGAAGAACGAGAAGGGTGTGTGGATCACACCGGCGTTCCCGAAGCTGATCTATGTGCTGGATGAAGATAATGTGACGGAGGGTACGAAGTATTGGCATCTGACCAAGCTTGCGGCGGAATGTACGGCGAAGCGTATGGTGCCGGATTATATTTCCGCCAAGATCATGAAGGAGCTTAAGAAGGGAGAGGTATATCCTTGTATGGGATGCAGATCTTTCCTGACTGTTGAGGATACCCAGATGAATGAAGACGGGCGCCATAAGTTCTACGGAAGGTTCAACCAGGGCGTGGTGACCATCAATCTGGTAGATGTGGCATGCTCTTCCGAGGGCGATATGGATAAGTTCTGGGAGATCTTGGATGAGCGTCTGGAGCTGTGCCACAGAGGGCTTCGCTGCAGGCATGAGCGCCTTCTTGGGACGGTATCGGATGTGGCGCCGATCCTGTGGCAATACGGCGCGCTGGCACGCCTTAAGAAGGGTGAAGTGATCGACAAGCTTCTGTATAACGGTTACTCCACGATCTCTCTTGGATATGCCGGACTCTATGAGATGTGTATGAGGATGCTTGGGAAGACCCATACCGATGCGGAAGCAAGGCCGTTTGCCCTTGCAGTAATGCAGAGGCTGAATGATAAGTGTAAGGAGTGGAGGGAGGCTGAGAATATCAGTTATTCCGTATACGGCACGCCGATGGAATCCACGACCTACAAGTTTGCCAAGTGCCTTCAGAAGCGTTTCGGTATTATCGAGGGTGTGACGGATAAGAATTATATTACCAACAGTTATCATGTGCATGTATCCGAGGAGATCGACGCTTTCAAGAAGCTGAAGTTCGAGGCGGATTTCCAGAAGTTGTCTCCGGGCGGCGCCATCAGCTATATCGAAGTGCCGAACATGCAGAATAATATCCCGGCGGTGTTGTCTGTGATGAAGTTCATCTATGACAATATCATGTATGCGGAGCTGAATACCAAGAGCGATTACTGTGAATGCTGCGGGTATGACGGAGAGATCCTGATCAAGGAGGATGAGACAGGGAAGCTCCAGTGGGAATGCCCGAACTGTAAGAACATGGATCAGGATAAGATGTTCGTGGCACGCAGGACGTGCGGATATATCGGCACACAGTTCTGGAATCAGGGGCGCACCCAGGAGATCAAGGACAGGGTGCTGCATCTGTAGAGCGGCGCTGAGGAAAAGGTGAGAATATGCATTATGGGAATATAAAAGAATGTGATATCGCAGACGGCCCGGGAGTCCGGGTCAGTCTGTTTGTATCGGGATGCAGGCATCACTGTAAGGGGTGCTTTAACCCAGAGACGTGGGATTTCCAATATGGAAAGCCTTACACGGAGGAGACGGAAGCAGAGATCTTACGGCTGCTTGAGCCGGAGTATATCCAAGGGTTCACCCTGCTTGGCGGGGAGCCTTTTGAGCCGGAGAATCAGGGTGTGCTTGTGGAACTTTTAAGAAGGGTCCGGAAGATGTATCCGAAGAAGGATATCTGGTGTTACAGCGGATACCTCTATGATGAAGACCTTGCCGAAGGAGGTAAGGTGCACACGAAGGTGACGGATGAGATGCTTTCTCTTATCGATGTACTGGTGGACGGAGAGTTTGTGGAGGAGCTCAAGGATGTAACGCTGGTATTTCGCGGAAGCAGCAATCAGAGGATTATAGAACTGAAGAAGATGCGAGAATAAGGTTCGGGATTCTCTTTTCCTGTACAGACGGATGTCTGGACGGAGAAAGGAGAGTCCCGAATTTGCTGTGTTTTAAATGGTTTTTACTTTGGCGGTGACGGTCAGGTCGGCCCTGCGCGCGGCGATCGGCGCCCCCGGTACAGAGAAGGAGGGCATCCCGTCGCTTCCCCAGAAAACCTTCCCCACATAAGCATTGCGCCCGGCGTCATAAAGGGGCTGGTAGTCTCCTTCGCCAAGATACCGTGCTTCCTGGCGTCCATGGTAGATGATCAGATCTTCGCTGTCGTCGGTGGATCTGGTAAAGCTGTTATGTCCAAGACCGTAGTATCCGGTGACAGAACTGCTCTGGAATACCGGATGCGGGCATTTCTTCCATGATGCGGCCTTAAGAAGGTCCGCGTTCTCATCTGCATACAGGAGTCCGACGCAATACAGAGCGTCCGTTCCGCTGGCAGAGAAGGTCATGAAGATCCGTCCTTCATGACGGATGACGGCAGGTCCTTCATTGACAGGGAAGCCATGCAGCTCCCAGTTGTATTCCGGATGGGTCAGGCACACGGCCGGGGTACAGATCGTCCATGGATCTGCAAGCTCGGCGATCAGGATATCCGAGATATTGTTGGTCTTCTGCGCCCACAGGAGATAATCTCTGCCGTTATGGCTGAAATAAGTGTGGTCCAGCGAAAAATCAGTAAATGCGATATCGCCTTCCACGGTGGTCCGTATCGGCCCTTTTTCAATCCAGGGATCCCGCATGGGATCGCTGCCTGTACAGGCAAGGCAGTGAGGGCGGATGCGCCAGGAGGACTGATCAGAGATCGTGGCGGTATAGTAGACGAACCATCCGCCATGGATATAATGAAGCTCCGGCGCCCACAGGTGCGGGCTCATGGCGCCGCCGTTGATCGGTTCATGCGCGTAGATGATCTTCTCCGTGTATCTGCCGGAATTGTCCGTCAGGTCTTCAAGCGTATCTGCGCACCGCAGGATCAGGTACAAGTATTGGTATCTGCCGTCAAGGTTGTGCCCTGCGTCCGTATGGGACGCCATAAAGTAATATTTCCCATCTGTGTGCCTGTAAATATATGGGTCGGCGCGGTGGCTGATTAGAGGGGCTGCGTATCGCGGCTCCTGTATCGTACCGGTCAGACCGTCCCAGATCACGGTTCGTTCCTCGCGCATCCCGTTGGTATAGGAGACGGTGATCTTAGACGGCGGTTCGGCGTCAGGAGACGGGAGGGTTACTTCCTCTGCTTCTGATAAGTATACTGGTTCCGGCGCGCCGTATCTTGCCTGCAGCGTCTCGAGAGCAGCAAGAGAGAGCTTGCAGCCGGAAGAGTCGTGCGCCTGAAGCGCAGGTGTCACTTCCAATACGTCTTGCGGAAGCGGGATCGCATTTCCGCCGTTCAGTGCAAACCAAACGGAACGATCGTAGCTATATTCGAGATAATATTGGTTATCTGAGGGGGATTCCCACGTAACGGTGTGGGACCGGATATATGCAGTTTCCTGCCGGACTAAGAAGTCTGCTGCAGGAAGCTTGGTCATTTTTTTTGATTTCATAATCATTCCTTTGACATTTATCCAGAAAATAAAGAGCACTATTATGCTAACACAGAATTCGAATATTGACAAGTGGGAATGGAATATTTAAGATATATTATAAGTGGGTGAGGGAGGTTTTTATGGCTACTATTAAGGAAATTGCCAGGGCTTGCAATGTCTCGGTGGCTACGGTGTCGAATATATTGAACCACAAGCCGGGGGCGAGCGACGAGACGCGCAAGATGGTGATGGAGAAGATCAAAGAGATGAATTATACGCCGAATACGGTGGCGAGGAATCTGAAGACGAAGAATTCACGAAGTATTGGGGTCATCGTGGAGGATATGACCATATTCAGTATTCCGGATATCGTAGACGGGATCACAGAGCATTGCGAGGAGAAGAATTATCAGATCCTCCTGATCAATCTGCGGTTATTCAAGAAGTACGACGATACCTATTACCATAGGGATGATTTCTACGGTATGGTGCGGGATGAGATCTGGAAACTGATCGCCAAGCAGGTGGAGGGGATCATCTATGTGGCGGCCCATGAGAGGACGATCCGGTGTATACCGGAGGATCTTCCGATCCCGTCGGTGATGGCGTACGGCTATACGGAGAGTGACAAGATACCGTCTATTGTAGTGAATGATGAGGACGGCGCGTTTCAGATCGTGAAGCACATCATTGACCGGGGGCATAGGAGGATCGGCGTGATAACCGGCAAGAGTGACAGCCCCCATGCGCAGGAGAGGCTTGTGGGATATCAGCGGGCGTTGTATGAGAGCGGGATCCTCTATGACCCTTCCCTGGTCTGTACCGGGGATTGGAACAGAGGCAGCGGATACCGCTATACGGACAGGCTGCTTGACCGGGGCGTAACGGCGATCTTCTGTATGAACGATCTGATGGCGGGCGGCGTCTATGACCGGCTGGAGGAGCGGAAGCTTAAGGTGGGGGCGGACATCTCGGTGGCAGGCTATGATAACAGGGAGTTGTCGGGCTATTATAAGCCGCCGTTGTCTACGATCATGCTGCCGCTGCATGATATAGGGTATGTGGCAAGCGAAGTGATCCTTGAGATGCTGGGAGAGTGTAAGGAGATATCGCCGGTCCACCGTGTGAATTGTTATCCTCTGATCCGCAAGTCGGTGGAGAAGCTGGAGTAAAACGATTCATCAATTTGACGGAAATTATAGGGAAATCTCAAGAAAAAACAGGGGAAAATCGAATAAAGATAAAAAAAATAAGCGTTTTAGAACCAATTTAAGGGTCTGAAACGCTTATTTTACGTTCCTTTTGTGCATAATGTATAATATTAAACGTTTAATTTGTACTTGCAATTGTGCAGGTAAAGTGTTATAACAATAGTAACAAGAAAATAAAGGTATAAAATTTGGAAAAACAAGGAGTGACAGATTCCTGAAAGATCCGAATAGAAAGGAAAAACATTTATTTCTAGAAAAAGAGCGTGTAAAAGGTTAAACGATTAATTAACGAGGTTAGAGTAGTAAGATCATGACAGAGAAGAGATTAGAAGCAACCCCTCTGGAGACAGTTCCGTTAAGGCAGATCCAGATCCAGGATAAGTTCTGGGACCGTTACATCCATCTGGTGAAGGATGTACTGATCCCGTACCAGTGGGATATCCTGAATGACCGGATCGACGGGGTGGAGAAGAGTCATTGTATTCAGAATTTCCGGATCGCGGCAGGGGAAGCCGACGGGGATTTTGAAGGGGCGGTATTCCAGGACACGGACGCGGCGAAGTGGCTGGAAGCTGTAGCGTATGTGTTGGAGATATGGCCGGATGAAGAATTGGAGCGTCTTGCGGATGAGACGATCGATCTGATCGGGAGGGCGCAGTGTGAGGACGGTTATCTGAATACATACTTTACAATCAAGGCGCCCAAGCTTCGCTGGACGAACCTGAAGGAAGGCCATGAGCTGTATACGGCGGGCCATATGATAGAGGCGGCGGTTGCTTATTATGAGGCGACGGGCAAGAAGACATTCCTCCATATTGTGGAACGTTTTGCAGATCTGATCTGCAGGGTATTCGGTCCGGAGGAAGGGAAATGCCACGGGTATCCGGGGCATCAGGAGATAGAATTGGCGCTGATCCGCCTGTACCGCGTGACGGGCAGGGAGGATTACCGGAGGCTTGCGAAGTATTTTATCGATCAGCGGGGAGTTGGAGAGAATTATTTCCTGGCGGAAGAGAAGGGAGACGGATACAGCCGGATCTTCCCGGAATTCGCGGGGTATGATACGAAGTATTCCCAGTCCCATCTTCCGGTGAGGGAGCAGCGGACCGCGGAGGGGCATGCAGTACGTGCGGTATATATGTATTGTGCGATGGCAGACCTTGCAGGGCTGTATCAGGATGAAGGGTTGATGCGGGCGTGCAGGACTTTATGGGAAGATATGGTAAGACGCCGGATGTATATCACGGGAAGTATCGGTTCTTCCGGGATACTGGAGAGATTCACAATGGATTATGACCTTCCCAACAACTGTAATTATTCGGAGACATGTGCGTCCATCGGACTGGCTCTTTTCGGAAAGCGGATGGCGCAGCTTACCAGGGATGCTTCTTATATGGATGCGGCGGAGAGGGCGCTGTACAATACGGTGCTGTCCGGGATCGCCCAGGACGGGAAGAGCTTCTTCTATGTGAATCCGTTGGAGGTATGGCCGGATAACTGTATGGAACGGACCTCCAGGGAGCATGTGAAGCCGGTAAGACAGACTTGGTTCGGGGTGGCGTGCTGCCCGCCGAATATTGCAAGGACGCTGGCGTCCATGGGGCAATACATTTACTTCACTGACGGGGACACCCTGTACGTGAATCTGTATATTTCCAACCGGGCAGAGTCGAAGCTGGCGGGAGGCAGGGTAAGGATCGAGATGGAGAGTGACCTGACGAATTCAGGGCATGTTGAGATAAGGGCCGTCAGAGACGGAGGGGCGCAGGGCTATAGTCTGGCGCTTCGGATACCGGATTACGCAAAGACCTATACCATACGGCGGGACGGCGAAGCAGCGGCAGAAGCCTTAGAAGGGCAGATCAGTCTGGCGGCGGACGGAATCCGGATAGAGAAAGGGTATCTCTATATAGAAGGAATCCGGGAGAAGGAGACGGCGCTTGCGATTGATTTCCAAGTATTGCCGCAGTTCGTGAGAGCGAATCCGAAGGTCAGGGAGGATGCCGGCAAGACGGCTCTGGTGAAGGGACCTCTGGTGTACTGCTTAGAGGAGACGGATAACGGCGGGAACCTGCCCGCGATATTCATAGATACCAGACAGAAGCCGGAAGAAAGCTACGAGGAAGACCTGCTTGGAGGCATCACAACCATTTCGCTCAGAGGGAAACGCCTGACAGAGGACGAGTGGCAGGACGGGGCGCTGTATGCCGGGAGAGCGAACCGCTTCGAGGATACAAAGCTTAGAGCCGTGCCGTACCATTGCTGGAATAACCGGGAACCGGGCGAGATGCTGGTATGGATGAAGGAACTTTTATAAGAATCTTACAGGGACATATCCCTGAAAGAAATAAAAAGAAAGAAAAAAGGAGGACACAACATGAAAAAGAAGTTAGTTGCTGCACTATTGTGTGTTGCCATGACAGCGTCTATGCTGCTTGGCTGTAGTGCCGGAAGCGAGGGAGGCGGTTCTGACGATTCATCAGGCTCAGGCTCCGCAGGAAAGAACGAGATGGAGGTAGAAGGCGACGCTACGGAGATCGAAGTGTGGACGTTCATCGAGCTTCATCAGCAGTTCTACACGGACATGGCCGAGAAGTGGAACGAAGAGCATCCAGACAAGAAGGTGAAGCTGGTGCTTAGCAATATGGCATACGACGATATGCACAACAAGCTGTCACTTGCACTCGAGTCAGGAGAAGGCGCACCGGACGTTGTAGATATCGAGCTTGGTAAGTTCCCGGCATTTATGACAGGCGAGATCGGTCTTAGAGACCTGACACCGGAGATTGAGCCGTACTTGGAGAACATCATCGAATCCAGATTGGAGATCTACGGCAAAGACGGCGCTTATTATGGATTCCCGACACACGTAGGCGCGATGGTTGCATTCTATAACACAGAGGCTCTGAAGGACGGCGACGTAGATTATACCGCCATCAAGACCTGGGACGACTTCAAGGAAGCAGGCGTAAAGTATCATGAGAATACCGGCAAATATTTTGCATGTGTAGAGACGACCGCACAGTGGATGATCAACCTGATGTTAAGACAGAAGGGCGGAGACTACCTGGATGCCGACGGCAATATCGATATCACCAACGACAAGATGGTAGAGGTTCTTGAGTACATCAAGGGAATGCAGGAGACAGGCGCGTTCGAGACTGTACCTGGAGGACAGCCGGATAATGAAGAAGCATATCCGTCCTACAACAACGGAGATTACGCAGTACAGATCATGCCTTTCTGGCAGACATCCAGATGTGTAAACTATATGTCAGACCTGTCCGGTAATGTTGCGATCGCTCCGACGCCAGTATGGAATGAAGGCGACGAAGTGAAGTCCATCGGCGGCGGCGGTACCGGTACAGCCGTAGTTGCTGACAGTGAGAACGCAGACCTTGCAGCAGAGGTATTCGCATACATCAAGCTGTCTGAGGAAGCAAATAAGGAAGTATGGAACGTATTAGGATTTGACCCGGTTAACACGGCAGTATGGACAGACACAGAACTGACTCAGAATCCGGATAACCAGTTTGTAAAATACTTCAATACCTATCCGTTTGACGCATTGTTAGAGATCCAGGACGGTATCATGGCGCTTGAGTCACTTACGAGCGAGAAGTTCCCGTCTATCAATAACGAGTTCTGTAATGTGACGCTGAACAACATCTATGAGAACGGCATGGATGTCAAGGAAGCACTTGAGGAGTCACAGGAGACCTTGAAGAACGAATTTGGCGAGTAAGCTGCAACCGGGGGCTGTGTGCATGACGCGCAGCCCCGTTTTATGAGCCGTTTTCCGGTTATATGGGAAATGGCGGTGTGTTTCAGGAAAGAGATGTGAGAGTATGAAGAAACTATTCTATTCACAGAAGTTAGCCCCTTATGTATTCGTCCTTCCATTTGCCTTGACGGTAGTGATATTCTGGCTGTTTCCGATCGGTAACGGCGTATTGCTGAGTTTCCAGGATGTATTAAAAGACGAGTGGGTTGGACTGGGGAATTATCAGAGATTATTATCAGATAAGATATTTTTAAAGGCGGTATATAACAGCGCGAAATATATGGTAGGTACGCTGGTACTGCTGATTCCGTTTCCGATGCTGTTTGCAACACTTTTGAACAGTAAGCTGATGAAGAAGCCCGGATTTTTCAAATCCATCTATTTTATTCCGGCGCTGACGTCAGTCGTTGTTGCAGGCACGATCTTCCGTCTGATGTTCGGCGAGATGAATACATCTCTGGCGAACCAGGTGATCGCGGCATTCGGAATGTCACCGATCAAATGGCTCAAGGGCGAGTGGACCAGTTATTTTGCGCTGCTGCTTCTGGCGTGCTGGCGCTGGACAGGTGTCAATATCCTGTACTTCCTGGCGGGCTTGCAGAGCATTTCCACGGATATCTATGAGGCGGCGTCTATCGACGGAGCGAGCAAATGGCAGCAGTTTGTCAAGATCTCCTTCCCGCTGGTGAAGCCGACGACGGTATACGTGCTGACCATCAGTATCTATGCAGGTCTGTCCATGTTCACTGAGAGTTACATGTTATGGAAAGGAAATAACTCTCCGCAGAATATCGGACTTACCATCGTAGGATATCTGTACCGGCAGGGAATCGAGAAGCGTGCGATGGGTTATGCCTGTGCCGTAGGCCTGATCCTTCTTATCATCGTCATGGCTGTCAACCTGGTACAGCTTAAGGCGACCGGAACATTTGACAAGGAGGAGAGATAGTATGAAGAGTCAGAAGAATAAAAATACACTTGCCACGATCATGCTGATCGTATTCTTTACAATCCTGGCAATCTTGATCATCATACCGATATATACCATCTTCCTTGCAAGCTTCAAGCCGGGCGGCGACCTTCTGCAGTACGGTCTGAACCTGGGGATCGACTGGGGACGGATGAGTCTTGACAATTATTCGCTGCTCTTTACAGGGCAGCATGAATACTGGAGATGGTTTACCAACAGTATCATCCTGACGGTGATTACCGTGGTGGCGACGCTGCTTGTCAGCGCATTCGTCGGATATGGCTTCGCGGCGTATGATTTCAAGGGGAAGAGCGCGTTGTTCATCGTAGTGCTTCTGATCCTGTCCATTCCTCTGGAGGTAGTGATGCTTCCATTGTATAAGCAGATGACAACCTGGGGAATGATGGACAGCTATGTGGCTATCGTGCTGCCGTTCGTGGCCCACGCGTCGACGATCTTCTTCTTCCGTCAGTATTTGCTGGGGCTTCCGAAGTCTCTGCTTGAGGCGGGGCGTATCGATGGTGCGACGGAGTACGGGATCTTCTTCCGCCTGATCATCCCGATCATGAAGCCGGCGTTCGCGGCGATGGCGATCCTGAACGGTATGAACGCATGGAATAACTATCTGTGGCCGTTGTTGGTAATCCGTTCTTCGAATAAATATACATTAACACTGGGCCTTAATACGCTGATCAATCCTTATGGGGACAACTACAGCCTTCTTGTAGTGGGATCGTTCTACTCAATCATCCCGATCTTCATCCTGTTCGTATGTTTCCAGCAGTATTTTATCGAAGGTATGACGGCCGGGGCTGTAAAAGAATAACGGACTGTGGTATATTATAAGCAGCGAATCAGCATTTTACAAGAAGTATGCAATGAGGAGGTAATGCATGAGTAAGACAGCGAAAATGGTAATTGACAAGGATTTCCAGATCTCACGGGTGGATGAGAGGATCTACGGCTCGTTCATCGAGCATCTGGGACGCGCCGTATACGACGGGCTGTACCAGCCGGGGAATCCGCTCTCTGATGAGGATGGATTCCGCAAGGACGTGATAGAGCTGGTGAAGGAACTGGATGTACCGATCGTCCGGTATCCGGGCGGGAACTTTGTGTCGAATTTCTTCTGGGAGGACAGCGTAGGCCCGGTATCTGAGCGCCCGAAGCGACTGGAACTGGCATGGCGGAGTCTCGAGAAGAACGAAGTCGGTCTGAATGAATTTTCAAAATGGACGGATAAGGTTAATTCGGAGATGATGATGGCGGTCAATCTGGGAACGAGGGGGATCGCTGATGCATGCAACCTCCTGGAATACTGCAACCACCCGGGCGGGACGAAGTACAGCGATATGCGTATCGCCCACGGCGTGAAGGATCCGCACAAGGTTAAGGTGTGGTGCCTGGGCAATGAGATGGACGGCCCGTGGCAGCTTGGCCATAAGACCATGGAGGAGTATGGGCGCCTGGCGGAAGAGACGGCAAAGGCCATGAAGCTTATAGATCCGTCTATAGAACTGGTATCCTGCGGAAGTTCAGCCCTTGATATGCCGACCTTCCCGAAATGGGAGTCAACGACCCTTGAGTGTACCTATGATCATGTGGACTACGTGTCCATGCATCAGTATTACGGAAACAGGGACAATGACAGCCTGGACTTCCTGGCGCAGTCCGACGATATGGATGAATTCATCCGCACGGTGATCGCGACCTGTGACTATGTGAAGGCGAAGAAGCGCGGGCGCAAGAATATCAACATCAGCTTTGACGAGTGGAATGTATGGTTCCATTCCAATGCGGCGGATGACGATATCACGGAGAATCATCCGTGGCAGGTGGCGCCACCGATGCTGGAGGATATCTATACATTCGAGGATGCGCTGCTGGTGGGCTTGATGCTGATCACGCTTCTTAAGCACGCGGACAGAGTGAAGATCGCCTGTCTGGCACAGCTTGTGAATGTGATCGCGCCGATCATGACGGATGCGGGCGGCGGCGCTGCGTGGAAGCAGACCATCTTCTATCCGTTCATGCACGCGTCGAAGTACGGCAGGGGCGTAGCGCTGCAGCCGATGGTGTCAACGCCGAAGCATGACACTGCGAAGCATGAGAGTGTTACGGATGTGGAGAGCGTTGCCGTATATAACGAGGAGAAGGAAGAACTGACCATCTTCGCGGTAAACCGTACACTGGACGAGGATATCCAGTTGACGACGGATATGCGCGGGATGGAAGGATATAAGGTGTTGGAGCACATCGTGATGGAAGAGTCGGATCTTAAACTTGTGAACTGTGCCGGTGAACAGAGGGTAGTTCCGAAGAATGTAAAACGTTCTTCCATGGACGGCGGTATCATGACAAGCATGCTTAACAAGGCGTCCTGGAATGTGATCCGGCTTGGGAAGTAATAGAGAAAGAAGTGTGATGGAATGAATTTCTTTGTAATTGACAGTCCTGTGATGAGGTTCTTAGGAAGGATCGGGGATATCATCATCCTGAATCTGATCTTCGTAGTGACGGCGCTGCCTGTGGTCACCGTCGGAATGGCGCTCTCTGCGCTGTATACGGTGGCGATGAAGCTGGCAAGAGGCGAGGATCCGTCTGTATTGAGGGAGTATATAAGAGCTTTTTGGCGCAACAGGAAGCCCGCAACCATCTGCTGGCTGATCATGGCGGCGGCGGGAGCGCTTATATTCCTGGATTTCCGGCTGGCCGGTGCGTTCGGCGGCACGTTATATACTGTGGTACGTCTGCTTCTGGCTATGATCTTTGGAGTATGGATGTTAACCTTCCTGTATCTCTTCCCGTATATCGCGAGGTTCGAGAATACGGTATTTCATTCCGTCAAGAATGCGCTGTTCTTAAGCGCCGCACATCTGCCGTCCACGGTTATGATGCTGGTGATCAGCATCGGGCTTGCAGTGATAACGCTGTTTACTTCCCGGACCTTTGTGATCGGGACGATCTGGTGGTTCTTCGCGGGGTTCGCGGCGGTGGCGTATACACAGAGCTTCCTGTTTAGCAGGATATTTTCCAAATATGAGTAGATAATAATATGATCCCCTGACTGTACTGCGGCACGGTCGGGGGATTTCTTTTAATTTATGAGTTTTTGTTATCAAAATGGGCGATGGGGTGTATAATGGGCTGAGAAGCGATATGGCGGGGAACTGAATATAACCAGAGAGGCGAAGAACAGCTTGCGGATTATCTGGATGCCTATCATTTGAAACATGGATATATGGTAAGCTTTAATTTTAATAAAAAGAAGCAGATCGGGGTGAAACAGATATCGCTGGGCGATAAAGTATTGATCGAGGCTGTGGTTTGATAAAGCTGCACTTTTATCAGAGACGGGAAAGGAAACACCATGCAGGACATATTACTACTGGAAGATGACAAAAGTCTGAATCGGGGAATCACATTCACATTACAGAAAGCGGGATACAGCGTTACCTCTGCGTTTACGCTGGCGGAAGCAGAGAGCTGTCTGGAGGAATCCAGATATTCGCTCATCATCTGCGACATTACCCTTCCCGACGGAAGCGGCCTTGACCTTGGCAGGAGGATCCGCGAGATCAGCGACGCCTATTTTATCTATCTGACGGCGCTTGATTCGGAGATCGATATGGTAAATGGCTACGAGGCGGGAGCCGACGATTATATCACCAAGCCATTTTCCCTTATGGTGCTGGTCTCCAAGGTAAACGCACTGATGAGGCGTATCGGCAGTGCGAAGGAAGAGAAGGGAGTCATGGCCTGCAAAGATATAGAAGTGAACTGCCGGGAGATGAAGGTATATAAGGACGGTCGTGAGGTTGCGCTCAGTAAGAAGGAGCTGCAGCTTCTAGTGTATCTCTGGGAGAATGCCGGGCGGATCGTATCCAAGGAGAATATCCTGGAACATATCTGGGATGTGGACGGGCAGTTCGTGGATGATAATACGGTGACGGTCAATATCAGCAGGCTTAAGGCTAAGCTTGGAACGGATGAGATCTCGAATGTGAGAGGGCTGGGATATATATGGAGCGGAAAAGTAATAAGAAGGTAAAAAAGTATCTTGTCATCTGTCTGAGCTTTGCTGCAGTGTTTTCGTTCTTCATGCTGCTGTTGGCCAGGTATGAGATCACCGAAGAGAGGAGAAGGATGATCACTTTGATGACGGAGCATCCGGAATTGGAGACAGAGATCATAGCCGCATGGGAGAAGCATGGATTTCGGATCCCCTTCGGCGAAGCCGTGCCGGAAGGAACATTGGACAGAAAAGAGATCAGCCGCGCAATAGGGAAGATAGAAGATAAATACGGGTATGATCTGAAATACACGAGATCCGCGGGAGGATTATGGATATTCTGGGGAGCGGGCGTGCTTACCGGTATTCTGCTGATCGCCGCGGCAGGATATCTGGAGCGGAAGAAGAGTGTGGCCGCCAAGGATCACCTCCAGGAATTGTATGAGTGCCTGTGGCAGTTCAGGGAGGGCAGATTCGGTGAGGTCCCGGATTATGAAGAGGAGCCTTCGGAGTATTCGGAAGAATGGATGAAGGTGTGGGAATCCTTGCGGGAACTGGGGGTATATTTTGAAGGGCTTAAGGACAAGCTTGAGGAGGAAGAGAAGAATACGAAGAGCCTGATTACGGACATTTCCCACCAGCTTAAGACGCCGCTTGCGTCTCTTCGGATGTGTTATGAGATCGTGTCAGGCGATCAGCTTGCGGCAAAGGAACAGGAAGAATTTCTGGAGCAGGAAGGAAGAGAGATCGAGAAGCTGGAGACACTTCTCAGGGAGATGGTCAATCTGTCCAGGCTTGAGGCGCACATGATTCAGTTAAGACCGGTACCGGCAAGTCTTAAGAAGACGCTTACAGAGGCGGTCAGCCAGGTCTACATGAAAGCAAAGAATAAGAATATTGAGATACAGGCGGATATGGCAGAAGACCATGTGATCTGCCATGATACAAAATGGACAGAAGAAGCGTTCGTTAATATTCTTGACAATGCAGTGAAATATTCCAGAGAACTTACAACCGTTACGGTGCGTGTGAGGCCTCTGATTAGAAATGTCCTGATAGAGGTGGTGGATGAAGGGATCGGGATACGGCGGGAAGAATTGCCGAAGATCTACCAGAGATTCTACCGGGGAGATGATGCGGCGAAGATGGAGAAAGAGGGTGCGGGAGTAGGGTTGTATCTTGCGAGGATGATATTGGAACGCCAGGGAGGAACCATATCCGCGAAGCAGAATGTAGGAGGCGGAACGGTGTTCAGGGTTACGTTGCCGCGCTGAATTGAGAGCGGGAATATGTTATCATATCCAAAGAGGATATCGCTTGCAGGGCAATATCCTCTTTCACCTAGTACACCGAAAAATAAGTTCCTAGCCATATAACGCAGAATGATTTTTCATATGCAAGGCGGAGGAATGAGGCGTAGTGGGCGCTACGTCGATTGACAACAACGACGCAGATGGAAAATCAGGCAAGTTATATAGCTGGTTACTTATTATTCGGTGTACTAGTTACCGTCTTCTAACATTGATTGAAAAATATCTTTTAATTCCTGCAATTCCTTGTTGTCAGGCGATTCATTCAAAGCTCTTTCGATCTGTGCAAGAGTAAGCCTGACAAAGCCCTGAAATTGCCTATTCGTCAGTCCCATATTGTCACCTGCTTTCTATCAGTGTTGTTTACCCGTTACTTTATTATATCAATTGGCGATTTCAGCGTAAAGCTTTTGTATGGGGATTCTTACAAAATTGTTATAGTCGGTGTAAGGGATATGTAAGGATAGGAGATTATAGTTATACTTGATAGAACTTTTAATAAGCGGCACATGAAACGGAGGTAACTATATGAAGATGGACAGCGGTAAGATATTGGCAGTGGATGATCTGGTAAAATATTACGGCACAGGAGAGAATCAGGTACGGGCAGTAGACCATACGAGCTTAGAGATAGAGAGAGGGAAGTTCACGGCGGTCGTGGGGCGGTCGGGCTCCGGCAAGTCCACGCTCCTGCATCTGATCGGAGGGCTTGACCGGCCGGATGAGGGGAAAGTATGGATAGAGGGCAAGGATATCTTCGCGCTTAAGGACGACAGGCTGGCGGCATTCCGCAGGAAGAAGATCGGGTTCATCTTCCAGGATTATAATCTGATCCCGTCGTTAAATGTATGGGAGAATATCGTGCTCCCGCTGGGACTGGATAACCGGAAGGTGAAGAGGGAGGACGTACAGGAGGTGCTGGAGAAGATCGGCCTTACGGATAAGGAAGAGACTATGCCTAATGCGCTGTCGGGAGGGCAGAAGCAGAGGACCGCGATTGCCAGGGCGCTTGTGACCCGTCCGGCTATCATCCTGGCAGATGAGCCTACAGGGAATCTGGATTCCCAGACAGAGCTAGAAGTGATGAGCCTGATGAAGAGCTGTGTGACGGACTTTGGGCAGACATTGGTCATGATCACGCACGATGAGATGATCGCCCAGATGGCGGACCGGGTGATTGAGATTGCGGACGGTAAGGTGGTGAGTGACTGATGAAGATGACAACGAGAGTCGCATTTGACAATATGAAATATTATAAGAACAGGAATATACTGATAGGAATCACGATCATCCTGACGACCATGCTGCTGTTCATAGTTCCCGCGGTGGGACGGGGGATGCTGGAAATTCAGTTTGCCGTAACAGACAGACTCTATCCGTCATGGCATGCTCTTTACCGGAATGTGGATGAGGAGACGGCCCGTAAATTGGCAGTGCATCATGATATATCCAAGTTCGGCCTCCGAAGCGACGCAGGCTATATGAATCTTGATAAGGCATCGGTCGTTATGATGTATGTGGATGAAGCGGGGATGGAATTATATAAGATGGCGCCGGCAGAAGGAACGATTCCCAGGCGGGAGGATGAGATCGTGGTATCCCCGGGGATTCTTAAGGAGCTTGGCCAGCAAGGGGATATCGGCGATACGGTCACCGTGCCTTATCAGATCTTCCGGGGCGGAGAGCTCGATCTTACACAGCAGAAGGAATTTCGGATCTGCGGATTCTTCGAAGACAGTGAGGATAATTATGAGAAAAGGGTCTATACGGCTCTGGTATCGGAAGCATTTCTGAAAAATGAGATTCCAAAAGACGAGATCGCCTACCGTTTTCTTCTTCAGATCGGAGATGAGGATAAGCCTACGACAGATGAGATTGAAGACAGGATCAAGAATGCGGCAGAACAGTTTGGAATCCCGGAAAGTGAAATTAACATTAACACAGATTATCTGCTGGCAAATTATGTAGACCCGGCCATGGTTCCGTCGATCGTTCTGATCATGCTGATCGTCATGCTGGCGGGAGCGATCACGATATACAGTATCTATTATGTGTCTATGAACCAGAGAATCCGGGAATTCGGCAGGATGAAAGCGATCGGCGCTACAAAGCGCCAGATACGGCAGATCGTGCTCCGAGAAGGATTATGCATTGCTGCTTTTGCTGTTCCGGCAGGTCTTCTGATCGGTACATTTGTATCCCGGGAAGTGATAGAATGGCTCCTTAAGTTTACTGATTCTGAAGCGATGGAAGCGTTTGCAGAGACGGCAAGGGAGGTCTTGGCGGACGGTGAAGTGAATCTGTGCTGTTGGTGGGTCTATCTGCTTGCGGCTGCGGTAACGGTGTGTACGGTGTATTTTTCCCTTGCCAGGCCGATGCATATGGCGGCAAAGGTCTCTGAGGTGGAGGCGATGCGCATGCAGACTGCCGGGAAGAATCGAAGGAGCAGACGGAAAGGTTATGAGTTCCTGTCGATCGGGCGCCTGACTCTGAGGAACCTTACAGAGAATAAGAAGAAAAGTGCGGTCACGATCGTCTCCATGGCGGCTACAGGGGTATTCCTGATGGTGGTTGCCACCGTTCTGTCCTGCGCCGATCCCCGGGAGAGCGCCGATAGCTCTCTTGTGGGGCAGTATGAGATCCTGCCTGACATAGAAGAATATAATAAGGAACATCCAGAGCGGAAATGGTCTGAGATCCAGAAGGATAATCCGCTGAATGATACGCTGAGGCAGCAGATCGAAGCGCTTCCCGGTGTGGAGAGGGTAGATGTATTTTCCTCTCTCAGGGTAGACGGAGATGTATTTTCAGAGGAAGAGGGGAATGCGCTTAACGGAATCCCGCAGGAATATGCAAAAGAGCTGGAAAAAGGCGTCACAGAAGGAAAGGTGACTTATGAGGAATTGAAGACAGGAGATAAGGTGCTCATCGACGAAGCGATTAAGTACTGGCACCCTGAGCTTAAGGTGGGAGATAAGCTGAACCTGAGGATTCAGGACGGCGGCCGGACATTTAATAAGGAAGTTGAGATTGCAGCGATCGGGGATTATAGGAACGGTCTGACTAATTTTGACTATCTGATCATGGCGAAGGAGGCCGTGGACCGGCTGAGTGAATATAATTCCTCCAGGTACTTCCATGTAATTGCAGACAAGGACTATGACCAGACGCTTGAGAAGAAGCTTCAAGATATCATAAATGCGTCTGGAAGGATGTCTATGCGGACCTGGAAGGCTGAGTATGAACAGTGGCGGACGGCTTTGGCAACGACGAGAGGAGCGAGTTATGCGTTCCTTGGAATCCTGGCGGCGATCAGTGTGATGAACCTGATCAATACTATGATCAACAGTGTCCACGTGCGCAGGAAAGAACTGGGAATGATGCAGGCGATCGGGATGTCGGATGCACAGCTTATGAAGATGCTGCAGTTAGAAGGCCTGTTCTATACGGCCGGTACACTGGCAATCTCGGTAGGGCTTGGAAGCCTTGCCGGATACCCGGTATTCCTGTATGCGAAAAAGCACGGAATGTTTAATATATCGGCCTATCACTACCCGGCAGCGGCGGCAATTGTGGTATCCATTGTATTACTGGTGCTTCAGATTGCGCTGGCGGCAGGGATATCCCGGTCGGTGAGGAAGAATTCGCTGATAGAGCGGATCCGGTTCAGTGAGTGATCTGTTTCCGGTATCTGGAAGGTGTGGCGCCGTATTTTTCCTGGAATATCTTATAGAAATATCCTTTGTTGCGGTAGCCGACCGATTCTGTGATCTCATCTACGCTTTTATCGGTAGAAATCAGCATATGCGCCGCACGCTCGAGGCGGATCTGCTGTACATAGGCAGAGTAAGTAAGCCCGGTCTTGCTCTTGATGAGCCGGTTAAAGTAGTCTTCCTGGAAGTGAAATTCCCGGACTAACTCCTGGATGGTGACTGTGGCAAAATGGCGCTTGATGTAATCCGATATCTCTTCAAATACGATCCAGTTCATGGTTTTTCGCTGTTCTTTGGACAGCGAAAAGTCATAGCGGGTGCTGATGATGCGAAAAATGCGCAGCAGCAGTCCCTTGCAGATATAGTGTGAGCCGATCTTGTTATCGTGCAGTTCATTCAGCAGGAGGCAGAGGCAGCTCTCTAATTCGGCTGCCGCGCCGGGATCGGAGCCTGGGCGGAAATGCAGATATTGCTGCAGATCCTTCTGTTTGAGCAGCGCGGACTGCAGGAAGTAGATGATCTTCTGTGTGGCGACATTTTCATCCATGATCTCGGTGAACATGTCGTTGGCAATTCCAAGGAATAAGATGACGGCAGGCTGGTCTAACAGGTAGTCCTGATGCAGGCAGTTCTTGTCGATCAGGCACAGATCGCCCTTGGAAAATGTGATGTCATGGCTTAAGATCCTCTGGCGGAATTCACCCTCAACCACATAGGCGAGTTCGATGTAATCATGCGTGTGAAGCTGCGTCCGTTCACCGGAATGAAAATTAAGCCGGTAACAGAAAGGCTCCGGCGCCGGATGGAGGGTAGCGTGTAAGGTCTGCGCCGGATGGGAAGCGTCTATGTTCCAGCACAGTGCAAAGATCCGCTCCTTAAGAGGCAGCGGATAAGTCTTGACCTCCCAGTCAGACTTTGAATATTCCGGGCAGACAAGACGCGGCCCCATCTTATGGTCGGGAGGCAGCGGCGCTCTCTCATATCTGGTGATGTAAGTGCATAATTCAGATAGTGTCAATGTAACAGCCTCCTTGGCAATTATCATCTCTTAAGCTTCCCAAGAAGCGTCCGAAGCGGCCGGTAACATATCAGGGATACGGCAACATTTCCCGCACAATGGAGCAGATCAAAAGGAATTCCAGATACCCAGTAGGAGAACCCGGCCGCCCAGCCTCCGGCAATAAAATAAGGCAGGGCATATAACATTCCAAAAGAAAGCCCATATGCGCCGAGAATCACAGCAGTCATAATTACAGAAGTCTGCTGTCTGCCGTTCCAGAGAACGATCAGCGCCAGAACGCTCCAGATATACAGATATCCGAACCACCAGAGACCAAAGCCGTAGATACAGCCCTCCAGGAATACGAACACATAGATAATGAAGAAGACTTTCTTACGGTAGACCTGGGTATATATGTAGATTAAGAGGGATACGATCTCTATATTAGGAAGGTAGGACATCCCAACCTGTCCGATAAGCAGGATAGCGCTGAGAAATCCCATGCTCACAAGTTCCTTGTTGTTCTCCATTGCCTGTTTTAATAACCTTCCATCATAGTCAGCTCAAACTGGTCGCCGTTCTCGATTGGAGTCTGGTCAGCAGAGGTGTTGACGGATTCGCCGCCTTTGGTAATGCACCACCACTGTTCCTTCGAGTCGTCTGCCGTTTCGCCGTCAACGGAAGTGATAAACAAACCGTAATCTCCGTCGGTTCCTTCTACAAGGCCTTCTGCTTCTATGACTGCGCCGAGGTAAGCCTCGTCGGTCTGATAGACGAAATCTTTTGAAGACTGATCCGCATGTACGACGGTTACGGTGATCTCTTTGGCGCCGGTCTGCCCCTTAGGGATAAATACCTTGTAAATGCAGAACATGGCTGCTGCTGCGATCACCAATGCTGCGATCAGTAAGAGAGTTTTTTTGGCTGAGTGTTTTTGTGTGTTGTTTTCCATTTTTGTGCCTCCTTTTTGTATGCTGTGTGTTTTTTTGCTATGTCAAAAACATAGCGTTATGGTAAAAGGGGACTCAAACTTCTTCCAATAATAGTGCAATAGAGGATAGAATGTTTCGCTTTGGACGGAAGCCCCATTCTACACATATACAGGTATTCTGGCTACGGACATAGTCCTCACAGTGACCCCATCGCTCAGGATTCGCACCTGATTCCCGCTGTATATATGCTAATTGCGATATTACTATAAAATTATATTTTTTTCAAGAGCTTTTTTTGTAAATAATATATGCAAGCCCTGCCGTAACGAATTCCGTGAAGCAGAAGGCGTACCACACTCCGTCTGCGCCGATGAACTTACTCAATATATATGCCGCCGGTATGATGACGACTGCATATCGAAGCAGGGAGATACACAGAGACGGTGTGCCCTTGCCCAGACCCTCCAAGGCTCCGCAGCAGGTAATAGAGACTGCGGATACCACGAATCCGAGACTGATGATATGAAGGGCAGTGACGCCGATCTTAATGGTCTGCGGGTTGGAGGTGAACATGCCGAATAAGCTTGCCGGGAACAGCCAGGACAAGAAAGTTCCGACTACCATGACCCCCATGGTAAGGGCAAGAGAGGTCCGAAAGATCTTCTGGACACGCTCTTTCTCACCCGCGCCGTAGTTGTACCCCATCAATGGCCGGATTCCCTGGATGATTCCGTTTGCCGTCAGGTAGATGAAGGTCTGAAGCTTATAATAGACGCCTAGTACAAGTACATATGTCTCTGAGAAGCCTGCAAGGATGCCGTTCAATACAGAGATCAGCAGAGACGGGAGCGCCAGAGTCAGGGTTGCCGAGATGCCGACGGAATATAATCTTGCCGCTATATTTTTCTCCGGCTTCCAGTATTTCCGTTCGATCTTAATGGGAATGGGGCTGATCTTGCTGCACAGATAATAGACGGCAAGAGAGAATACCTGGCCGATTCCGGTGGCGTAGGCGGCTCCGGCGATTCCCATGGCAGGGAAGAACCCGATCCCGAAGATCATCAGCGGATCCAGGATAATATTGGCGATGAAGCCGCACATCATACAGAGCATGGAGACCTTCATCTTGCCGACAGCTTGGAAGAGCTTCTCGTATACCAGTGTCAGGGCGATGACCGGAGAGAACAGGAACGCTCGGTTCGAATACTCGAGTGCCATTTTGATCACCGCGTCATCAGAAGAAAACATACCAAGGAATGCAGGCATGACAGCGATGGACAGTACCGTCAGAGCCACGCCGTGAAGGAGGCTTAAGAAGGTTCCCTGGGTTGCGGTCTTGCTCGTGCGGACAGAGTCATTTGCTCCAAGGAAATATGCCGCGCTTGCATTGATCCCTATAGAGAAACCGATGGCGATGGCGTTGATCATGTTCTGGATGGGGTAGACCAGTGCCAGCGCCGTCATGGCGTCCTCGCTTAATTTGGCCACGAAATAACTGTCTACGATATTGTAAAGTGAGTTGACCGCCATGGATATGACCATGGGCAGGGACATAGACAGCACAAGCGGCAGAATCTTCTTCTCTTTCATGAATGTTTGTTCCATAATCTTATTCCTCCTTCGTCTGGAATTATTCCCGCAAAACAACGGGCCAGGTATCCATGCCTGCATGCCTGGATATCCGGCGGCTGCCTCGGGGTATTTAGTTTCCAACATAAAAATACCACACAAATGCATGCATGCAATCGTGTGGCGAAAAAAGATAACTCTTTAAAAATCCACTCCATGTAGGTTTGAAATAAGTATGTCATACAGGAAGCCAATTGTCAATCTGAAATTGCGGATTTGCCAGGCAGCAGTTCAGGTAGATCCGTGCACTTGCTAAACTGTTACTTGGCCGGAAGACAGGTCGAAAGATGTCGAATGCTTGGATATTGTGGATCAAAGTAAATACAGGTATAATTATATGTGTTACCGCCCCTATACCGGAACAGGAAGGGGGTGCCGCAAATGGAAGTATTTCTGTCTTTTTATGTCGCCGTTATGGCTGGCGTTGTATGCCACTACGTCATCAAGTGGTTGGACGGCGATAAGTAATCGGTAACCAGCCCAAACGGATGACTTCTCCGTAAAAGAGGAAGAACCCCCGGATGTACCACCAATACATCCGGGGGTTCGTTCATTGTGCCACAATGAAAATATTCCTTGTCTTTTTGCCTACCGGCATTATAGCATATGCATTTTTTTATTGCAAGATGCATTTTAATCCGATTTTGACCGATTTTGAGTTTATTTCAACATCAAGAAATTCCTTGATGAATGTATTTCTAAAGGATTCTACATATTGGGAATTCGGCCGGCTTGGACGGCGTTTCCCGGACAATACTGTCTATATAGGGGTCGGGATCGGCAATACGACCCTTGAAGCAAAATCCCGCGCAGTGTGAATCGGATTATTGCGCACTTAGAAAAAGAGGGATATGCGGCTGTTGCCGGGAAACAGACCAGGGGCAAAGGAAGACCGTCAAGGATTCTGCGGATTGAACTTCCATGGGAGTCGGATTAGGTAACTTTTTCTGTGAACAGGCAGAGTTATGAACTTGCAGAGAATTGACGGATATCTATATAATAAGATCAGATAGATATAAGGCGTGTATTTGGCCGGGATGGCGGATGAGCCGTTATGCTGCGCCGAATACATTTTCAAGAAAGTGAGGAAATCATCATGCTAAAATCAAAAACTTATCAGTTCTGGTTCTGTACAGGTTCACAGGATTTATACGGGGACGTGTGCCTGGCCCACGTGGCGGAGCATTCTCAGAAGATCGTGGAGGCGCTGAATGCATCCGGCAATCTTCCTTATGAGGTTGTATGGAAGCCGACGCTCATTACCAATGAATTGATCAGAAAGACCCTGAATGAGGCGAATACGGACGAGACTTGCGCGGGAGTCATCACCTGGATGCATACGTTCTCTCCGGCCAAATCCTGGATTCTCGGCCTGCAGGAGTACAGGAAGCCGCTGCTTCACTTCCATACACAGTTTAACCGGGAGATTCCGTATGACACCATTGATATGGATTTTATGAACGAGAATCAGGCGGCCCACGGGGACAGAGAGTACGGTCATATCTTCAGCCGTCTCGGCATGGAGCGCAAGGTGATCATGGGTTACTGGGAGGACGCGGATGTCCAGAAGAAGATCGGTTCCTGGATGCGCACTGCAGTGGGCGTGATCGAGAGCAGCCATATCCGTGTGATGCGTATTGCCGACAATATGAGGAATGTTGCGGTGACAGAGGGCGATAAGGTTGAGGCGCAGATCAAGTTCGGCTGGGAGATCGACGCGTATCCGGTCAATGAAATAGCAGCAGAAGTAGAGGCAGTTTCCAAAGGAGATATTGACGCGCTGGTCGAAGAATATTATGATAAGTATGAGATACTTTTGGAAGGCAGAGATGAGAAGGAATTCAGAGAGCATGTAGCGGTGCAGGCAGGAATAGAGATCGGATTCGAGAGATTCCTTGAGGCGAAGAATTATCAGGCGATCGTGACGCATTTCGGAGACCTTGGAAGCTTAAAGCAGCTCCCGGGACTGGCGATCCAGAGATTGATGGAGAAGGGCTACGGGTTCGCCGGAGAAGGCGACTGGAAGACGGCTGCCATGGTGCGCCTTATGAAGATCATGACCCAGGGAATGAAGGATGCGAAGGGTACTTCATTTATGGAGGATTATACCTATAATCTGGTTCCGGGCAAGGAAGGGATCCTGCAGGCACATATGCTGGAGGTATGCCCGACGGTTGCAGACGGCAAGATCAGTATTAAGGAACAGCCGCTCTCCATGGGAGACAGGGAAGATCCGGCAAGGCTGGTATTCACATCGAAGACAGGACCGGCGGTCGCAACTTCACTTATCGATCTCGGAGACCGTTTCCGTCTGATCATCAATGATGTGGACTGCAAGAAGGTAGAGAAGCCGATGCCGAAGCTTCCGGTTGCAACTGCATTCTGGACGCCGCAGCCGAATCTTCAGACAGGAGCAGAGGCTTGGATCCTGGCAGGCGGAGCGCACCATACTGCATTCTCTTATGACCTGACTTCCGAGCAGATGGGCGATTGGGCAGCGTGCATGGGTATTGAAGCTGTCTATATTGACAAGGATACGACCATCCGCCAGTTCAAGAGCGAACTGTTGTGGAACAGCGTTGCGTATCGCAAGTAGGATAGGAGGAGCAGCATGAGCAATGTAAAGGAAGTGATTGAGAGCGGCAGAGCCGTTCTTGGTATTGAGTTGGGATCAACCAGGATCAAGGCAGTGCTGATCGGCGAGGATCATACGCCGATCGCATCCGGCGACCATGGATGGGAGAACCGTCTGGAGGATGGAAACTGGACCTACTCGCTGGACGATATCTGGACAGGCCTTCGGGACAGCTATAAGAACCTGGCGGCAGACGTTCGGGAGAAGTACGGCGTGACGCTGAAGAAGATCGGTTCCATCGGATTCAGTGCAATGATGCACGGATATATGGCGTTTGACAAGGACGGGGAGCTTCTGGTGCCGTTCCGTACCTGGAGGAATTGTACCACAGGTCCGGCAGCAGAGAAGCTGATCGATCTGTTTCAGTATAATATTCCGGTGCGGTGGAGTATTGCCCACTTATATCAGGCGGTTTTGAACGAGGAAGAGCATGTGAAGGATGTGGCGTATTTTACTACGCTGGCAGGATATATCCACTGGAAGCTGACCGGCGAGAAAGCGCTTGGAATCGGAGATGCGTCCGGTATGTTCCCGATCGATGTGGAGAAGAAGGATTTTAACGAGGATATGATCCGTAAGTTCGACGAGCTGGTGGCTGACAAGAATTATCCGTGGAAATTAAGAGAGATCATGCCGAAGGTCATGGTTGCGGGCGAGACGGCCGGGACCTTGACGGAAGAAGGCGCGCGGCTCTTAGATGAGAGCGGCAATCTTGAGGCGGGTATTCCGATGTGTCCGCCGGAAGGCGACGCGGGGACCGGCATGGCGGCGACCAACAGTGTTGCTAAGCGTACCGGTAACGTATCCGCGGGAACCAGTGTATTTGCCATGATCGTGCTTGAAAAGGAACTGAAAAAGGTGTATCCGGAGATCGACCTTGTGACCACGCCGGACGGCAGCCTGGTTGCCATGGTGCATGCGAATAACTGCACCTCTGACCTGAATGCGTGGGTAGGCATTTTCAAGGAATTTGCAGAGAGCTTCGGTATCGAAGTGGATATGAACAAGTTATTCGGAACGCTGTATAACAAGGCTCTGGAGGGCGATGCTGACTGCGGCGGGCTGTTATCTTACGGTTATCTCTCAGGGGAATTCATCACAGGTGTGGATGAGGGACGTCCGCTGTTCGTAAGGTCGCCGAAGAGTAATTTCAATCTGGCGAACTTCATGCGCGTGAACCTATTTACTGCGCTTGGGGCGATCAAGGTAGGTATGGATCTTCTGCAGAAGGAAGAGAATGTGGAGATCGACTCGATGCTCGGCCACGGAGGGTTATTCAAGACCAAGGGCGTCGGACAGAGGATTCTTGCGGCGGCTATCAACGCGCCGGTATCCGTTATGGAGACGGCAGGCGAAGGGGGGCCTTGGGGAATGGCGCTTCTCGCTGCTTACATGAAGAACAGAGCCGACGGGGAGACTCTGGAGGATTATCTGGCGAAGAAGGTGTTCGAGGGCAACGAAGGCAGCCGGATGGAACCTGATGCAAAGGACGTAGAGGGATACGAAGTATTTACTGAGAGGTATAAGACGGGCATTGCTATTGAGAAGGCGGCGATCGAGAGCCTGATCTGATCGCGGCTAAAGGAGTTGGAACAATATGTTAGAACAGTTAAAAAAAGAAGTATATGAAGCGAACATGCTTCTCCCGAAGTACGGTCTGGTGACCTTCACCTGGGGCAATGTAAGCGGTATCGACCACGAGAGCGGTCTGTTCGTGATCAAGCCAAGCGGTGTAGAGTATGACAAGCTTAGACCGGAGGATATGGTCGTTGTAGACTTAGAGGGCAATAAGGTTGAGGGAGATTACAATCCATCCTCAGATACGGCGACTCATGTGGTATTGTATAATCGTTTTCCGGAGATAGGCGGTATCGTGCATACCCATTCGTCCTGGGCGACGAGCTGGGCACAGGCCGGAAGAGGGATTCCGTGTTACGGAACGACCCACGCGGACTATCTCTACGGCGAGGTCCCCTGTGTCAGGAATCTGACCAAAGAAGAGATTGACGAGGCCTATGAGAAGAATACAGGCATCCTGATCGCGGATGAGTTCGAGGCGCGCCGGCTGGATTATAATGCCGCGCCGGCAGTATTGTGCAAGAACCATGGACCTTTCACCTGGGGGAAGGACGCTCATGAGGCGGTACACAATGCGGTGGTATTAGAGGAAGTCGCGAAGATGGCGGCGCGCTGCGAGCTGATCAATCCGAAGAACCAGCCGGCGCCGCAGGAGCTGCAGGATAAGCATTATTACCGGAAGCATGGTGCGAATGCTTATTATGGACAGCCGGGGCGATAGAACCGATATGCTGCAATAAAATAATAGAGACTGCCGAAGAATTCCGGCAGCCTCTTTTTTTAAATTATTATGTAAATGACGCTTTTATTGACGCCCCAGATTATACCATATCCGAAACTGGAAGTCTATGTTGGTGTAATATTTGTTGTTATTTGTTGCATTCGGACAATTTAAAAGGACTGCATGTTGGGAGGAGTGCAGTCCTGAGGAAAAAGTTATGAAAAAGAATTTTGTTGTTCGTTTCATCGAACAACTATAGTATAAGCAGAAACTGTGATGAAAGTGTGATAAAAATAAGAATTAATTGTTAACAAATCAAGAACGAAATGTTTCTACACAGATTCTTATACAGTTGTGAACAGATCGATGGATTGTCCGGTCATCACCGGCGGTGCGTCGCATAGAAGATATAGGATTGCTTTAGCCACATCGGCAGCGCTCCCCATGGGCACGCCGTCCTGTCCGACAGAATGGTTATATACACGCTGCCCAGGTGTGTCCACGATCCCAGGGGCTACGGCGTTGACCTGGATGCCGTATTCCTGTGTCTGGATGGCGGCAGTCTTGGTCATCGTGATAATGGAGCCCTTCGCCACAGCATATGCGCCCATCTGGGAGGCGATACGCCCCATCCTGGAAGAGACGCTGACAACCTTACCGCTTCTCTGGCTGATCATAATAGGAAGGACATGCTTCATACACAGGAACGGGATACGGACATTGGTCTTGATGATCTGATCCCATTGCTCCTCCGTCCATTCCCAGAGCTTGATAGCCTGATGCTCGATATTCCTGTAGATCTCGGACGGATATCCGCCGGCGTTGTTGACCAGAATGTCGATCTTTCCATATTTGTTCATAATCTCGCCCACCATTGCCTGCACCTCGGCTCCTACCGTGAGATCGTGGGATATGGCGATGGCAGAGCCTCCGTTGTCTTCGATCATTTTTACAGTCTCATCAAGGTCAGCCTGGGTTCTTGCAACTGCAGCGACGGCTGCACCTTCGGCGGCGATCGCAAGGGCGGCTTCCCGGCCAATCCCCTTTCCGGCTCCTGTCACGATTGCGATTTTTCCTTTTAATTGATCCATAAGATATTCATCTCCTTTATAGAATAGCGTCTCCATATTGTCCGAAGAAATCTGCAGTTGTAGGATGGATGAAGCTTGCGCCGATATCATGCAGCAGGATCACATTTAATCTGTTATTCAGATTCTTCTTATCCAACAGAATCGCGCCCATCAATTCCTGCATCGGCAGTCCGCATTCATGCGGAAGACCGTAAGACTTAAGAACTGCCAGGATGCGTTCGGATATTCCGGATACGGTCAATCCCTGTTCTTCAGAAAGCTTCGTGATCTGGTACATGCCGATCGCCACAGCCTCTCCGTGGCTCTCTCTTCCATAATGATAGTATTGCTCTATTGTATGTCCGAGCGTATGCCCGAAGTTCAGAAGCATCCGCTCTCCGGTATCGAATTGGTCATGTTCCACAACCTCCCGCTTGATATCCACACAGCGTTCTATGATTGCAGGCAGCTCTTCCTTTAGTTCCGCAAAAGAGCCGTGGGATTCCAGCATACGGAATAATCCGGCATCCTTGATGCAGCCGTATTTGATCACTTCGCCCATGCCGTCAATGATAAATCGTCCGTCCAGTGTATCTAACACGAGCGGATCGATCAGCACCAGAGCCGGCTGATAGAACGCGCCCACCAGATTCTTCCCCTGAGGCAGGTCAACGGCTACCTTGCCGCCCACGGAAGAATCCACTTGAGCGAGCAGGGAGGTAGGTATCTGTATCAGCTTCACACCCCGTAAGAAGCTGGAAGCGGCAAATCCTGCCAGGTCGCCGATCACTCCGCCGCCAAGAGCGATGATCAGGTCGCTCCGAGAGATCTTTGCTTCAAGCAGGGCAGTGTAGACGGCGGGAAGGGTCTGGAAATCCTTCGTTGCCTCCCCGTGGGGGAGTATCAGGCGGCGGCAGTCGTAATCCCTGGACAGCTGTTCTGTAAGCTTATTCCCATAGAGAGGATAGACATGGTCATCCGAGATGATCATGATCCTTCTGCCGGAAAATATTTCTCTGATGTATGAGGCGGATCGGGACAGCAGATTATTTTCGATATAAATAGGGTAGCTGTCCGCTCCCAGATTCACAGTTAATTTCATAGGCTAGACCCTCTTCCCAACAACCCGTGCGATCTGCGCAACTTCCTGGATCAGGGTGTCGTATTTGGCAGGTTTCAGGGACTGGGCGCCGTCGCACAGAGCACACTCGGGATCATTATGTACTTCGATCATCAGACCGTCCGCGCCTGCGGCGACAGAAGCCTTCGCCATGGACTCTACCAGCCACCATTTGCCGCCCGCATGGCTTGGATCCACGATAACAGGCAGATGTGTAAGCTTGCGCACCACAGGAATGCTCTGGAGGTCCAGCGTATTCCTTGTATAAGATTCGAAGGTACGGACGCCTCGTTCGCAGAGGATCACGTTCTCATTGCCGGAAGCCATGATATATTCCGCCGACATGATCCATTCCTCATAGGTTGCGTTCAGGCCTCTCTTAAGAAGGATCGGGCGGTCAAGCTGTCCTAACTGTTTCAGGAGATCGAAGTTCTGCATGTTGCGGGCGCCGATCTGGATCAGGTCGACCTTCTCGTTAAATATATCCAGATGATCCGGGGACATCAGTTCGGTTACGATGGGAAGCCCGGTCTCTTCCTTGACGGCGCACAGGATATCAAGGCCTTCTAAACCAAGTCCCTGGAATGAATACGGACTGGTTCTCGGCTTGAACGCACCGCCTCTCAGCAAGTTGGCGCCGGATGCCTTGACTGCCTTGGCGATCTCCAATACCTGTTCAAAGGATTCAACGGAACAGGGACCTGCGATCAGTGCGAGATTATCGCCCCCGATCTCGACGCCTGAGACGTCTATGATCGATTCTTCCGGGTGAAACGCGCGGTTCGCCAGCTTGTAGGGCTCCTGGACATGCATGACCTTGTCTACGGCAGAGTCAACCTCAAAAAGCTTGGAATCGATCCGTGTCGTATCGCCGATACATCCAATGATCGTCATCTCAGAACCTTCAACAATGTGCGTGTCCAGTCCCCGTCTTTTTATCATCTGTTCCACGCGGATCAGGTCGCCGTGGGTGGAACGTGGTTTTAATACAATAATCATAGTCAGTATTCCTCCGTAAGATTATTATGTTGTGATAATTTAGCTGTTTAAAGTGTGAAACTAGGAATTATAGTATAACAATAAGAAAAAATTGTCAATCCCTTTTTTAAATGATAACTTCCATAATGGCCGGATGCCTGTAACAGTGAAGGTATCTGAACTGTTACCAGAGAGTATCTTAATATTCTCTAATTCTATCATTATTTTCTTTGTAATACAATCTATGTTATAATTATATGGTACAAGCGTCAAAACATTTATTAGGAAGGGTTTTAGCAATGGTTAAAGTATGGCTTGCAGACATTACGCCGTTATTAGAGGAATCCGTCTATCAGCAGTATTATCGGGAGCTGCCCGCGTGGCGCCGGGAGAAGGCGGATAAATACCGGTTCGCCAGGGACAGGGCGCAAAGTGCGGGGGTATGGTGTCTCTGGAGCCGGGCGCGGGAGAGGTACGGACTTCCGGAGGAGACGGAATACAACCTCTCTCATTCGGGGAAATATGTACTCTGTGCATTCAGCGACCGCATTGGAACGAAGGTAGGCTGCGACATCGAGGAGATGAAGGAATTCCGGGAACCGGTTGCCAGGAGATTCTTCTGTCAGAGGGAGTATGAGCATATCATGGGAAATGCGGAGGCTGACAGGGCGCAGATATTCTATCGTTACTGGGTATTGAAGGAGAGCTTCATGAAGGCGACCCGCAAGGGAATGGCGCTGGATCTTGGAGCATTTGAGATTGGCTGGGATGAAGCGCAGGGACCGGTGCTGGTGCGCAAGCCGGAGGAATATCCGGAGGAGTACATTTACAGGGAGTACACGGCGGAAGGTGTGAACGCCCGGATCGCGGTCTGCACAACAGATACGGAGATCGACGGGGAGCTGCATGTAACGCAGCTGCAATCATAAGCATTTACAGTGAGAGGTGACAAATGAGCAGAAAAAAGTTAAAAACAAGATGGGCAGACCAGATAGACAGGGAACATGTTCTTGGGGAATATCCAAGGCCGCTGCTTGTGCGGGAGAGTTATGTCAACCTGAATGGCGTCTGGGAATATGCAATTACCGGTAAAGAGAGAAGGAACCAATTTGACGGCGATATTCTGGTCCCGTTCTCGCCGGAGGCTCCGCTTTCCGGGGTGGAACGGCAGCTAAAGCCGCAGGAAACACTCTGGTACCGCAGGATACTGCCGGAGGGAATCTGTCCCGAGACCGGCAGGCGTTGGATTCTTCATTTTGGCGCGGTGGATCAGTATGCCGCGGTATATCTGAACGGGGAATTGGTTAAGAGGCATCTCGGCGGTTATCTGCCGTTTTCGGTTGATGTGACAGATGCGCTTAAGAGCACGGAGAATGAGCTGACGGTACAGGTGAGAGACTACAGCGACGCGTTCTATTACAGCAGAGGGAAACAGAAGATCAAGAGGGGCGGCATGTTTTATACGGCACAGAGCGGGATCTGGCAGACGGTCTGGATGGAACAGGTGCCGGAGAATTATATTGCAGATCTGTCCGTTACGCCCTTGTATGATGAGAGCGCTGTCCGCGTGAAGGTAAGAACAGTGTCTCATCCGCATGATAAGGGACAGGGTGAGAGGAATGCAGGTGAATTCGCAATTACCATATCTTCATCGGAAATGCAGCCGGTTCAGGCAGAGGGCGTCGCGGGGAAGGAGCTCGTTATCCCGATTTCTGACCCGCATAGTTGGAGCCCGGAGGATCCGTTTCTATATGATATCGAGGTTCAGGCGGGAGAAGACCGGGTAAGAAGCTATATGGCCATGCGCAAGATCAGTGCGGAGAAGGACGAGAATGGAATCCCAAGACTGTACCTGAACAACCGTCCATATTTCCAAAAAGGGGTGCTGGATCAGGGTTACTGGCCGGAAGGACTGTATACGGCGCCCTGTGACGAAGCGATGGTATACGATATCCGGACTATGAAGGATCTTGGCTTCAATATGCTGAGGAAGCATGTCAAGATAGAGCCTCAGAGGTGGTATTATCACTGTGACCGTCTGGGAATGCTGGTGTGGCAGGATATGGTGAACGGCGGCAGAGACTATCAGTCCTGGTTTGTCACTTATGGGGCGACAGCCATGGAATATTTCCATCTGAAGATGCGGGATTCCAGACTTTGGCTCCTTGGAAGGCGGGATGAGAGAGGACGGAACCAGTTTGTATCAGAGATGCGCAGTACCATACATATACTTAAGAATCATCCGTCGATCGTTACCTGGGTGATCTTCAATGAAGGCTGGGGGCAGTTCCATGCGGACACGATGACTCGGATAGCCAGGGAGATGGACGGCAGCAGGCTGATCGACCAGGCGAGCGGTTGGTTCGACCAGGGCGGCGGAGATATCCGGAGTATCCATGATTATTTCTTCCCGCTGCGGCTGCCTCGCAGGACAGAAGCCGCCGGTGCAGGAGATGTCCGGCCGGGGATTGCCCGTCTCAGGAAATGTGTGATGGGAGATGCCGGCAGACGGGAGAAACGTGTGACAGCGCTGACAGAGTTCGGGGGATATTCCATGAGTGTACCGGGGCATCATATGTATAGGAAGGTATATGGTTACCGTATCTACACGAAGAAGCCGGAGCTGACCGGAGGCTACCGGGAATGGATAGAGAAGGAAGTGATTCCCAATATTGCAAATGGATTGTCGGCGACTGTCTATACGCAGTTGTCTGATGTGGAGGAAGAGACGAACGGAATCCTGACATACGACAGGGAGATCATCAAGCTTGAGGAAGAAACGGTCCGGGAATTGAACGAGAAGATGAAGTTGTGAGGTGCAGCGGATTAAGACGGGGCAGCCTATGGCTGCCCCGTAGATTATTCTTCTGTCATATTGGAAGAATCCGCCTCTGCCGCATCTGTCTCATCCGCCTCTTCTGTCGGTTCTTCCCTGCGCTCTTCGGCTACCTCTTCTGCCAGGTCCGCCATCCGGGAATTCATATCGGCTGAAATCTGTGCGGACTTCTTCTTAAGCTCCGTTATCTTCTCACGCTTATAGTCTAAGACGCCTCTGTATTCGGTGTCTCCCATCCTGCCTTCATCAAGAGCAAGCTCGGATTCGAGGACTTTAACTCTGCCGTCTACCCTGGTCTTGATAGAATCGAGAGAATCGATACGTTCTGCGTCAGTTGACATAGAAGTTACAGCGTTCATACGCTCGGTCAGAATCTCCTCCTTCGTCTTGGGCTCCTCATCGCCTGCCTTCTTCTCTTCTTCCTGTTTTTCAAGCTCACGGGACATAGCCTCAGATATCTGGATATCAATATTCTGCAGCTGTTCATCGTAAGCTTCTAACTGCGTCTTGATGGATTCCATGGAACCGCCCTGTTCCTTCACGGAAGCTAGCAGGGCATTCTTGCGGTCGGTAATGTCCATCTTCTGCTTCATCAGGCTGTTGATCAGGTTCTGAGTCTTCCCGGCCGGGGAGAGAGTAAAGGTGTCTCTGCGTTCTTCATTAGAGCCTTCAGCCTCATTCACACCGGGTTTATTCGCAGCACTGCGGTTGATCTGATATGACTGAAATGCATTGTTAATCTGTAACGCCGGGGAAAAATTTAATCTCATGGCTGCCTCCTTAAGTCTTCCGTCTGATACATAGTTTCTATAGATATATCGGAAGGAGTTGGAAAAACATTAGGCAATGCGCTCGTGATCTAAGATGTTTTTAGAAAATGGGTGGCATTTTTTTGGAGTATTTGCTAAAATAATTTGAAGTGGTTCAATAAGGAGGACAAGCAATGCAGGATCTAACGTTTGGAGAACAGGTCAAGATTATTTTGAGCCGTAAGGATATGACGATCAAGGAACTTGCTAAGAAGATCGAAGGGCGTACCGGGAAGAAGATGTCCCGTCAGAACCTGACGCAGAGGCTTGGCAGGGATAATTTTCAGGAAAGAGACATGCGTATGATCGCGGAGATTCTTGGGTGTCCCTTCTATCTGAATATTCTGGATGACAGCATTCCGGCGGAGAAGACTGAGGATGAGACAGATACAATACAGAGAACGGAGAATGTCCCGGCAGCGGGAACGGAACCGGCAGAGAACGGGGAGACAGCGCAGTCTGAGACGAAGGAGGATGCCGGCGCCGGCAATGCACCGGCTGAGCCGGGTGGAGACTCGGCTGATCATAATGAATCCGGCGGTATGGCGAACGAAAGAGATATCACGATCGGTGAATTGGTAGATATACATAAGAAGCTGGATGTGTTGGAGAGTGCGGTGAAGGGCTCCGGTCTGGATGAGGGTGGAGCTGCGTCTGATGAGCAGCAGACCGGAGAGCGGACGGGAGAGCAGCCGTCCGGGGCACCGGAGACATCGGCAGTGAACGCCGGGCCGGAGAGCCGGGAATATCGGGGAGAACGGCCGGATCAGGAACAACCGGAATATCAGGGAGATCAGGCTGGCAGGGATCAGGCAGAATACCAGGGAGATCAGAATGGCAGGGACCAGGCGGAATACCAGGGAGATCAGGCCGGCGGGAACCAGGCAGAATACCAGGGAGATCAGGCCGGCAGGGATCAGGAAGAATATCAGGAGTTCCGGGAGGAATATGCAGGAGAGATGACGGAGGAGCCGGTGGAGCAGCTTCTGGCAGAGATAGAGTCTCTGGAGATCCCTCCGAAGAAGGAGGAGAAGCAGGAGGAGCGGCCCCATGGCTGGAGAGCGTATTTCAAGCAGCGGTTCAAGAAGCTGGGGAAGGAGACTTCCGTAGTACGGGAGGAATCATACGGTACAGACAGGCAGCCGGCGGCAAAGGAGCAGGAATATCCGGCGGAAGGATATGGTGCGGCGGATCAGGGCGAGAACGCCGGGGAGGTCTACGGCGCGGCTTATCAGGAGGAGTATCCGGTGAATCGCGAGCCCGGCTATGAAGCGGCTTATGGAGAGGAATATCCGGCGGGCGGGGATTATAACGGCGGATATGATTATGCTGAAGCAGAAGGAATGGAATATCCGGATTACGGATATGAATACGGAGAAGAACCGGGAGAACTGCAACAGGAAGAGGATACGGTTCCGGGAGAGCTGAATCCTTATACCGGACAGGAATATGAGTCTAACAGCGTTCGTATGCATCCGTCAAGAATCGGGTATGTACAGGTGTACGACAGAGAGAATCACCAGTGGACAGATATGACGGAATGGGCGTTCCTGGGGTATCAGGAGCGCAAGAAGCAGCTCCTTGGCAAGGATTATGACCCGCCGATCTACCTGGATTGATTCAGATACGAAGGAGAGAGGAATCGCGTGAACTGGGAACGATTGTTGTCAACGAAGAGAAGCAGGGGGAATTCGGGGAAGCATGTACGGAGCGCGGATCTGCGAAGCGAATTCGAGAGAGACTATCACCGTATTATCGGCAGTGCGTCTTTTCGGCGCCTGCAGGATAAGACGCAGGTATTTCCTCTGGATAAGAGTGATTTTATCCGGACGAGGCTTACCCATTCTCTGGAGGTGTCTTCCTTCGCCAAGTCGCTGGGACAGAACATCGGAGAAAATATTTTGGTATATAAGAAAGATTCCAGTTTCACCCCCGGGATGAAAGAGGATATCTGCAACATCCTGCAGTGCGCAGGGCTGATCCATGATATCGGGAATCCACCGTTCGGACATTTCGGAGAAGAGGCGATCCGGGAATGGTTTCGGAGGAAGCTCCCTGTGTTGACGTATCGCGGCAGGCCCATTGATCAGGTATTGACGCCGCAGATGAAGGAGGACCTCTATCATTTTGAGAGAAATGCGCAGGCGCTGCGGCTTGTGAGCAAGTTACATTTCCTTGTGGATGAGAATGGGATGAACCTGACCTATGCGCTGCTGAATACGATCGTGAAGTATCCGGTGTCTTCTATGGAGATCAATGAGAAGTCCGGCGATATCAAGGACAGGAAGCTTGGATATTATTATGCGGATCAGGAGATCTTCGAGGAGATATCAAGAGAGACGGGTACGAACGGCTGCAGGCATCCGCTGACATTCATCCTGGAGGCGGCGGATGATATCGCGTACAAGACGGCAGATATTGAAGACGCTTTTATCAAGGGATTCTTAAGCTACCACAAGCTGCTTACGGAGCTTACCAGGCTTCAGGAGTCCTGCGCCCGTGATGAGATGGGAGGTTTTCTGCCGGCGGATAAGCTTCAGGAGCTCTATCTGCGGGGTATGGAAAGGCATGTGGAAGATCTGGAGGAATATGCGGTCAAGAACTGGATCGTGAGAGTTCAGGGATTCCTGATCAGCTGTGCGACGTATGGATTTACCTCCAATTACCAGACGATCATGAAGGGAAGCTACGGGCATGACCTCTTCTACCAGACATTTGCCCAGAAGCTGATGGATCTGCTGGGGGATCTGGCGTTCCGTGAGGTATTTACTTCGGATGCGATCTATAAGATGGAGGTTGCGGAAGGTGCGATGCTGGATTTTCTGCTTGACATGTTCATCGGTGCGGTCGTGGAATATGATGACGGAGCAGAGGGGATGGATTCTCTTGGCAGGCGTATGGCGGCATTTATCTCCAGCAACTACAAGAGGGCTTACAGATGTCAGGCCAAGGGGAAGCATGAGGTTGAGAGGCTGTATCTGCGGCTTTTGCTGGCGACGGATTATATCTGCGGGATGACGGACAGCTATGCGAAGAGGTTATATCAGGAATTGAAGGCAATTTTATAATGAAAGGTATTTTTTCTGATCCTGGAGAATAGATTGTGATAAAAAGACCAGGATTGGAAGTGAAGGCTTGAAGCGGTTTATTCGTTATCTGTATGAGTGTGATAAGGGCAAGAGACTGCGTAATGTAGGTTTTGTTAAAGTAGAGCAGGGAGAAGAGGACTGTACGCTGCATATTCACGGCAAGGGACTGCACATGAGAGGAGAACGGCAGCTTGCGTTATATCTTTTCTATGATGAGAATGGTGAATGTACCGGTATCTACCAGGGAACGGTGGATAATGTGAATCCTGCCATTAATTACAGGCTGTATTATACGAAGGAAGATGTGGCTGTACCGGATAATTTCCCAAGGATCAACGGAATTATATTGGAGAGTGAGAACGGACGCAGATATGCGGCTGTCTGGAATGATACGCCGGTTGATGTGAGCCGGATGCAGGTTCTAAGGCCCGGGGCAGAAAGAACAGCAGATATGCCGCCGGAGGCCGAAGATGTGGTGGAAGTCCGGAATATGCCGGAAGAGAGAAGAGCCGGGAATGCAGAGGATATACCGGAGTCCGAAGTAGCCGGGGATTCGGTAGAAGATAGGCAGGAGCAGACTGATGCTGCAGGACGGACAGAGAGCCTGGAACAGACGGAGATGCCGCGGGAAGAAGGGACGGTTCGGAGGATGGATACCCTGCAGGGAGTGAATTCTGTACAGGGCGAGAATCCTCTGCCGCTTGAGAATCCTTCGCCGGAGGTATGCGAGGAAGAGGAGATCGTGCCGGAAGAAGAGCCTGCCGGGGAATCGGATATGACAGATCAGGAGATGTTCACAGAAGAGACATTCCCCCAGGAAGAGGAGATCGTGCCGGAAGAAGAGCCTGCCAGACAAGATTCTGGGGTGCGGCTTCAATGTACGAAGATCCAGAGGAATGATCTGGCCAGATTACCCAGATGCGAGTGGAAATGGGCGAATAACAGCTTCCTGCTGCATGGATACTATAACTACCACCATCTTGCCCTTATAAACGACGGGGAGAATTACAGGCTTGGAGTGCCGGGGATCTACCATCCCCAGGAAGCGAAGGCGGCAAGTACATTTGGATTCACGGAATTTATTCCCCATGAAGATATGACGATGGACCTGACGGACGATGAGAAGAGCAGTCAGGACCAATTCGGATACTGGTGCAGACAGGTGAAGAAGCCTATGAAAATGTAAGGAGTTAATCAAGGAACGATATGCAGAGTTTGGATGAGAAGTACATGAAGGAGGCGATCCGGCAGGCGAAGAAAGCATATGCCATCGGAGAGGTGCCGATCGGGTGTGTGATCGTGTACGAGGATAAGATCGTGGGCCGGGGATATAACCGAAGAACTGTGGATAAGAATACACTGGCGCATGCCGAGCTGATTGCGATCAGGAAGGCGAGTAAGAAGCTGGGAGACTGGCGCCTGGAAGGATGTACGATGTACGTAACCTTAGAGCCGTGCCAGATGTGTTCCGGGGCGATCGTACAGTCCCGCATGACCAGGGTGGTCGTGGGATGTATGAATCCCAAGGCCGGATGTGCGGGTTCTGTCTTGAATCTGCTTCAGATGGAAGAATTCAACCATCAGGCGGAATTGACGACAGGGGTCTTGGGCGACGAGTGCAGTCAGATGATGAAGGCATTTTTCAAAGAATTAAGGGCATCAAAGATATCAAAAAAGAAGGCGGAGGATCAGTAATTCATCCGTCTTCTTTGTACTCTTCTTATGTGCATTGCGCGTCGAACGCAGACTCCCGGACGTTACCTTGACAGTTAACTCAGCCCAGGCACCCTTACGGCACCCGGAAGGTTCTGCTTAGTGCTGCTTCGTTCCCGACCTGACACGATTCACAGATTCCCGTCGCGTAAGACCCAAGCCTCAACGCCACTTGTCAAGGGCAGCTCCGCAAATCTGTGCCCTCAGCGCAATATCACCCCTGCTATAGCGGATTGCAGGTACAAGGTACCGCTAACACCCCGGCTGCACAGTTTATAATTTTAATGTATTATGGGGCAAATGTCAAGAGAACGCCAAATAAAAAGGAGACCAGAACATGAAAATATTACTTGCCGCAGTGAATGCCAAATACATACACGCCAATCTTGCCGTCTGCAGCCTACAGGCATATGCCGGGGAGCATGTGAAGGAAGCAGACGTTGAGATTGCGGAATATACCATTAACCAGCAGAAAGATGATATCCTGATGGACATTTACAGGAGAAGGGCGGATATCCTCTGCTTTTCCTGCTATATCTGGAACCTGGACTATATAGAAGAGCTTGTCCGGGATATGGCGAAGCTTCGGCCGGATATGCCGATCTGGCTTGGCGGGCCGGAAGTGTCATATGATGCGCCGGATGTACTGGCGCGGCTCCCGGAGGTGACAGGTGTGATGAAGGGAGAAGGCGAGGAGACCTTTGCCGGGCTGTGCCGTTTCTATCAAGGGGGTGAAGGGGACTTGGGGCTTCGGTCATTAAGGGGGATCACGTTCCGTGATAGGGACGGAACAGTCAGGGACAACCCCTGGCGGCCGGTCATGGATCTTAACGACATCCCGTTCGTATATCATCAGATGGAAACGTTCAGGAATAAGATCATCTATTACGAGAGCAGCCGGGGATGCCCGTTCTCCTGCAGCTATTGCCTGTCCTCTGTGGACAAGCAGTTAAGATTCCGTGATCTTGAGAAGGTCAGGAGGGAACTGCAGTTTTTGATCGACCAGGAAGTGCCGCAGGTCAAGTTCGTGGACCGGACGTTTAACTGCAGGCATGAGCACGCCGCTGCCATATGGAAATATATTGCAGAGCATGACAGGGGAATCACGAATTTTCATTTTGAAGTGGCGGCGGATCTGCTGAATGAGGAAGAACTTGAGATCTTAGGCAGTATGCGGCCGGGGCTTGTCCAACTTGAGATCGGGGTGCAGTCCACGAATCCCGATACCATCCGGGAGATCCGGCGGACGATGGATTTCGGCAGGGTCAGGGGAGCAGTGGAGCGAATCCGGGAGAAGGGCAATATCCACCAACACCTGGATCTGATCGCGGGACTGCCATTCGAGGATATGGAGAGCTTTGCCAGATCCTTCGGCGACGTCTATGCCCTTCGTCCGGAACAGCTCCAATTGGGTTTCCTCAAGGTATTGAAAGGCTCTTATATGGAAGAAAAGAAGCTGGAGTACGGCCTGGTGTATAAGAGCCGTCCGCCCTATGAGGTATTGTATACCAAGTGGCTCTCTTATGAGGACATGATGCGCCTTAAGGGGATCGAAGAGATGGTGGAGGTCTATTATAACAGCAGACAGTTTACCCACACGCTGGAAGCACTTGAGGCACGGTATCCATCTGCCTTCCTGATGTATGACGGTCTGGCTAGGTTCTATGAGGAACAGGGCCTTGGACAGGTACAGCATAAGCGGAGCGCCAGATATGAGATCCTGCTCCGGTATATTACCGCGGAATTCCCGGAAGAGGAAGAGCGGTTCAGAGAACTTCTTACTTATGATTATTATCTGCGGGAGAATGCCAAGTCCAGACCGGGATTCGCGGGAGAATATAAGGTTTCTAAGGAGGTCTTGCGGACCTTCTATGAGAATGAGGAATCACAGAGGAGATATCTTCCCGCTTACAGGTATTATGACAGGAACCAGATGCGCAAGATGACGCACCTGGAATATTTCGCGCAGAAGGGGATCTATGTATTATTTGACTATAGGGAGAGGAACGCGCTTAGCCGGGATGCAAGGGCTTGCCGGGTGGAGATAAACAGTTAATTCTTGCAAAAATAGGACAAAGAGTATAGAATATAGGAAATGCGTAATGGTAAGATGAAGAAAGAAGAAGGTGGAGTGTATGAATTTCAATGATAAGAGGACAAGAAGGATCATAGCCATCGTGATCATGGTGGTGATCGTAGCGATGATAGCGACCACGATCATTCCATATCTTATGGTATAGCGTGTAACCGTCCGGACGAGCATATAGGAGCAGGATAATATGAGGATAGATACAGAAGCAGGATGGCTTCAGCACGAGACAGCCGTCTCATGGGGCTGGTCGGAAGAGACCGGCGTGTATGCGCTTGCGCAGGCGGCGAATGCCCTTGCGGCGGCAGGCGCCGGGTGTATGGGGATGGAAGTGCAGATCATGTTCCCGCCGCACGCAGATCATGCGAAGATCTACGCAATGGAGAGGTGCATCCGCAAGATCTGCCGTGAGCGGGGAATCGAACTTAGGGGTACGAAGCTTATACAGTGCCCATTGTACGCGGCTCCGGCGGTTACGGTCTCCGGGATTGGGTATCTTCCGGGGCGGGCGGAGCAGACAGACGCCAGGGCAGGGGAAGAGATCGTGCTTGTCAAATGGGCGGGCATGGAAGGGATGCTGAAGATTCTTGATGAGAGGGAAGAGGAGCTGAGACAGAGATTCGCTCCGGTATTCATCAGTCAGATCCGCTCTTACAGGGATGAGATATTCGCGGCGGCAGAGCTTGAGACAGCAAGGGAGATGAAGGTGCCGGCGGTGCGCCAGATCACGGACGGCGGGATATTGGCAGCGCTGTGGAAGCTTGCGAAAGAGACTGGGATGGGGATAGAGGCGGATATGAAGCGGATGTCGATCTTACAGGAGACGATAGAGGTCTGCGAGCATTACAGGCTGAATCCGTACCAGATGACATCGGCGGGAAGTTTCCTGATGCTTACAGAAGACGGCAAGGCTCTGGCAGATGCATTGGAGAGGAAGAAGATCCGGGCATCCGTGATCGGCCGCTTAACGGCGGGCAATGACAAATTGATCCATAATGGTGAGGATATTCGATATATTGACCGTCCTGCACCAGATGAGATATATAAGTTATTTATGGGAGGTAAGAACGATGGAAGAGATGAGAAATCAAATATTAAAGTATTTGGAGAAGAACAGCAGAGCTGACTTAGGAGAACTGGCGGTTCTTCTGGATTCTGATGAGGTGGCCATCGCCAATGAGATGGCGCAGATGGAGAAGGAGAAGATTATCTGCGGTTACCATACGCTGATCGACTGGGATAAGGCAGGTGTGGAGCGTGTGAACGCGCTGATCGAGGTCAGCGTCAAGCCGCAGAGGGATAAGGGATTCGACAAGACGGCGGAAAGGATCTGTAATTATCCGGAAGTGACCGCCGTGTATCTGACATCCGGCGGATACGACCTGATCGTGACGGTGGAAGGCAAGACGCTTATGGAGGTGTCAAGATTCGTCTCGGGCAAGCTGTCGCCGATCGAGGATGTGATAAGCACGACCACACACTTTATATTGAAGAAATACAAAGACCACGGAACCTTAATGTTCCATAAGAATAAATCAGAAAGGATGCTGGTGACGCCGTAATGAGAGATCCGTTATCTAAGAAAATTGTTGAAATAAAACCGTCAGGAATCCGTAAGTTTTTTGATATGGTAAGTGAGATGCCGGACGCGATCTCACTGGGAGTCGGGGAGCCTGATTTTGATACGCCGTGGAGGATCCGTGAGGAAGGAATCTATTCCCTTGAGCGTGGAAGAACCTTCTACACCTCCAATTCGGGACTTAAGGAATTGAAGATGGAGATAGGAAAATATTTACAAAGAAAGATTAATGTTTCCTATGATCCCAACAGCGAGATCATAGTGACGGTAGGAGGAAGCGAAGGGATTGATATCGCGCTCAGGGCCATGCTTGATCCGGGAGACGAGGTGCTGATCCCTCAGCCAAGCTATGTGTCTTATCTGCCGTGTACGATCCTGGCCAACGGCACGCCGGTGGTAATACCGCTGAAGGAAGAGAATGATTTCAAGCTGACCGCGGAGGAGCTGGAGGCCGCGATCACGCCGAAGACGAAGCTTCTGGTGCTTCCGTTCCCCAACAACCCGACCGGGGCGATCATGACCAGAGAGGACTTAGAGCCTGTCGCGGAAGTGGTGAAGAAGCACGACCTGTATGTGCTGTCAGACGAGATCTATTCGGAGCTGACTTACGGATGCGACCATGTATCTATTGCGGCGCTGCCGGGGATGCGTGACAGGACGCTGGTGATTAACGGATTCTCCAAGGGATTTGCCATGACGGGGTGGAGGCTTGGTTATATCTGCGGACAGAAGCACATTGCGGAACAGATGTTGAAGATCCATCAGTTTGCGATCATGTGTGCGCCGACGAACAGCCAGTATGCCGCGATTGAAGGCCTCAGGAATTGTGACGACGAGGTACAGCAGATGCGCACGGCCTATAACCAGAGGAGGAGATATCTGCTCCATGAATTCGGGAAGATGGGCTTATCCTGCTTCGAACCGTTTGGGGCGTTCTATGTGTTCCCAAGCATCAAGGAGTTCGGCATGACTTCCGAGGAATTTGCCACCAGGCTTCTGGATGAGGAGAAGGTTGCCGCGGTGCCGGGTACGGCCTTCGGCGAATGCGGAGAAGGGTTCCTCAGGGTGTCTTACGCCTATTCCTTAGATGATCTCAAAGAGGCGATCGGGCGATTGGGAAGATTCGTAGAGAGGCTTAGATCATGTTAAATATCGTACTGCATGAACCGGAGATCCCGGCGAACACAGGCAACATAGGACGTACCTGTGTGGCGGCGGACGTCAGGCTTCACCTGATCGAGCCGCTAGGTTTCCGGCTGAATGAGAAGCATCTGAAACGGGCCGGGATGGATTATTGGGATAATCTGGATGTAACCACATATATTGATTATAACGAATTCCTGGAACGCAATCCCGGGGCGAAGATCTATATGGCGACGACGAAGGCGCCGAAGATCTATACAGAAGTCAGATACGAGCCGGACTGTTATATTATGTTCGGGAAGGAGAGCGCGGGAATACCGGAGGAGATTCTGGTGAATCATAGGGAAGAATGTATACGGATACCTATGTCAGGCGGAATCCGGTCCCTGAATCTCGGCAATTCGGTGGCGATCGTGCTGTATGAGGCGCTGAGGCAGAACGGCTTCGCGGACATGGAGCTTTCGGGGAAGCTTCACAGATTAGAATGGGAGTAAATTTTTGGTAAATGTGATAAAATTATTTCCTTTATTAGACGATATATGGAAAAGTGACCGGAAAAAACCATAATTTTATGGACTTTTAAGAAATATTATATTATAATTTTGTATGGTGACAATTTTTTATTAGTCAAACTTCAAGTAGTATTTAAGATGGAGAGGTGGTGAACAGATGGTAGAAGAAACCATTAGGACCATCAAGGAGACGGAGAATGAGGCAGAAGATATCATAAAAAAAGCTGATGCAGCCTATACCGAGATCCTTGAAAAGGCAAGAGCCGAGGCTGCTGAGATGATGAGTAAAGCTGAAGCCGAGGCGAAAGCACAAGCGGCAGCAGAGCTTGATGCGGCAAAAGAAGCTGGAAGAAAGTCGGAGCAGGAGGCGATGGACAGCGTAGAGCAGGAGATCGCATCACTCAGGAAGGACGCGCTTTCGAAGGAGTCTGACGTGGTATCTGCGGTAATTGCAGAGTTGGTATAGCTTTTGCTTGGCCGTACACACAGAAAATTGAAGTAAAGGAGGGATGTGGCTATGGCTGTATTGCAGATGCAAAGAATTAGTATCTGCGCGCTGAAGAAAGACCGTAAGGCTATCTTGGAGAAGATCCAGTCGATGGGTGTGATCGAGATGAACCAGATCGCCGAAGAGGAAGAAGGCTTCGAAAGGATGGATACACAGGGACCCAGACAGAACTTTGAGAAGCAGGCACAGGCTGTAGAGCAGGCTTTGGCAGTGCTGGATGTATATGCACCCCAGAAGAGTTCAATGTTTGCGAGCCTGGAAGGCAAGAAGCTGGTTGACAGGAAGAAGTTCAACGAAGTTGCCGACGGCAAGGGCGAACTGATCTCGAAGGTGAACCAGTTGGTAAGTCTGAACAAAGAGATTGCCGAGAATAAGGCGAATATTCTAAAATTAGAGAATCAGATTGAGTCGCTTCGTCCATGGCTTGCATTGGATGTGCCGATGAATTATAAAGGCACAGCCAAAGTATCGATGTTGTTAGGGACAATGCCGGGAGAGACAACGCTGGAATCAGTGTATGAACTGGTGGCAAAGCGTGAACCGGAGATAGACGCTATTGATGTCAATATTATCAACAGCGACAAGGATGCGGCCTATCTGAGCGTTTTTTGTCTTAAGGAAGAAGAGACAAGAGTGGAAGATGCCTTAAGGTCCGGAGGTTTTGCAAGACCTTCGCAGACGACTGGTAAAGTGCCGTCTGTGAAGAAGGAGAACCTGGAGGCAAAGATCAAAGAACTGAATAATGAGATTGAGAAGATCGAAGGAGAGATCAAGGGTTATTCATCTGCCAGGGAAGATCTCAAGATCATCGGAGATTATTTCCGTATGAGGGCAGATAAGTATGAGGTGCTTGGAACTCTCCCGCAGTCACAGAGGACATTCGTGATCAGCGGTTATGCCGCTGCGAAGGCTGTACCGGCAGTACAGAAAGCAATCGGAGAGTCTTTCGACTGTGTGATCGATGTGGAAGAACTGAAGGAAGAAGAGGAACCGCCGGTAATCCTTGAGAACAACGGGTTCTCAGCAAGCGTAGAAGGGGTGCTCGGTTCATACGGACTGCCTCACAAGGGAGAATTCGATCCGACGACGATCATGTCGTTCTTCTATGTGTTCTTCTTTGGTATGATGTTATCCGATGCCGCATACGGCGCGATCATAGCGATCGCATGTTTTGTAATATTGAAGAAATTCCCGCGTATGGAAGCGGGGTTAGCTAAGTCGATGAAGATGTTCATGTACTGCGGCGTGTCTACGATGGTATGGGGTATCTTATTCGGCGGGTATTTCGGCAATGTTGTAGATATCGTGTCCGAAGTATTCTTCGGCAAGGCGGTGACTGTGCCGGCGCTCTGGTTTATACCTTTGAACGACCCGATGCGCCTGCTCGTATATTCACTGGCATTCGGAGTCGTCCACTTGTTTGTGGGACTTGGAATCAAGGGATACATGGAGCTTAAGGACGGCAAGGTGATGGATTTCTTCTGTGACGTTGTACTTTGGTTCGCATTTCTGATCGGATTGATCCTGATGCTTCTTCCGACAGACATCTTCGCGTCTATTGCACAGACACAGATCGTATTCCCGCCGTTCCTGAATATGACAGCCAAAGCGCTGGCGATCATCGGTGCGGTAGGACTCTTGCTGATGTCCGGACGTGACAGTAAGAATCCGGTACTTAGAATTGCCCTTGGCGCATACGACATATACAATATTACAGGATGGCTCAGCGATGTGTTGTCTTACTCACGTCTGCTGGCGCTTGGTCTTGCTACCGGCGTTATCGCATCTGTAGTAAACCAGATGGGAAGCATGTTCGGCAAAGGAATTGTAGGTGTGATCGGTTTTGTACTTGTGTTCGTTGTAGGACACACATTGAATCTGGCGATCAACCTTCTCGGTGCATATGTGCACACGAACCGTCTGCAATTCGTAGAGTTCTTCGGTAAGTTCTACGAGGGCGGCGGCAAACCATTTGAACCATTCAAATCAGATACAAAATATGTAGATATTAAGGAGGAAACTTTATCATGAGTATTTGGAGTAATTTAGGACTTGTTTATGCGTTACTTGGCGCAGCAGTAGCAGTATTTCTTGCAGGAGCAGGCTCAGCGATCGGAGTTGGTATCGCAGGTCAGGCAGCAGCCGGAGTTGTAACAGAAGACCCAAGCAAATTCGCGAAGGTTCTGATCATGCAGCTTCTTCCAGGTACACAGGGTATCTATGGTCTGCTGGTTGGATTCATCACATTATCCAAGGTTGGACTTCTTGGCGGCGGCGCAGCAGCGTTAGATCCGCAGACTGGCTTGCTGATCCTGGCAGCTTGTATGCCGATCGGTATCGTAGGTCTGATCTCCGGTAAGTATCAGGGAATGACATCTGCTGCATCTATCGGTATCGTAGCTAAGAAACCAGATCAGTTCGGTAAAGCTATGCTGTTCCCAGCGATGGTTGAGACATACGCGATCCTTGCTCTTCTGATCTCTATCCTGGCTGTAAACGCAGTACAGATTTAGGGGGCTTAAAGTAATGGCTGGATTAGATAAGATGAAAAGTCAGATCCTGAGCGAGGCGAAAGCGGCTGCTGACGAGAAGACGGCGAAAGCCAATGCCGAGGCACAAGAGATCCTCGGTCAGGCGAAGGCAGAAGCTGAGAAGAGGAAAAGCAGCATTTCACGCAAATCCGAAGCAGATGTAGCTAATTATAAAGAACGTGTTGCATCATCTATCGACCTGCAGCATCGGACCAAGATCCTTGGAGCAAAGCAGGAGATGATCGCATCGGTTCTTGATAAAGCATACGAGACGGTGACAGGATTAGGCGATAAGGAATATTTTGAGATGCTTCTTAAGCTGCTCAACAAGTATGCGCTGCCTCAGGATGGAGAGATCTGTTTTTCCGCCGCTGATCTTAAGAGAATGCCGACAGGATTTGAACAGGATGCCCAGCAGAGCGCTAAGGCGAACGGCGGAACGCTCAAGGTATCCAGAGAAGCGAAGAACATTGAGAATGGTTTTGTCCTTGTCTATGGCGGTATAGAAGAGAATTGCACATTGAGGGCAATGTTTGATGCAAAGAGAGATGAATTGTCAGATAAGGTTCATCGTATGTTATTTTCGTAGGAGGCGCTAATGAGTGAACAATATACCTACGCGGTTGCGCGCATACGTGCTTTGGAGGTGTCTCTGTTCTCGAATGCTGTCATAGATCAGCTCATCGCCTGCCAGGATTACGGGCAGTGCCTGCAGTTTCTGGAGGAGAAGGGCTGGGGCGACAGTGAGACCTCGGGAAATGCGGAGGCGATACTGACCAGGGAAGAGGAGAAGATCTGGGAGGTCGTGAAAGAGTTGTCCATTGATATGGAGAACTTCGCGGTCCTTTCTTATCCGAAGCTTTTCCACAATCTGAAAGCCGCAATCAAGGAAGTGTGTACGAGCGATAACGGACTTCATATCTTCTATGATGATGTAGAGATCTCCGGCAGTGAGATGGTCGAGATCATTAAGGAGAAGAACTTCGGGAAGCTTCCGGCGAATATGCAGCATGCGGCAGAAGAAGCATACGAGGCGCTTCTTCACACCAGAGACGGGCAGTTATGCGATGTGATCATCGATAAGGCAGCGCTTGATGCGGTCTATGCGGCCGGCACAGCATCGAAAGCGCCGATCATCCGCGATTATGCGGAATCTACGGTTGCCGTTGCTGACATCAAGATTGCCGTGCGTTCACAGAAAACCGCGAAATCAATAGAATTCATGAAGCGGGCGATGGCTGAATGCAGCAGCATCAGTGTGGATCAGTTATCCAAGGCAGCATTAAGCGGCCAGGATGCGATCCGCGAATATCTGCTGGGAACTGCTTATGCAGAAGGAGCGGAGGCTCTTGCCGATTCTCCGTCAGCGTTCGAGCGTTGGTGCGATAACCGTATCATCCAGACGATCAGTCCGCAGAAATATAACGCATTTACCATAGGACCGGTTGTGGCCTATGTAATTGCCAGACAGAATGAGATCAAAACGGTACGAATCATACTTTCCGGGAAATTGAACGATTTGCCGGATGATTCAATCCGGGAAAGGGTAAGGGAGATGTATGTATAAGATTGCAGTATTAGGCGATTACGACAGTATCTATGGCTTCGCGACACTGGGTCTTGACACATTCCCAGTAAGTACCCGGGAAGAAGCAGCAGAGAAGCTTGCGCGGCTTGCCTCCGGCAAATATGGAGTGATCTATATTACGGAGAAATGGGCTGCCAAGCTTACACATGAGATTGCGAGGTATCAGGAGCAGATCACTCCGGCGATCATCCAGATTCCCGGTATTGCAGGCAATACCGGAGCGGGAGTCGCAGGAGTCAAGAAGTCGGTAGAGGTTGCCGTCGGCTCGGATATCGTATTTTCACAGCAGTAACAAGGAAAATTAAATTGAATGGGGTGATTCGTGCAAATGAGTAGTACAGGTACGATTAAAAAAGTAGCAGGACCGCTTGTCATCGCATCTGGTATGCGTGATGCGAATATGTCTGACGTTGTACGTGTCAGCGAGCGGCGTCTGATTGGAGAGATCATTGAGATGCATGGAGATGAGGCATCTATCCAGGTATATGAGGAGACATCAGGACTTGGACCTGGTGAGCCGGTAGAATCTACAGGCGCGCCGATGTCCGTTGAACTTGGACCTGGCCTTATCACAAGTATTTATGACGGAATTCAGCGTCCTCTTGATGATATTATGAAGATTTCAGGAAATAACCTTCAGCGCGGTGTTGAGGTTGCTTCCCTGAAGAGAGATAAGAAATGGAACTTTGTTCCGGTTGCGAAGGTCGGCGATGAAGTAGAAGCAGGCGATGTGCTTGGTACAGTTCAGGAGACAGCCGTTGTTGAGCAGAAGATCATGGTTCCTTACGGAGTTGCCGGAAAGGTAAAAGAGATCAAATCCGGTGAATTTACAGTAGAAGAAGTTGTCGCGGTCGTTACGACCAAAGACGGCGACAAAGAACTTACCATGATGCAGAAGTGGCCGGTTCGTAAAGGACGTCCATATGTGAAGAAGCTTCCGTTGGATGCTCCGCTTGTAACAGGACAGAGAGTTGTAGATATGTTCTTCCCGATTGCAAAGGGCGGTGTTGCAGCCGTACCTGGACCATTCGGAAGCGGTAAGACAGTTATCCAGCATCAGCTTGCGAAGTGGGCTGAGGCTGACATCGTAGTATATATCGGCTGCGGCGAGCGTGGTAATGAGATGACGGACGTTCTGAACGAGTTCCCGGAATTGAAAGACCCGAAGACAGGCCGTTCATTGATGGAGAGAACCGTTCTGATCGCGAATACGTCAGACATGCCTTTTGCAGCCCGAGAGGCATCCATCTATACAGGTATCACGATCGCAGAGTATTTCCGTGATATGGGATATTCCGTAGCGCTGATGGCTGACTCCACATCCCGTTGGGCAGAGGCGCTCCGTGAGATGTCAGGACGTCTGGAAGAGATGCCTGGTGAGGAAGGTTACCCGGCATACTTAGGATCCCGTCTTGCAGAGTTCTACGAGAGAGCCGGACGTGTGGTTTCCCTTGGTAAGGATGCAAGAGAAGGCGCGCTGTCAGTTATCGGCGCCGTATCTCCTCCGGGCGGTGATACTTCCGAGCCTGTATCCCAGGCAACCCTGCGTATCGTTAAGGTATTCTGGGGGCTGGATGCCGCGCTTGCGTATAAGAGACATTTCCCGGCTATCAACTGGCTGACCAGCTATTCTCTGTATCTGGATAATATGCAGGGATGGTTCAACGGAACGGTAGCAGAGGATTGGATGGAAGGCCGCCAGAAGATGATGAGCCTTCTGACAGAAGAAGCAGCGTTGGAAGAGATCGTGCAGATGGTAGGTATGGACGCGCTGTCACCCGGCGACCGTCTTAAGATGGAAGCGGCACGCTCTATCCGTGAGGACTTCCTGCACCAGAACTCCTTCCATGAGGTAGATACCTATACACCGCTTCGGAAGCAGTATCTGATGATGAAGCTGGTTCTTGCATTCTATGAGCAGGCTACAGAGGCCCTTTCAAAAGGTGCTTCTATGAAGGTTCTCCTTGGAATGGATGTAAGAGAGCGTATCGGCCGTTACAAATACACGACGGCAGAGAATATCGAGGCAGAATACGAGAAGATTATGAATGAATTAAGCGCAGAAGTAGCAGGTGCGTTTGGGAAGGAGGACTTCTAATTATGCCAAAAGAGTATAGAACCATACAGGAAGTTGCCGGACCGCTTATGATGGTAAAAGGCGTTGAAGGCGTCGCATTCGACGAGCTTGGAGAGATCGAGCTTGCCAGCGGCGAGAAGCGCCGCTGCAAGGTACTGGAGGTAGACGGAGAAGATGTTGTTGTACAGCTCTATGAGAATGCTGCCGGTATCAACTTAAGTAACAGTAAAGTACGTTTCCTTGGACGAAGCATGGAGCTTGGAGTATCCGGCGATATGTTGGGACGTGTATTTGACGGACTGGGACGTCCGATCGACGACGGCCCGGAGATTCTTCCGGAGGAGAGAAGAGATATCAACGGTCTGCCTATGAACCCGGCAGCACGTGTATACCCTGAGGAGTTCATCCAGACAGGTGTATCCGCCATTGACGGACTGAATACACTGGTTCGTGGACAGAAGCTTCCTATCTTCTCCTGTTCCGGTCTGCCGCACTCACAGTTGGCGGCTCAGATCGCAAGACAGGCGAAGGTTCGCGGAACGGACGAGAATTTCGCCGTTGTATTCGCCGCTATGGGTATTACCTTCGAGGAGTCCAACTACTTTATCGAGTCCTTTAAGGAGACGGGAGCCATTGACAGAACTGTCCTGTTCATCAACCTGGCGAATGACCCGGCTGTAGAGCGTATCTCTACTCCTCGTATGGCGCTTACTGCAGCAGAATATCTTGCATTTGAGAAGGATATGCACGTACTGGTTATCCTGACTGATATTACAAACTATGCGGACGCTCTTCGTGAGATCTCCGCCGCTAAGAAAGAGGTTCCGGGCCGCCGCGGATATCCTGGATATATGTACACTGACCTTGCGACTATGTACGAGAGAGCCGGACGTCAGAGAGGAAAGAACGGTAGTATCACCATGATCCCGATCCTGACCATGCCGGAAGATGATAAGACGCATCCGATTCCTGACCTTACCGGATATATCACAGAGGGACAGGTAATCTTAAGCCGTGAGCTGTACCGTAAGGGCCTGCAGCCGCCGATCGACGTACTGCCTTCACTTTCGCGTCTGAAAGATAAAGGTATCGGCGAAGGCAAGACAAGGGCAGACCATGCCAACACTATGAACCAGTTGTTCGCGGCTTACTCCCGCGGTAAAGACGCGAAAGAGCTTATGACCATCCTCGGCGAGGCGGCTCTTACTGAGATCGACCTTAAGTATGCGGAATTCGCAGAGGCATTCGAGAAAGAGTATGTATCCCAGGGATACACGAACGACAGGTCTATCGAAGAGACATTGTCGATCGGCTGGAAACTGTTGTCCATGCTGCCAAGAGCAGAGCTGAAACGTATCGACGACAAGTTCTTGGATGAGTTCTACGGTAAGCAGTAAGGGAGGGGTAGCTAATGGCATCTAAACAGATCACTCCTACCCGTATGGAACTGACGAAGACCAAGAGGAAGCTTGTCACAGCCAGAAGGGGCCATAAGCTCCTTAAGGACAAACGAGATGAGCTGATGCGTCAATTCCTGGATCTGGTCAAGGAGAACATGGCACTTCGCCAGAAAGTAGAAGCCGGAATCCTCTCTGCAAATAAGAACTTTGTCATAGCCAAGGCCGGAATGGACGAGGCGACACTGAATACAGCACTTATGACACCGAAGCAGGAAGTCAATCTTGAAGTGGGACAGAAGAACGTCATGAGCGTTAATATTCCTGTCTTCGAGACTAAGACAAGGACTGCGGATGCGAACGATATCTATTCTTACGGTTTCGCATTTACATCCAGCGATCTGGATGGTGCCGTAAAATCTCTGGCAGATATCCTGCCGGATATGCTGAAACTTGCGGAGACAGAGAAGGCGTGCCAGCTTATGGCGGCTGAGATCGAGAAGACCAGACGACGTGTAAATGCGTTAGAGCACGTGACAATCCCGGAAGCTCAGGCAACGATCAAGTATATCACGATGAAGCTGGATGAAAATGAGAGAAGTTCACAGATTCGTCTGATGAAAGTAAAAGATATGATGCTTGAAGAAGCACATCATTACAGCGAAAGAGAATAATCTGATGTTAGAATGCCCTGGTTCAAAAGACGGATCAGGGCATTCGTTATCTTTCGTACCCATTGCATTAGTTCAGAATCTCCTTCACATAGTCTTCGGAGATGTTACATTGAGCGGCAGGGGCGGCTGTTGCCGGAAGATGTGATAGCGCTGATAGAGAGGTATCCGGATTTCCGGAAGATGTATGAGCAGACCTATGAGATCTGCCAGAATATAGAGCAGGTGATGGGGATGTTTTCAAAAGAATTATACGAGTTAGACCGTAATACAGTACGTTATATGATAGACAGGCTGCAGGAAGAGAATGCGAGACAGAAGGAAGAAAATTTTTAAATTCGATACATAAATTATGAATTCTGCGGACATAATAGCCATGTAACAAAAATATTTAGGAGGAATTGACATGGCTAAGAACTATAATTCATCTAACAAGAATGCATCAAATCAGAATGCAAGCAACCAGAATTCATCTAACAAGAACGCAAGCAACCAGAATGCGTCCAACACAACTTCTAAGAACAAGAACTCCAACAGTTCTAATTCTAACAGCACCAACTCTAACAGCTCTGATTACAGCGACAATTACTAGTACATCATTGCATTAATCTTAAAGTAATAGTGCTTATTACTCAAGAATTAATGCAATGATATACTAGAGACTGTGAAGGCGGGGAACTGTACGAAGCCTGAATAACAGAGAAGAGCAGAAGTGAGAAGGAGGAGCGCTGCATAAGAATGGTGTCTTGTGCGGCGCTCTTTCTTCATAGAGATATATTTTCATTATTCCTGAACCGGGTAGGCGTCTGTATCGGAGAAATGCCACCACTCCCCGGAATAAGGCTTGAAGCCGGCCTGAACCATGATATCTTCAAGTTTCTGTGCATTTGCAGCCTCTTGGGAGGTGCAATCCTCATAATTCCGGTCCGCCTTGGCGGTAAAATTATCAAAATCCGTCGGCATCTCTACAGGTGCGCCGGATGTCTGAACGATAGTGACATCCACGGTATTTCCCTGGCTGTGTGAGGAGTATCCGGTATTGGGATTGGCTACATATACGGGATCCGGGCAGGCGTTCCACAGGTTGAACTGTGCCGAGACAGGGCGGTATGCATCCCAGATCAGAAGTGTCAGTCCTTCCTGCTGCAATTGTGCCTGTGCGGCCTTTAGTTTCAGCACAGTGCCGTACCGCAGACGTGCATCGGTGAAATCATAGATCTGTTTCCCTGTAAAATTATTCTCGGTCGCATATCGCAGTTCCACTTTAATGTCAGGAATATAGTCCAATATCTCTACCATAGCGGATGCTTCCGGTGTCGGAAGCGATTCTTCTTGAAATGATTCATCTGGCGGTGTAAGATTCTGAACTTCCGGAACAGCGGAAACGATTAACGCAGCCAGGCTGCTGATCGCAGCAATGCATCTTAATCCCATAACGTATCCATCTCCTTATTATATCTTTTTGTATTAGTACCACGCAAGTTCAGAGATAGCCAGATCTTCGTATTTGTTTCCCGGATAAATGGACTCGATCATAACAGATATCTCGCTTGTCTGTACCGGATGAGCGAAAGCAATATTCTGCGGGCCGCAGATATCGCTAAGCTGCAGGCTCATGCCCGTCCCATCGGAGAATGTAAGTTTTATAGATTGCGGGCGGGCATTCTTGTAATAGATGTCCGGGTTTTTCTGATATCCTGCATGGATGTTCATGCCGGAAACCTTATACTCACTATCGAATGTGAATACGATAGATTCATTGATTCCCGGACCGGCTGATCCCTCTACCCAGGCATTCTCCGATCTGCCGTCACAGATTCTTCCGGCAGAATGAGTCATGTTGTTTTCGGACAGCTCTGAGGAGGCATGGACAGAACTTAATTTATCCATGGTAACGGCCGGAGCATCTATGGTAAGCTCATCTTCCGGAGCATCTGTCTTAGATTTATCGGAAGGTGAGGCTATAGATACGGTAATACTTCCATGCGTGCCTGCTTCTTCTTTGCGGGGGGATATGACATCTAAAGTCTGGATCTCGTCTGCCGCGGTCTTGGTGGTCGCCGTATTCCCCGGAGATTGCAGCAGTAAGAAGATACCTCCTGCTGTCACTGAGATCAGTAAGACAGCGAGTACGATTGCCAGAATACGGAATAGATTATTCTCTTTTGGAGTGTTCATAGTTAGCTCCTTTCTTGGGCGATCAATGTTTTTGGTCTTGCTAAGATATTTTATGCATATAGCGGCGCTGACGATGGAAGTGTGACATAGTAATTATATATTAAAATTTTGGAAAATAAAAGAACTATTCTTTCTTATGGTTTTAGTATATAATAGTTAATGGAAAATTCATACAATTTTACTATTCTTTTATATTAAGAAACTGTACAAATTATTTTCCTGCAGTTTCTAAATGGAATGTAGAAGGGAAAGAGAGGAAGAGACATATGTTGTTTTGTCCGACATGTGGAACCAAGTGTGAGGATGGCGCCAGGTTTTGCGGCAACTGCGGTACGAATCTTGAGGGGATTGCCAGTGTGCCGGGAACCGCGGCGCCGGGAGATGAAGGAGGGGCAGGCGGCGGTGCCGCCGGCAATGTGGATGAACCCTGGAATTCAGGGAGCACAGCAGCCGATATGCAGCAGACTATGGGCAGCCTGCCGTGGGAGAATCAGGCTGCCGCGGGACAGGGGGCTTCGGAACCAGTGCCGCCGGGGAGGGAAGAACCGGAACAGATGAATTCAGTTCAAGGGGAGCCGTCATCGGTTCCGCTGCGTCCTTCTCAGATGAAGAAGATGAAGGAGCAGCAGAGAACAGATCAGCAGACTGCGGGCGGATCAAGCATTACTATAAAGAAGCCGGAGATCAATGTGCAGAAATACAAAGGAAGCATTAGAAAGCTGTCGAAGATGCAGATTGCTGTAATCATCGAGGCGGTGTGCCTGCTGCTTATCATCTGTGCGTTCTATGGGCTTGGAAGCAGCCGGAACAGTGCGAATGCCGTAGCAAAACGATATTTTCAGGCATACGTTGACAGAGACTGGTCCAAGGTCTATGATCTGACAGATTTTCCGGACGGAGCATATCTTCAGAAAGACCAGTTTATTGTTATGATGGAACAGAGGGAGGTCCCGGAGGTTACGAATTTTGAGATTATGTCAGACAAATCATTGGAGAGCTCCGGGGTTCAGAGGAATTTATTAGTTCAATTTACAGAAAAAGGGAAAAATGCAGACAACAGAGTGCTTACTTTGATGAAGCAGGGCGAAAAGGCAATGTTGTTTTTCGACACATGGAAGGTTTCGCCGGCAGATGAGATAGCAGAGAATTTCCGGATCTACAGTCCTTGCGGCGCAGCCGTGGCAGTAGACGGAGTGGTTCTGCCGGAGGGGGATAGAGAACCAACAGAAGACGGCGGCATGGATTGTTACCGTCTCACGCTGTTTGCCGGGAAGCACAGCATCCAGGCTGCAGTACCCTGGCATGAGCTGTATGAGGACGAATTCAGCGCTTCGGCCGAAGGAACCTATACGGCAGAGGCATTGAAGCTGACAGAAGAAGGGGAGACGGCATTTGCGGCGAAGATGCAGGAGGCACTGGAGAAGGTCTATCAATCTGCATTGGAACAGAAGAAGTTCGAGGAGATATCAGAATTGTTCCTGCCGGATTATCAGGATGCCTGCGAAGAAGCTTATGATTCGCTTGTCTCGGAATTACATGGCAGGGAGGCCTATAAGCTTAAGGAAGTGGAATTCAGTGATTTTAAGTGTGAGTGTTATGATGACGCTTATCAGGGAATGGTTCAGGCAGAGATGAGTTACAAGTATGATATGAAATATACATATACCTATACATCATGGAGAAATGATACACCGACCACAGAAGACAAGACGGATGACGGAACTTCTTATATGAGTGCATCGTTCCAATATGATGAAGACACCTATAAGATCGCTTCGTTCAGCATCCGAAGTGTATTGTAGAAGAGAAGATAATGAAGACACATGGCAACAGGACAGATTGTCTGAACTGTTACGATACATGAGAGATAATAAAAGGAGAATGAGAGATGGCAAGATTTTGTACACAATGCGGAAGACCACTGGCTGACGGGGAGATCTGCCAGTGTCAGATGACAGGAAATCAACAGACAGGAAATCAACAGACAGGAAATCAGCAGAATCAGTATTATAATAACGGCCCGCAGACCGGCGGACAGCCAGGCAGGGGGCCGGTGAATCCAAATGAAGGGTACACCATATCTACGGAGGATTGGATTCCGCTGCGCAAACTGATCGGTATCGGCGAGTCTGACAATAACGATGTGGAAGGGTGCTTTGAGAGAGGGAAGAAGATCGTGCCGGATCTGATCGCACCATGTGAACAGGAGATACCGATCAAGCAGTATCAGTTGTGCAATGCGCGTTCCAGACTTCGCGGACTCTGGCAGGAGGGCCGGATACAGGTGACCAATAAGCGGATCCTCTTTCGACTGAGCGGACGTTCCTGGATCGGACGGGCCATGAGCCACACGGAGTTTACGATAGACGAAGTTGCAGGTGTAGCATTGTCGAACGGGGTACGTTTTGCCCTGTGGGACTTTTTACTTGGTTTTCTGGTCAGTATGCTGGCGTGTGCCTTAGGAGGACTCTTCTCGGAACTGCCGGTTTTTCTGGCATTTATCCTGGGAATTGCGGCGGCAGTACCGTTCTTTATATTTAAGAAAAAATACTACATCAAAGCGCTGTTCCTGGCTTTTTCAATGAGTATGGTGTCATTAAGCTCTGCCAAGAGTATATTCGAGCATCCGTTCTTGTCGAAGATGGGGATTTTCCTGACAGTGATCATATTGGTGTTATATGTGATTGCCCTGTTTTTGTTCTCCCTGAAGCCGAGTCTGTCTATTAATATCATGACAAAATGTGCTTCTGACAAGCCGATCTTGATCTGGAGCCGTCAGAGTATGGTCTCTGTTATGGAAGTGCTTCCGGGAGAGGACGCGGATGTTGCGATCGAGGAGTTGGGTTCTATGATCACAGATATACAGAAGTTGGGAGATTTTGGGATCCGTAAATGGAAGGTGGATTAAGAAATATGTACTATTTGACGGTGGGTTATCCGCTTGGATCGGATATTGTTGAGAATAGATTGGTTTTCCAGGTATCTCTGAGAAAGCAGGCAGTGCAGTTGATCCCATTGGAGTACAGGATATGGGGAAGATTTCTACTGGGGGCATATGGGGAGGAAGTGGAGAAGTCTCTCCCGGAGGCGGATCTTCGGGGATTCTCCCCAACGATGAATAAATTAATACAGACAGGGCTATTGGCTTCCTTTCCTGATGGAGACTATGCGCAGATGAAGCCGCTTAAGTTCATGCGCCAGGGGATAGGAGAAGGATTAGATCTGCAGACGAATGCCTATAGTGTTATGTTTCGGGGAAAAGTGGAGCTCTCACCGTTAGAATATGATGTCTGGAGAGAAGCGGACGGCGAGATCTCCTATAGAGAGATTGAGAGAAGAGTGATATTGAAGCGTCGAATTCCCGCATTTGAGGCAGAGAAGTCTGTATTTGGGCTGTGCCGGCGGGGACTGCTTCTGGCAGTAAACAGGGAAGAAAGGTGAGTGCAGAATGGGAATGATACCGTTTAGTGATCTGGTGCGGTATGTGAGAGAGCACATAGGGATATCGGGTCCGCAGTCTATGCCTTCCTTTGCAGCCGAAGCGCAGGCGTGGTCGGAAGGAATGACGAAGGTGCAGACTTTGGAAGAAGGATTTCGCCAGATGGACTCAAAAGGACTGCTGAATTATCGCCCATATGACAGCCCCAGGATAGAAACGGCAAGCCCGGATTCTGTTTTTGACATTTTTAATGTAGATTCCGATAATTTCTGGAATCACCATGGCAACACGAAGGAAGACTATATGGAACTGGCATCCCATCTTCCAGAAATCCAGGAGCGGATGGCGAATGGCGAGAGCCTGGATTCTATTCGCTCGAATCCGCATTTGAGCAATACTGTGGATGCATACTATGCAGATGATAAGATGATGAAAGTTGTGAAATACGAGGATGGATATCAGTTTCAGGATGATGGCAGGCATCGCATGATGGCGGCAAAAGAATTGGGCTATGATGTGCCGGTCAAGGTTGTTGGAGAGTATACAGAGGAAGAGACGGAAGAAGAGGAAACGGAAGTTACAGAAGACAACATGAAGGCGCTCCGGGAGGCGGAAGAAGAAGCCGAAGAGGAAGCGGCCAAAGCCAGGAAAGAGCTGGAAGAGGAGGAAGAAAAAGCGGAGAAGGAGTTCGAGGAAGAGACGGTTAGGACGGAAAAAGAGCTTGAGAAAGAAGCAGACGAGGTTGAGAAGGAGATAGAAGTGGATGAAGGTATAGGTTATTGAAGGGAGGCGGCATATAATGAAACAAATTGATGTGTTTGACGGAAATCAGCTTATGCCGGATCCGGCGGCGTATCCTGTAAGGAACGCGTGCTGTGCATTCATGGGGACGAATCGGGTAGGCGGAGATATCTATGTGCCGTTTGATGCAGATTTGCTGAGCAGGCATCTGATGTTTCTGGGAGGTATTGGAACGGGCAAAACGAATGCATTTTTTCAGATTGTCCGTCAGCTTCGGGCCGGTATAACAAGGGATGATGTTATGATCATCTTTGATACGAAGGGAGATTTCTATAGAGAATTTTACCGTCCGGGTGATATCGTGATCAGTAATGATGAGACGGCAACGGGGCAGGACGGGACAGATTACTGGAATATATTCAATGAGATTGAACTGGATGAACATATGGAAGAGAATATTGTGGAGATCAGCAAATCTCTGTTCCGGGATAAAGTAGAGAAGTCCAGCCAGCCATTTTTCCCCAATGCGGCAAAGGATCTCTTTGGAGCGATTCTGACGCATTTTACAAGAAATAAAGGAAGGCTTGAGAGTGACAATGCATCTCTGAGGGCGTTCCTTGACAAGTCGCCGACAAGAGAGTTAAGAGAGATGCTGGAGCAATATGATGATATGCGTGCGCTGACCAGTTACATATCAGAAGACCGCTCCGCGCAGACTCAGGGCGTGATGTCAGAGCTTCTGCAGCTTACGCGGGAGATCTTTCTTGGGAATTTCAAGAAGAAGGGAACTTTGTCCATCCGTAATCTGGTCAGAGAGAAAGGCGGCAGGATTATTTTTATCGAATATGATCTGGGAATTGGGAATATGCTGGCGCCGATCTACAGTCTTCTGTTCGATATGGCGATCAAGGAGGCGCTTTGCCGGAAGAAAAGCGAAGGCAATGTGTATTTTATAGCAGATGAATTCCGTCTGATCCCTAACCTGCAGCATGTCGATGATGCCGTGAACTTTGGGAGAAGCCTCGGCGTGAAATTCATGATAGGTATCCAGAATGTGGACCAGGTATTCGAGGTGTATGGAGAATCCAGGGCGCGGAGTATCTTGTCAGGTTTCCTGACGTCAGTCGCGTTTCGGGTAAATGATTCTGCATCGAAGGAATTCATAGAGAAGCTTCACGGTGTAAACCGGAAGAAAGAAGTCTATATGGCATCTGTGCAGGGACGCGGTATTGTAGAAAATGTCAGGGATGCCAATGTGGTTGAGGACTGGGATATTGCAAGGCTGAATATAGGCGAGGCGATCATAGGGCTGCCGGGAAGACAGCCGTTCTTATTCCAGTTTAAGAAAATGTAGAAGAAAATAATAAGGAGAAGATAATATGGAAAAAGCAAAAGAAAAAGACGGATTCCGTATTGCTGCTGTAGTACTCGCCGCGGCGATCGTACTGGTGTGCGCAGGCGGCGTCTTTCTGTTGGTCCGTTCTCAGGAAACGCAAGGAGCATCCGCCCGGACAGAAGGAAAGACAGAGACATTGAAGGCAATCGAACCGGGGGAAGGTGAGACTAAGGTAGTCAAGAGTATCTCTGTCTCTGCGAGCGGGTCTTCCAAAGAGGCAGCTTCGAAGAAGCCGAAAGAGGATGCGGACAAAGAGGATAAGAATAAAGAAGATAAGAATGAAGAAGATAAGAACAAGGATTATATCTTGCCGGCAAGCAATACCAAGCTTCTGACAAGTTCGGACATTGCCGGGCTGTCACTGAAGGAGCTGAATTACGCCAAGAATGAGATCTACGCCAGACACGGGAGAAAGTTCGATTCTAATGAGCTCAGGACGTATTTCGAGAGTAAGAGCTGGTATGAAGGCAAATACAGCGCCGCTGATTTTGATACTAATTACAGCGCCAGAATCTTATCTGAAACTGAGCGGAAGAATGCGGAATTCTTAAAGAATGCGGAGTATGCGATGTCAGGCGGCGGATATCAATTGGATCAATAGAATCAGAAGGATCGTAATCAGGATGAGAATAGCAAAGAGATTAATTATTTTCTGCTGTATCGCCCTTTTACTTATGGGATGTAAAAAAGATGACGAGATAGACGTGCAGGCTGTCATTGAACAGGAGAAAGAGCAGGAAGAGAAGGAACGGCGGGAAGAAGAAAGGAAACATAAGGAAGAGGAAGAGCGAAAGGAAGCACAGAGAGCGCAGGAAGAGGAAGAGCAGAAGGAAGCGCAGAGGGCGCAGGAAGAGGAAGAACGAAGAATGCTGGAAGAACAGCAGGCGGCTATGAATGCCAGAGGCGGACTGACGGTTGTGCTGGATCCCGGTCACTCTGCAGTGGTTGCGCCCGGAACAGAACCGCTTGGCCCGGGTTCTTCTGAATACAAGGCTGCCGATGCCAGCGGTACGAGCGGAGTTGCCAGCGGCGTGCGGGAATACGAACTGACACTGAATATCTCTGTGCAGTTGAAGGCAGAGTTAGAGGGGAGAGGTTATACCGTATTAATGACGAGGGAATCCAATGATGTGCCGGTCAGTTGTATAGAGCGGGCCAACGTTGCCAATAATGCCGGCGCGGCCGCCTATGTGCGTATCCATGCGAACGGCTCGGAGAACCAGGGGGCGGCGGGCGCGATGACGATCTGTACGACTCCGGGGAGCCCGTATGCTTCCGAGCTGTATTCTGCAAGCAGGAATCTGTCAGATTGTATTCTGAATAAATACTGTGAAATGACAGGGTGCAGGAGCGAAGGCGTATGGGAGACGGACACGATGAGCGGGAATAACTGGAGCCGCGTACCCGTGACGATCGTGGAGATGGGATATATGACGAATCCGCAAGAGGATCTATTGATGCAGACTCCGGAATATCAGAGTAAGATCGTACAGGGAATTGCGGACGGGATTGATCTGTTTTTTGGTTTTGCCAGTTGACAACCTATAGGGAAAGAAAGTAAGATGTAGAGGTATATAAAATGAGAATTGAACTGATCGCTCCCTGCCATTTTGGGCTGGAAGCGGTATTGAAAAGAGAGATCCTGGAGTTGGGATATGAGATCGCGGAAGTAGAAGACGGCAGGGTTACGTTCTACGGGGATGCTGCCGCCGTCTGCTATGCGAATGTATTCTTACGCACAGCGGAGAGGATTTTGTGGAAGGTCGGCAGTTTCCAGGCTGTAACCTTTGAAGAATTATTTGAGAAGACCAGGGCACTGCCCTGGGAGGATTATATCCCCAGGGACGGGAAGTTCTGGGTGGCGAAGGCAGCGTCCGTCAAGAGCCGATTATTCAGCCCGTCGGATATACAGTCGATCATGAAGAAGGCGATGGTAAGGAGACTTGGGGAACGGTACCATGTAGAATGGTTTCCCGAGGACGGCGCGTCATATCCGGTCCGCGTGTTTCTCAAGAAGGATGTGGTTACCGTGGGTATCGATACATCCGGAGTGTCTCTTCATAAGAGAGGATACCGTGAGGTGTCGGGGAAGGCGCCGATCACCGAGACGCTGGCGGCGGCACTCATCATGCTGACACCCTGGAGAGGAGACCGGATACTTGTGGATCCGTTCTGCGGAAGCGGAACATTTCTTATAGAAGCGGCGTTGATGGCGGCGGATATCGCGCCGGGGATGAATCGGTCGTTTACGGCGGAAGGGTGGAAGAATCTGATCCCCAGGAAGTTATGGTACGATGCGGTGAATGAAGCGAATGACAGGATCAGGGACGGCATAGAGACGGATATACAGGGATATGATATTGACAGTTCGGTGGTAAGGATCGCCAGGAGGAATGCCGATGAAGCCGGAGTCGGTCATCTGATACATTTTCAGGAAAGAGATGTCCGGAACTTAAGCCATCCGAAGAAATATGGTTTCATCATCACGAATCCGCCGTACGGAGAGCGGTTGGAGGAGAAAGAGGCTCTTCCGCAACTGTACCGGGCATTTGGCGAGAGCTTCAAGAGACTGGATTCCTGGTCGGCGTATATGATCACTTCCTATGAAGATGCCGAGAAGTATTTCGGCAGGAAGGCGGATAAGAACCGTAAGATCTATAACGGAATGCTGAAGACATATTTTTATCAGTTCCAAGGGCCGAAGCCGCCGAGAAGGATTGGTACATCATTACATTGATTCTTGAGTGATCAGCACTGTGCTGTCTGCATGTTGGAGGAATTTCATAGATTAAGGGGGAGATCAAGATGGATAAGATAATATTTGCGACAGGGAATGAACACAAGATGGTGGAGATCCGGATGATCCTTGAGGATCTGGGGATAGAAGTGCTGTCCCAGCGAGAAGCAGGGATCGAAGCGGAAGTAGTGGAGGACGGAACGACCTTTGAGGAGAATGCTCTGATCAAAGCGAAAGGGATCGCCGCTGCGGCAAGGCAGATGCCGGAGTATGAGAATGCCGTGATCCTGGCGGATGATTCCGGACTGGAGATTGATTATCTGAACAAGGAGCCTGGAATCTACTCCGCACGGTACATGGGAGAGGATACATCCTATGATATCAAGAACCAGGCGCTTCTTGACCGGCTTAGCGGCGTGGAGGATGAGAAGCGGACGGCAAGATTCGTGTGCGCCATAGCGGCGGCATTTCCGGACGGGACCAGCGAAGTGGTCAGGGGGACGATGGAAGGTATCATAGGCCATGAGATCATCGGAGCGAATGGTTTCGGCTATGATCCGATCTTTTTCCTGCCGGAGTACGGTTGTACCAGCGCACAGCTTGCTCCGGAGAAGAAGAATGAGTTAAGCCACAGGGGCGAAGGACTTCGGAAGATGCGCAGCATTCTGGAAAGCAAGGCGCTAAGATAAGCGCCGGAGACGGAAGACCGTTTGTGCTGCAGATAAGTAATTGAAGAGAGGTTTCTTATGAAAATATTGGTCGTAAGTGATACACATAAGTCACACAGGAATCTTGAGAGGGTTCTGGAGATGGTAAAGCCGGTGGACATGCTGATCCATCTTGGGGACACAGAAGGCGGGGAAGATTATATAGCGGCTCTGGCAGACTGTCCGTCACATATTATAAGGGGGAATAATGACTTCTTCTCGGATCTTCCGCAGGAAGAGGAGTTTGAAGTTGAGGGACGCCGTATCTTCATTACGCACGGACATTATTATTATGTGGCAATGAGTGAGGAGCGGCTTAAGGAAGAGGCGAGGGAACGGGGAGCGGATATTGTGATGTACGGGCATACGCATAAACCGGCGCTTACCCGGGAGCCGGGACTGATCACACTGAATCCGGGCAGCGTGGCATATCCGCGTCAGGCGGGCCGCAGACCCAGTTATATGGTTATGAATATGGCGCCTCAGGGAGAGGTGGATATTTCTCTGGAATATTTATAAAAAAGTTGTTGACAAGCTGAGGGTGTTCGTATATAATAGTTATTGCGTCACGGGGGAATAGATTGAAGTGGCGTGACAATATAACATCGCGTCGGGGTGTGGCTCAGCTTGGCTAGAGCGCCTGGTTTGGGACCAGGAGGTCGCAGGTTCAAATCCTGTCACCCCGATATCTATGCGGGTGTAGTTCAATGGTAGAACACTAGCCTTCCAAGCTAGATACGTGGGTTCGATTCCCATCACCCGCTTTCTTATGAGTCTGTAGCTCAGCTGGATAGAGCAACGGCCTTCTAAGCCGTAGGTCGAGGGTTCGAATCCCCCCAGGCTCGTTGGAATCACAGACAATTGAATAAGGTGATACTTAGTTGGACATCAATAGTTCGATAAGTAATATATATGGTGGGTATGGTGCAGTTGGTTAGCGCGCCAGATTGTGGTTCTGGATATCATGGGTTCGAGTCCCATTACCCACCCTTTTTTCTTTTTATTGGGCTATCGCCAAGCGGTAAGGCACAGGACTTTGACTCCTGCATTCGTTGGTTCGAATCCAACTAGCCCAGTTATTATGGGTGTGTAGCTCAGTTGGTAGAGCACTTGACTTTTAATCAAGTTGTCCCGGGTTCGAACCCCGGCACGCTCAGTGAAAGAAACAGCCCAGAAACCTAGATTTTAAGCGGTTTCTGGGCTGTTTCAACGTTTGTTCCAATTCTTATTAATTCCCTTATTTTTTCATAGCAAAATTATAGCTTTTCGAGGGTTACTATAGCAAAATTATAGCAGATCATAGTGCGATTGCACTGTTTATTTTTTCATGTACAGCTTCTTTCTTTTCATCCAGATGGGCATACACTTCCATTATCATCTTCAGATCAGAGTGACCCATAAGTTCAACAGCCTTCTTTTGACTGATGCCGGAGTAGTAGAGCATGGTGCAGTAGTTATGCCGGAAGATGTGTGCGGTAAGTCCGACGATCGGTTGCGCACCTATTATCTTTTCTTTCTCTGTAGTCACCGTATCATTCATCTTTTTCACAATTCTGTTCCACATCTTCACATACTGCGTCTTAGAGAGTGTTTCCGTGTTTTTTCCGGGGAAGAGGTAAAATGTATCAACCGACTTTAGAAACTGTCTAAAAAAGGGTGCTGCGCTGTCTGGGATGGGTATTTCACGGTTCCCGGCATCACTTTTTGCCCCGGTCTTTATGATTGGAGTATTCACATCGAATACGATAGTCTTATTCACGATCAGCAACTTCTTTTTGAGGTTTATGTCTGATTTGGTAAGGGCAAGAACCTCTCCGCGGCGCAGTCCAAAGTAAAACAGAAGCATAACAAGGGCGCGTTCCGTCTGGGTAAAATCCGCTTTCTTTATCGCTTCTTTCTCCAAGTCCGTCAGAGCGCGCTTCTCCGCCTTATGTCGCTTCGGAGGGGTTGCTTTCTTCGCAACATTCTCATGCAGCAGCTTATCATCTATGGCACTGTTAAAAATCTGGACAAGCGTCATTTTGATGATTTCACAGGTCCGTGGATGTTCCTGGTTATCATTGATCAGCTTCTGAACATCGGATCGGACAATCTTATTTATCGGTAGATGCCCTAATTCCGGTTTAATATGCTTTTCTACTGCATTCTTATACATGGCCTTGGTGTTGATACTGGCAGAGGTCTTATAGGTATCCATCCATGAATCCGCATAATCCCTCAATAAAGTATCAGAGGTCTTTATTGCTTCGCCTGTCTTCATCTTCATTTTGAGTTCAACAATCTTATTCCTGAGTTCTTTTTCGGTCTTGGCAGACAGGAAAACATTGTTTGGTCGACCGTCAGCCTTATATCCGATCATTACAGTTGTCGCGTATCTTCCATCTTTGCGCTTTTTGTATTTCCCCATAGTAACATCCTCCTGAAAAAGGGTATAAAAAATAACCCTCGTAAAATGCGGAGGATTATGGTATAATCTACTTGCTTAGGGTAGAATGTACCGCAATCCTCTGGTTTGCGAGTTACATCTATGTGAAACCGTCTCTGAAATGGGGCGGTTTTTATTTTGTAGATGGTTAGATTACAAATAACCAGTAACTACGGGGAATATATTGTTCCATTGAATTCAGTAACCACTTCAGCATATGGATCGTATATAAATTTTATATTTTCTGATACTACCTCTTTCGTCTTGTTTTCATAAGAGGTGTATTCGATGATTACTTTAGCCTCATATAATCCTGGTGTGTTGGGGAATATTTTTAAATGGAATTTTCCCGAGTCAGACGCTTTGAGTGAGACATACTGTGTTCTGGATAAATCTTCTGTATTGTTTTCATCAGTACCAGTTAATGCAACGTGATATTTCCTCTTTTCAGGAGTAATATTGCATCTCCAATAAATTATATCTAATAAATCAGCGCCGCTTGCAGCATTTTTTACGATAAACTCATTAAATTTTTTATAATCTAAGACTTCAATGAAAATATCCTTTATATCTATTGTCACGTTATTTTCATTCTTTAGCTGAAAATCGTATAATGGCGCAGTATCCTCTTCACCCGCATATATATTTATCCGTTCGTTTTCTACATCCCCAGAACCTATATATGCCCACATTTCTCCAGTCAAAGTGACATGTTCTTCTTTCTCAGTGTTGGAATTTTCAGGGTTATAAATTACAGTATTTTCATTCCCGGTGATGTTAATGCCAGAATTGTTTTCTGTTTTGGAATTTATACTTTTTATTTCAAAACAAGCATGTTCAGAGAGAGAGTTACAGGTGCTAATGATGGATGTCTGAGTTACATGCAAAATAGTTCTGTTAGGTATTCCGAGATAAAAAGTTTCATTTTTACCAATTAAACCTATACAAGCTACTAATATTAATGCAATTGAAGAGATTATAGTGGCTATAATTTTGGCTCTTCCCTTTCGGCTAATTTTATTTTTTCCCATAGTTTTTCCTTTCTCTTTTGTTCGACCTTACATTTGAGAAAGATATATAAATGCCAAAGCGGTTATATTATTTTTATTACGGCGAGATTGGGGATGAAGTATATTATATAAAAGCAATATTCGTTATTTTCTGTGGGAACCCTAGAATTATTAGTAACATTTTTTACAAGGTTCATATCCTGCGTTTACGGCTTCATCAAGGGTAACTTGACGTGGATTATCCATATTACTGCAGGAACTATTACTGTGGTATTTGGTTCCGCTCTCTGGTAGCCACACCATATCAACGGTATTTTCTGGTTGAGTAGTAGCTACGGGTTCCGGTTCAAGATTATTTTCAGGAAGATTATTGTTGGCATCGTCAATAGAGGGTTCTATTTCCTCACCATCAGTTTGAGAAACCATATTTTCTTCCAATTGTTCTTCTGCAATGTTCTGTTGGTTTGCCTTTTTGCCATCTTCTTTTTTGTCGTCTGATGGAATGAATGCAAATATCAAACATAATATTGCAAATACAAGTAAAATAGATCCCAAACATCCGCCCTTCTTTTTAGGCTGAATTTTTTTAGATTCCTTATTCTTTGAAGAATCTAATTTTTTACCAAGGTTGGAATTTTTCTTTTTACTGCTGTTTTTTGTCGATACATAACTCAATCCAGTTCCAGGAATACCTGCGCTCGTAGTTTTCTTACCGTTTGAATTAACAGTATAGTGAGCTCTTTTTGTTCCGACAGTGACACTTGCACTGTTCTTGTTTAAGTTTAGCTTCACACCAGGAGCAACTTTAATACTTTTTCGAAATCTTAAGCCCATAAAATACCTCTTTTTCTTTTGATAGATTCGACCTTACATTCGGAAATCTATATAAGCGCCGGAGCGGTTATATCACAAAAAAATATACACAAACATTTTATCGAACATTTGTTTGAAATTTCCAATTGATATTTTACGCAGATAGTAGTATTATGTCAATAAGGAATTTCGAACGTGTGTTTACTAAATGCTGGAGGTAATACATATGAAAAACGATCTAAGTATCATTTATGAAATGCTTGAACAATTGGATCAGATAAAGGACCAACGGTTCTTAAAGCAGTTATATACACTTATAAAAAGACATTTGGAAAAGAAGGGGAAGCATTAGCTTTCCTTTTTTTGGCTTAAATTGTTCAAAAGCCTCTTACTAAAATCACATAAAATTTCCTGTGATTTCGGTGATACTTCGTTATATGTATGCATTATCTCTTTTATTATCAGATAAAGGGGGTTCTCACCATCATCTTCCAGAAGATCTGATACATATGCTGCGATCTCGTCCTCTTCGGGAAGCTGTATGAACATTTCACCTTCACCAGTTCGAAGCCAATCTTCGTTTACGTTGAATTCTCTGCAAATAGATTTAATTACAGTATCCATAGGATAATTTTTTCCTATTTCGTAACTTGCAACACTGTTTCTTTTTAATCCTATTTTCTCGGCAAATTCCTTTTGGGTCATATCTAAGGCCTTTCTTAAGGCTCTTATCCGATCTTTCAATTACAATCACCTCCATCTTGCTTACTATAGTATATCAAAAACGTCATTATGTCAACAAAAAGTTGTTGAATCAACAAATATGATATTGACAAAAGTCATTTAACATCATATAATGGTCGTGTAACAACAATAAAACAATCAAAAAGTGGTGAGGTGAAAACATGAGTGATGAGAAAAAGAAACTCATCAAAGAAACAGTTGAAAATTTGAAGCTCCTTGATAAGGAAAGTTTATTAATTATGAGAAGCGGTGCAGAGATGCTGAAAAGCCGAGATATGATTGGACGGCTAGAGGAGCCAGAGAAGGAGGTGGTATAAAAGGTGTTGAAAATATCTGAAAGAAATAAAATAGAAAGAAGCCTTATTGAGCAGGCAGAACTACTGCATAAGGCTTCTAACAAGGGCATATACGATGATGGATTGTCAAGGTATAGCCATGAAATAACAGAAATTTACAAGGCGTTAGTAAGTCCATTTCGTTACATAAGTTTTAGCTTTATGCTCTTTAATTTCTCTGTATGTCTTCTGATATTCGTCAAGAAGTTCAGATGGTGACAAATCAGAAATATCGGCGTTTTGTGATGATATTACAGTTGAACTGATAACATCTCAATGGGATAAATAGCAGATGTAATTGATTGGTAAAACATTTGCCAAAGAGGGGAGGTGATAAACAGTGACATATCCAAAACAGGTCATGAAAACCTCTGAGCTTGTCGCAATGGGGTTTACATACCGGTATCTTATGCAGATGGCGCATATCCCTGGACAGAAATACGCCACAAAGCTTCCAGGGGGAATGCATTTCTACTGGGATACAGAAAAATTTGAAAGGGAGAGAGTGAAGCTTTCTCCGAGATAGGAGGGTATTGGAAAAACATGCAAATGAAAGTATACAAGAAAAGGAAAAGATTGTGCCCGGTTCTTCGAAGGAGGGCGGTTGACCTCATCCGGATCGGGATGCTCTGGGCAGTATGGATGTCCTTAAGTATCTTGTTTGGGATGTCTCCGGCCCGGCATGCGGGATGGGTACTGGCAGGCGTAGTCACTGTAACGATAGGCTATGTGCTCGGGCGTACTGTCAGATATCTGGAGAAGCGGGGCATGTTTTTTCGCAGGATAACAAAAAAGAGCGCTTGTAAAAGGCGGCAACCTTAAGCGCTCCAATGAGTAACTACCGCTATTATAGCGGAAAAGGAGGAAGACGTCAAATGGAAGATGCAAAGATTTTGCAGATGCAGCAGGAAATAGAGCAGCTAAAGGAAATGAATCAGTTGTTACGGGATAAGAATCAACGGTTAGAAGAATCCGTGAAGTTTGATGAGCAACACATGGATATGGCTGTAAAGCTGAAAGCGGTCGAATATATCATCAAGACGGAAAGCTATTCGGTTAAGACAGATGTTCTTGCGTCTGTTTTGGGGATTCCGATACCGAAGGAGGATGACGATTGATGTACGGATATATCTGTCCTGACTGCGGTGACCATCTGGATCCCGGTGAGCGGTGTGGATGTAGGGATGAAGAGAAAGAGTGTAAGGGTATCAAAGAAGAAGCGCCCAGGTATTGTGATCGGTGTGGATGTGACTTGTATGTGGATAGCCGTCTTGTAACCATGGAGGGTGAAGTCATATGCAAGGACTGTCTGAATGCCGAGATGGGAGGGCATTATGACATCTGAGGAACGGGAATATTTTTCATCCAGAAAGAGCCTTCGTGAGAGGCTGAAAGATAATTATAGAGAATACGAGGAGGAATTGATACATGAACAATATAGTAGCAGTAATTACACAGGAAAGTGCAAAGATATCCTGTAACTTCGATCAGGTGGAGCAGGCGATCAAGGGAACGCTTGCAGAGTTTGAGGGTGTTGTTTTTACCGAAGACAGTAAGACATATGCAAAGAAGCAGGTAGCAAGTCTTCGGAAACAGAAAAAGGAGTTTCAAGAGAATCTTCGAGATGCAAAGAATCAATATATGGCGCCGTGGAATGAGGTAGAGACTAGAGCTAAAAACCTGATTGCTTTGTACGATGAGCCGATTAATTTTATTAATGGACAGGTGCAGGCATTTGAAGAGAAGCGGATCAGAGAGAAGAAAGAGGAAATTGAAGCTGTTTATAACGAACTGGTACCGGAGGACCTGCAGGACTACATACCTCTGGAATGCATCTATGGAGCGAAGTGGGACAATGCTACGACGAATATGAAGACGGTCAAAAAGGAGATTTCTGAGATCGTCACTAAGACGCAAGGAGAGATCTCCGTCATTTCTTCCATGGGATCTGATAAGGTACAGGCTGCGCTTGCCCTGTATATGGCGAATCGTAATCTTGCCGCTGCTGTGAAATATATCAGTGACTATGAAGCAAAAAAGAAGGAGATCCTGGCGCAGCAGGAACGACGAGAGGCTGAGAGGGCGGAAGCGCTGCGAAGAGAAGAGATTGAAAAGATCCGAAGGGAAGAAAGAGCCCGTATTGCAGAGGAAGAGCGGATCAGAAATGAAGCAAAAAGAGAGGCTGTAGAGGAGATCAAGACAGTGGATGAAGCTGCAGCAGCACCGCTTACTGAGAAACATTCTATGAAGGTTTTATATGTGGTTGTTGGAACGATGGAAGAACTTCAGGAGGTCGAAATGGCATTCAATAGTTGGGGACTCTATTATGAAAGGAAAGATGTTTGATGGCGGTACATGAGAAGCTTTTGAAGATCCAGTCATCCATAAGTGTACCGAAGAACCAGCACAATAAGTTTGGTAATTATGATTACCGGAGCTGTGAGGATATCTTATCTGCATTGAAACCGATTTTACAGACACATAAATGTACAGTGACAGTCAATGACGATCTGATATTTATTGGTAACCGGTATTATATCAAAGCTACCGCAACACTGGTTGATTGTGAGAGCGGTGAATCTGTCTCGAACCAATCTTTTGCAAGGGAAGAGGACTCCAAGAAAGGTATGGACTCCTCACAGATCACAGGGACCGCCTCCTCTTATGCCCGGAAGTATGCGCTGAATGGGCTGCTTCTTCTGGATGATGTGAAGGACGCGGATACCAATGAGAATCAGCAGCAAAGTCAGAATGCAAAGGATGATAAGAACCAACAGCGGAGTCGAAATGCAGGCGCAAATAAGAATCAACAGCAGAGCCAGAATGCAGCGGGTTCAAACAGGGATCCCAAAGGCGGCACCCAGAAGAAATTGATTGATAAAAAGGTACTGGATGCGCTCAGAAAACGCTTCAAGGACAATGGGGTTGATGAGACGAAGGTGTGCAGCGCGTACAAGGTTTCAGATTTATCCCAATTGTCGGTGTCACAGCATGAAAATATCACTCAGCATTTTGAACAGGTAAAGGAGAAGTGTGCAGCCTAATGAAGTTTACCGGGAAACTGAAACAGCCGATCATTGATTTTATGACGCACCGCCTGACGATTCTGTTTGAGCCGAATGAAGACTTCGGACAGGCGTATGAGGAGTTGAAGGACTGCGATAAGCTGAGTCTGGAGATCAAGCCGTATAGGCGTAAGAGAAGTCTGGATGCTAATAGATATTATTGGGCGCTTCTCACGAAGTTGGCAGGAATCTTGGGGACATCCAATGCAGAGCTTCACAACATTCTTTTATCAAAGCATGGATTTATGGAGATCGTGGATGGGAAGATGCTTCCAATTCCCATTCCAGATACGGATGCTGCCAGTAAGCAGGTAATGGAATCCCAGGTGTATCATTTAAAGCCTACTTCGGATGTGAGGATGGGAAATGATGGAGTGATGTACCGGACTTATATCATGCTCCGGGGAAGCAGTACCTATGATACGGCGGAGATGTCCCGGTTGATTAACGGGCTTGTGGGGGATTGCAGGGATGTGGGGATGGCGGATGCAGAAATCGCATCGCCGGAAGAACGAAGGATTCTGAAGGAGAAGTATGGGATAGATTTTTAAGCAGTTAAGTGGAAATTTTGGTTGATCAGAGCGTAGGGAAGAATGCTTTTATCAATAGTATGGAAGAAAGGAAGGATAGGATATGAGACACGTGAATCTTGAAACACTGGCAAATGGCGCGTTCAGTGCACAAGTAAACCGGGCATTTAAGGAAGTGACGGAGAACATCCAGGATCCCAATACGGATGCCCTGGCAAAGCGGAAAGTTACGGTGACGATTACGTTTAAGCCAAACAAAGACAGGAATTTTGCTCCCATAGACATTCAGACTAAGACAGCCTTAGCGCCGGCTGCTGGAACGGATACTGCCCTTAGTATGGGAAAGGATCTTCGTACAGGAGAGGTGGATGTTGCCGAGGTTACGACGGGTCAGATTCCTGGGCAGATGTCTATAGAGGACACACAAGCAGCACAGGTATCTGCAGATGGCCGGCCGTTTGATGCGGATACGGGTGAGATCCTGGAGCCTGCAGGTGAGAAGCCTTCGGGGGAGAGAATTGTTGATATGAGAAGAAAAGCATAGCATAGGAGGAGAAGAAAGATGATGGAAGGATTAAGGGAAGCATTACAGTACGTTGTAGGATTGAAGGTTGATGGGATGGATCCCAAGATCGTAGAGATCGATGGGAAGACATATTGTGATAAGGATCTGAGACGCTACCATTCTTTTGATATGGCGGATGAGATCAGGGCGAATACATTGACGGCAGTCGTGGACTATATCAAAGGGAAGTCAGAGGAACTGAGGGAGACCATGCTCCTGCATGTGGTGAGCCCGACGGAGGTGAGATTGTATTCTGGCCTGATCGACGAAAGGGACCGGGAGTATCTGTTGAAATCTTCTGCAATTGTGAATGAATTCCAGTTTGATCATTACTATGACCAGGAAAGATTCTTGATCGAGCTGCAGTCGAATTTTATTCCAACGGAAGATCTGGAGAGCATTATGAAGGTTGCCGGGACTATCCAGGCAGGGACTACGGCAAATTATAAGGATGACGGGATTAGCCAGAAGACGACGATTAAGAGCGGTATCGCGAATAATACGGATGTGATCGTTCCGAACCCTGTAAGGCTCAGACCATACAGGACATTTGGAGAGATCGAGCAACCTGAGAGCGCTTATGTATTCCGGATCAAGGACAGTGAGAGGGGCCCGGCGTTTAAATTGGTGGAAGCGGATGGCGGACTTTGGAAGAATGCGGCCATGAAGCGGATCAAGGGATATCTGGAATCTGGGCTTGCTGAAGAACTGGAGAGATACCACATTACAGTGATTGCATAATATAGGCATCTTCTCTTTTGAGGGATTGTATCACGAGGTAACTATTGATTATGATTCATCCGCACGAATGTAACTGTACAATATGTAGCGTTTGTCGGCTTGCTGGCAGAGTGCGGACTGCCAGCGGAAAGGAGGGGCCGTGGAATATTTATTAGTTATTCCGGGCAGACTTCCGGGTTTAAATGAATATATCTCGGCTGAACGCGCAAATCGGTATAAGGCCGCAAAATTAAAGCGAGAGAGCGAAGATTTAATTGCGGTAGCCATAAGAAAATGTTTGCATGGGGTACATATCAGAAGACCGGTTTACATGAAGTATTATTGGTTTGAAAAGGATATACGACGGGATTGTGATAACATAGCGTTTGCAAAGAAATTTATCCAGGATGCACTTGTACAGTGTAGCATTCTGAAGGATGACGGCCGGAACTATGTTGTTGGATTTTCTGACAAGTTTGATGTGGATAAGAAGAATCCACGGATCGAAGTTTTGATAAGAGAGGCGGACGGATAATATGGCACGTCCTAAACAGGACGGATTGCTCTATTTTTCATTTGATACGGATTTCTTTTATGCGGATAAGCGGATCAAACGGCTTCATTCCAGATATGGGAGTGACGGGATGTTGTTTTATATTTATCTGCTGACGGAGATCTATCGGAACGGATATTACATAAGGTGGGATGCGGAGAGTATGGATGATGCCATGGATGATCTGCATCTTACGGAAGGGTTTATTGAGCAGGTAATGACATTCTTGGTTAGCCGGTCACTACTCGTAAAGAGAACACTTACTAATCCGGACACTATCATTACCATACAAAAAGAAGGGGATAACAGACCACAATGCGAGTTAGCCGATGGCGGCAACGGACAGGAGAGGGCAGAGGTTATCACCTCACCGGGAATACAGAAACGTTATCAGGAGGCAGTTAAAGGACGTAAAAGACAGTTTGAAGTGAATGCTGAGATCTGGCTTTTAGATGAAGAGGAAACTGCATCTTGTATTAAAGTCGCGAATAACAAGAGTTTTTCCAAGAAAAACCCGGATAATTCCGAGAAAAATATGAGTAAATCCAAGAAAAACACCGCAAAGGAAAGTAAAGTAAATAAAAGTAAAGGAAAGGAAATTATGCAGGTAGTGCGCTTCGATGATTTTTGGTCTGTCTTTCCCAATAAACAGAGACGATATCTGGCAGAGATGGCTTACAGTGAGTTGGTTCTGTCTGGAAGTGTTACGGAAGATCAATTGATCTTATCTGCGACGAATTATGCAGAGTATATCAAAGATTCCGGTGACAAGATGTTCCTGCCGAACAATTTCCTGGAAAAATGTGTGTTTGAGGATTATCTGGAAGTGAAACATCCAGAGATACCGAAGGCAGAAGAGACGGATCCGAATCCAGATCCAGAAGAGGAGCTGATCGGTGAAGACGAAGAATGGTGGAAGTACGGTCCTAATGGCTGGGAGGAATAGGCATGTATGAGTTCAAAGAACAGGATGCGTATGATTTTGCAAGACATATTCATGCGCAGACAAGGGAACACAATGGAGAGCTGTTCTTCCGGCTATGCCCTTATTGTAATCCGAAGCCTTCCAGAGGTGATCTCAACACCTTCTCAATCAATCTGAAGACTGGCCAGTTTAAATGTTTTCGTTCAACCTGCGGAGTATCTGGAAACATGCTGACGCTTTCTAGGGATTTTGATTTTTCTCTTGGAAATGAGGTGGATGAGTATTACCGTCCAAGGCGGCAGTTCCGAAAGATGAAGACGCCGAAAGAGCCGATCAGGCCGAAGCCGGAGGCAGTAAAGTACCTGACTGAAAGAGGGATTTCGGAGGATGTCATAAAGAGATATCAGATCACTGTGCAGACGGAGCACCCGAACATTCTGGTTTTCCCGTTTTTAGATGCTGCCGGGCGGATGCAGTTTGTGAAGTACCGGAAGACGGATTTTGACCGGGAGAAGGATAAGAACAAAGAATGGTGTGAGGCGAACTGTAAGCCGATCCTGTTTGGAATGGCACAGTGCAATGACAAATTTGACAGGCTGATTATCACAGAAGGACAGATCGACAGTCTTTCAGTAGCAGCGGCCGGGATTGAGAATGCCGTGTCGGTGCCGACAGGAGCCAGGGGATTTACCTGGGTTCCGTATTGCTGGGACTGGATTAACCGGTTTGAGGAAGTGATTGTTTTTGGAGACCATGAGAAAGACAGGATCACGCTGCTTGACGAATTGTCGAAGCGTTTGAGATGTACCGTGAAGCATGTGCGGGAAGAAGATTACAAGGAATGCAAGGACGCTAATGAGATCCTGCAGAAATATGGGACAGATCAGGTCAGGAAATGTGTAGAGAATGCGGTAATAGTTCCGATCAAGAGCGTGATCGATCTGTCAGAGGTGGAGAACGTGGATATCTTTAAGCTTCCCAAGCTTCAGACAGGAATCCGGCAGTTAGACCGGCTGCTCTATGGTGGAATTCCCTTCGGTGGAGTAGCGCTGATATCGGGGAAACCTGGTGAAGGGAAGTCTACGCTTGCAAGCCAGATCCTGGTAAATGCGATTTATCAGGGACACAAAGGTTTCGCCTACAGCGGAGAGCTGCCGAATTACCTTTTCCGGTCATGGATTGATTTCCAGCTTGCCGGAGGGGACCATATCACGGAATATCGAAATAAGTGGGGGGATAGGAATTACAAAGTATCGGATACAAACCGACAGCTTATTGCGGACTGGTACCGCGGGAAATGTTTCCTGTATGATAACCGGACCGTGGAGGGTGATGAAAAAGAGAGCCTTCTGGCTATTACGGAAAATGTGATCCTGCAGTATGGCGTGGATGTGATTCTTTTGGACAACCTCATGACGGCGTTGGATCTGGAGCAGGGGACCGCTTTTGATAAATATGACAGGCAAAGTCTTTTTGTAAAGAAGCTGTCTAGGATAGCGCTGAAATATAATGTGCTGATCCTTCTGGTGGCGCATAAGAGGAAAAATAATTTTACTGCGAATGAGAACGATGAGATCAGTGGAAGCGGGGATATCTCGAATCTTGCGACGATCACGATTGCCTATGAAAAGGGGAAGGACCTGCATCCGGGACAGAGGTTGCTGAAGGTATCGAAGAACCGTTTGTTTGGAAAGACGGAGACGAAAGGCTTTGTGTTGGATTACGATGAAAAGTCTAAGCGGATCTATGGTGATGGTGATGAGCTGGGAGTTGATTATGGATGGGATAAGAATAACGATAGTTGGGTTGAATGGGAGTTCGAGACGCCATTTACATAGTACCCGGGTATCGCGGGCAGAAGGTTCGTTGGGGAGGTTGGTGTGCAGGATAAAATTAAACGGGTGAAAGATATGTATAATGCATGTGCGAAGAATTTCAGCCAGTATCTTACGGATCATAATATGGATGAATATAATAACCGGTCAATGAAGATCGAGTCAGAATATGGAAATAGGGCGGACATTGTTGATCTTCTCTTGTGGTTCGCTCCGCAGGTGCAGACGATACATGATTTATGGGAGAAGGAAAAAGGTGAGGATTAGACGTAATGATAGAAAAAGTGAGGATTGATTATGGAAGGTTATGCGCTGAGATTGCGAGGAATGGAAAGACGAAGGAGGGGTTCAGCCTGGAACTTGGAAGGAGCAGATCTTATATCAGCAATCTGGCCAAGACGCGGGAGCAGCCGAAAAGTGTGGAGCAGGTGATGTGTATCCTTCTGGGATTGGACCCGGGAAGCCTTATAGAAGCGGATTCTACTATATCGCCGACAGAGGTCAAGGTAATCGAAAATATTTTTCATAAGCTTGGTGCAATCGAAGAGCTGCTGGATATGCTGGCGGGGAGTACCGAGAAATTACTTGCGAAGGCGAATGCAAATACAGTACAGATAGAGAAGATCAAAGACTGTCTAAAGGATCTGGGGAGATCGGATCACGAGAAAGCCTGTGAATTTTTGAAAAGTATGCTTGCCGGAGGCCGTATGAATTCTGAAGAGGTGATCCTAAAGAGTGAAGCGAATGGGATCAAGCGTGCGGATCTGATGAAGGCGAAGAGGGATCTGCAGGTAGATCAATCAACGACAGGATATGGGAAGAATCAGAAAACCTGGTGGTTTATTCCGAGCTGAGTGAATCGATGGGAGCGGAGGAAATGCTATCGGTATGGATGCGGGTATTAATAAATGAGTGATATTAGAACAGGACGCAGCGTATTTGACCCTTACTACTCACGGATCCAGGAGCTTTTATTTTCTGGTATGTCTATAAAAGCAACGTATGATTATGTGGAGAAGTATTTCAGGGTGTACAGCAGCTACAAAGTGTTTTGGGGATATGTGAAACGGCGGAAGCTAGATTGGTTTATGCCGGGGAAGGTGTGAAGAAGGTGGATGATTGAATCGTGTTTTGAAATATCCGGGGAGTAAATGGAGGATTGCAGATAAGCTTGTGGAACTGATACCGGATCATCATACCTACTTGGAACCGTATTTCGGCAGCGGGGCAATGTTCTTCAGAAAAGCCCCGTCAGACATAGAGACGGTCAATGATCTGGACTGGGATGTGGTGAATCTCTTCCAGTGCATTCAAACGGATCCGGAGAAGCTGGCGCGGCTGGTGATGACAACGCCGTACAGCCGGCAGATGTATGATGATGCGTTTAAGAGTGATCCGATTATGGAAGTGTTGTCGGAAGGAAATAGATTTCTCAAGGCTTG
>CAJTCH010000002.1 GCA_910574715.1 Lachnospiraceae bacterium | reverse complement strand
AAAAAACAGCTGATAGCAACCAAGGGGAAAGTCTGCCCTTTTTTCAGTGTATTTTAATCATTTCTATCATCTGCTATTATTGGTTTAATAGCTTAATCCTATTGTGATATCATGCCACTACTAAGTTGTTAACATTGGATAGAAAAATGATAATGACATATCTTCTGAATATATTAGATATATATAAAATATAATTGGCATAAATCTAATCATATGTTATCTTGAATAAGAAATATATAAAATATATTAGAAGGAGATAAAACAATGAAGAAATACTGGAAGAAAAACGGATTCTTTTTGGCGGTGACCTTGATGGCCGGTATCCTTGCGTCTGTTCTTGCGTCAGGTATCGCCATTGTGCTTCAGAAAGTAGTGGATGTGGCGGTGACGAAGCAGACGGAGGCTTTCGGGAAGCTTTTTCTTTTTGCGGTCGGTTATATCCTGGTGTTATGCGTGATGAATTATACCAGCGCCCTTATGGAGAAGTACCTGACAGAGAAAATGATCAAGCAGTACCGCCGGGATATTTTCAAGGGAATTATGGACCGCCGTCCCATCCGGTACTACAGGGAAAATACAGCGGACTACATCTCGGCGCTGACGAACGATATGAAGCTTATCGAGGATAACTATATTGCCGCATTGCTGAATACCTTCAAACTGGTAGTGATGTTTGCGGTGACATTGGTTATTCTGTTGATTTTAAGCCCGATGGTTACGGCGATCCTGATACTGACATTTTTACTGATGTTTTTACTGCCGGCTACGATCGGGCGTTGTCTGGAAAAACGGCAGGACCGGGTTTCCGCGCAGATGGCCGCATTTACAGAGAAGCTAAAGGATATTCTGTCGGGGTACGAGGTGCTGAGAAGCTATGACCGGATAGAAGCTGCCAAGTACCGGTTTCAGGAAGAAAATGAAGAAGAGATTAGGGTGAGGTTTCGGGCGGCCAGATTATTCGCGCTGAATGAAGGGCTTTCTGATACGCTGGCCGTTCTGTCAACGATCACGGTGATCTTCGTGTCTGCGTATCTTGTCCTGATCGGGCAGATCACGATGGGGACATTGCTGGCGCTGGTACAGCTCAGCAGTTCATTCATGGCTCCGGTCATGCTGCTGATGCAGAATGTTCCCAGGATTCAGAGTATGAAAGCGGTTATTGCACGTTTGAATAGTTATGCAGAGGATGATCCGGCTGTTAAGCCGCTGCCGCTAGAGCTTCCGTCCTTTGAGAAGGGAATAGAGTTGGATGGGGCGTCATTTTCCTATGACGGGGAACAGACTGTATTGGCGGATATTACGATGCGGATCGATAAGGGAGGCAAATATGCGGTCATGGGCCCCAGCGGGTGCGGGAAGACGACATTGATCAAATTGCTGCTGGGTTATTTTGAAGATTACGGCGGCAGCATACGATATGACGGCCGGGAACTAAGGGCGCTGGATATGGATAAGATCGCGGGGATCATTTCCGTCATCCATCAGAATGTCTATCTGTTTAATCTGTCTGTCCGGGAGAATATTCTTCTGTTCGAGGAATTTGACGAGGCTGCGCTGGCTGAGGCAGTAGAGAAGAGCGGAGTGTCTCTGTTCATTGACGAGAAGGAAGGCGGGCTTGACCATGGGGCGGGAGAAAACGGCGCGCTGCTCTCTGGAGGGCAGAGGCAGAGGGTTGCGCTTGCGAGGGCGCTGATTCGCCGCGCGCCGTTCGTGATATTGGATGAGGGGACGTCTGCTCTTGACAGGAAGACCGCCTGTGAGATAGAAAGCCGTCTGCTGGAAGATGAGGAGCTTACGCTGCTTACCATTACACATAATCCCGATCCGCAGCTCATGCGCCGGTATGACGGAATTTACCGGATGAATGACGGGCGGCTTGAAAATTGTACGAAAACCTTTTATACTGAGTAAAGATAAATCTTATATCCGTTACAGAAACGGGGAGGATATGGTATGAAGGTAGAATATAAAAAGGAGCTTCATCCGCTGTTTGAGACGCTGGGGCTCATATTCCTGATGAAGAATTGGGAGAATGTCAGATCAGAACTTATGCAGTCCTTGGAGGAAATGGAGATTGACGGGGAAGGCTTTTACAATAAGAATCTCATTTACCTGGAGAGATATGTAAGGGAATTTGAGAAAAAATATGTGCCTGATCCAGGCGAAGACTTTTTCTTTGGGAATAATGAGAAATTTTTCATGATATTTACGGCGCTCGTGATGGAATATCCTGAGCTGGAAGCGGATATGGAAGCGGATATGAAAGCAGATATGGAAGCGGGTGTGGATGAGAAGCTTCGGAATCTGATCGAATTATTCTTCCTGGATGAGGAGTGTAAGGTTCCGGCAGGCTTAGATACTATGGAGAAACGGTTTGCGCTGGTCCAGTCACTAGACTATTCGGAGGATACCAAATGGAAGCTTCTTACGCTGCTGAATCATCCGTCTGAAAAATTCTGTACGCTTTTTGAGATCTACAGAAAGAACAGACCGGCGTTTGCATATACGGCGGAAAAGAATCAGGAATGTCTGGCGGCCCTTCTTAAAAAAGTGCCGTCTGACATCCCGGCAGTAATGGAAGAACTGATCACCGGCCTTGAAATGGATCAGATCACCGTCTATCTGACGGCGGCGCTCCCTTTGATGGGGTGGCTGACCTCTAAGACGGCGTTTCAGGGGATATTGCTTGATAAGCTGTACCTGTATAAAAAGAACAGGGAGGATGCAAGAGAGATCCTGCCGGGAATGCTGAAGGTCCTGGGGGATAAGAGTAAGTTTGAGATATTATATTCTCTTAAGGAGCGGGGGAAATATAATCTGGAGATTGCAGAGGAGCTTCGGCTGACTCCTGCCACCGTATCTCATCATATGGGGATCCTGCTGTCCAATCGCTTTGTGACGGTGGAAAAACAGGACGGGAAAGTGTATTATCAGTTTAACCGGGAGCCGTTCGGAGAGATGATCCGGTTCCTGGAAGAAATTTTTCTATAAAAGCTTAAAAAGAGGAGGCGATGTATATGTCAGTATACGAGATATTCATTCCGCAAGGAAGATGTCTGTATCGTATCGGTTCCTTCTTACGGCGGAAGAGTCCCGGGTGCTGCCGTATCGCGGCTGCGCCGGATGAAGGGAAATCAGGCGGGAGCGATACTGATCACGGTGTACGGAAACCGGGCTTATGATGATACGTTTGCAGAATTACAGGATGTGCTGGAGGGTTCCGGCTTTTCCTGCATGGCGGCAGTTGCGGCGGTTGCGGAACATTCTATTATGCGGCAGTTCGCGAAAGGCCGCCCGGATCTTAAGGATAAGGAAGAGATCTTAAAGTTTGCGGCTGAGATTCGTTCTAAGATGGAGGCGGGCGCTCTTACAGGGGAGCTTCGCCTGCCCGGGAACCGTCCTTACCGGGAATACGGCGGTGTTCCCATGAAACCGCAGTCCGGGAGATCTTGTATAAAATGCGGCCTGTGCGCAAAAGAATGTCCTGTGGAAGCGATTCCCTATGACCGTCCGAATAAGACAGATACGGATACCTGCATCTCCTGTATGCGGTGTATCTCTGTCTGCCCGCAGAAGGCCCGCAGCGTGAGCAAGATCCTGCTTGGCGCCGGCAGTATGAAGCTTAAGAAAGCGTGCAGTGAACGGAAGAAGAATGAATTATTTGTGTGAGGGCCATATCATTCACTTAATGTCGGTTTTTGTTAGCAGTGCAATAATTGCAGGCAAAGATATTTTGGATGTATCAAAAGAACATTTAAAATTTAGCTGTTTTTAATAACCTTTTCTAAAAATTCTCCTGGCATCATAATCTCTGGCATTTCAATCTCTACATCCAAAAAATCTTTGTCACCTGTAATAAAAATATCTATATTTTCAATGATGGCAGTATAAAGCACTGGATAATCATTTATATCTCTAATATCAAAAAGATTTCCCGGCATATGCCGAGGCGTGTAAACAAGTTCATATGACAAGTCCGATAAAAAGGAATCAACAGCATATCTCTTTTTCGGAAATTTTCTGGCTACAACAGCGGTTAATTCGTCAATTATAAAAGAGGACAAAACCAGTTTATGATTTCTTGTGATATAATCTAAAAGCTTCCTGGATTGTTCATTTGGGAAGAGCAACATTGAAATCAGGATATTTGTATCTAACATTATTCGCACTTATATTGTTCTCCTCTTTCTGCTCGAATTTCCTTTACAAGTTTTATAATATCCTGCTCATTTTTAATTCCCAATTCTTCTGCCACACCTTGAAAAGCTTCCTGCGCTTTCAGCAAAGCATTTGTGGAAGCATTTGTTAAAATAACTCTATCTCCTTCTTCCATAAAAAGAATTTTATCTCCTTCTCGTATTCCAAGTGCATTTCTGATTGCGATAGGTATTGTAATTTGGCCTTTCGACGTTACTTTTGCCAACTCCATATTTGTAGTCTCCTTTCAGTATTCCTTACTTTCCTTACATTTTATTATATTTAATAATAGTAAAATGTCAACCTGTTTTATAAGCTTGCCTATTAAACTTTGCTTAATATGTATTTGATTTATAGAAAAAACAAATAAATACTGTTATTTATAAGGATTGCTGATTTTACTGAGGAAAAGGCAGATGATATACTGGGTAAGGAATTATTTAAAATATTTACAAAGGAGAGAGTGAGATGCAAAAGAAATTCACAACGAAAGAGGTCGTTATCGTTGCCATGGTGGCAGCAGTCATAGGAGTGGTCTACACGCTGCTTGACTATGCTTATATGCCGTTATCGGCAGTGTTAGGCACTGTATTCATGGAGTTAACATTCGGAATCTACCTGCTGTCGGCATCCTTACCTATGTATATTGTGAGAAAGCCTGGGTTTGCAATATTCGGGGGCCTGGTTACTGCGGGAGTGAACCTTCTGCTCGGAAGTCCTTACGGATTGCAGCTTGTACTGGCTGGTTTTCTGCAGGCAGCAGGTATGGAGGCAGCGTATGCAGCCGGGAAATATAAGGGCAGCATGAAGGAGATGGTGATCGGTGCGATTCTGTCCGCGGTTTTGGTATTATGCCGCGACGGATTCATGTGGAGCACACCCTGGGTCTATGGAACAACGATCGCGATCGGCGTTATCGCTGTCCGTCTGCTGAGTGCGACGGTAATTGGGATCATCCTGGTGAAGGTTATCACAGCGGCGCTGGTTAAAACAGGCGTCCTGAAGGGATTCGCATGTGCCAGGGCATAGACGGTATGAAGGATAGGAAGATCCTGGAGATCAGAGATGTTACATATACTTATGACGGAGAGGAGCTTCCGGTGTGGGAGCATCTTTCCTGTTGTTTTTATGAGGGGAAGATCCATGCGGTCAGCGGGCCGAGCGGCTGCGGTAAAAGCTCTGTTCTAAGCCTGATAGACGGGTTGATCCCGCACATGTATGAAGGAGAACTTAAGGGAAATGTCCTTCTGAGAGGTGAAGATATTACAGGAACACTTCCCAGATACCGCTGTGACAGGATCGGTTTTGTAATGCAGAATCCAGAGAGTCAGTTCTGTACGTTTACGGTGGAGGAAGAACTGGCTTTTGGAATGGAGAATATGGGATTGCCGGAAGAAGAGATCAGGCGCCGCATCCGGGAGATACTTTCCTTCATAGGCCTTTCGGGATATGAGAAGACGGAGCTTGACAAATTATCCGGGGGACAGAAGCAGAAGATCGCTATAGCCTCTGTATTGGTGATGAAGCCGGAGTTTCTTCTCCTGGATGAACCGACGGCGAATCTGGATCCTGAGAGCCGGGCGCAGATCTTCCGTATGATCGTCAGGATATCGAGAGAAGAACATATGACGGTCATAATCGTGGAACATAACATTAAGGAGATCATAGATGAAGTGGACTGGGTGATCGGGCTTGACAGGAGAGGAACTAAGATAACCGATTGCCCGAAGGATGAGGCAGGCGATATATTCCGAAGAGGGGTGCCGGCAGAATATGCCGATGCCTGCCGGGGAAGGCAGGATTCCAAAGCGTGCGGTGAGCAAGAGGGCAGTTCGGAGGTTATACTGGATATCTGTCATTTGAGCTTTGCCTATCCGGTTCCGGGTAAAAAGAGAGAGAAGGGGAAGCAAATTCTGGATGATTTTCACATGCAGGTGCATAAGCAGGATTTCCTTGCGATCGTGGGAGAAAACGGCGTAGGGAAATCGACGCTTATGAAATTGATCTTCAAAGTGTGCAGGCCGGATTCCGGTTCTGTCCGTCTGTACGGAAAAGACCTGAGAGATTATCACACGAAGAGGTTATACCATATGATCGGGCTGGTATTTCAGAATCCAGAGAACCAGTTTATCAGGAATACGGTCTGGGATGAGATGATGTTCAGCCTGAAGCGTATCGGCGGCAGCCACGAGGAAAAGGAAGCCCGTGTATGGGAAATGCTTAAGAGGTTCCATCTGGAAGAGGAAAAGGATAAGAGTCCTTTTGTGTTAAGCCAGGGGCAGAAGAGAAGGCTTAGTGTCGCCAGTATGCTGCTCACGAATCAGGAGATATTGTTTTTGGATGAACCTACTTACGGGCAGGATTTCGAGAACAGGCAGGAATTGATGAAGGAAATGCAGAAGTTGGTAGAGAGCGGCATCACGATCGTTATGATCACACATGACTTGTCTCTGGTCAGGCAGTATGCGACCCGCGTAATCGAGATAGAAAATGGAAGGGCAGCTAAGAGTCTCTTGACAGAGGAATATTTTGCCCGGAAAGGATAGATAATGTTTGCTTATATTGAACAGGATTCTTATCTGCACAGAAGGAATCCGATGATAAAGCTGGCTGTTATAGCGATATGGACGATTGTCGTGTGTATGTCATATTTTCCGGTGCTTCCTGTTCTGACTTTTCTGCTGGCATTTTTTGTAACATGGACGGCGGGGAAGATACCGATCGGCAACCTGCTTCGGAGACTTTTGATATTTCTTGCGGTGAGCGCATTGTTCATGATTTCTATGCTTATCCTGCGGGGATTGAATGACGAGCCGGGAATTATCCTTAGACTGTGGATTTTCCGATGGACCAGGAAGGATATCGTCCATGCGGTATCTTTGGGGTTCAGGATACTGGCGTTAGTAACGATGTCCATGGGATTCGTGCTGACGACGAGGCCGAGAGATCTGGTAATGAGCCTGATCATGCAGTGCAGGGTATCGGTGGTGCACGGGTACGCGGCCATGGCGACATACCGTTTCCTGCCGGAGCTTCAGTCACAGGTGGATTCCATACATCTGGCGCAGGAGATACGCGGGATTCCATGGAATAAGGGGCTCCTGTCAAGATTCACATCGCCTTTTCGGGTGCTGCTTCCGCTGTTATGCGTGGCGGCGCGAAGGGGAGAGCGTGTGGCGTGCGCTATGGAGAGCCGGGGGCTTGGACGGGAGAATGCCAGGACATTTTATAAGAAGACATCGATAGATAGGGCGGATTGGATCTTTTTAGTTATAGCGGTATTAAGCTATGGTATTATAGCAGCCGTTTTGATAAAATTTGATTTGTACAGGTTCAGTTTTGCAGCAATACAGTAAGGAGGAAGAGATATGCCATATAAACACAAGAATATTGAATATGGGCTGCCCCATGAAGAATACCCCAGAGAAAGAATCATTGAGTGCGTGAATACTCTTAAGGAAACGATCGGATTAAGCCGCGAGCCGGTGGGGATCACGTTTTTATTTACAAAAGAAGACTACGACAAGTATCCGGTCGAAGAGATCAGGGCGGCGACCGCATATTGCGTGATGGTAAAGGATGTGGCGGCGAAGGGCAGCGGAATAAAGTGCCGGCTTGAACATCACCGCTGTGACGGCGCTACGACTGCATTTGCGCTGGAAGAGAGTACGGAGAGAATCGAGAGCGGGCAGGAATATTTTTCTTACAAATTATATTCCTCATTGGCGGTTGCCAGGAGGATGCGCGCAGCGATCAAGAGTCTTCACCGGGAACCTGTGTCCACCTATGGGATCGCAATCGTTCCGCTTACAGAGTGTGTACAGACGCCCGACGTCATCATCATGATGACCAATGCCCTTCAATCTATGCGGCTTGTGCAGGGATATGAATATCATACCGGAAGAAAGCCTGCTGTCGATATGGGAGCCATGCAGGGGATGTGTTCGGAGCTTACGGTTTCGCCTTATCTTACGGGAGAGATGAACGTCAGCGTGTTATGTCCGAGTACGCGTATGCTGTGCAAATGGGATGAAAACGATATGGCAGTCGGGATTCCGTTCGAGCTGTTTGAGACAGTTACAGAGGGAGTCGCGGCGACGAAGCCGAGTTATTAGCTGTTTGATACAATAAGAGGGGGGGAGCCGGAAAATATTCTTGACATATAATATATAGTGTTGGACATTAAGGATCATGTCTGTATATTGTGTGAAAAGATTATTTTCCGTCACCGTCCCTGTTCTATATATTCTTAACAATTTTCAACATATTTGATGATATCGCCGGGGCTGCAGCCCAGCGTAAAACAAATCCTGGCCAGAACGTCGGCGTCTATTTTCTCGACGTGCCCGTGATACCATTTATCAATGACTTCAAAGCGTGTATTCACTGCCCGTGCCAGTGCATTTCTGGTAATATTCTTTGTATCCATGTATTTTTTGATATCTATCTTAATATATCCATAATTTTTAATCGTAAAAAGTTCTTTTTCCATAAAAACACCTCACTTCTGCAGAGCGGATTTTGGCCGTTTTCCGTCGCATTTTCATATATACTAATATTATCCTATAAATATTTACTTGACGAATCAGTTATATATAGGGATGCTGAAAGAATTATTATATCCGTTTGACGCAGGTTATATCCTTGCCGGAAAAAGACGTATCAGAAAGCGTTTGTTAGAAGATGCGGCAGGATATACAGAGAAAAGGATTGCGATATTAGGAGGTTCTACGACCCATGATATTAAGCTTATTATGGAGCTTTTCTTGCTGAATCAGGGAATACGGCCGTCATTCTATGAATCCGAATATAATCAGTATTATCAGGACGCCGTATTTCCGTGTCAGGAATTAGAAGCGTTTAGGCCGGATATTATCTATATCTGCACATCGAACAGGAATATAACCAGATATCCGGCAATGTGCGACGATGCGGACAGTATTGCCCGGATGATAGAACAGGAAAAGCAGAGATTCTATACGGTCTGGGACAGTCTTCGTGATACATATGGATGCCCGGTTATACAGAATAATTTTGAAATGCCTTTTTACCGCCTGTTAGGCAACAAGGACGCCAGTGATATTCACGGCAAGATAAATTTTCTGACACGGCTTAATATGGAGTTTTATGATTATGCCGAACGGCATGACGACTTCTATATCTGTGATATCAACTATATATCTGCGGATTATGGCCTGAGAGAATGGTCTGACCCATTCTATTATCACATGTATAAGTATGCATTGAATGTAAATGCTATTCCGTATCTGGCATTTAATGTGGCGAATATCATTAAGTCTGTATTCGGAAAGAATAAAAAAGGCTTCGTGCTGGATCTGGATAATACCCTGTGGGGAGGCGTTGTCGGGGATGACGGTGTTGATAATATCGTATTAGGGCCGGAGGAGCCGGAAGGGCAGGTTTATTCGGAATTTCAGCGCTATGTAAAAGAGCATAAGCAGATCGGTGTGCTCCTTAATATCAATTCAAAAAATGACTACGAAAATGCAATTTCTGGGATCAAACATCCCGACAGTGAATTTTCACCGGATGATTTTGTTGAGATCAAGGCAAATTGGAATACGAAGGACCGGAACTTTTCTGATATAGCAGACGAGCTGAACTTACTGCCGGAGAGTCTGGTATTCGTGGATGATAATCCTGCCGAAAGGCACATTGTATCGGAACAACTGCCGGGTGTATGCGCGCCTGAGATCGGAGCGGTTCAGAACTATATTCAGGTTATTGACCGCAGCGGATTTTTTGAGGTGACGGCGCTGTCAAAAGATGATATGAACAGGAACGAGATGTATCGGGAAAACGCCAGGCGCGCGCAGCTTCAGGCAAGCTTTTCTGATTATAATGAGTATCTGCTGTCGCTGGAAATGAAAGGGATCATTAAAAATTTTGAACCGGTTTATATGGCGCGGATCGCGCAATTGACGAATAAAAGCAATCAGTTTAACCTGACGACCAGAAGGTATACGCAGCCGGAGATCGAACGGCTTGCTGCGGATGACGCATACATAACATTATACGGAAAATTGATCGATAAATTCGGAGACAACGGCGTTGTTTCCGTTGTGATCGGGCATGAAACGGATGGGGAGTGCCGGATAGACCTGTGGATCATGAGCTGCAGAGTGCTTAAAAGGGATATGGAATCGGCGATGTTAGATATCCTTGTAAAAAGGTGCAAAGAACGAGGGATCAGGCGGATCCGCGGGTATTATTATCCGACGGCTAAAAACAATATGGTCAGGGATTTTTATGCTGTTCAAGGATTTGACAAGATATCGGAGACTGAGGGAAATACGGAGTGGATCTTAGATATCACCGGAGAATATGAGAATAAAAACCATGTAATAGAAGTGGAGGATTGATGATGACAAGAGAAGAAGTTTTTGAAGGGCTGCACGAAGTATTTTGGGATGTATTTGACGATGAAGACATACAGATCAGGGATGAGACAACGGCAAATGATATCGAAGACTGGGATAGTCTGGAACATATTAATCTGGTTGTTGCCGTGGAGAAGAAATTCAATATCAAATTCAATATGGGAGAAGTAAATAATATGAAAAATGTCGGTGAAATGGCAGATATCATTCTGAAAAGGGTGTGATTCAATGAACCATTATCAATTCAGCGACTTAAGCACAGGGATGAAGGAAGAGTTCACAGTTACGGTTGATCAGGATAAGATGGATAAGTTTTACCAGATAACCGGAGATGCCAATCCGCTGCATCAGGATGATTCTTTTGCAAAGGACCAGGGGTATCCGGCAGCTGTTGCGTACGGTATGCTGACTGCTTCTTTTTTGTCTTCGCTTGCAGGAATGTATCTCCCGGGCGAGAAGAGTCTGATCCAGTCTGCAGAAGTGAAATTCCTACAGCCTGTCTTCCCGGGGGATACCTTACGGGTATGCGGAGAAGTAAAGGAACTGAATGAATCCGTACAGCGAATGGTGCTCAAAACGACAATATATAACCAAGAACAAAGGAAGGTACTTCGCGGAGAGATGAAGATAGGTTTTTTAAAATGAGAGACAAAAGAGGTATATTGATCACAGGCGCTTCTTCTGAGACCGGTATGGCATTGATCAGAAAAATCGGCATGAATTATACGCATGTTATAGCTCATTATAACAAGTCGGCAGAAGGTATCCGGTCATTGAACCATGAGCTGGGCGGCAGGATCATCCCGGTCCAGGCTGATTTTTCGAGCCGGGAGAGTATAGAAGATATGATCTGCAAGATCAGAGAAAAAGAACTGATTATTGATCATATCGTACATCTTGCGGCGCCCGGGTTTCATCTTCAAAAATTTGCAAAAGAAGATATTGACGAGATAAGAAAAGAATATATATCATCGGCGGAATCCATTATGATAATCCTGAAAGAATTTATCACAGATATGTCCAGGCGGAAATACGGCAAAGCGGTATTTATGCTGTCGTCAAATGTAACAGGCTATCCGGCGGGATACCAACTGTCGTATACGGTTTCCAAATATGCGCTGCTTGGCCTGATGAAAAGCATTGCCGTAGAGTATGCCGGCAAAGGGATCACAAGCAATGCAGTGTCTCCTGATATGATGGATACGAAATTTGTTTCCGGCATACCAGAGCTGATCGTTCGGCAAAATGCAGAATCAAGTCCGTGCAAAAGGAATTTATATGTGGAAGAAGTGATAACTGCATTTGAATATCTGCTGTCTGACGGGGCGGACCGGGTGACGGGAATCAACATTCCGGTGACTGGAGGGCGGTTTTAGATTATTATGGATATACTTTCATTTGAATTTTTTGTATTTACATTCATAGCTGTATTAATATATTGGATCTGTCCGAAGAAGTACCGCTGGACGGCGTTGCTCGTTTCCAATCTTGTATTTGTATGGTATGCAAACAGTTTTTCCAGACGTGCCTGTGCGGTTATGGTTTTTCTTATCCTGGCCGCGTATATTGCGGGGCTTTTGTTTGAGAGATTTGCTCAGAATATGCGAATGAAGAAGTTAATATTGGCGTGCGCGCTTTTGAGTGAAGCGGGATTATTGATCATATTGAAGGATATGGATTTTTTGCGGAGGTATCTGCCGTTCGGTATTGCCGATTTTAAGTTTGTGTATCTGATCGCTCCGTTGGGAGTATCGTATTTTACATTGTCTTTGATTGGGTATATTCTGGATACATATTGGGGTTCGGCAATTGAGAGGAATCCATTGAAGTTTTTCCTGTTTGGAAGTTATTTCCCTCTGTTAACTTCCGGTCCTATAGTAAAATATTCTGACACGGGCAAAGAGCTTGTGAAGAGCCATGATTTCAGTTACGAGAGAATGTGTTTTGGAGTTCAGAGGATATTGTGGGGGATATTCAAAAAAATAGTGTTGTCTGAACGTCTGGCAGTCATTGTAAATACCGTCTATGGAGATCCGGCAGCATATCCCGGATTATATGTATGGACTGCGATGGTGTTATTTGTCCTTCAGCTTTATACAGATTTTTCAGGATGCCTGGATATCATATACGGAGTGTCGGAGCTGTTTGGAATTGCTTTGCCTGAGAATTTTGACCTTCCTTTTGCATCAGGGAGTCTGTCGGAATTCTGGAGAAAATGGCATATAACATTGGGGCTGTGGCTGAAAAGCTATATCTTATATCCGGTGCTGAAATCAAAGCCGCTGATCTGGCTGGGAGGAAAGTCGAAGAAATGGTTTGGCAAAAAATACGGTAAGAAAATACCTACATGGTGCGGGCTTTTTGTCTCATGGTTTTTGATTGGGTTCTGGCACGGAGGGTCATGGAATTATATCATCGGCGTCGGATTATGGATGTGGTTTGTGATCGTTCTCGGAGACGCATCGGAAGGAATATTAAAAAGAGTGGCAGTTTTCCTGCAATGCCGTACAGATTGTTTTAGCTGGAATCTGTTTCGGTCTGTCCGTACATTTTTACTTTTTGCTTTTGGACTTGGGATGTTCCCCGCATCTAGCTTCATGAGCGGGTTAGAGGTCTACAAAGCCGGTTTTTCTGTTTTTAATCCCTGGATCTTTTTTAACGAATCTTTTCTTGGAATGGGGCTTACCGTGATCGATTACGGCGTGCTGCGCATATCGGTGCTGACCGTTGTGATTGCTGGGATTATAAAGCTTGTTAAGAAGGTGCCCGTCAGGGAGTGGATCTCGGAGCAGAATGTATATTTCAGATGGTCTGTGTGGATCGGCTTATTTCTGATTGTGCTCATTTACGGAAAATATGGACCGGGATATGATGCCGCTGAATTTATTTACAGGGGTTTTTAGAGATGAAAAATAAAATTAAAAAAGTAATGAACCTATTGGTCTTCACAGCGCTTCTGGGATGGGTATTCGTCAATGCTACATATCTGTTTAGAAATTGCGGTTACGACAGGGCGCATGTGAATGGGATCAGAAATGAAGAGAATATTGATGTAGTATGCGTAGGGGGAAGTTCGACTTTCGTATACTGGGAACCGTATCTGGCCTGGAAGGAATACGGAATGACCTCATATAATCTGGCAACTAATTCGGCGCGTCCTTCGGTGATCAGCGGTTATATAAGATACATGCTGGAAACGCAGAAGCCTGATCTGGCAGTCATCGATGTGCGGTCGTATGTCGGAGGGGCCGGTACAGTCAGCGACGACGAAGGTCCGATAAGGAATATGACGGATTCACTTCCCTTATCGGGCGGCCGTTTTCGGATTGTTACGGAAATATTGAATTATTATGATGCATTTGCAGATGAAGATGCGGATATTGCATCTTTTTATTTTGATATTGCAAAATACCATGGTAATTATGAAAGGCTTGGCCTGGAAGACAATTGGGAGCATAAGGATAATGATTATGTGTGTGAATTCAAAGGGTTTGAATTCATAGAAGACCCTTGTCATTCGATCATACAGGAGCCGAAAGGATATCGGACAAAAGAAAAGATGGAATTAGATCCGGTAAAGGAAACAAGCTTAAGAGAGATGTTGGAATATCTTAACGAGAATGTTCAAAACGCGTTGTTTGTTGCAGGACCTATTCCGATTACAAGAGAGACGGAAATGCAGTATAATATGATAGGCGATATTGTTTCCTCATATGGTTATGAGTTCCTGAATACGAATGATCATTATCGGGAAATGGGTATTGATTTTGCTACTGATTTCTATAATGCCGGTCATGTTAACGTATATGGAGCGCAAAAATATACAAGATTTGTAGCGGATCATATTAAGGGAAATTACTCTGTTCCTGACCACAGGGGCGATAAAGACTATGAAGAATGGGACGATCATTATCTGTCAGCGAAGAAAAGAGAACACAAAGTAAAAAGACTGATAAATCAGCAGATCGTTGATAAGAAAAGGGCGAATAAGGCGGGGCGCGGACTTGGGAAGATCGAAGATGATCTTATGAAATGGTGCAGCACCGCGTCTGATGAGAATTATACCGTATTGGCCTTATCCAAAGGCGGTATTCCAGATATTTATACGCCGTGGAATATTTCCGGGGAAGATCGGGAGGTCATAAGAATATATAGCGGAAATGCGGCGGTGTATGAGAGCGATACGGTGCTTGACAGTCCTTATAAAGGTGCCGCCGGGTCGGACAGCAAGGAATACAGCATAAACTGCGGTATGAAAAGTGAACTCATTGTGGACGGCAGACGGTATAAAACGGAGAAGGAAGGGATGTATGTGCTCGTGTTCGATAATAATTATAATCAAGTGCTGGATGTAGTAAGGATTTACGGCAATGAAGACGGATATGAATGGGAGCATGTCATTTAGAAAAGTGAATTGATAATAAGGGGTTGCCGTTAGTGTGCTGACCGTATTATATCTGGCAAAACTCCGCAGAATATTCGCTCATCTGCAAGGCGGATCTTCAACGGCGCAGCGATGGCTGCGGATAGAAAATCCAACGCGGCAGATGGGCAGATAGGCAAGGAGGTTTGGCTGAATATAATACGGTCAGTACATTGGATCCTTGATTGATTCAAACTACCGAAAAGCCGCATGAACTCTAGGCTTTGATTCTTCTGTTCCTGTGGATGGAACGATAAAATGATCAAAAAATTGGCGGATTCTTTTTTCCTCATCAGTAGTTTCGGAGAGTCTGGACAGGACATCAAGACAGGCGTCTCTGCAATCTTCATAGGGTCTAAGATCGTGTTTCAGTCCCCGTTCTCCTCCGTAGACGATCCAATCTGATCCGCTTTTTTCAAGGCAGATCGCTTCTTCTGCATACTCTCCGACAGAACAGAGATATTCCGGGATATGGAATTCTTGCAGAGATTTATACAATATATCTATACAGTACAGGTCATTATTCTCATTTTGCAAAAGCGGTGCTTTGCGTAAAGTTTTTCCCATAATTATATCCTTTCCAACATGCCTTTTTTGACAGACTCTTTGATCGTAAAGGGATGCAGATATTGGATTGCGCCGCCTTCGCTGTCAAATCCCGGGGCTACACTTCCTTTATCAACGATACAGATAATATATAGATTATCAGCTACTACCTTGTATTCATTATATTCCAAACTTTCCGGAATATACGGCAATGATAATTTATCATAAGAGGTTCCCTTAGGCGCTGAATAATAACCTGTTTCTCGTCCATATCTGATTATTATGCTGCCGTAAGGCAAAATATATTTGATGATATGTTTACCGTTATTTTCTGTATTTCTGGTGTCAAATCCATGATTATCTGCATGCGCTGACAAATAGTTCCAGTTTACTACAGGCCAACCGAATCGGTCTGTCTTTCCAGTGCCATATTCTGCTTTTTTCAGTTGAGGTATACCACTAATCGCTTGAAACTGTTAAAATACCATTCAGCTTTTCAGCGTGTTCAAGTTTCTATGATTATATCATATGGCACATATAGAATCTATCAGGCACAAACTGGATTTTATATCAATAGTATAGTAATGATCAGCGTATTATTCAGTACCCATTTTTTGTATTAGGTTATGCAGCCAATTGGATTGTCAGTTGCCTATGTGGATACTATAATTACCATTGCGGATTTTGTTAATACATTTTTGTTCACTTTGTGAACTTTTTTGTTGACTTTATATTTTTTGCGTGCTATTCTTGAATTGAAAGAGAGGTGTATGTGATGACGCAAGGCGAACGCGTGAAAGAAATTCGCAAAACTTTAAACCTTACATTGGAAAAGTTTAGTGAAAAATTAGGAGTTGGAAAAACGGCTATTTCCAACATTGAACGAGGATCAAGAAACTTGACTGACCAAATGACCCGAGCAATCTGCCGGGAATATAATGTAAATTATGACTGGATGATCTCTGAAGAAGGGGAAATGTTTACGGATCTTCCACAGACAATATTGAACGAACTATGCAAACAGTATGATTTAGATGACTTTGACAAGGCGTTAGTGGAGATGTATATAGAATTCCCGGAAAATATCCGGAAGCATCTGAAGGAGAATCTTCTGAAAATGCTGAAAAGAGTTGACAGTGACAGCCAGCATGAAAAATCGAAGTAGCAAGGAAGGAGGATGTGCCATGGCTTTAGCACAACAAGTTAATTATACCATTGATGATATCTATGCTTTACCAGACGGACAACGTGCAGAACTGATCGACGGTCAGATGTACATGATGTCACCACCGAACACAAACCATCAACGAATATCCTATTCATTTGCAAGAAAAGTCTCTGACTACATTGACAGGAAAAAAGGAAATTGTGAAGTATTCCTGGCACCGTTTGCAGTATTCTTAAATCAAGACAATGTTAACTATGTAGAACCTGATATTTCCATCATCTGTGATTCTAAGAAATTAGATGAAAAGGGATACCACGGTGCTCCTGATTGGATAATCGAAATCCTTTCCCCTAGTACAATTCGTATGGACTGCGGCATTAAGCTTTTCAAATACCGTACTGCCGGTGTGAGGGAATATTGGACGGTAAACCCGAAGATCCGTACTGTCAATGTTTATGACTTTGAGCATGATGAGAAGACAGATCAATACACTTTTGACGACGAAATACCAGTATGCATTTATGAAGACTTGGTGATCCGTATTGCTGATTTACTGTAAAGGGGCTTTATTCGTCTTTTGGATTCACAAGCCAGTGAACAAGGATGCCATTCATGATAAATGTTTTCTCAGATAATCAATGACAGTTGCCTCGGACACCTTGCCTTTGCGGGATGTCCGAAGGTAACGGTGCTGTTCAATCATTTCTACGAATGCATGATTCAATGCAATCATCTGGATAATCCCCATAGAGATTTCGGAGCAGAGGACGAAACGCTCGATTGCTTCTACTGTTGTTAAAACAGACAGACGGTCTTCTTCGCAGATGAATGTTAATGGACCCGATTTCTTTTTATACGCACATCCTCCTTCCTTGCTGCTTCGATTTTTCATGTGGGCTGTCACTGTCAACTCTTTTCAGCATTTTCAGAAGATTCTCTTTCAGATGCTTCCGGATAGTTTCCGGAAATTCTATGTACATCTCTACTAACACCTTGTCAAAGTTATCCAGATCATACTGTTTGCATAGTTCGTTCAATATTGTCTGTGGAAGATCTGTAAACATTTCCCCTTCTTCAGAGATCAGCCAGTCGTAATTTACATTATATTCCCGGCAGATTGATATGGCCATTTGATCAGTCAAAGAATTGCGTCTGGTTTCAATAGCACTCATACTGTGCAAGATTTGCAAAAATGTTCTTGACAAACAATTTATTGCGTATTATACTGTATATGTAATAACAATACAGCATAAGACGATTGGGGATGATAAGACTTGGAGATCTTGATCAACAATCATGCCAGTAAGCCGATCTACGAGCAGATCAGGACACAGATTAAGACGATGATCATGAGCGGAGAGCTTAAGGCGGGTGACGCGCTGCCTTCCATACGTGCGCTTGCACGTTCGGTGCATATCAGTGTTCTCACGGTCCAGAAGGCATATGATCTGCTGCAGGAGGATGGGTTCATTGAGACAACAGCAGGGAAGGGATGCTTCGTGTCTGTGCAGAATCAGGATTTTTATCTGGAGGAGCAGCAGAAGAAGATTGAGGAGCATTTTACAGAGGCGATCGAGATCGCGCGGATGAGCGGGATCAAGCTTGATACCCTGCAGTCTCTTCTTACGCTTTTGTATGATGAGGATATGGGGTGATTGGAAGAAGACAGGCGAAGCGGTTTGGGTAATTTGCTGAGTGCGCAGGGATATGCGGAAAGGATTGGATGATATGAAGAATGCGGTTAAGGTTACAGGATTGACGAAGCGGTATGATGATTTTACATTGAATCATGTATCCTTTGATGTGCCACAAGGATCTATCGTGGGACTGATCGGAGAAAACGGAGCCGGAAAGAGTACGGTGATCAAGGCAATATTAGGAATGATCAACAGGGATGAGGGAGAGGTCTCTTTGTTTGAGGGAGGCGATATAACTACGCAGGATAAGGAACAGGTAGGCGCCGTGTTTGATGACAAGGGATACCCGGAGATGCTTTCGCCAAGGCAGATCGGCAAGGTTATGAAGGGAATCTTTTCCCGGTGGGATGCGCAGTCTTACGGAAGATTTCTGAAGGAATTTTCATTGCCGGCGGATAAGAAGATTAAGAATTTCTCGAAAGGAATGAGGATGAAGCTTGCGATTGCGGCGGCACTGTCCCATCAGCCAAGGTTTTTGATATTGGATGAGGCTACCAGCGGGCTTGATCCGGTCATGCGGGATGATATTCTGGATATTTTCCTGGATTTTATGCAGGAAGAAGAGCATTCGATACTGGTATCGTCGCATATTACAAGCGATCTGGAGAAGGCGGCGGATTATATCGTATTCATCCATCAGGGGCAGGTAATATTTTCAAAGCCGAAGGATGAACTGCTTACGCAGTACGGGATCATCAAGTGCGGTGCGGCGCAGTTTGATCAACTGGACAAGGGGGACATTATATCCTGGAGGAAGCAGGATTATGAGTGGCAGGCGTTAGTTTCTGACAGAGACCTTGCCATGCGCAGATATCCCAAGGCGGTTGTGACGCCGGCTACGATAGACGAGATCATGTTGATGTATGTGAAGGGGGAACAGTAGATGAGAGGATTATTAGTGAAGGATTTCTATATGATACGATCGGTTGTGATCATGATGACCGGGGTATTCCTGGTGATCGGAGCGGGGCTGTCTTATCTGGTCTCTCCTCAGGTACTGCTGATCCTGGCAACGGTTATGACGGGTATGGTGGAGGCATCGACCATCAATATGGATAAGGCATGCGGATGGACCCGTTTAAGCGCGGCGTTTCCGGTTTCCGGAGAGAGGATGGTCAGCAGCAAATATTTGATGTATCTGTTTCTCAGTGTATTCGGGCTTTTGGCTGGAACGGTATGTTCTCTGACAGCCCTTATGGTGACTGGAACTTTAGATTATGACAATTTTGTCTTGTTCTTCTGTATCAGTGTTACTATGGCGCTGTTGGCAGGGAGCTTGATTCTGCCGTGCTATTTCCTGCTGAGTGAGGAGAAGAGTGTGATGGGCTCCATGCTTGCGTATCCGCTGTCAGTTGCGCTGATCATGGGATTGACTTCGGTGATCAGGCAGAGGATGGCAGCGCTGTCAGTCGGTATGGCAGTTGGTGCATTGGCATTCACTGTATCCTGGGTGATTGCAGGGAAGGTGGTTGCGGCAAGGGAAGTATAGGATTTTGATTCTAGTACACCGAAAAATAAGTAACCAGCCATATAACTTGCCTGATTTTCCATCTACGTCGTTGTCGTCAATCGACGTAGCGCATACTCTAATTATTACAGTTATCAATTTTATTATTAAAATAGCTATGCAGGCACAAAAGGAGATCGGTCTGGATGATCCGCAGGCTACAGATCGTCCAGATTGATCTTGCGTGCCGTATTCATATGGGCGAGTGTGATCTCGTAGATGTGTTCCGTATCATTGTTCTCCATAGCTTCCACGATAGCAAGATGTTCCTCATAGGTATCCTGCATACGGCCTTCGTGGGCAAGGGAAAGCTCGGCGAGCTTGCGCATGCGGTACTTGAAGGTAGCGAAGATGGAGACGAACTGACGGTTTTCGGAGTAGTCGATGATCTTGGTATGGTATTGGAAATCATATTCACAGAATTCTTCGATAGAACCGCCCGAATCCATGATCTCCTTTAAAATATCGGTCAGCATGCGCAGTTCTTTTAATAACTTCTTGACAGAACGGTTCTTGTGCGCCTTCGTGATCGCGAGAGTGCAGTAACATTCCAGGGCAGAACGGACCTGGAACGTCTCGTCGATGTCCTGGCGCGTCAATTGGTGGAGCATGAAGCCTTTGCTAGGGATAATATCGATGTAGCCCTCCTGGGCGAGCCTGTGAACGGCATCGCGGAACGGAGTGCGTGAGATGCCGAGCTCCCTTGACAGCTTCGTCTCCGAATAGATCTTGTTATATTCGAATTCTCCCTGAATGATCAACTTCTGCAGGTGTTGGTATGCCTGTTTATTTAACGGTGTCATAATATTCAATCCTCTGCTGGCGTAATAATTGTTATCAGTATATAGTGTGGTCTACGTCAGTGTCAATAAAAAATTATGCACAAAAATGAGAGATTAAAACTGTATAAAAGTGAGAAAGAGCGTGAATTCCTCCGAAACACTTGACCGGTATACCGGTATGTAGTAAAGTGAGTACATCGAAGGAATAATGAACATATAAGAAAGGAAGTAAGAAGAATGAAGGTAGGATTTATCGGACTTGGCATCATGGGAAGACCAATGGCGAAGAACATGCTGAAGGCGGGAGTGGATCTCCTGGTTGCAGATCTGAACAAGGAAGCGGTTGCGGATGTGGTCGCAGCGGGCGCAGAAGAAGCAAGCTACGCAGAGATTGGAGAACGGTGCGAACGGATCATTATCATGGTTCCGAGCGGGGAGATCACGAAATCGATCCTGTTCGGTGAAGGCGGCGTGGCTTCAACCGTGAAAGCAGGAACCGTAATCTGTGATATGAGTTCTGTGACTCCGGTAGAGTCCCAGGATTGTTACCAGGCGTTGAAGGAGAAGGGCGTCGGCTTCGTAGATGCGCCGGTATCCGGCGGGGAACCGGGAGCGATCGCGGGAACGCTTGCGATCATGGCAGGCGGAGATGAGAAGGACTTTAATGAGATGAAGGAGTATTTCGATATCCTGGGATCTTCGGCTTTGCTGATCGGCGGAAGCGGAAGCGGAAGCGTTACAAAGCTTGCCAATCAGGTGATTGTCAATAACACGATCGCAGTAGTGTCTGAGGCGTTTGTTCTGGCGGCTAAGGCGGGAGCTGATCCTCAGAAGGTATATGAAGCGATCAGGGGAGGACTGGCGGGAAGCGCGGTTTTGGATGCTAAGATCCCGATGATCGTAGAGCGTAATTTCAAGCCGGGCGGTCCGATCCGTATCAATCACAAGGATATCAAGAATGTGGTGAACACAGCTCACTCGATCGACGTTCCGATTCCTTATACGGCACAGCTCTACGAGATCCTTCAGACATTGAAGATCCACGGACATATGAACGACGATCACGGCGGAATCGTGCAATATTTTGAGAAGCTGGCTGATGTTGAAGTTAAAAAAATGAACTAGATCAGGAGGAAATGATCATGGCAATAGGTGCAGGGGCGCTGACTTCTTATAAGAAAATAGATGAGGCGCACATTGACGCTTTATTAAAGAAAGAAATCGAAGCAAATAACAAGAAGATCGTAGTGTTGGATGACGACCCGACAGGCGTGCAGACGGTCCATGATATATCGGTATATACCAATTGGGAGAAGGACAGCATCCGTCAGGGGTTTGAAGAGGAGAACAATCTGTTCTATGTGCTGACTAATTCCAGAGGCTTTACAGCAGAGCAGACAACGAAAGCGCACAATGAGATTGCGGCGGCCGTGGATGAGGTCGCCAGGGAGACGGGGAAGGAATACATATTTATCAGCCGCAGCGACAGCACTTTGCGCGGACATTATCCCCTGGAGACAGAGCTTCTTAAGAAGAGTTACGAGCAGAATACCGGTAAGACTGTCGACGGAGAGATTCTCTGTCCGTTCTTCAAGGAAGGCGGCAGGTTCACCATTGATAATGTACATTATGTAAAGTACGGCGATGAGCTTGTCCCGGCAAATGAGACGGAATTCGCCAAAGACAAGACCTTTGGATACACCGCGGCAACCATGCCGGAATATGTGGAGGAGAAGACCAGGGGAGCTTATAAGGCGTCCGATGTGACCTGCATATCTCTTGAAGATATTCACAGCATGGATATAGACAAGATCGAGGCGCAGTTGATGGAGGTGAAGGATTTCAACAAGATCATCGTCAATGCGGTCGATTATGCGGATGTAAAGGTGTTCTGCGTGGCTCTGTTCCGTGCCATGGCGAAGGGAAAGGTGTTCATGTTCCGTACGGCGGCAGCGATCGTGAAGGTAATGGGGGCAGTGACAGACCAGCCGCTTCTTACCAGAGATCAGATGGTCGTCAAAGAGACGGCGAACGGCGGGATCGTAGTAGTCGGCTCGCACACAGACAAGACGACGAAGCAGGTAGAGGCCTTAAAAGAACTGTCCGGCATTGAATTTATTGAGTTAGACGCAACGCTGGTGACAGACGACGCGGCGTTCGAGGCAGAGGTTAGGAGATGCCTTGACAGAGAGGAAGCGTGCATCAAAGCCGGCAGGACCGTATGCTGCTATACGACGCGTGCGCTGATCACGGCGGATACGGGAGATAAGGAGGATGAACTCAGACTGTCCGTGAAGATCTCTGACGCGGTGCAGTCATTGGTAGGAAGGCTTAGCATCACTCCAAGCTTTGTGATCGCAAAGGGCGGAATCACCTCCAGTGATGTGGGGACAAAGGCTCTTGCGGTGAAGAAGGCAAATGTGCTTGGACAGATCGAACCGGGGATCCCGGTGTGGCAGACAGGGGAAGAGAGCAAATTTCCAATGACCCCGTATGTCATCTTCCCGGGAAATGTGGGAGAGATACAGACCCTAAAAGAGGCTGTAGAGGTGCTGATCGGCTGATCACTTTAATCATTAGAAAGCGTTCGGTTGGTGAAAATAAACAAATTCAAACATATAATTTGTGCGATTAGCTGATTTTGTAAGAAATAGTTTATAGGAAGGAGGCTGGTTATGTCTCAGTGTGTTGTAATAGCTGATGACCTGACAGGAGCCAATGCCACCGGTGTACTTCTGAAAAAAATGAATTACGAAGCATACACAGTGATGAACACAGAACGGATCGAGCTGTCGACCCTGACGGATTGTGACTGTGTACTGTATCCGACAGACAGCCGCGGCATAGAGCCGAAGATGGCGTACAACAGAGTATATAACGTGTGCAGTCTGCTGAAGGGAGACGATGTAAAGGTATATTCGAAACGGATCGACAGTACCTTAAGGGGGAATTTGGGAAGCGAGACGGACGCCATGCTGGATTGTCTCGGGGATGACTATATCGCGGTTGCGGCTCCCTGTTTCCCGTCTTCCGGCAGGATCGTAGCCGGAGGCTATATGCTTGTGGGCGGTCTGCCGCTTCATAAGACGGATATTGCCATTGATCCGAAGACGCCTGTCAAGATCTCGGAGGTTGCGGTTCTCTTCGACGAACAGAGCAGATACAAGGTTTCGTCCATCCAACTGAAAGATCTGATGCATGGGAAGCATTATCTTGCGGATCTGATGAATCAGTGTGTGTTAAGCGGCAGCAGGATCATTGTCCTTGACTGTATCACGCAGGAAGATCTTGATCTGATCGCAGACGCGGTGATCACAAGCGGGCTTAAGGTGGTTGCGGTGGATCCGGGTGTATTTACGGCTACGCTTGCCCGGAAGCTGATCACGCCGTCCCAGAAGAAGGAGAAGAGTAAGATCCTGGCGGTGGTGGGGAGCGTCAATCCGAACACGACCGCACAGATGAAAGAGCTGTGGCTGTCTCAGAGGACCTATAATGTGTTCGTCAATACCAGAGAGCTGCTGGAGTCTAAAGGCAGAAGAGAGGCGGAGACTTCCCGGGTAGCAGAAGAGATCCTTAACGAATGCGGGCGCAATGCGGTCTGCACCGTGACAGGGGACGGGATCTACCCGGAGAACAGGATCGATTTCAAGCCTTATATGGAGCGCTATAATTGTTCCATGGATGAGGTGACAGGTATGATCAACGGTGCGTTTGCAGAGATCACTTACCGGATCTTCAAGGCGGAGCCTACATTTCGCGGGCTGTATACCAGCGGAGGGGATGTGACGGTGGCAGTTTGTGAGAGATTCGATACGGCGGGATTGTCGCTTAAGGATGAGGTGCTTCCATTGGCCGCATACGGACAGTTCCTTAAGGGGGAATTCGAGGGCGTCCACATTATCACTAAGGGCGGAAGCCAGGGCGGCCGCGATGCGATCAATCAGTGTATTACATATCTGAAGGAGAAGCTGTTTATCTGACGCGCCGTATACAGGCAGTCTATTTATCAATGTATTAATTAAGAAAGGATGAGGAATTATGGGAAAATCACTAATCGCAGTACCTATTGGGGATCCGGCGGGAGTAGGACCGGAGATCGTCGCCAAATCAGTCGCTTCTAAGGAAGTATTTAACGCGGCGGATTGTATCGTTGTGGGAGATAAGACCGTTATGGAAAATGCCGTCAGGATAGCCGGCGAGGATCTTACGGTCCATGTGATAAACGGACCGGAAGAAGGGGATTTCCGTGAGGGAGTCCTGAATCTCATTGATCTTGGCAATGTTGATATGGGGAATTTTGAGTTCGGCCGTGTCAATGGAATGTGCGGGAAGGCCGCATATGAATATATTACAAAAAGTATCGAGCTTGCAAATGAGGGCAAGGTCGATGCCGTAGCCACGACGCCGATCAACAAAGAGTCGCTGCGCGCGGGCGGAATTAATTTTATCGGACATACAGAGATCTTCGGCGCTCTCACTGACACCGAGGATCCGCTGACCATGTTCGAGACGAACGGTATGCGCGTATTCTTCCTGACGAGGCATGTATCCTTAAGAGAGATGCTTGATATGATCACGAAGGAGAGAATCAAGGACTATGTGAAGCGGTGTCTGGAAGCGCTTAAGAAGCTTGGGGTATCAGACGGAACGATGGCAGTTGCCGGGTTGAATCCGCACAGCGGAGAACATGGATTATTCGGCTGGGAGGAAGTGAATGAGATTACGCCGGCCGTCGAAGAACTGCAGGCAGAGGGCTACAATGTAGTTGGGCCGATCGGTGCGGATTCCGTATTCCACCAGGCTGCTATCGGCAAGTACAACAGCGTGCTGTCCCTGTATCACGACCAGGGCCATATTGCGACGAAGACTCTTGATTTTGAGAAGACCATCGCGATCACCAACGGAATGCCGATCCTTCGAACCTCCGTGGATCACGGAACTGCATTTGACATTGCGGGAAAGGGGATCGTGAGCGCGGTCAGCATGATCGAAGCAATATTGCTGGCGGCAAAATACGCGCCGAATTTCACAAAATAAGAAGCAAATAAGAAGCAATTAAGAAGGTGTCTTGTCCGGCGTGAATGAGACACTGGTACGCTGACACGTTAACCCTGATTATGAACGTGCCAGCACTTTGAAATGTACGGCGGCTGTGCCGCCGGTATACCAGGCATATTGGCGTATGCCTGACAACATTTTAACATATTTAACCATAGAAGCATAGTGGAAATTAGAAAAGGAAGAGGAGGTCTAGTATGGTAAATGGACTGAGCGGGCAGAGAATGTTAATTGGTCTGGCAATCGGTATTGCCGTTCTGATATTTTTGGTGTTGAAGACAAAGGTGCAGGCGTTTCTGGCGCTAATTATCTGTACAGTCATTGTAGGTGTTGTAGGCGGGATGCCTCTGGTAAATATTACGCTTGAGGATGGCAAGACGTTCGGTATTGTGAACTCGATTACGTCGGGATTCGGCGGTACGCTTGGAAGTATCGGTATTATCATCGGTTTCGGCGTTATGATGGGGCAGATATTCGAGGTGACGGGAGCGGCGAAGAGGATGGCGCATACATTCCTTAAGCTGTTCGGGAAGAAACGGGAGGAGGAAGCCCTGGCGCTGACCGGGTTCCTTGTATCCATCCCGATCTTCTGTGATTCAGGATTCGTGGTATTGGCTCCGATCGCCAAGGCTATATCCAAGGCGACGAAGAAGTCTGTCATTGCGCTTGGCGTATCCCTGGCGGCCGGGCTTGTAATCACGCACTCCCTGGTTCCGCCGACACCGGGTCCTCTGGGTGTATGTGGTATCTTCGGAGTTGACGTAGGTAAGTTCATCCTTCTGACCATCGCGCTTGCGCTTCCAATGGCGATCGCGTGTATCGCCTACGCGAGAATAGTCCTTGCGAAGAAATATTACCGTATCGTAGATGAGAGCGGAGAGATTATTGAAGCACCTTACCAGGAGCCGGATTATGAGAATGCGTTCTCTATGGATCTTACAGGAATGCCTGGAACGTTAGAGTCATTCATGCCTCTGATCGTGCCGATCATTCTGATCCTGATCAATACGATCGCGTCGGCGCTCGGCAAGACGGCGGGATTCATGGAAGTGCTGATATTCCTTGGACAGCCGATCGTAGCGGTAGGACTGGGACTTCTGGTGGCGATCTTTACACTGGGAAGAAACCTTGACAGACAGACCTGTATCTCAGAGATGGAGAAGGGTATGATGTCTGCCGGTATCATTATGCTGGTAACAGGCGGAGGCGGCGCTCTCGGACAGATCATCAAGGATTCCGGTCTTGGAACATTCATGGCAGAAGGGCTTGCGAAGACGGCGATCCCGATCATCATCCTGCCGCTGCTCATCTCAACAGCGATGAGATTCATCCAGGGTTCCGGTACGGTTGCCATGACCACAGCGGCCAGTATCTCTGCGCCGATCGTGGTGGCGGCAGGTGCAAGCCCGCTGCTTGGAGCAGTTGCATGCTGTGTGGGTTCACTGTTCTTCGGATACTTCAACGACAGTTATTTCTGGGTTGTAAACAGGACGCTCGGCGTCAGAGAAGCAAAAGACCAGTTGACGATCTGGTCCGTCACATCTACGGTTGCGTGGGCAGTCGGGGTTGTGGAAGTGATCGTGCTGAATATCTTTATGTAACTTTATGTAAATATACGTGTATATGTATGCATGGGCTGCCGGAGTGATCCGGCGGCTTTTTTGATAAAAGAGAGGATTTCCTTATACTTTCCTTATAATTCTGCCCTATTCTTATCTTGTAGTTCAGCGGCAGGTAAGAGATATCTGATCAGGCAGAACATTACAGGCAGAACATTACAAGCATGGAATAAGGAGGAAATCATGAATCAAAACATCTTAGAAACAAAATGTCTGGCAAAATCATTCCGCGGTCACTATGCCGTCGATCATATTTCGCTTGCAGTACCTAAGTGCTGCGTGTACGGACTTCTGGGTCCGAACGGAGCGGGCAAGTCCACATTGCTTAAGATGCTGACGGGAATCCTGCGTCCCACAGACGGGGAAATTCTTTTTGACGGTCATCCGTGGAGCAGGAAGGACCTTGCGGATATCGGAGCTCTGATCGAGACGCCGCCCGTATACGAGAACCTGACGGCCTGGGAGAATCTGAAAGTCCGCGCGCTGATGCTTCATATACCGGATGAAAGGATCCGGGAAGTATTGGAGTTGGTGGATCTGACAGATACAGGGAAGAAAAGGGCAGGTGCATTTTCACTGGGAATGAAGCAGAGGCTTGGAATCGCGATCGCACTGCTCAACAGGCCTAAGCTGTTGGTTCTTGACGAGCCGGTCAACGGACTTGACCCGATCGGAATCCAGGAGCTTCGGCAGATGATACGAAGATTCCCAGAAGAGGGGATCACGGTGATCGTATCAAGTCATATCTTAAGCGAGATCGCCCAGACGGCAGACCATATCGGAATCATCGCAAACGGAGCGCTCGGCTATCAGGGCGGGATGCCGGAAATCGGTCATCTGGAAGAATTGTTTATGCAGGTTGCAGCGAAGTATGCCGTATCGGACAAAGGGCGTCAGCTTAAGGAGGTGGGATAGATGGGGAAATATTATCCGGCCGAAAGATTAAAGAACCGTCACACTTCTGCGGAAAAGCTGATATTGCTGATGCCGATGATCGTAGTGTGTCTGGCGGCATGCCTTACGAGCAGCTATTTTACGATTGATGCTTATAATTGGTGGTATATTGTATTATTTCCGGGGATGAACGCCATCGTCTGCGGTACGGTGGGAAACAGTGATAAGAAGATGAAGAATCAGACGATCCTGACGCTTCCGGCAGATATGGGGGCGGTCTGGGACGGAAAGGTGTTATATGGGATCCGCTGCATGGGGATCTCCCTGGCGGTGCTCTTAAGCGTTACACTGATGATAAGCACGATACTTAAGCAGGTATGGCAGATCGTATTTCACATCGATCCGGCAGTGGGAGAGCAGGTATTTGCAGTGGTTGTATTATTCATGACTTCTCTGTGGCAGATCCCTTTCTGCATGCTGCTTATGCAGGTGATCGGCAGATTTCCGATGATATTGCTCCATGTGGGGAGTATATTTCTGATCTCCGTAACAATGTCATTGAAACCGTATTTTATGCTGCTCCCGGGAGGAATCGCGACGCGGCTGATGTGTATTATTCTGAAAATACTTCCGAACGGGCTGATCGCAAAGCCGGGAAGCGTGTCATTTACCCCGGAGTTGATGGACTGGAAGGGAGTGCCGGTGGGGATTCTGGTTTCACTGGTGTGGTTTGCGGTATTCTGGATCGTTGGGCGGAAGCAGTTTGAAAGGCAGGTGCAGCTATGATGGCAAGACATTTGGATGGAGGGAAGGAAATTTGGGGAAATGTCAAAGGAGAGATGTGGAAGATGCGCCGCACCCTGCTTCCATGGCTTCATGTAATGGTTCCGCTTCTTGGGATCGCTGTATTCCTTGCATATTATAGTTTTGCGGCATGGAATGATGAAGGAAAGATATTGGGATATATGGAGGCGCTGACGGTCATACTTCCTCTGGTCGTCAGTGTGATCTGCTCCATATCGGCAGAGTTTGAAGAGAGCGGACATTATCAGACATTTCTTGGAGTATCGGTCTGTAAAATGAATCCGCTGCTTGCTAAATGGATCGTGCTGTCAGGCATGGGGCTTCTCTCCATCCTTCTGGCTGTTGTTGGATTCGCAGCGGGATATCGGATAACGGAGGGGAACACGGTGCTTCTTATGAGGGAATACTTGATCCTTGCTGCGGTAATGTGGCTTTGCAGCGTGAATCTGTATCTGATACACCTGTTCTTGAATTTTGCGTTTTCAAAAAATATTTCCCTGTGTGCGGGAACGGCTGAGTTAGTGGTCGCGGCGCTGTTCCTGACCGGGCTTGGCGAGGGGCGGTGGCAGTTTTTTCCCTGTTCGTGGGGTAGCAGATGGACGGAATATCTGATACAATACTGGATAGGAAATAAAACGGCGGCGGCAGGAGATGTGCTGAAGATTCTGGGAATCGGGGCAGGCGTCACGGCAGCGCTGTGGTCTGTATTTTTCCTGTGGTTTCATTTTTATGAGGGAAGGCAGTGCCGGGATTAATGACGGGTGCGGTCGGGGAATGAGCGGTTATGATTAAAATATTAGCGGTAGATGATGAAGAGCGGATCCTTAAGCTTATCAGGAACGCTCTGGAAAAAGAAGGGTATGAGGTGGATGCGGTAAGCGATCCGCTTAGGATCAAGAAGATGAGATTACAGGACTATAAGCTGATCCTTCTGGATGTGATGATGCCGGGAATGGATGGATTTACCCTGTGTGAGGAGATCAGGGATCTGGCAGACTGTCCGATCCTCTTCCTGACGGCGAAGACTGAGGAGAAGGATATTATGAGGGGGCTTGGAATCGGCGGGGACGACTATATCACCAAGCCCTTCGGCATCGGCGAGCTCCGCGCGCGGGTCGCCGCACATCTGCGGAGGGAGACGAGAGAGAAGAAGCAGGCGGTCTCGGTGAACGGAGTGCAGTTCTACCTTAAGGAGAAGAGAGTAAGCTATGAGGGGAACGAGATTACATTTACCAAGAGCGAGTATGCGATCTGCGAGTATCTTGCGCTGAACCATGGACAGGTATTTTCAAAGGACAGGATCTATGAACATGTATTCGGGTACGATAAAGAGAGCGATAATTCTGTGATCACGGAGCATATCAAGAATATCCGGGCGAAATGCCAGAGGGCAGGATTAGAGCCGATCGAGACAGTATGGGGGATTGGGTATCGGTGGAGATGAAAAATAATATAACGATCACGGTTGTTTTTCTTCGTTTCGTCATCATATATACTGTTGGCGCATTGTTCTGGCTGTTTGCCGCAGTCATGATATATTTTGTGCTCGATGCGGCGGGAGAAGTTCTTCCGGCGAACCATATGGAAGCGCAGTTAAATGCATCTGCCGATGAGATTCAAAGCGTCTCCAAAGTCACGGATGAACAGATACCGGCGGAGTGCATGTACGGGGTTTATGAGCGTACCGGAGACTGGCTGTACGGGACATTTTCTTCCGAAGAGAGCGGGCAGGCATGGGCCAGCTATGAGGAGAATGATATCTATGCGCAAGGGAAGGGATACTATCGGTTCTTCGTGCGCGATGCAGGGGAGATATGTATTGTAAAATATAAGATTGAGACAAGATTTCGGAATGAATATCTGGACAAATTACTGCCGCGGCCGGATCTGCTAATGGTCGTCTCATTCGCGGCGATGTTTCTCCTGCATACGGTTCTGGTGTCGCGGTATTTTGGAAAATATATGCGCGCAAGACTAAGGATCTTGCTCGAGGTGGCGGAGAAGATCAGGAATCAGGATCTTGAATTTGCAGAAGAACATTCGGGATTAAGGGAAGTGAATGAGATCTTAAGTTCCCTTTATCAGATGAAGAAGGCGCTGAAGGAATCCCTGTACAGGCAGTGGGATGTGGAAAAGAGCAGGGATGAGCAGATCGCGGCGCTGGCCCACGATATCAAGACGCCGCTTACGGTGATCCGGGGGAACGCGGAGCTTCTGGCGGAAGGGGAGCTTGCGGAAGATGAACAGGAATACAACCGGGATATCCTGTCGAGCGCGGCCGTGATGGAGAATTATCTGCAAAGCTTGAATGAACTGCTGATGGCGGACAGGGAGAGGGCTTCTGGTGAGGAAGGAGATGCCGGAGAAAATGATATCAGAAGGGACAATGCTGGAGAAGATGATGACAGAGAGAAAGATATCAGAAGAGATGATGACAGAGAGAAAGAGATTGCCGGTATTGCTGCGGACATGGTGTCCTGTATGGAATTCGCTGATAAGTTAATAGAGCAGGCAAGGCTTCTGTCATCTGCAAGACAGTGTCCTGCCGCTTTCCAAAGAAATGATCTGCATGGGAAGATTCAGTGCAATGAGACGCAGATTCTAAGGGCGTGGAGTAATATTCTGGGAAATGCAATGGATTATGGCCCTGAGAATGGGAGAATACAGATCTCTCTTAAGATGCGTAAGGATGAGGGAAAGGAATATCTGGCGGCGGCGGCCGCGGACGAGGGGCCGGGATTCTCCAGGCAGGATTTGATGCATGCAACGGAGCAGTTCTATCAGGGAGACCGAAGCAGGAACAGTAAGACGCACTATGGAATAGGGCTTCATACTGCTGAGAAGTTTGTTAAGAGGCAGGGAGGGAAGCTGGTGATTGAGAATGGAGAAGCGACGGGGGCCAGGGTGACAATGTTGCTGGAAGTGCGCTCTTGAAGACCGAAGGAGTCAGTATGTATAATTTTTTAACAGTTCTGGATCTGCCAGGGCTGTTTTTTTGTTGCATTATGGGGGAAATGGATGCATTTGTCAGAGATATTTTTCAAAATGACTTGACAAAATACTACGGGGGGGGGGTATTTTATAGTATGAGAATGAAATATTAGTTCTCAGATTCAAATGACCGATCTTACAGTTTGGGAAATGAGGAAAGCAGATATGTGGTGTGTGATGCGGGTACGGGTAGGTTCGGAAGAAAGCGTGCGGCTGCAGTGCCAAAAGAAGCTCTCTTCTGACCTGCTGAAAGGCTGTTATGTATTCTATTATCAGGAAAAGAAGCATATACAGGGGGAATGGGTGCTCAGGGAGAATATCCTGTTTCCGGGATATGTGTTCATGGTTACGGAGCAGGCAGACCGGTTGAGCGATGAGCTGATCCGTATCAAAGGATTTGCGAAGCTTCTGGAAGCAGGCGGCGAAGTGGCCGCGCTGACGGAAGATGAAGTAGATTTCCTGACCGTATTCGGCGGAAAAGAACAGACTGTAGAGATGTCAGAAGGTGTGATCGAACAATCCAGGATCAGAGTATATTCTGGTCCGTTGGTAGGGAAAGAACGATATATAAGTAGGATCGATCGCCATAAACGTCGAGCATTTTTAGAGATGCCAATGTTCGGGGAGAGGCAGAAGGTACGGGTAGGGTTAGAGATCGTGTCGAAGTCTTAAGCATAGTTTTATACCGAAAAATAGTAAGAAAATCAGGATTACTTTCTGGATATCCTTGCAGCTGGGGCACTTGGATTTCCGGGGGTATGACATATCCGACGTCTGAGAATATCTGCAGACATATCCGGGATGCTGTATGCGTACAGTATATCGGTATGTCGGGCAGACGGAAGACAAGTTACTGTGGCAGCAGGAGATCACTGCGGGCATGGATGGCGAAGCATACCTTTTGATATGGTCCGATTGAATTAGATCGGAACATATCAGGGAGTGCTTCGCTATTATAATGCAATGAAAGATACATAGTAACGCGATCACAGAAGCCGCCGGGTAGTGTCATATCTCCATAATATGTGTTGATGATCTTGGCAGATCAGAAGCATATATTACGAGGAAATGACATTGCCCGGCGGCTTTTGTCATTTTATATCTGGCGGTCAGCGTTTGACTTCCGTGGGCAACGAGCCAAGCGGGTATGCTTGCATGCACATTTGGCAGCTGCAGCGGGGTTATTGACTTGGTTGGAAATCAAACTCATAGATTGTGTGTTCTATACCATCTCGTCGAATGGAGGATTTGTTTTGCATTATGTACTACAGGTAACTACAGGAACAGAAAATAGGGTGGAAGAGCAGGTCAGGACCGTAGTAGAAAATACGTTGTATGATTCCTGTTTCCATCCAATGCGCCGTGTGAAGAAGAAATTTCGGGGAGAGTGGAAAGAAGTCCATGAAAAGTTGCTTCCTGGATATGTGTTCATAACGAGCGATCATATAAAAGACTTATATCAGGAGCTTCGGCATGTGCCGGCATTTACAAAGCTGTTGGGAAAGGATAGTGAGCTGTTTATTCCACTTCCGGATCATGAGGTGGAATGGCTTGAACAGATCATGGACTCACCAGATCGGAGCATGGAAGTGCAGTTATCACAGGTGTCAGTATCGGAGGATGATGTGATCACGATCTTGTCCGGACCTTTGAAGAATATGGAAGGGTGTATCAGGAAGATCGATCTGCACAGACGGATCGCGAAGGTAGAGGTTGACTTCATGAACCGGAAAACGGTGATACATCTTGGAATTGAGATGGTGGGGAAGAAGAAATAAAGAAAATCTTGGAGATTAGGATCTGTCATGAGCCAAGATTATGAGAGGAGATTTTTATTAGTGGAAGGATATCAGGAAGTCAGTGAAATCAATTTGATAGATTTGCTGTTTTATTGTCTGAAGCGTTGGCGGTGGATTGTTGTATGCATGATATTTCTGGCAGTGGCTACGGGAGTCTATAAGTATCAGGCAACGCTTGCAGAGAATCAGGTGAAGAAAGAGCAACAATTAAAGCAGTCTTTAGCAGAGCCGGTTGAAGGAGAAACTGGAATTGAGGCTGAGAATGAACCAATTGTATTCGAAGATCCGGTTTCTTCGGCAGTTACTTTTGCAATTATTGGGATGATCGGCGGGGCGTGTCTGGTCTGTCTGATCTGCTGTATGAATTATGTCATGAGCGGAAAATTGCAGGACATAAGCAACTTCCAACAAAAATTCGGTATGTCTTTGCTTGGGACTATTCGCAGAAATGGAACAAAGAGAAGATTATTTGGTTTTATAGACCGCTGGGTTTGTCGGTTAGAGGAAGGACCATATGCAAAGATTCCGCGCAAAGAACAGATAAAGATTGCGGCGGTGAATGTTCAGAGTGCCATTTATAGAAATCCCGAAGAGAAGATCAAGAGGGTTATGATGACGGGAAGTGTTGCAGAGGATGATGTGATAGAGATCTGTGAGCAGTTAGCGGAAGAGATTGGGGAGGTTGCGTTTTCGCCTTATCGGCAGATTGTATTTCATGCGGCGGCACTTAAGAAGCTGGAGTATTATGAAGGAGTTCTGTTTATTGAGAAGAGAGGGGAGTCATATGAGAGGCTGATTAGGCAGGAGAGGGAGTTGGCTTTGGATAGAAGAGTGAAAGTGTTAGGAGTTATTATATGTTAGTCTGTCTAGAGCATACGAATTAGTCTCATATCGCTCCTAATAAATGTGTGTCAGAATCCGATATCAACTCCAAGCGTAACAGTTTGCACTGAATATTAAGAACGGATTATAGGAGAATTATAATAATGTACGATTTTTTACGAGATCCCCGTTTTGTCGGAATCGAAAAATTTAAAAGTAAAGTATGGCTTAGTTCGCCTACCATGCATGGGACTGAGCAAAAATGGGTGGATGAAGCTATACAGACGAACTGGGTGAGTACAGTTGGGCAGAATATTAATGTTGTAGAACAGGAAATGGCTTCCTACTTGGGGTGTAAATATGCTGTTGGACTAAGTTGTGGTACATCTGCTTTGCATCTTGCTACAAAGCTTGCTGGAGAACGGCTCTATGGAATCGCAAGAGCGAATGAGGGAACGTTAGCGGGGAAACGGGTTTTCTGTTCTGATGTCACCTTCGATGCTTCTATAAATCCTATTGCATATGAAGGCGGGGAAGCAGTGTTTATTGATACCGAAGCTGATACTTGGAACATGGATCCTTATTCCCTTGAAGAAGCGTTTAAGTTATATCCTGACGTACGTCTAATCGTGGTAGCACATCTTTACGGGGCACCCGGAAAGATGGAGGAGATAAAAGCAATAGCTGATGCACACAATGCATTAATTGTGGAAGATGCGGCAGAGAGTCTTGGAGCGAAGTATAAGTTTGGGGACGAATGGGTAGAGACTGGTACGTTAGGACATTACAATGCGATTAGCTTTAATGGTAACAAAATCATAACTGGTTCAGCTGGTGGTTTGTTCTTGTCCGATTCTAAAGAGGATGCGGACAAGGTACGGAAATGGAGTACACAAAGCCGGGAAGCGGCTCCATGGTACCAGCACGAAGAAATCGGCTATAATTATAGGATGTCCAACATAATTGCTGGAATCATTAGAGGGCAGATTCCATATCTGGATGAGCACATTAAACAGAAACGAGCGATTTACGAGCGGTATAAAGAAGGGTTGAAAGACCTCCCTATGTCTATGAATCCATATGATGCACGCAAGTCTATTCCGAACTTCTGGTTGAGTTGTCTTTTGATCAATTCTGACGCTATGGCTCATCATGTACGCGGGGAACAAGATGAACTGTGGGCACATGAACCGGGGAAGAGTAGCCCAGGTGAGATATTACAAGCCATGACTGCATTTGGTGCAGAAGGCAGACCGATATGGAAACCCATGCATATGCAGCCTATCTATAGAATGCATGCTTTTGTGACAGCTGAGGGGAATGGAAGAGGACGGAGTAATGCATATACTGCAGGGGGTGGTATTGATGTTGGATCGGATATATTTAAACGGGGACTCTGTTTACCCAGTGATAATAAGATGACAGTGGAACAGCAAGATAGGGTTATTGAAATTATCCATCGTTGTTTTGATAAGGTTTGTTAAAAAAGTGAATGAGTTATTTTATTCCCGCGAGCAACGAGCCAAGCGGGCATGCTTGCATGCACATTTGGCGACTGCCGCGAGGGTCAAATACCCCGCTGCTCTGCAGTGCTACAAATTTGATGCTCCGTTGCTTACAGCGGGGTATTTGACTCAAATTATGAATATCTGGAGAGATTTGATGTTAGTTCGAAGGTGTGGGTTTTATGAAAAATATATTAAGAGAGTTCTTGATATTATCTGTTCACTATTAGCTATTATCGTATTTTTTTGGCTTTACATCATTATTGCAGTGATTGTGAGAATTAATATGGGGACGCCGGTTTTATTTAAGCAGTCGAGACCGGGACAAATTGGAAACCATGGCCGGGAGCGGATCTTTGATATGTATAAATTCCGTACAATGACGGATGAAAGGGATGAACAAGGAAATCTTCTTCCAGATGAACAGAGACTTCCAAAGTTTGGTAACTGGCTGAGGTCAACCAGCCTTGACGAACTTCCTGAAGTCTTTAACATATTAAAAGGTGATATGAGTATAATCGGCCCAAGACCTCAGTTGGTTATAGATCTCGTTTTTATGGATGACAGAGTGAGAATGCGGCATACGGCAAAGCCAGGGTTGAGTGGGTTAGCACAAGTTAATGGTAGAAACGCAGTGACCTGGGAGCAGAAGTTTGAATGGGATTTGAAGTACATAGAAAAGGTTAGTTTCTGGAATGATCTTAAAATAATAGGTTTGACGGTAAAAAAGGTTTTTTTACGTTCAAAAACAGCCGGAACAAGCGAGACGGATGTAGCTGATGATTATGGGGATTGGTTACTGAAAACAAAGAAGGTGTCAAAAACCAAGTATGCTGCTTTACAGGCGCATGCCAGAAATTTGATTAAAGAATATGAAGGGCGAATTTGAATGCAAAAGTATAGTGTATTGATGTCTCTTTATAAAAAAGAACATCCTGAATATCTAAGGTTGGCTTTGGACTCTATGATCAATCAGACAGTAAAGCCAGATGAGATTGTGTTGGTGGAAGACGGACCTCTGACGGATGAACTATATGAAGTAACGGAGGAATACAGGGATCACTTGTATATTGTTAAGAATAAGACCAATCTTGGCTTGGGACTTGCACTTAATGAGGGATTAAAAGTTTGTAGGAATGAGCTAGTAGCCCGTATGGACACCGATGATATTAGTAAACCGGATCGTTGTGAAAAACAATTAAAACGATTTGAGGAAAAACCAGAGCTTGCGATTGTTGGATCTCACATTGACGAGTTTGTAGATGATCCATCTAATATTATTTCTCAGAGAAGAGTGCCGTTATCAGCAGAAGATATCTACAATTTCGCAAAAAAGCGATCTGCTTTTAACCACCCGGCAGTGATGTATAGAAAGAGCGCAGTATTGTTTGAAGGAGGGTATTCTGATTTGAAGAGAAATCAAGATGTGGAGCTGTTTGGAAGAATGCTTTTCAAAGGCTGCAAAGCAGAGAATATAGACGAGGCGTTACTGTGGTTTAGAAGTAGTGATGAACTGGCGATTAGGAGAAAATCCTGGGAAAATACATGGAGTTATATTGCCACAATTAAGAAGTTTTGGAAGATGGGTTACAGCTCTTTCGGTAATTATTTAACTGTTTTGACGGCACAGACGGGAATGTATATTATGCCGGTTAAAGTTCAAAATTGGGTTTATAGGAAGTTCCTGAGGAGATGAATGGAGACTAAAACATATGAGCATTGAACAAAGAATTAACTACCAACTCAATAAAATGCCAGGAATAAAAAAGGTTATTAAACGTATCTATCAGCGGACGATGTATGCTGTCTCGCCAAAGATTAAGAGTGAAGGTAACATTACTCGTATTTCTCCGGATGATAACACACACGAGTATTTCTTTGGATATTATGATAAGTCTCCATGGGATATCACAGATCGATATATGCTCTGCATGAGGACTAATGATACTTGGTCGGATGTGAGTCCAAAGGAGAAAGCGGATATACTGCTCATTGATACTGCTTTGCCTGAAAGTGATAAGAATCGAGTCAAGAAGATTGCTGAGACCAGTTCTTGGAATGTTCAGCAGTCCTGTATGCTTCAATGGCTTGGACCTGATTTCTCGTCTCGCATTTTATTCAATGATTATAGAGGCGGAAAGTATGTGACTGTAATAAAGGAGTTGGAGGGCGGTGCCGAGCATGTGATTGACGCACCTGTTTACACGGTTTCTTCAGACGGAAAGACTGCACTTACTTTGGATTTCTCCAGACTCTATAATCTTAGACCAGGGTATGGTTATTACAATGCTCCAGAAAAGACAAAGGGTGTGGCACTGCCAGATGCTACTGCGGTATGGAAGATAGATTTGGATTCAGGGAAGGTCGAGTCTGTCCTTACATATAAAGAGTTTGCCGCTTTTCATCCCCGGAAGGAAATGCAGGAGGCAGGAAGCGTACATAAGGTGAACCATCTCATGATTAACCCAAGTGGAAAACGGTGCATGGTTCTTTACCGGTGGTTTATAGGGAAGAGGAAATATACGAGGCTTGTCACATTCGATGTTGCAGATGGCGGGAATATGTACGTTCTTTCTGATGACGATATGGTCAGTCATTGCTTCTGGAAAGATGACGAACATATCTTGGCCTTTGAGAATAAAAAGAATGACGGTCCGGGGTACTATTTCATGAAGGATAAGTCACAGGAGTATATTCATTGTTGGTTACAACTGAGTAATGATGGTCATCCAAGCTACAGTCCAGACAGGAGTCTTATCGTCACCGATACTTATCCAGACAGGGCACGTGTGGCAGAAATTAAGTTGATGAATGGTATAGATGAAACGAGGACACAAGTAAAAGTCATTGCGCGTGTATTTGCTCCATTTAAATATGATAATGATACTCGTTGCGACCTTCATCCTCGATGGAATCATACAGGAGATAAAATATGCTTTGACAGTGTCTTTGAGGGGCATAGAGGACTTTATATTGTGGAGGCAAAGAAATGAAGAGCAGCATCAAGAGCCGTCTAAGAGGAATGGCAAACTTTGTGCGTAGAAATCTTATAAAAGACAAGAAGACACAAAAGTTGATAACTGTGCGTTTTAATAATCTGAATGTCCTTTTTCATGGAAATAAAAAACCAATACAAACTACTTTTGATTACAAGGCTATAATGTCAGGACCAAAGATTTTTTATTGGGATGAGCCATACCACGGAAACGTTCATTTTGGGATTGCAAATGCAATTAAAGAATATGCAGGAATAAAGGGCAGTCTAAATTGTTGTATCGAACATGGTGTGTACTTCGGAAATCATTATTTCCCTGATGAAGCCGTGGATAGTGGATTCACCAAATTGGTGACGTTTGGACGTCAGAGAGTAGAACATTTAAAAGAAGTAGCCAATGTAGACATAATTCCGATTGGACCATACATTCACTATGCAGAACCGTCATTGAGCGAAGGTGAAATAAAAAAAGTAAAGAAAAAGAATGGGAAAACGTTACTTGTATTCCCAACTCATTCTATTGATAGGGTGGACAAAGAATTTGATTATGAACAATTTATAGAGAATATCGATATCTTTAAGAAAGAACATGAATTTCAGACAATATTGATTTGTTTGTTTTATAAGGATTTGATGCTTGGACGTGACAAGATATATTACGACCATGGATATCAAGTTGTGACAGCGGGGTATCGTGACGATCCAATGTTCTTAAGAAGATTAAAAAGTTTTATTTTATTGTCTGATTATACAATCTCTAATGATATGGGAACCCATGTGGGATATTGCGTATATTTGGGTAGGGCGCATACTGTATTCGAGCAAACAATAAGGATTAAACCATATTTAGACAGCGATTTGGAAAATGAAACGAAGACGTACAATCCAACTGTTGATTATGAAAGAGAAAAAGTGAAACGCGAGTTTAGGACTTATTGTGATGAGATAACGACTAGACAAAAAGAAATAGTAAATCGCTTCTGGGGCATAGAGTTTATCAGGAGCAAAGCAGAGTTGGCAGAATTGTTGAAATAGGTATTCAGTAGCATGACTACGAGGAATATTGAATGATTTATTATGTGATATTTTGGACACTTGCGGTATCAGCCTTTTTAGAAGTGTTTACTAAGTGGGATAGTAGTAATGGTACAATAAAAAAATTTATAATATTTTTAATTGCTAACGCGTTAATATTTTTTGCTGGACTGCGAGAAGGCGTTGGAATAGATTTGCAATCATACTATCAAGACTACACATTAGTAAAATCAGGCGCTATGTCTGTTATTAATACGTCTATTGAACCAGGCTATAGTTTAATAAATTATATATCACCTTCGTTTAGGTGGCTGTTGATAGTAATGGCAATATTAAGTGTTGGTATTCGCTTCAAGGCTTTTGAGAAGAATCAATTAGATTGTATCCTCCTGGCAATTTTCTTTTATTATAGTACGGATTTTATATTTTATGACATGGGTATTATGCGTCAAGGATTATCGATGAGTATATGTCTCTTGTCAATGCCGCTGATTGAAAAGAGGGATAAAAAATTTTTTATTTATATAATTTTAGGGGCATTATTCCATATAAGTGCATTTTTTTTCATTCTTATGTGGTTTGTATCGAATAAAGAATATTCGAGGAAATATTACTACGCATGGGTCGGAATTGCAGTGATTTTCTTTCTGGGTGAAATTACTTACACAGAACTTCTAGGGAAGATAATAAATAGCATTGGCGGTGCGTATTTGGAACATAAATTTAATAAATACTTAACATACGGACAGGTGGATTTGACAATTCCGTTTATTCGAAGAATTATGTTTCTTGTGCTTTTTATCGAGGCTTTCAAAAGGAAACCTTTTAGAATCTCCAATTTTGTTATTCCAGAAAGAAATAAAACAGAGTTCACTTGGCTTCATATAAATGGATATTTTCTTTCGACAGTTACATTTGGAATATTTACACCATTGTTTAGTTCTGTAACGGGACGTATGACAGCTATGTTTTATACTCTCTATATTTTTGTATATTGTGATATGTTCGAAGATAGAAAGCAGATTTGGATTAATATAATATGGTTTGTTATGTTTACGCTTTTAGCTTTCGAGACTTTCAATGGCAGTGTAAATAATGTGCATGGGAATTATCTTCCGTATGTATGGGGGTGGTAAAATATTTTGAGAGATGTCGTATTTTTATCATCAGATAATATTAACGCTCAGACTGGAGCGGCGAAATTTGCAAGATTACTTATTTCTAAACCAGAGAGATGGAAGAATCAAGGATTGAATCTTCATAGCATTTCGAATAGTAGTTCATTTTTGAATGAAGAAGTATATCGAAAAAGTATAAAATTCCAAATTAAACAATTAATAAAAAATATTCTTGGTAAGACAAGAACAGGAAAGAAAGTACGGTTTTTTAGTTATCAAATTAATCGGCTTGGTAAGACTCCGATTGAGAAAATTGGACTGTATACGCATAAGGATACATGCTTTATTTTGAACGATTTTAGAGTGGCATGGAATTTTTATAAAAAGTATAGTGGTAAATATAGAACTATTTTTATAATGCATAATAGTGGCGATATGCTTAGTATGTTAAAAACAGAAATGCAAGAGAAAGAAATCAGAAGCTTTCTTAGAGAATGTGAGAAAACAATTCTAAGAAGCGCTGATATTCTTATTTTTGTTTCGGAGATAGCCCAGAAGAATTTTATCTCTCTTCATCCAGAATATGAAAATAAAACAAGAACAATTTACATTGGAATGGAAAAAGGGTGTAGATGTGTACGTGCGCAGTCTGAAGTTATTAAATTTGTTACAGTAGGTTCAGTATGTAAACGTAAAAATCAAATTCTTGCAATTAAAGCCATCGAACAATTAAAGGAAGCAAATATACAATTGACTGTTGTTGGTGGGGGACCAGAGCTTGCACGTTGTCAAGAGTATGTAATGAACCATAGCCTTGATTCGAAGGTTAAATTTACAGGAGCAACTAATGAGGTTGATGAGGTACTGAGGCAGAATGATATTTTTATAATGACAAGCAAAGATGAGGGCCTTCCTGTTGCGGCTCAGGAGGCGATGGCAGCGGGGCTTCCACTTATACTTACAGATGTGGGCGGATGCAGAGAACTTATCTCAGGTAATGGGTTTGTTATCAGACCTGTACTCGAAGACGTAATTCAGTCGATGATATTTTTCATTGAACAGCCATGCAGAATTTCTGAATATGGAGATAAATCATTCAAGTTATATCATAGTCGATTTGCGTTAGAGAATATGATAGATGGGTATATAAAGGCTGTAAAAGCTATTAGTTAAAACACAGATGGCTAGGAGGTTCGGTCATAGTGAAAAAGCAGATGGATGGAGGTACGACAAAGAATCTTGTTTTTAAGATAATCTCTTTGGGGGTTACATTCATTGTCACAATCCTTATCACTCGCATTATTGTAAACACAATCGGAAGTGAAGTAAACGGCTATTATTCTTTAGCAAATGATTTTGTCAATTATGCGATGATACTTTCTATTGCTTTAAATTCCATGGGTAATCGATTCATTACAATGGCATTTTATAAAGATGATATTAATGATGTGAATGGTTATTTCAATTCTATATTTTTTGCAAATATATTTCTTGGAATTGCTATAGCCGCTCCAATGATTGGGGTTATATGGAAGCTTGATACATTAATAAATATTTCTTTAGAATTGCTAGTGGATGTTAAGATATTATTCGCTTTGATGTTTGCAAATTTTATTGTCATAATCGTGTCATCTGTTTTCAGTGTTGCAACATTTATAAAGAATCGGGTTGATTTGGATTCATTACGGATAATTGAAAGCTATGGATTACGGATTGTTCTTCTTTTACTGTTTTTTAAGATATTCACACCGAAAATATATTTTCTCGGAGTTGCGGTCTTAATATCTAATATTTATATATTTGGGATTAACATATGCTATGTAAAAAAACTGACTCCTGAAATTAGAATTTTTGATACAAAATATTTTACTGTCCCCAAATTAAAAGAAGTTATCAACAGTGGTATATGGAATAGCTTTACTCGTATAGGAGCTGTTCTATTAAATGGATTAGATTTACTGATTGCTAATTTATATGTAAGCTCAACTGCTATGGGAGTATTATCTGTTTCAAAAACATTTCCCAAACTTATATTAAGCAGTATGTCCGGTTTTGCGTCAGCATTTACACCTAAAATTACAATTGAATATGCAAAAAACAATCTTGATGGTTGTCTAAAAGCCATAGAAAAGTCAGTGAATCTGTGTGCTGTTGTCTCTATTGCTATCCAATCTGTGTTGATTGTTGCGGGAAAAGATATTTATGCAGTTTGGGTTCCTGCTCAGGACAGTAATCAGTTGTATGCACTCAGTACAATTGCCACATTGGGATTCTTGATTATTATGCCATTTGAGTGCCTATATACAGTTTTTACTGTTACAAATAAAATTAAAGTATCCTCAATTTATTTGTTTTTAGAAGCTGTGGCGACAATTGTTCTTGTATTGATTTCAATGAATGTCGTCAAGGATGAATTTATCAAGCTGTGCCTTATAGCAGGTGTGAGTAGTATTGCAGAGATTATTCGGGGAGTCCTGTTTCTTCCGCTTTATAGCGCATATTGTTTGAATATAAAAAAAACGTATTTTTATCAACCTATGATAAAAATTTTGGTTGCTAATACGGTTGTTATACTTGCCGGAATGTTAGTATGTAATTTCATTTCAAATGATAGGTTAATCGGACTTGTTATTAAATGCTTGGTAATAGGCTGCTTATCATTGACGGCCTGGTACTTCATTGTGCTGAGCGAAATGGAAAAGATTGAATATATAAGTATCTTCAGGAGGTATTTAAAGTGATAAAGTTAAGTATTCTTTTGCCAACATATAATAGAGTAAATAAATTTAAAGAATTAATAGAATATTTAAGGCAGGAAAAGGTCTTTGAAAACGAGAAGATACAAGTGATTGTATCAAATAATGGGTCTTCAGATGGTACAAGGGAGTATATTAACACCCTCAATGAACAGAATCTTTCAATTTTTAATCAGAAGACGAATTTAGGTATTATTGGAAATTTCCGCTTTTTAATTGAAAATGTTGTTGGCGAATATATATGGATAATGGGAGATAATGATTATTATACAGCGGGAACTATTGAATACATATTAAAAATTCTTGATGAGAATGAAAGTTGTACTCATGTATTTTTAAATTATGGTGCCATAGGGGGGATTGATACTTTTCGAGACGGAAAAGTCTTTCATGGCATAGGTGGAATATATGTAAATGGATTAGATATGTTTTATAAAATATCTGAGGATTCCAGCTTAGGTGCGTTAATGTTTATCTCTGCAAATATTTATAGGACGAAGGAAGTAAAAGCAGCTAATGAATTAATAGATAGATTGGGGGAAAGGGATAATCTTGCACTTCCATTAGGCTATTCTATGTATTGTTCAAAAGGATTGGGTTACTGTGTTTCAGATGTGCATGTATATAATGAGATGTCTACTCCATCAACGTGGTCAGACAGTCAAATAAAAGTATATTGCAGAGATATAATTGCAATGTATGCTACAATTACAGAAGCTTTTGAAGATAAAAAGGAGTTAAGAGAATTCTTATTTAAAAATTTGCCTACACGGTTTGCTGAATATAAATATTTGTTAAGAGGTAGAAAATTTGGAAAGAGTAATTATGCTATGAAATTCTTTTTTAAATACAAACCTTGGAAGTTAGTTCTGGATCTGCTTGAGATTCCAATATACGCTGCATTTCTTAGCGAAAAGAAGTTTGGAAGAAAGGTGAATAAATAATGAAAGTTGTACTTTTGGCGGGAGGTTTTGGTACCCGTATATCTGAGGAATCGCAGTTCAAGCCGAAGCCAATGATTGATATCGGCGGTATGCCGATTTTATGGCATATTATGAAGCTTTACTCCTATTATGGTTTTAATGATTTTATCATTTGCGCCGGTTATAAGCAGGAAGTTATCAAGGAATGGTTTGGGGATTATTTTCTTCATACTTCTGATATTACATTTGATTTCACTGAGGGTAATAAGGTAATCGTTCATCGTCGATATGCAGAACCATGGAAGGTCACGGTTGTTGATACAGGACTGAATACCATGACTGGCGGAAGATTAAAACGAATCGGGAAATTTCTGGATAGCAGATTCCTTATGACCTATGGCGATGGTGTGTGTGATGTAAATGTTTTAAAGCTTATCGAACATCATAAGTTGCATGGAAAGCTTGCGACATTAACTGCTGTTCAGCCAGATGGAAGGTTTGGGGTTATGGATATAGATGGCGATTTTATCGGCTCGTTCCGTGAAAAAAGCAGTAAAGATACTGGCTGGATAAATGGAGGATATATGGTGCTTGAGCCAGAAGTTCTTGACTATATTAGAGGTGATTCCATGCCTTTTGAACGGGAACCGCTCGAAATACTTGCAAATAAAGGTCAACTCGTTAACTATAAGCATTATGGTTTCTGGCAATGTATGGATACTTTGAGAGATAAACAGAAACTTGAGGTTTTATGGGAAACGGAAACGGCGCCATGGAAAGTGTGGGAATAAGTGATGGATTTTGATTTGAATTTCTATAAAGGAAAAAAGGTACTATTGACTGGTCACACTGGTTTTAAAGGTTCGTGGATGTCTGTGATGCTTGCGAATGCCGGGGCTGAAGTTATAGGATATTCAAGTTGTTCCAAGACAAGATTAAGGCTTTTTGATATCTGCGGCGTCGAAAGTCAGATGACTCATATCAAGGGTGATGTAAGGGATTTAGAATACTTACTGGAGGTGTTTAGAATACATCAGCCGGGAATCGTTATCCATATGGCGGCACAGCCAATTGTGAGGGATAGCTATAAAGATCCAATTCGAACATACAGTACAAATGTTATGGGGACCGTGAATGTTTGCGAGGCAGTCCGGCGGACATCTTCGGTTCGTTCTTTCCTTAATGTGACCACAGACAAGGTCTATGAAAATAAAGAATGGGAATGGGGATATAGAGAGAATGAGCCTCTCGATGGTTATGATCCTTATTCTAATTCTAAATCGTGCGCAGAACTTATAACACATAGCTATAAAAACAGCTTCTTTACAGATGGGAGAGTTGCGGTTTCCACGGCTCGTGCCGGTAATGTGATCGGTGGTGGCGATTTCGCAGTTGACCGCATTATTCCAGATTGCATCAGAGCTGCAGTAAATGGCGAAGATATCGTTGTTCGTAATCCGTATTCAACACGTCCATATCAGCATGTCCTTGAACCCGTCTACGTTTATCTTATGATTGCGGCAATGCAATATCAAAACCGCAAGTATGCTTCCTGGTATAATGTTGGACCTGATGATCAGGACTGTTTTCAAACCAGTGCGCTTGTTGATCTTTTTGTAAAGTATTGGGGTAATGATCTAAAATGGATTAATAAGTACACTGGCGGTCCTCATGAAGCAAATTTTTTGAAACTTGATTGTTCAAAACTAAAGGGCACATTCGGATGGAAGCCGCATTGGAATCTTGCGACAGCTATTGAAAAGGTTGTGCAGTGGAGTAAAGTTTGGGTATCAGGTGAGGATGTTCGCTTTGTAATGGACATGCAGATAGAAGAATTTTTAAGAGCAGGAGAATGAGTGATATGAAAATGGTTATTGTAACTGGGGCGAATGGTTTTATAGGCAGTACGTTGATAAACAGATTACTTATGAAAAATGTGTTCATAGTTGCAATTGATATTAATTTTAAAAATTGTCATCTTCCGGAGAAATCGCAAATAAAAAAGATAGAGATAGGGTTGGATAATATAGGGTCACTGCTTGGCATCATTCCAGTAGGAGAATATGATGCTTTTTATCATTTTGCCTGGCAGGGAATTAATGGTTCAGACAAAGCAGATCCTGATGTACAACTTAAAAATATTCAGATGTCTATTAATTGTGCAGTAGTTGCTAAAAAAATTGGTTGTAAAAAATTGCTTTGTGCAGGTACTGTAGCGGAGCAATCAGTCAATAGCCTTACGCATCTGGATATTGTTAATGGCGGAATGATATATGGGGTGGCAAAGCATTGTACACATCTGATTTTAGAGACATATTGTAAACATATTGGTCAAGAATTTGTATGGATGCAGTTTTCTAATATTTATGGACCGAAGAATAAGACTGGAAATTTGATAAGTTATACAATTAGTCAACTTAAAAATAATCAAGAAGCAGCGTTTGGTCCGTCTCTTCAATCATATGATTTTATTTATATTGATGATTTGATTGAAGCTATTGTACGTCTTGGAGAATATAAGACAGAACAGAATGTCTATTTTATTGGTTCTGGAGAACCTAGAATATTAAAAGAATATCTTATTGAAATTGGTGAAAAATGTGGGGCACAGGAGCTCATCAGGATAGGGAAAAGACCAGATGATGGTATTATTTATACTATGGATATGTTTGATAATACTGTATTAAAAGATACAATTGGGGATTACATTTCTACGACATTTTCAGAAGGAATTAAGTACACTATAGAAAATTATTGAGTAAAGGGAATAAATAGTAATGGAATATGATTATATTATTGTAGGCGCAGGTCTTTCAGGCGGTGTTTTAGCTAGAAAACTGGCGGAAGAATATAATAAGAAAATATTAATTGTTGAAAGACGTAACCATATAGCGGGAAATATGTATGATTATAATGACGACCATAATATTAAAGTACAGAAATATGGACCGCATGTGTTTCATACGAACTTCAAGGATGTCTATGATTTTATCATAAAATATTGTGAGCCACTTTCTTATCGAACTCGTTGCAGAGCTGTCATTGATAATATAAGTACTCCATCGCCTTTTAATTTCAGAACAATTGATCAGTTTTACAACAAAGATGAAGCCCAAAAATTAAAACAATTGTTATTAGATTATTATGATAATCGTGAAGCGGTAACAATTTTAGAAATGTTGGAGTGTGAAGAATCATCCATTAAATTTTTTGCACAGTTTTTGTTTGATAAAGATTATAAACTATATACGGCAAAACAGTGGAATTTAAGGCCTTCTGAAATTGATCCAATGGTTTTAAAAAGGGTGCCTATAATTCTTTCATATAGAGATACTTATTTTGGAGATAAGTATGAATTTATGCCTGGAGATGGATTTACTGAATTTTATGAAAATTTAATTGATCATTTTAATATCACGTTGAAGTTAGGGGTTGATGCATTAACATACCTAAATGTTGATGAAAATAACAGAGATATCCTTTACGAAAATAAGAAAGTCAATATAATTTACACGGGTGCAATTGATGAACTATTTAATTATAAATTTGGAGTATTACCATACCGTTCACTTTATTTTGAATATAAATCGTATGAAAAAACAAGCTTTCAGGATGCAGCAATTGTAGCCTATCCTCAGGCAAAAGAGTTTACCAGGATTACAGAGTATACTAAGATGCCGGTACAGGAAGGAAATGGATGGACTTCAGTGGTATATGAGTATCCGGTGGCTTATGACAAAAACAAAGAAATCGGTAAAGATCCATACTATCCTGTGTTAACTGACAGTAGTAGAGCAATGTACAAAGAATATAGCAATTTTGCTGCTGATTTTAAAAATTTGACTTTGTGTGGTAGGTTAGCTGAATTTAAATATTACAATATGGATCAATGTGTTTTGAGGGCATTAGAAATATTTAAAAATATGGAGGTGCAGTAGTGGTACAAGAATTTTGCTTTCAGGAACTTGATCTTAAGGGTGCATATCTCATCAAACCCTTTTATGCAACAGATATGCGTGGCGGTTTGATTAAAGATTATAATATTGATACTTTTAGAGATCGAGGGATAGAATATAATTTAAAAGAAGTTTTTTATACTATTTCAAAGCGAGGCGTTATTAGAGCATCGCATTTTCAACTGGGAAAGCAGCAACCGAAATTAGTACGATGTGTAAGTGGTCATGTTTATGATGTTATTGTTGATTTGCGTCTGGATTCTCCAACATTTGGTCAATGGAGAGGGTTTCATTTAACTGCTGAGAATACCTATAGTTTGTTGATTCCAGCTTATTTTAGTCATGGTTATCTTGTGATTGAGGATTCTGTTGTAAGTTATAAGTGTGCGGAAGTATTTTATGGGGAAGGTGATTCCGGAATTATGTATGATGATCCAGACATCAAAATTAAATGGCCGTTTGAATTAATTGGAGGAAAAGAGAATTTGATAATTAGCGAAAAAGATTTGAAATTGATGAGTTTAAAAGACTATAGGAGATTTGTGTATAATAACTAGATTAAAATTATAATAGATAAAAAAATATTCATCTTTAATGACAGAATTTTATTACATTGAAGATTAACAAAGCGTTATCAATGTATATTAGCGGGGAGTTCCATTGAAAAATAAGAGAATACATAAAAAAACATCCAAAAAAAGAATACCAGTCTTTTTATCAATTATATATTTTTTTATTATGATAGTTTCTGGATGCCAAAATATATGTGAACAAAGAGAAGTCGATATATCTTCTGAGAAAACTGTTTGTATTGTTACGGGTAGGCCATTGGGTGAGGACTCGGGTGAACCATATCAATTCCCCAGCGCTGGCCGAACTATAGACGGAGATATTTATGTTACTTGTTCTGGTATTGGACATCAAGATACGACACAAGGATATGAAAGAGGAGGATTGTGCTTCGTATCTGAAGATCAAGGGGAAACATGGAATGAGATTCCTATAACAAGTCTTGTAAAGGCAGATATTCGGCTTCCTAATGGGGCGTATTTTCAGGGAGCCAAGCCACAAAATTCTTATGAAGCTGATTTGTCAGCATTCACTCCTTTATATATCGAGGATGGCTTGTCTATCTATTATGCAAGTGATATCTCTGAATTCAAAAAAACAATAACATTTCAGGAATATAATCCCTCTTCTAAAACAATATCGGAGTTTGAGAGCACAATTGATTGGAAATACATGCCTGTCGTCGTAAACAATGAACAGGTGATGCCGTTGAATGCCATTGCATACCTTTCGCAGTTTTATCAATATGAAGATACACTCTATATGGTGATGTATTGTAAGGGATTTGATAACGAAGGAGGGGGGGGGAGATAATCAATATAATATTTATATTTTTCAATCTACTGATAGTGCAAGGTCATGGAGTTATACAGGGCAGTTAATATCGGCTGATATACCAGGAATTAAAGACTTTATAGGCTGGCAGGAGCCATTTATGTTATTTGATGGACAGAAGTTTCGGATTCTTTTAAGGACAGGGTCTGGTACACCTATGTATATGGCAAGTACGAAGGATCCCTCAATGTGGCCAAAACCAGTTGAGTTTCAGGATTTTGGTGTGAGGCCACAGATGTGCTTATTGGAGAATGGGATTCTTGTTGCATCATATGGACGTCCAGGAATCGAAGTAATTGCATCAAGAGATAAGTCTAGAGCTGAGTGGTGTGATCCTTATATTCTTGATAATCGGCCAAAAAGTGCAGATGACTCATGGAATTATTCATGCTGTTATACATCAATGGTTCCAATTTCCGAAAATGAACTCTTGATTTTTTATTGTGACTTCAAATACGAGGTCGACGGAAAAGAAGTTAAAGCAGTTTTATGTAGGAAGTTCCGAGTAAAATAACAAAGAAGAGAGGTGTAAGTGTGAAAATTGCGGCTATTATTCCTGCGCGCGCAGGTTCACGTGGAATTCCGAACAAGAATATCAGAATTATAGGTGAGCGACCATTAATTTACTATTCATTATTTAATGCAGTTAATTCTGAACTAATTACGGAAGTTGTGGTTTCAACAGACTCACCAGAAGTTAAAATTATTGCTCAACAAATGGGGGTTAAGATCCACTGGCGTGATGAATCCTTATGTGGTGATGCGGTCACGCTTGATGCAGTTATCGCAGATGCAGTCCCAAAGAATCGAGAATGGGATTATATCGTTACTATGCAGCCGACATCGCCAACTTTGCGTGTGCAGACGTTGGATGCAGCAATAAAGTATACGATAGATAATAACCTTGATACTGTTATTTCTGCAATTAATGCGCCTCATCTTTCCTGGGGGGTGAAGAATGGCAAAAAGGTACCTAATTATATCGAAAGACTTAACCGTCAGTATTTACCACCATGTTATATGGAAACGGGAGCTTTTATAATCTCAAAAGCTTCTGTTGTTACACCAAAGACAAGAATTGGTACGAAGGTAGATATTTTCGAAGTCCCGGAAGATGAATCCCAAGATGTTGATACGTTTGACGATTTATGCAGTGTTGCTGCAATTTTATCTCGTCAGAAGGTAGGGATATACGTTAATGGAAACAATAAGCGGGGGATAGGACATATATACCGTGTGTTAGAGATTGCTGACGAATTTTATGTTAAGCCAGATATTTATTATGATATCAACCAAACTGATCCTAAGGTATTTGGAAATACAAAGCATAACCTGATTCCAGTTGATGGTATTGCGGAACTATATCAATTTTGTAAAGAACAGAACTATACAATATTTATAAATGATATTCTTACGACTTCTATTGACTATATGATTGGGCTTAAATCCGTAATGCCAAATGCAAAGATTGTAAATTTTGAGGATGATGGTGAGGGAACGATTAAAGCAGATCTTGTTTTTAATGCATTGTTTCGTGACGAAGATTTTCCACAGATCAAAGCGGGTGAGAGATATTACATTAGCGGAAAAACGTTCATGTTTTATGAACCAATCCAGATTAAGGAGATGGTAAATCGAGTGTTTATCTCTTTTGGCGGTGCTGATCCGCAAAATTATTCTGATAGATTATTGAATATAATTAATAAACCAGAATATAAGGAATACGAGTTTATTATTGTCTTAGGCAGAGCTAAGTATAATGTGGATACTTTGATGGAATTTAATAAATATGACAATATAAAAGTTCTCTATGATGTTGCTAATATGCCGGAATTGATGACAAGCTGTGATATTGGAATTACGTCCCGCGGAAGAACGGGATATGAGCTGGCGATTCTTGGTATACCGGCTATAGCGATGGCGCAGAATAAGCGTGAAGAGAAACATGGATTTGTATGTAACGAGAATGGGTTTTCTTACATTGGATTGAACCCGGCGGATGAAATTATAGAATCTAATCTTCAGATGTATTTACGGATGAGCAAGGAAAGCAGACAACATTTCCAGGATATGCTTCTCAGTCATGACTTGCGCGGCGGGAGAAAACGTGTAATGAGTCTGATTAATTCATTGTGAGGGATGTATGAATAAATTTAATCAATCGATACAAAAGATGATAAAGTACTATAAAATAGGGGGGGGGGTATATATTTTTTTTGCGTCGATAATTTATAAAAAGAATCGAGTCATTTTTTCATGTGATATTCCGCCTCAGGCAAATATTGGCAAAGTATATTTCATGCATAAAGGATTAGGCATAGTTATAAATAAGTATTCGTCTATTGGAGACAATGTCACAATACAACATGGTGTGACTCTTGGTACCCTGAAAAATGAAAAAGATGCTCCGACAATTGAAGATGATGTTTTTATCGGTGCGAAAGCAACGATTCTTGGTGATATCATTATCGGAAAAGGCGCAAGGATAGGAGCAGGAGCCGTAGTGTTAAATGATATTAAGGCAGGAGCTACGGTGGTTGGGGTGCCTGCAAAAATAGTGAAAGAAGGATAATATAATGAGAAATACAAGACCGTATCTGGTTGCAGAGATTGGTGTCAATTTCTATGATACAGCCCGCGTTCTGGGGATCGATCCGCTTGAAGCAGCTAAGCTTTATATCGATAAGGTAGCGGAGACAGGAATTGACTGTGCAAAGTTTCAATCTTATAAGGCAGGGACTATTGTTTCCAGGAATTCTCCGGCATACTGGGATACTACGAAGGAACCTACAAAGACGCAATATGAGTTGTTTCTGAAACATGACAGCTTTGGTGAGGCAGAGTATAGAGAACTGTGTGAGTATACACATTCTAAAGGTATAGATTTCACATCCACGCCGTTTGATTATGCCTCTGCTGACTATCTGGAAGATATGGTGGATTTTTACAAGATTAGTTCATCGGATCTTTCCAATCTTCCATTTATTCGTCATATCGGTGCAAAAGGAAAGCCGGTTGTACTTTCCGTTGGTGCAGCTTATTTGTCAGAGGTTGATGAGGCTGTTCGGGCACTTAGAGAGTCTGGGTGTACAGATATCGCACTCCTCCACTGTGTTCTGTCTTATCCTACGGAGCCCAAGAATGCTAATCTGCGAATCATCGAGACGTTGAAGAAGGATTTTCCGGATGTGAAAGTTGGATTTAGTGATCATGTTGCTCCAGATGATACGATGATGACGCTGGCTGTAGCTTATATGCTAGGGGCAGATATTATAGAGAAGCATTTCACACTCGATAAAACTTTGCATGGTAATGACCATTATCATGCAGGCGAACCGGAAGATTTTATTAAAGCAATTAGTAATTTCCAATGGATTGACACTGTACTAGGAAATCCGGAAAAGACTATCTTGGAATGCGAGAAAGTTTCAAGGAGAGAGGCCAGAAGATCTTTAGTATTGACTAGGGATATGAAGGCAGGGGAAGTCATTCAGAAAGAAGATTTAATGCCTAAGCGTCCTGGAACAGGTATTTCACCGGTTTACATAGATATTGTAGTGGGCCGTAAGGTTTTATGTGATTTGGAAGAAGATACTATTTTGACATGGGATATGATGTAAAAAATAGTTTGGAAGAAGTATAGCAACCATGAAAACATAACTAATAATTAGTTATGTTTTCATGGTTGCTATTAGTGGAATATCGCTAATAAAAAATTGGCCTTACGCTTCCACATGGTAGATATGCTTCATTTATTCCCGTATATAGCGGGAAAAGTGTTTTTGTTCACAGGATTTTGATATAAATAACAACAACATCTCGTTGAATATTGACACTGATAGCAATAAAAATACTGGAGGTTATCCTATGAATCATTTATCTGTGGAATTACTTGCCAAGACGGTGGCCTGCAGAAGGAAGGCGATGGGACTTTCCCAGGTGACCTTGTCAAAGAAGGCGAATATAAACCAATTTATTTTATCCCAGCTCGAAGCTGGAGATTACAGCCCATCTGTTGATGAATTGCTCTCCTTGTCGGCTGTTCTGGATTTTCATATATCTGATGTCATTGTGGATGATGAAATCGAGGTGGCGTTTGTTGGGCGGAAGAAGATTACTGTAGCCGGTACCGGTTATGTCGGGCTTTCTCTTGCAGTGCTACTTTCTCAGTACAACGATGTGACAGCAGTTGATATTGTTCCGGAGAAGGTAGATAAGATTAACCACTTTATAAGTCCGATTCAGGATGAGTATATCGAAAAATATATGGCGGAACATGAGGAATTAGGATTGAGTATTAGAGCGACTACGGATGCTACGGTGGCATATGGTTCTGCGGATTTTATCATTGTCGCTGTTCCAACGAATTATGATCCGAAGACAAACTTTTTTAATTGCAATGCAGTAGAGGATGTACTTATTGCCGTTAAGGAGGCTGCTGCCGGCAGAGAGGATAAGCCAACTGTTGTGATTAAGTCTACGATCCCCGTAGGATATACGAGACAGATCCGCGAGAAGACGGGGATGAATAATATCATATTCAGTCCTGAATTTCTGCGAGAATCCAAAGCTCTCTATGATAATCTATATCCCAGCCGTATTATTGTCGGAGCCGATGAGGAAAACAGGGAATATGCCCGGATTTTTGCGGCACTGCTTTTGCGAGGTGCAGTTAAGAGTTCTATCCCTGTGCTTTTCATGGGTACTACAGAAGCGGAAGCGACAAAGCTTTTTGTCAATACGTATCTTGCACTTAGAGTGTCTTATTTTAATGAACTAGATACATATGCAGAAGTGAAGGGGTTGGAGACGGCGTCTATCATCAAAGGAGTGTGTCTCGATCCCCGTGTGGGTGATTACTATAACAATCCATCTTTTGGTTATGGTGGTTATTGTCTGCCCAAGGATACGAAGCAACTTCTTGCAAATTATCAGGATGTGCCGGAGAATCTGATTGAGGCCATTGTGGAATCTAACCGTACCAGAAAAGATTTTATTGCAGATAGGGTACTGGAAATTGCAGGAATTTATTGCAACAGTGAGTCGTATTCAGCAACAAAAGAAAGACAGCAGAAGGATATTGTAGTTGGCGTATATCGTTTAACTATGAAGAGCAACAGCGATAATTTTCGTCAGTCTTCTATCCAGGGTGTGATGAAGCGAATCAAGGCTAAGGGCGCGGTTGTAGTGATCTATGAACCGACACTGGAAGATGGAACCACATTCTTTGGATCTGTTGTGGTCAATGATTTGAAGAAGTTTAAGAATATGTGTGGATGTATCATTGCTAATCGTTTTGATGTAGATATGTTAGAGGACGTAAAAGCGAAGGTCTACACCCGAGACTTGTTTGGGAGGGATTAGGGATATGCAGAAGATTGAGTTAAACGGTAAGACCATTTTGGTCACTGGGTCACCAGGATTTATCGGGGCAAATTTGGTGATTCGGCTATTGGAGAGAATGTCTTCTGGCATAGTGGTCAGTCTGGATAATATGAATGACTATTATGATCCTGCATTGAAGGAGTATCGTTTAGGGTTGATAGAAAAGGCAGCAGAAGTTTCTGGTGTGCAACATATTTTTGTAAAAGGAAGTATAGGAGACAGGGCATTAGTGGATGGATTATTCGAAGAGTATCACTTCGATATTGTGGTTAATCTTGCGGCTCAGGCTGGAGTGCGGTATTCCATAGACCGCCCGGACGTATATATTGAGTCCAACATCATTGGTTTCTATCATGTGCTCGAAGCCTGTCGTCATAATCCTGTGGAACATCTGGTGTATGCATCTAGTTCATCTGTCTACGGAGGGAATAAAAAAGTGCCATTCAGTACGGAGGATAAGGTGGATAATCCAGTAAGTCTCTATGCGGCTACCAAGAAGAGCAATGAACTGCTTGCCCATGCTTATAGCAAATTATATAACATTCCATGTACAGGACTACGTTTTTTCACTGTTTATGGTCCGGCGGGCAGACCAGATATGTTCTACTACAGTGCGACACGCAAGTTAGTTGAAGGAGAGACGATACAGATATTTAACTATGGTGATATGTGCCGGGATTTTACTTATATCGATGATATAGTGGAAGGCGTATACCGCGTGATGCAGGGGGCACAAGAGAAGAAAAGCGGAAAAGATGGACTGCCAATTCCGCCTTGTGCGGTGTACAATATCGGTGGCGGAAGGCCAGAGAATTTGCTTGATTATATCAGCACGCTTCAAGAGGAGTTGGTCAGAGCAGGAGTTCTTCCTGTCGGATATGATTTTGAAGGCCACCGAGAGTTGGTCGGTATGCAGGCCGGGGATGTTCCGGTGACTTATGCAGATTCAGATGCTTTGGAGCGTGATTACGGTTTCACTCCTAATACAGGCATTCGAGAGGGACTTAGAGCTTTCGTGAAATGGTATGCTGAATATTACTAATGTTCTGTCTGTATTTTAATTAGCTAAATTAATTTTCATCTATGAGTTCCAAGTTAGTTCTGGCTTGTATTCTAAGGATAAATCAGAGGCAAGGCGTGTGAAAAGGGAATACCTGACCTAGGCAAAGAGCCTTGGATGGCATAAGGACAATTCGACGGATTTTAATTTCCAAACGCAAGGTTAAATCCACCGCCTTTCAGGCGGTCAAGCTTTAGCGGCATTTCCTTTCAATAGCAATTGTGATAAAATACAGCAAAAGGAGGTGCTCTAGAAATGGCAGAATATAGGAGCAGTAGTCATACTGTATATGATATTAAGTATCATTTTGTATGGATAACGAAGTATAGATATAAGATATTAAGAAAAAATGTAGCCTTTAGGCTGCGGGAATTGCTGCAGCAAGGATGTGATGCACGGAACATAAAGATACTGAAAGGTAGCATAGGAGTGGATCATGTGCATATGTTGCTTTCGTGTCCAACCAATCTGGCACCAAGTCAAATCATGCAATATCTGAAAGGAAGGTCGTCAAAGTTGTTACAGGATGAGTTTCCGGAGTTGAGAAAGAGATATTGGGGACAGCATATGTGGGGAAGAGGATATTTCTGCGGGACAGTAGGAGAAGTAGATGAAGAGACGATAAGAAACTATATCGAAAATCAGGGAAAAGAAGAAGATAATTTCAAAATCGAGGAACAATAGCTACTTAGAGTAGAGCTTTTAGGCGACTTTAGTCGCAAATGAAACAGGCTTTAGCCTGCAAGCGACTTTCAGTCGCAAAAAGTGGTCTTTAGACCACAACAACCCACCGTCTTCAGACGGTGGTAGTTGAGTTGACATTTCTTCATTTATGTACCATCATAAAAAGTAGAAACCTGCCGTAATTTGGCGTAAATATTACTATTTTTTCTACACTGTGAGGTGGTATAGCATGGATAGACTCCAAGGAAGCATGGAGGCGCTCAGCGCTCTTCAGATTACAGAAGATATGGACGGGTTGGATGTTCAGAGCAAATCACTGTTACAATACGCGGAAGTTTTAGCGGTTATCCTTCGGGATACGATCGCAGAATACGAAGGATATAGTTGGAAAGAAGTCGCCGAGTTTATAGAGGTAGACTCGATAACCAGTACCATGGAGGTTTCGCCGGGAAGAACGAATACGAAGATCCGAAGTGATGCAACAGAGTATCACAATCTGAATGAAAAGACATCTCTTTTTGATCTGGCATTTCGAGCCAGAAATCCACAGATTTCCACAGAAGATATACAGATTAATTTACATATAGACGTAGAACCGCAGAAAATATACAATCCGGGGTATCCGATTGAAAAGAGAGGCATGTATTACCTTGCGCGACGCTTATCTTCTCAGTTATCCCTTGCGCTGAACGTGACAGACTATAATCGTCTGGCCAAATGTTATAGTATCTGGATCTGCCGGGATGAGATTCCCAAGGAAGATCAGTACAGCATATCTGTCTATGAGATGGTCAATACCAAAAATACTGCGCCCAATACGGTATCCAGAGAAAATTATGATTTGATGACATTAGTAGTTATCAAATTGGGCAATACGGTGTATAATGGAGATAAGGAAGACGAGGGATACGAGCTTTTACGCTTCCTGAATACAATCATGTATCCGCATAAGGATAACTTTATGAGTACGGTATCAGAGTATATAGATTTCTCTGATAATGATGCTTTGCGCAAGGAGGTAATTCATGTGAGTACGATAGAGCAGATTAAGTATGAAGGAATGAGGGAAGAATTAACGGAGGAATTAACAAAAGAAATAACAGAGGAATTAACAAAAGAAATAACAGAGGAAATAACAGAGGAATTAACAGGAAGAGGAGTAAAGGCATTAATATTGGATAATTTGGAGAACGAGATTCCCAAAGAAAGAATTCTTGTAAAGCTACAGAAATATTTTAGTCTTACGGAAGAGAAGGCTAAGTGGTACTATGAGAGATTTGTATCAGGGGAATAAAGTGCCGTATCCTTATAGAAATGGTACTATTATGGGGCAATACGGCGTATAAAAGGGATAGCGTAAAAGGCTTTGAATACTGACACCACTCAGAAACGGGTGGTGTTTTTTTATGCATAGAATTCGTTCAATTCCATTGTCCAAACCGTTATTTTTTGTTATAGTAAGATTAAAAAGGAGAGGTGAGACAATTGGATGAATATGAAGTATATGAGAAAGAATGTAAGGAGATCAGGGAGATTAACGAAGAATTGCTGGAATTATTTGAGAAGGATATGATGGATAAAAACTTAGCTGATAAGACGATTAACCGTCATTTATCAAATGTAAATTTTTATATTAATGAGTATATGCTTCATGAGGATGCCACGCCGATGGAAGACGGAGTCAGAATGTTGGATATGTTTCTGGGTGATTTTTTTATTCGAAAATGTATGTGGTCAACTCCGGCCTCAATAAAAAGTACGGCGGCAAGTATCAAGAAGTTTTACAAATGTATGCTTGATTATGGGAAGATTGAAAAGGCCGATTATGAATTCTTATGCGCGGATATAAAAGAAGGCATGGATGAGTGGCGGTCTGCGTGCGAGGCATATAATGACCCGGATCAGGAGAGTCCTTTTATGATGTTCTTTTAGTCAAAGAATCTGAATTTGGCGGATGGCAGATAAGCAATGGGGATTTTAATAAATTGAAGCCTAGCGCTCCATCCGCTGACAAACCCGCGCATTCTCTGTTTCAAGTCTGTGTTTCTATATAAAATAAATCATAATTATCAGTTTTAGCAATGTCGGCTTTAGGTACAGAAGAAAATATCTTCGGCCATCGTCTTTATAGAAGTTTTCCAGTCTGGTTTCAAAATGCATAGATAATCTTTTCTGATTTTCCCAATAAGTAAGTGTTAAGAAACTTTTAAGATTTATGTTGAGTTTCTTTTAAGGCATGTATATTATAGTAACTATGTAAGAGAGTAAGCACAATATTCACCGTTATTTATGCAATGCTGTACTAGGAGGGATTACTATGGGAACGGAGACGATACTGGTTGTGGATGATAATAAGGAGATCGTGTATTCCATCAGCGAGTTATTAAAATATGAAGGATATCGGGTGGTTAAAGCTTATGACGGTATGGAGGCGTTAGAAGCGTTGGAGAGGGAGAAGATAGACCTGATCCTGTTGGATGTGATGATGCCGAGACTCAATGGATTATCTGCTCTGATGAAGCTTCGGGAGAAGAGCAGGATTCCTGTGATCATCCTGTCTGCCAAGACCGAAGAGAGTGACAAGGTGTCAGGGTTGGTGATGGGTGCGGATGACTATGTGGAGAAACCGTATAATCCGGCGGAGCTGACGGCCAGGATCAAGGCTCATCTGCGGCGGTATCACGTTTGGGGGGAGGAGAAGCCCAAGGCAGATGAAGACAGGATCATCAACGGGGGGCTGGTACTGGATAAGAAGCAACGGATCGTGATCGTGGAGGGAGAGGAAGTGCGGCTTACTGCCACGGAGTATAAGATCCTTGAACTTCTTATGGAGCATCCGGGACAGATCTTTCCGGCGGAGCAGATCTATGAGAAGGTCTGGAACGAGCAGGCGGATTATGCGGTGGAGAATACGGTTATGGTACATATCCGCCACATCCGCGAGAAGGTGGAGATCGATTCAAAGAGACCAAGATATGTAAAGGTGGTGTGGGGTATTGGATACAAGATGGAAAAATACAGTTAGAAAGATTTATATTTTCATAGAAAAGAATTGGATGCATATTGTTGGGTTCGTTCTGCCGGTGCTTGGCTTATTTCTTTTCGGGGTCATGATCGCTTATCGGAGTTCGTACCCTACGGAGACGGTCTTTAAATTCGGGCTTGCAGGGAATCTCTGTGTCGGGCTTAGGATATCAGCTCTTTTGAAGCATTATCTGGGAGATAAATACCGGGATTGGGAGGGGAGGACTGAATATGAAGAGTGGAAGAGAGCTGAGTCGGAGTCTTTCAGACGGCTGTACAGGGTCGGAGCGGTTGGAGGTGCGGCTGCGATCTGGTATCTGTATGATCTGGTCTTTGGTGACGGCTTCTACGGCGGATTGAGCAACGGATGGTTTTACAATTATGCCACAGGATATGTTATGGTCATTACCGTCTTGATTCAGTTTTTGCTTGCACAGAAGGCGGTCGGGAATTTCTGGATTGAGAGATTGGATGCGATCATGGAGCGTGAAGATGAGGTTTCACGGATACGTCTTGAGGAAGCACTGGAGATAGAGAGAAAAAGCCTTGAGAAGGTATCCCGAAGCGACCAGCTTAGAGTTGATCTGATCACGAACGTCTCTCATGATCTGAAGACGCCGCTTACTTCGATGGTCGGTTATATAGAATTGATCAAGAAGGAGGAGTTAAGTGATGTTGTGCGGGATTATATTGACGTGATCTCGGCACGGACAGAGAAGCTTAAGGAGATGATCAACAGTCTTTTTTCTCTGGCGAAGGCAAGCAGCGGCAATGTGGAGCTTAAGAGAGAGAATTTCCAGGTGAACCGGCTGATCGAGCAGATCTTTGCGGATATGGATGACCAGGTGAAGGCAAGCAGCCTTAAGTTCGTGATGCAGCTTACAGAGGAAGATACGCAAGTCTATTCGGACAACTCATATTTTTACCGTATCTGCCAGAATTTGATCGAGAATACATTGAAGTATTCCGCGGAAGGGACCCGTGTATTTGTTAAGACATATCTGAAGGATACGCTGACCGGGGCTAAGCTGCCTAAGCCGCAGGCGGATCAGATGGAAATCGTGCCAGATGCAGGCGAACAGGGGCAGCCGGGGGAGCGCACGGAAGCATTAGCAGGTGCAATGCAAAAGGAACGGTCAGGAATCGGGAAGAGAATGATCTGCGTGGAAATTACCAACACGTCGGGCTATCTTATGGATTTTACAAAGGATGATATTGTAGAACGTTTTGCGCGCGGAGACCAGGCCAGGACGAGCGAGGGCAACGGTCTGGGGCTTGCGATTGTGAGCACCTATGCGAAAGCGCTGGGCGGAGAATTCGATATCAGAATTGACTGCGATCAGTTTAAAGCATGCCTGGAGATCTGTCAGGAGAGACAGGAGATGATTGTTCCCGCAAGGTAACGTGGGCTGTCGGTTAGTTAGATAGTCAATTGCAGTAAAAATAACGGGGAAATCGGCATTAGCCGGCCTCCCCGTAAAAGCCTCAGCGTAACTCGCTGGGGCTGCGTCTTTGCATAGGAACTCTCATATTCTTATTCGCCGTTGAGAGCATCAGCTTGATCCGGTTCAATTGGTTCACTTCGCTTGCGCCCGGATCGAAATCGATCGCTACGATATTCGATTCAGGATAGCGCCGTCTTAATTCTTTGATTACCCCTTTTCCAACTACATGGTTCGGCAGGCACGCGAAGGGCTGCGTACACACGATATTCGGTGCGCCGCTATGTATCAGTTCCAGCATCTCGCCGGTCAAAAACCACCCTTCGCCGGTCTGGTTGCCGAGGGATACGATGTCGGAAGCCATCTTGCCAAGTTCCTGGATCCTGGTGGGAGGAGCGAAATGCCTGCTCTCGCTGAAAGCCTTGTTCGCCGGAGCGCGGAACCATTCTAATGCCCTGATCCCCAGATTCGCGATGGTGGCCTTGGACTTCTTCATGCCCAGGTGCGACACCTTGAAGTTCTGGTTATAGAAGCAGTAGAGCAGGAAGTCCAGAAGATCCGGTACGACGGCCTCGGCTCCTTCGCTCTCCAGCAGCTCTACCAGATAGTTGTTGGCGGCAGGGAGGAACTTGACAAGGATCTCGCCTACCACGCCTACCCGGGGTTTTTTAATATCTGATAACTCGATATTCTGGTCAAAATCATAAATAATCTCTTTACACAGCCTCTTGAATCTGTGCCTGGATGGATATCCGTGTGACAGGAAATCCTTGCAGATCTTCACCCATTTCTCATGCATAGCGTCCGCAGAGCCTTTGACGGCCTCGTATGGCCGGATGCGGTAAACGCATTTCATGAAAATATCCCCGAATACGATTGCATAGATACCGCGGAGCACCAGAAGCGGAGTCAGCTTGAAGCCCGGATTCCCCTCAAGGCCGCTTAGGTTGAGGGAGATGACCGGTATATGCTCGTAGCCTGCTTTCTTAAGCGCTCTTCGGATGAAACCGATGTAGTTGGAAGCACGGCATCCGCCGCCGGTCTGGCTGATGATCACGGCGATCTTATCGGTGTCATACCTGCCGGATAAGATGGCGTCCATGATCTGTCCCACTACCATAAGCGAAGGGTAGCAGGCGTCGTTGTTGACGTATTTGAGCCCTACATCCACGGCCTGCTTGTTGTCGTTGGGCAGGACTTCTATACGGTAACCGGAGGCTGAGAAAGCCGGTTCTAACAGATCGAAATGGATCGGCGACATCTGCGGGCATAAGATGGTGTAATCTTTGCGCATCTCTTGGGTGAAAGCGACCTTGGTAATCGCGGAGGAGTGCACAGCCCTTTGTTCATTGCGTTTCTCGCGCACGCGGATCGCCGCAAGGAGAGAGCGCACGCGGATCCTGGCAGCGCCTAAGTTATTCACCTCGTCGATCTTAAGGGAGGTGTAGATCTTGTCAGAATCATTCAGGATGGAGGCTACCTGGTCGGTGGTTACGGCATCTAAGCCGCACCCAAAGGAATTCAGCTGGATCAGGTCTAAGTTCTCCGTCGTCTTCACATAATTTGCCGCGGCATACAGACGGGAATGGTACATCCACTGATCCATAACATTCAATGGGTGCTCCGCCGGATGCAGGTGGGAGACAGAGTCCTCTGTCAGCACCGCAATATTATAAGAGTTGATAAGCTCCGGAATTCCGTGGTTCACCTCAGGGTCTATATGGTACGGGCGTCCGGCAAGGACGATCCCGCGGTTGCCGGTCTTATTCAGATAGGCGATGGTCTCTTCGCCCTTCTTCATCATATCTTCCCGGCAGGCGGCAAGTTCGGCCCATGCTGTATGGACAGCGGACTTGATCTCGGAGGCCGGGATGGAGAACGGAACTGACAATTCTTCGATCAGACGGTAGGAGACGGTATCCTCGCTCTCCAGAGAGAGGAACGGATGGAGGAAATCCACCTCGCCGTTTACGATCGCGTCGATGTTGTTCTTGATATTCTCCGGATAAGAGGTGACGATCGGACAGTTATAGTGATTGTTCGCCTCTTTGAATTCTTTCCTTTCATAAGGAATACTCGGATAGAAGATGCGGTGTATTCCCTGGTTGATCAGCCATTGGACGTGCCCGTGGGCGAGCTTCGCCGGATAGCATTCGGATTCGCTTGGAATAGATTCGATTCCCAGCTCATAGATCTTCCGGGTGGAGGCGGGAGACAACAGTACACGGAATCCTAGCGTATGGAAGAATGTGAACCAGAATGGATAATTCTCGTACATGTTCAATACGCGGGGGATGCCGATCGTCCCTCTCCCAGCCTGTGATTCTTCAAGGGGTGTATAGTCAAAATACCGATGCAGCTTGTATTCGAACAGGTTCGGCAGCTTGTTTTCTGACTTTTCTTTGCCAAGCCCGCGTTCGCAGCGGTTGCCGGTGATGAACCTCCTTCCGCCGCTGAAATGGTTGATGGTCAGGCGGCAGTTATTGGTGCAGCCCTTACATTTGGCCATGGTGGTAGAATATTCCAGGGCTTCGATGTCTTCGATTGAGAGCATGGTAGTGCTCTGGCAGTCCATGTAGCGTTCACGGGCAATGAGGGCGGCGCCGAAAGCGCCCATAATTCCGGCGATATCCGGGCGGATCGCCTCACAGCCTGCGATCTTCTCGAAGCTTCGAAGCACCGCGTTGTTGTAAAATGTACCGCCCTGAACCACGATATGGTTTCCAAGCTCCGAAGCGCTTGATACCTTGATGACCTTAAACAGCGCATTCTTGATAACGGAGTAGGCAAGCCCGGCGGAGATGTCGGCAACCTCCGCGCCTTCCTTCTGCGCCTGCTTGACCTTGGAATTCATGAATACGGTACAGCGTGTGCCAAGGTCGATGGGGTTACGGGCGAACAGCGCTTCATGTGCAAAATCCTCCACCGAATAATTCAAGGACTTGGCGAAGGTCTCTATAAAGGAACCGCAGCCAGAGGAGCATGCTTCGTTCAGAAGCACGTTGTCCACTGTCTGGTTCTTGATCTTGATACATTTCATATCCTGGCCTCCGATATCCAGGATACAGTCTACATCCGGCTCAAAATAAGAGGCGGCATAGTAGTGGGATACGGTCTCTACCTCGCCTTCGTCCAGCAGAAGGGCAGACTTAATAAGCGCTTCTCCGTAGCCGGTGGAGCAGGAATGGACGATTTGAACCCCTTCCGGGAGCTTACTGTAGATGTCCTTGACGGCGGTGATGGTGGTTCCCAGTGGATCGCCCTCGTTATTGTGGTAGAAGGAGTACAGTAAGGTCCCGTCTTCGCCTACCAGGGCTGCCTTGGTGGTGGTAGAACCTGCGTCGATACCTAAGAATGCTTTGCCGGTGTAGGTTGCCAGATCCTTTACCGGAACCTGGTGCTTCGCGTGCCGGTTCTCGAAGGCATGGAAGTCTGCCTCGCTTGAGAAAAGAGGCTCTAAGCGGTCTACCTCGAATTCCATCTGGATACGGTTCTCCAGACGGGTCTGCATCTCTCGCAGGGAAACCTGCTGGTCCCGCTTCGAATTCAGAGCGGAACCGATGGCGGCAAACAGATGAGAATGCTTCGGGGCAATGGTATGCTCGTGGTCTAATTTCAGGGTGCGCACGAATGCCTCCTTGAGTTCGGAGAGGAAATGGAGCGGTCCGCCTAAGAAGGCTACGTGTCCGCGGATCGGCTTGCCGCAGGCAAGTCCGCTGATGGTCTGGTTTACCACTGCCTGAAAGATAGAGGCGGCAAGGTCTTCCTTGGACGCGCCGTCATTGATGAGGGGCTGTATGTCAGATTTGGCAAATACTCCGCATCTTGCCGCGATAGAATACAGTGAATGGTAATTCTTGGCGTATTCGTTAAGTCCCGACGCATCTGTCTGAAGCAGGGATGCCATCTGGTCGATGAAAGAGCCTGTGCCCCCTGCACAGACGCCGTTCATGCGCTGCTCTACATTGCCTCCCTCGAAATAAATGATCTTCGCGTCTTCCCCGCCAAGTTCGATGGCGACATCGGTCTGTGGCGCATAGTCCTGCAGTGCGGTGGACACGGCGATCACTTCCTGGACGAACGGCACGCCCAGATGCTTTGCGAGAGTCAGCCCGCCGGATCCGGTAATGACCGGAGAGGCGTCAAGCTCCCCTAATTTATAAATTGCCCTTCCAAGAAGATCGGAGAGGGTCTCCTGAATATTAGCATAATGCCTTTCATAGTCTGAAAAGGCGACATCGTTATCTTTATCGAGTATAGCGATTTTAACTGTGGTTGAACCGATGTCAATGCCCAGCGTGTATAATTCGTTTTTACTCATGGTCTTAACTCCTTTTTGGCTTTTCTACAGCCGGTAACATTATACGACAAATTATTTAAAATAACAATTAACAAATGCTATAGAAATGTTAAAATGTTGTAAAATTCTATAGCAGAATTGACAAATACGGCGTAAAACGGTAGAATTACTACAGTGTTAAAGTGATGCTAAATATTAAGTATAAGGAGCTTATGTATGGATAACTGGCTGTCAAAACTGGAGAGGAAGTTCGGAAGATATGCGATCCCTAACCTTATGTATTATATCATTATACTGTATGCGGCGGGATTTGTTTTAAACCTGGTGAATCGGGATTTTTATTATCAGATGTTGAGTCTTGATGCGGCGGCGATTCTTCGGGGACAGATCTGGAGAGTCGTGACGTTTATTATCCAGCCGCCTTCTGACAGCCTGATTTTTATTATATTTATGCTTCATCTGTATTATATGATCGGGCAGCAGTTGGAGGCGGCGTGGGGAGCGTTCCGTTTTAACCTTTACTTTTTCTCGGGGATGCTGTTCCATGTGATTGCGGCTCTGTTGGTATATGTGACCACGGGGATATCGCTTCCGTTGTCGGTGTGGTATCTGAATATGTCCCTGTTCTTTGCATTTGCCGCGCTGTATCCGAATGTACAGTTCCTTTTATTTTTTGCGATACCGGTCAAGGTGAAGTATCTGGCGCTGCTTGACGGGCTGTATTTTGCATATGCGGTCCTGCAGGTATTTCTGCCGGCTTACGGCGGGAACGCCCTGTTTGGGATTTACTATAAGGCCAATGCGGTGGGAGCGGTGGTGTCTATCCTTAATTTCCTGTTCTTTTTCCTTGGATCCAGGAATATGAGGCCGTATTCGCCGAAGCAGCTGAAGAGAAAGAGAGAATTTCAAAAGAATATACGCAAGGCTCAGCGTCCGGTACAGATGTACCCCAATGGAGCAAGGCACAGGTGTGCCGTTTGTGGACGGACTGAACTGGATGATCCGAATCTGGAATTCAGATATTGCTCGAAGTGCAGCGGCAATCATGAATACTGCCAGGATCATCTGTTCACACATACACATATTAAATAACAGGAGGAAGTACAAAGATGAAGAAGACAAAAATCATATGTACTCTTGGACCAAGGACAGACGATGAGAAGCTTATGAGGAGCCTGGTCCAAAATGGCATGGACATTGCCAGGTTTAATTTTTCCCACGGAACTCATGAAGAGCAGAAGGCAAGAATGGATATGCTCAAGAGACTCCGTGATGAAGAAGGGAAACCAATAGCAATCCTCTTGGATACCAAAGGACCGGAGATCCGTACAGGCGTGTTGAAGGACGGTAAGAAGGTAACCCTCAAAGAAGGCGATACTTTTGTCCTGACTACGGAGGAGAAGGCCGGTGATGAGCATGGAGTTTCTATCACCTACAGCGGCCTTGTGGAGGACGTACAGGTTGGCAGCACGATTCTGATCGACGACGGATTGATCGGCCTGCGGGTGAAAGCAAAGAAAGATAAGGAGATTGTCTGTACGATCGTGAACGGCGGTGAACTTGGCGAGCGCAAGGGCGTGAATGTTCCCAATGTTCCGGTCAGGCTTCCGGCGATTACTGAGAAGGACAGAGAAGATATTCAGTTTGGGGCCGAACAGCAGATTGATTTTATCGCGGCTTCCTTCGTTCGGAATGCAGAATGTATCCTTGAGATCCGGGCATTCCTTAAGGAATGCAAGGCGCCGAACATTCCGATCATCGCGAAGATCGAGAATGCGGAAGGGATCAAGAATATCGAAGAGATTATCCGCTGTGCAGACGGCATCATGATCGCCCGCGGCGACTTGGGCGTTGAGATACCGGCAGAGGAGGTTCCTTATCTGCAGAAGATGATCATTCAGAAGTGTAATGAGAATTACAAGCCGGTTATTACGGCGACACAGATGTTAGATTCTATGATCCGCAATCCAAGGCCGACGAGGGCGGAGGTTACGGATGTGGCCAATGCGGTCTATGACGGGACGGATGCGGTGATGCTCTCAGGAGAGACCGCGCAGGGCAAGTATCCGGCAGAGGCTCTGCAGATGATGGTACATATTGTGGAGAGTACGGAGGAGCATTTGGATTACGATCTGATGATGGAGAAGGCAGAAGCGCAGCATATGAAGAGTACCTCCAGTGCGCTGTGCCATGCGGCGGTGACTACGGCGAATAACCTTGGAGCGAAATGCATCATTACGCCTTCCGTATCGGGAGTGACTACGAGAGTCGTATCGAAGTTCAAGCCCAGGACAGACATCATCGGTGTGACGCCCAATGAAGCGACGCTCCGCCGGATGCAGCTTTACTGGGGAGTGAGACCGCTTAAGTCTATTCCGCTGAATTCTACGGAGGATGTGTGTAACGGCGCGGTGGAACTGGTATGTGCCAAGCAGCTTGCGGAGTCAGGCGATATCGTGGTGCTGACGGCAGGGATCCCGTCCGCCAACGTAATGTCCGACAGGGGCGGCGTGAGCAATATCATGCGTATCGCGGTAGTTGAGTAAGTAATCATATATATTATGTACATGGCAGGAGGGGCTGCTGACAGCGCTCCCTTTCTGCCATTTTTTGAGCTTATTTTGGAATCCAGAGAAGAAAACCGGAAACGATATTGACAGATTGTCAAACATGCCTTAAAGTGTTCCTGTGGAGAACTACGCTCTTGTTAAAAGAGGGTATTATTTTTTAGAAAGGATGAGACGGGGACTTGGAACAGCAATCATTTATAGAACGCCTGATGGAATTCGGGCTTACACGTCAGGAGGCTTGTATCTACCAGTGCATGCTCACGGAGGGGAAGGTGACGGGCTACGAGGTGGCCAAGCAGACAGGGATATCCAGATCGAATGCATATAATTCCCTTGCGAATATGACAGAGAAGGGAGCTGCTTATATGGTGGAGGAAGGGCATACGCGTAAATATGTCCCGGTGCCGCTGGATGAATTCTGCAGGAATCGGATCCGGAAGCTGGAAGAGACCAAGAACTGGCTCATTGGACACATGCCTTCAGGGAAAGTTTATGTGGAGGGATACATCACAATAGAGGGGGCCAGCCACATTCTGGATAAGATGCGCAATATCCTTAAGAAGGTGGATGAGAAGGTATATATCAGCTTGACAAGGAATTACCTGCTGCTTCTGGTGGGAGAATTACAGACGCTGATCGCGGCAAAGAAGCAGGTGGTTATTATAACGGACCAGCCGACGGCTTTCAGCAGAGCCAAGGTATACGTGGGGGAGGACAGGGGGATGCGTATCGGCGTGATCGCGGATTCCAGATATGTCCTTACCGGGGAATACGGGGAAGGAAGTATGAATACCTGCCTGTATTCGGGTCAGAAGAATTTTGTGGAGCTTTACAGGACCGCACTTTCTAACGAGATCAAATTACTATCGATGCGAGAGGAGAATCAGTAACAATGAAGAAGGAGACATTTGTAACGAAGGAACAGTTAGAAGAGATTGTGAAAGAATATCCAACGCCGTTTCATCTGTATGATGAGAGAGGGATACGTAAGAACATCCGGGCATTGAAGGATGCATTTTCCTGGAACAAAGGGTACAAGGAATATTTTGCGGTGAAGGCGACGCCGAATCCGTTTCTGATCGATATATTAAGAGAATATGGCTGCGGGTGCGACTGCTCGTCCTATACGGAGCTGATGCTCTCCGAGGCGGTCGGGGCGACGGGAGAAGATATCATGTTTTCTTCCAATGATACGCCGGCGGAGGAATTCGTCTATGCGGATCGGTTGGGAGCGATCATCAATCTCGATGATTTCACGCATATTGATTTCCTGGAGAAGACCATCGGACATATCCCGGAGACCATAAGCTGCCGTTATAATCCCGGCGGGCTGTTCAAGATCAGCAATGATATCATGGACAACCCGGGGGATGCGAAGTACGGCATGACAACGGAGCAGTTGTTCGATGCATTTAAGATCTTGAAAAAGAAAGGGGCTAAGGAGTTCGGAATCCATGCGTTTCTGGCGAGCAATACCGTCACCAACGAGTATTATCCGATGCTTGCGAAAGTCTTGTTTGAGACGGCAGTGAAGCTAAAGAAGGAGACCGGCGTCCATATCAAATTCATCAATCTGTCGGGAGGGATCGGGATCCCATATACACCGGATCAGGAACCCAACGATATACGCATGATCGGCGACGGAGTGCGCAGGGTATATGAGGAGGTGCTGGTGCCGGAGGGAATGGGCGATGTGGCCATCTATACGGAGCTTGGCCGTTTCATGCTGGGACCGTACGGCTGCCTGGTGACAAAGGCGATCCATCAGAAGCACACGCATAAGGAATATATCGGTGTTGACGCGTGTGCTGTGAATCTGATGCGTCCGGCTATGTATGGGGCTTATCATCACATTACTGTTATGGGTAAGGAGAAGCTGCCCTGTGACCACAAGTACGATATCGCCGGATCTTTGTGTGAGAATAACGATAAATTTGCCATTGACCGTATGCTGCCGAAGATCGACATGGGCGACTTGCTGGTGATTCATGACACGGGCGCTCATGGTTTCTCTATGGGATATAACTATAACGGCAAGCTTCGATCGGCGGAGATTCTGCTTGAAGAGGGTGGATCAACGCGGCTGATCCGCAGGGCAGAGACCCCGGCAGATTATTTTGCCACATTTGACTGCTTCGAGGTTGGCAGCAAATTGACGAAATAAATCGAATGTCAAGAGTTGATTTTGTCCGTTAATGGGAGTAATATATTATGTGAAATCTTTGTGAAGGAGGAAGAACCATGAAGAAAAGAGGATTGCTGGCGGTATTGCTGATCGCGGTGATGACATTGCTGTGCGGATGCGGGGGTATGAGTGCAGAGGATGCACAGTCTTATGCGAAGTCGATCATGGATGCCAGCTACAAGGGTGAGTTCGACAAATACATAGAATGGACGAAGTCATCCGAGGAAGAAGCGAAGGAATTGTATGAAGGCAACATTGATGCGACGATGCAGGAAGCAGGATTTGCAGGTCTGGGTCTGTCTGATGAACTGACAGAGAGCTACAGGGAGTTGTTCCTGAATATGATCAAGCAAGCGAAGTATGAGGTCGGTGAAGCGAAGGATGCCGGAGATAAGGCATATACGATCGATATCTCTGTTGAGCCGTTTACCGCTTTCGAAGGACTTCAGGACGAGGTGCAGGCAGCAGTCACAGCAGAGATGACGAGCATGACGGAAGTTCCGGATCAGAATGCGATCAATGAGATGGTATTCCAGAAGATGTATGACCTTATGGCTGAGAAGATTGCTTCTCCAACCTACGGAGAGGCTACGACAGTTACCATCACGGTGAAGCCGGATTCTGACGGTGTATATTATATAGACCAGACAGATATGACAGCGCTGGACGATGCGTTATTCCCATCAGATAATTTCTAGATAATTTTGAATAAAAGCATTGACATAGGCTGTATTAGCAGTTATAATTCTATATGTTGCCGATGGATATCGGCAGCATGAGCGGATGTGGCGGAATGGCAGACGCACAAGACTCAAAATCTTGCGGGGGCGACCTCGTGTGGGTTCAAGTCCCACCATCCGCATTGAATGAGAATCCCGGAAGCCTTACTATAAGGATTTCGGGTTTTTTTTGCATTGATACACGTTGGGAATTATGATAAGATAATTACCAGGAGACAGAAAATCAGAAAACGGAGGGTATTGTATGTATTATAAGCAGTATGGTAATACAGATATGAAGGTGTCCGCGGTAGGACTTGGAACGATGCGGTATGATGAAGAGGATATCAAGGCGGGGCATCTTGAAAAATGTGCTGAGATCCCGCTCTATGCCTTTGAAAAGGGGATCAACTACTGGGATACTGCGCCGTTTTATTGTGAGGACAAGAGTGAGATCGTGACGGGGATCGCTCTTTCACAGATAAAAAGAAGCGAAGTTTATGTAACATCTAAGACGAATCTGGGAACAATAGATGCAGGAGACCATCCAACGAAAGAGGATTTCCGCAGAAGGCTTGAGATATCCCTAGACCGCCTTAAGACGGATTACATTGATTTCTATCATATGTGGTGTATGTTAAGCCTGGAATCCTGGGAGAAGCATATGGATGCTGTCTATGGGTTCTTCGAGGATGCGAAGCGGGAAGGCCTGATCAGGAATATCGTATTTTCTTCTCATATGCAGGGGAATGATATCGAGACAGTGGTTGCTTCGGGTAAGTTCAAGGGTATGCTGATCGGGTATAATGCATTGAATTACCGGTTCCGCCAGAGCGGGATCAAGGCGGCTTACCAGAACGGTATGGGTGTGGTAGTCATGAATCCGCTGGGAGGAGGGATGATCCCGGCGAATCCGGATGCATTCGCATATCTTGCGGAGGGAACAGAGTTTACGGTTCCGCAGGCGGCACTTAGGTTTGTGGCGTCCCATAAGGAGATCACAGTGACGCTTGCGGGCTGTACGACGAAGGAACATATAGACGACGCGGTGAAAGCGGTTGAGAATCTTGAGGAGAAGCCGGCGAGTGAGATTGCGAAGGAATACGAGGGCAGAGGAGTAGCGCTCAATAATCTGTGTACTGGCTGCTCATACTGTAAGGGATGTCCAAGTGAGATCCCGATCCCTAAGTATATGGATGCTTACAATCATAAGATCCTGACAGGGGATGCGAAGAGTATTACGGACCGCATGGATAATCATTGGGGGATCAAGCAGGAGAAGGCTAAGGAGTGTATCGCCTGCGGCAAATGTGAGGAGCAATGTACCCAGCATTTGCCGATCATTGACAGATTGAAAGAGATTGCTGCATTATGAATGGAAAGATTGTATTAATAGACGGACACAGTATTTTGAATCGGGCATTTTACGGGCTCCCGGATCTGACGAATTCGGAGGGGCTTCATACGAATGCGGTCTATGGTTTCCTGACGATCATGTTTCGGATACTTGAAGAGGAGAAACCAGGGTATCTGACGGTGGCGTTCGATGTCCATGCACCTACTTTCCGGCATGAGATGTATGCGGAATATAAGGGGACCAGGAAGCCGATGGCGGAAGAACTCCGCCAGCAGGTACCGGTGATCAAGGAGGTTCTTCATGCAATGGGAGTCCGGACCATTGAGTGTGCCGGACTTGAGGCGGACGATCTTCTGGGGACTCTGTCAAGAAGATGCGAGGAAGCGGGGATGGAGGTATCGGTCATATCCGGAGACAGAGATCTGCTGCAGCTTGCGACAGAGCATGTGAAGATCCGGATCCCCAAGACGAAGCAGGGCAGGACAGAGGTGGAGGATTACTACGCCCGGGATGTGAAGGAGCGGTACCAGGTGACTCCTCAGGAGTTTATTGATGTGAAAGCGCTGATGGGTGATGCGTCTGACAATATTCCGGGTGTTCCAAGTATCGGGGAGAAGACTGCGACGAAGATCATAGTGGAATACCACTCCATTGAGAATGCCCATGAGCATGTGGAAGAGCTGAAGCCGCCAAGGGCGTCCAAAGCGCTGGCAGAGCACTGGGATATGGCTGTTATGAGCAAGGAGCTTGCTACCATCCATGTGAACGCAGATTTCCCGTATGAGCTTGAGGAGGCGAGGCTTGGCAATCTATATACAGAAGAAGCCTATGAATATTTTCAGAGATTGCAGTTTAAGAATCTTCTGTCCCGGTTCGATGTGAAGACGCCGGTAAGCAAGATAGAGGAGAGATTCCGGGAGATCACGGATCTGGCGGCAGCGGAGGAAGTGTTTGAGGCGGCAGGGAAGGCAGAGTGTATCGGCGCCTGCTTCTTCCAGAATATGCAGGAAGTGCTGCCGCTTTTTGCCGGTCAGGCAGAGGTGGGGGGAATCGGTCTGTGTTATTCCGATGAGGACGTCTATTGTATCCGCATGGGAAATGGAATCACGCAGGAATGGCTTGGTAAGAAGCTTTCAGAAGCGGCAGGTAAGACGGATCGGTTCGTGATGTTTGATATTAAGTCCGCGTTAAGATATCTTGCGATAGAGGATGCGAAGAATTGTTTTGATGCGACGGTTGCGGCGTATCTGCTGAATCCGCTGAAGAATAATTATACTTATGAGGATGTGGCAAGAGAGCAGCTGAAGCTGATCATAGATGACAAGGCGGCGGAATCCGTAAAGGTATGCTACGAAGCATATACGGCATATGCAGGTTCGGCCATGCTGTGGGAGAAGCTTAAACAATGTCAGATGGACAGACTGTTCACCGAGATAGAGATGCCGCTGGTATTTACGCTGTATGCGATGGAGCAGAACGGAGTGAAAGTCGAGGCCGAGGCGCTTAAGTTCTACGGCAGCCAGCTTGGCAGTAAGATAACGGAACTGGAGAAGGAGATCTATGAGGATGCCGGGGAGACCTTCAACATCAATTCGCCCAAGCAGCTTGGAGCCGTGCTGTTTGAGCATATGAAGATCCCCGGCGGGAAGAAGACGAAGACGGGATACTCAACGGCGGCGGATGTATTGGAGAAGCTGGCGCCGGATTATCCGGTGATTGAGAAGATATTAGAATACAGGCAGTATTCAAAATTAAAATCCACCTACGCGGACGGTCTTGCCAATTACATCTGCGAAGATGGAAGGATCCGCAGTAAGTTTCATCAGACGATCACGGCGACCGGGCGGCTCAGCAGTACAGAGCCGAATCTTCAGAATATTCCGGTGCGGATGGAGCTTGGAAGGCTGATCCGCAAGGTGTTTATACCGGAGGACGGATATGTATTCGTGGACGCGGACTATTCGCAGATCGAGCTTAGGGTATTGGCGCACTGTTCCGGCGATCCTAATCTGATCGAGGCGTACAGGGAACAGGAGGATATTCACAGGATCACGGCATCCCAGGTCTTCCATGTGCCTTTTGAGGAGGTGACGTCTCAGCAGCGGCGCAATGCGAAGGCGGTGAACTTTGGGATCGTGTATGGAATCAGCTCTTTTGGGCTGAGCCAGGATCTAAGTATCACGAAGAAAGAGGCGGCACAGTATATAGAAGATTATTTTAAGACCTATCCGGGGATCAAAAGCTTTCTGGATGATACGGTGAAGCATGCGAAGAAGATGGGATATGTGGTGACGCTTTTCGGAAGGCGACGTCCGGTTCCGGAGCTTAAGTCGAGCAATTTCATGCAGCGGTCTTTCGGCGAGAGGGTGGCGATGAATGCTCCGATCCAGGGAACGGCGGCGGACATCATCAAGATCGCGATGATAGGTGTACAGAGACGGCTTAGAGAGAGGCAGATGAGATCAAGGCTTGTCCTTCAGGTTCATGACGAGCTGTTGATAGAGGCGTATAAGCCGGAACTTGACGAGATAAAGAATATCCTGAGAGAAGAGATGGAACAGGCTGTTTCGTTAGATGTACCGTTGGAAGTGGATATGCACACAGGAGAGAACTGGTACGAAGCAAAGTAAGAGGTGTAAGGTCATGAAGATTATAGGAATTACTGGCGGAGTAGGAGCAGGGAAGACACAGATATTGGAATATCTGAATAACAAGTATGGTGCGACGATCTGCCAGGCGGATGCGGTAGGAAAGAAACTCCAGAAGAAGGGGACGAAATGTTTTGATGCGATCGTAGAATGTTTTGGAACGGAGATCCTGGACGACAAGGGTGAATTGGACAGAGATAAGCTGGCCGGCATCGTGTTTTCGGACGATGCCCGGCGCAGCGAGCTTAACGCTATCGTTCATCCTGCGGTGGAGGAAGAGATCTTAAGGAAGATTGCAAAGGAAGAGCGGAAGAATACGAATCTGTTTATCATAGAATCTGCACTCCTGATAGAGACACATTACGATAAGATGTGCGATGAGATATGGTATGTCTATGTGGAGGCTTCTATCCGCAGGAAGCGGCTGATCTATACGCGTGGATACGATGCGAAGAAGGTAGATGACATTATTGCGGCGCAGCTGCCAAAGTCCATGTTCATGAAGCATTGCGACAGGGTGATCGATAACAGCAATACATTTGAAGAGACGCAGATACAGCTTGACGATATTGTGGCAGATCTGTAGGATGGACGATCTGATAATATGGCGGAAGATTAACAGGAAGGACAGAATGAGATTATGAGGTTATGCAGCATTGCCAGTGGGAGCAGCGGCAACTGTATCTACGTGGGGGATGACAGGACGCATCTTCTGGTGGATACGGGAATCAGCAAGAAGAGAGTGGAAGAAGGCTTACATACACTGGGGATCAAGGGGGACGAGATTGAGGGAATCCTGGTCACACACGAACATATCGACCATATACAGGGACTTGGTGTATTCAGCAGGAAATATAAGATTCCCATCTATGGGACGAAGGGCACGATCGAGGGAATCCGTTGCTGTCATTCTCTGGGGAAGCTTCCGGAAGGGATCCTGCATGAGATAAGGGTGGATGAGAAATTCACACTGGGAGGCATGAAGATCTGTCCTTTTGCAATCTCCCATGACGCAAGGGAGCCTTCGGGATACCGGATCGAGAATCAGGACAAATCTGTCGCGGTGGCGACAGACCTTGGCAAATATGATGAATATACGGTGGAGCATCTGAAGAAACTGAATGCCGTGGTCTTAGAAGCGAACCATGATATACATATGTTGGAGGTAGGCCCCTATCCTTATCCTCTTAAGAGAAGAGTGATGGGAGATCAGGGACATCTGTCTAATGAGTTGTCGGGAAGGCTTCTGTGTGATATCTTGCACGATGAGCTTCAGTATGTGGTTCTGGGACATCTGAGCAAGGAGAATAATTATGCGGAGCTGGCATATGAGACGGTAAAACTGGAGGTAAGCTTCGGTGATAATCCGTACAGGGGAGAGGACATCCCTATGATGGTGGCAAAGAGAGATACAGTATCTGAGGTTATTACACTTTAGGCGGAAGGCGAATCAGGGAGGACGAAGATGAAGAAATGTGTTATCACGGTTGTGGGCAAAGACAGAGTAGGGATCATAGCGAAGACTTGTATGTATCTGGCAGAAGCGAATATCAATATATTGGACATTTCCCAGACGATCGTGGACGGATATTTTAATATGATGGCGATCGTGGATGTTACAAATACGGACAAGGAGATACAGGATGTGGCGAAGGAGCTGGAGGAGCTTGGCAGGACGATCGGAGTGTCGATCCATTGTCAGAGAGAAGAGATCTTCGAGAAAATGCACAGACTGTAGATGCTGATATGATAAGAAAGGCTGGCGGACTGTCTGCCGGGACGGTAGGATATGATTAACAGATATGAAGTATATGAGACGAATCAGATGATCGAGCAAGAGAACCTGGATGTCAGGACGATCACGCTGGGAATCAGTCTGTTAGACTGTATTGACTCAGATCTGGAGCGGCTCAATGAGAAGATATATAAGAAGATTACGACGGTTGCGCGCGACCTTGTTTCAACCGGGGAGGCGATCGAGAAGGAATTCGGTATACCGATCGTGAACAAGAGGATCTCGATCACTCCTGTTTCCCTGATCGGTGGGTCGGCGTGCAGATGTTCCGAAGATTATGTGACGGTAGCTAAGACGCTGGATGCGGCGGCCGGGAATGTCGGTGTGAATTTTATCGGCGGGTATTCCGCGCTGGTTTCCAAATACATGACCAAGAGCGATGAGGATCTGATCCGCTCCATTCCGGAGGCGCTGGCATCTACGGAACGTGTCTGCAGTTCCGTCAATGTAGGGTCTACCAGGACTGGAATCAACATGGATGCGGTGCGTCTGTGCGGAGAGATCGTCAAAGCGACGGCAGAAGCAACGAAGGAGAATGATTCGCTGGGATGTGCCAAACTGGTGGTATTCTGCAATGCGCCGGATGATAATCCGTTCATGGCGGGAGCGTTTCTTGGAGTCACGGAAGGGGACGCAGTCATCAATGTGGGAGTCAGCGGTCCGGGCGTGGTCAAGCATGCTATTGAGAAGATGCGGGGCAGGAATTTTGAGAAGCTGTGTGAGACTATCAAGAAGACTGCGTTCAAGGTGACCAGGGTAGGTCAGCTTGTAGCAGGCGAGGCATCTAAGAGGCTTGGGATTCCGTTTGGGATCGTGGATCTGTCGCTGGCTCCGACGCCGTCAGTGGGGGACAGTGTGGCTGAGATCCTGGAAGAGATCGGTCTTGAGAGAGTGGGCGCGCCGGGGACAACCGCGGCGCTCGCCATGCTGAACGATCAGGTGAAGAAGGGCGGGGTTATGGCTTCTTCCTATGTGGGGGGATTGAGCGGCGCATTTATCCCTGTGAGCGAGGATCAGGGGATGATCGATGCGGTGAAGCTTGGAGCCCTTACCCTGGAGAAATTAGAAGCAATGACCTGCGTATGTTCCGTGGGGCTTGATATGATCGCGGTTCCGGGAAAGACGAGTGCGGCGACCATATCGGGCATCATTGCAGATGAGATGGCGATCGGTATGGTCAACCAGAAGACGACGGCCGTACGCCTGATCCCGGTTATCGGGAAAGATGTGGGAGATACCGCACAGTTCGGCGGGCTGCTAGGGTATGCGCCCATCATTCCGGTCAATGAATTTGACTGCAGTAAGTTCGTGAACCGGCAGGGAAGGATTCCGGCTCCGATTCACAGTTTCAAGAATTAGAGAGGTATAAGGATGGGAAGAGTAGCGATTGTGACAGACAGTAACAGCGGGATCACGCAGAAGGAGGCAAAGGAACTTGGCATCCGGGTACTGCCGATGCCGTTCTATATCAATGGAGAGCTGTTTTTTGAAGATATTACACTGACACAGGAGGAATTCTATCGGAGGCTTGCGGAGGATGCTGACATATCCACCTCTCAGCCGTCGCCCGGGGACGTGATCGATCTGTGGGATGAGATCTTGAAGGAATACGATGAGATCATCTATATCCCGATGTCAAGCGGTTTAAGCAGTTCCTGTGAGACTGCGATCGGCCTGGCGAAGGATTATGACGGAAGAGTCCATGTGATCGATAATCAGAGAATCTCCATCTCTCAGAGACAGTCTGTGCTGGACGCCCTTGAGATGGCAGAAAAGGGGATGAGCGCCCAGGAGATCGACGACGTGCTGATGCGTGAGAAGCTGGAAGCCAGTATCTATATTACCGTTGATACTCTGAAATACTTAAAAAAGGGCGGCAGGGTCACGCCGGCAGCGGCGGCGATCGGTACGGTGCTGAATCTGAAGCCGGTGCTGCAGATCCAGGGAGAGAAGCTTGACTCTTATGCCAAGGTGCGCGGCTGGAAAGCGGCGAAAAAGGCAATGTTAGATGCTGCGCAGAAGGACCTGACAGGGCGGTTTGCAGGGAAAGAGATGTATATCCATGCGGCTTATACCTGCTCCGAGGAAGAGGCGAAGGAGTGGAAAGGTGAGATCGAGGCAAGGTTCCCTGGATATGATGTCCATATGGATCGATTGTCTCTCAGCGTATCCTGCCATATAGGGGCAGGCTCGAAGGCTGTTGCCTGTATCAAGAAAGCAGAATATTAGTATATGTTTGTACCAGCATCAGATCCGGAGGATCTGATGCTGGTATTCATTGATAAAGGGCATCTTGTACTTGTCGGTAATGATGCTTTCATACAGGTTTGACGCGAAGATGTCATTTTGCTGCATGGCAAGGCCGGCAGAAGTCAGGCCGCCTGTCTGTGTCAGCTTCGAAATCAGAGGGACCTTAGAGCTGTGCTTCAGGATAGAGAGAAGCCTTTTGGCATCACGGCGGAAACCAAGGATGCGGGCATATTGGCAGTACCCCTGTTCCTGATAGGTCTGTATGTCAGATTTCCTGATATTCAGCAGGATATGGAAGAGACTTCTGCTGATGCGTGTATAGGTCATATCTCTGGTCTTCAGAAGATCGCAGAACTGGTCGAAGGATATAAAATCATTGGCATGGTTCATTATGCGGTTGGCGAGGTCTTCCGTGATATCCTGGTATTCAGTCAGCGTCTCCCTGGTCTCCCGCAGGAGACGGTATTTTAACAGCAGTGAGAAATCATTGGCATAGATGGGATAACGGGTCCGATGGGTCTCTTCCAGCGTCCGGATGCAGGAGAGCGGTACCTGGCCTTCTAAGCGTGTCAGGACTTCAGACAGGACAGGCTCATCGAACATGCCGTCTTTCTCAACGAGGATGGACTGGCTGGCATAGTCAAGGAGTCTTCGGATGGCGGACGCAGAGCTGTAAGAGCCGGAAAGCCGGGTGTCATGATATCCTGAGACGATACGCTTGATGGTGTAGGACTTGATGGGGCTTTGCCGCTGATAGAGCGCCTTGAGGTATTCGATCCCCAAGATGTTGTTGGGTTTCTCGAGAACCAGATCCAGCGAATCGTCCTTCAGGTATTCTCTTAAGGCAGTCTGCCTTGCGCGCGGGAAGGACATGCCCGTCTTCAGGGCGTCCTGAAGACGGAGCCTGAATTCGTCCGGTTCATCGGCAAGGATATGGGCGATCCGCGAAAGAAGTTCATAATCGCCGCACTCGCTTCCAAAACAGATGGAATCTATGCACCCAAGCTGTTCAAAGAGGGAGACGGCTCCGGCCGCGAAGAATTCTGCGCTTCCAACGGCATAGCAGACCGGAAGCTCCAGGATGAGGCCGACCCCGGCCTTAAGAGCGACCTCTGCCCGCAGATGCTTCGGCATAATGGCCGGCGCGCCGCGCTGTACATAGTTGCCGCTCATGACGACGATGGCGGTATCGGCTCCTGTAATCGATTTTGCCCTCTCGATATGGTATAAATGTCCGTTGTGGAACGGGTTGTATTCTGTGATCAGTCCAACTATTTTCATGAGAATCTCCTTGTATATCTTTCTGAAATTGATTATACTATATTAAAGTTGTGTATGCAAATGTATGTTGGCCGGACGGTCAACTGCAAAATATGCCGGGGAGGAGGGATACATGATGAGAGAAGAATGGAAAGAGGAATGGAAAGAAGAGCTGACGGAAGAACGTATACTGCGGATGCTTGAGGGACGTCAGTATAAGGAATTAAAAGAGGAACTGGAAAATAATATGTATCCGGTGGACCTGGCCGAGATCCTGGAGAATTTCAACCAGAAGCAGACGGTGATGGTATTCCGGCTTCTGGCGAAGGAAGAAGCGGCAGAGACATTTGCTTATATGAACAGCGATATGCGCGAGCAGCTGATCAATTCGCTGACGGACTCAGAGCTTGAAGAGGTCATGGAGGAGATGTATCTGGACGATACGGTGGACGTATTGGAGGAGATGCCGGCCAATGTGGTGGACAGGCTTCTGATGGCTACGGATGAGGAGAAGAGGAGACAGATCAATCAATTGCTCCAGTACCCGGAGGACAGCGCCGGAAGCGTGATGAATGTGGATTACATCGCGCTCCGCAAGGAGATGACGGTCGCAGATGCGATACTTAGGATCCGTCAGGTGGGGCTTAACCGGGAGACGATCTATACCTGCTATGTGACCGAGAAGAAGAAGCTGATCGGAGTGGTGGATGTAAAGGAGCTCTTGACGACCAGCGAATCGAAGCTGATCGAAGAGATCATGGATACGAATATGCTCTATGCCCAGACGACGGACGATCAGGAGGACGCGGCGAGGACGATTACCAAGTACGGCCTGATCGCGCTGCCGATCGTGGATCATGAGATGTGTATGGTGGGGATCGTGACGGTTGACGATGCCATGCTGGTCCTGCAGGAAGAGACGACGGAGGATATCAGTATCATGGCCGGTGTCCATCCAAGCGAGGAGTCGTATTTTGGGACAACGGTATTGGAACATGTGAAGAGCCGTATTCCGTGGCTGATGTTCCTGATGCTCTCGGCTACGGTGACGCAGATGATCATGAACAGCTATGAGAGCGCGCTTGCCGTCATGCCGCAGCTTGCCGGATTCATTCCGATGCTGACGGGAACCGGGGGGAACTGCGGCTCGCAGAGCTCGACGCTGGTGATCCGCGGGCTTGCGGTTGGAGAGATCGAATTCAAGGATGTGCTGAAGGTCATCTGGAAAGAGGTGCGGATCGCGGTGTGCATCAGCGTGATCTTGTCGGTAGTCAATGGGATCCGTATCATGCTGATGGGACAGGGGAATCTTATGATGGCATTTACCATCGGGGGGACCATGGCATGTACGATCATTATTGCGAAGGTGGTCGGATGTACGCTGCCGCTTGCGGCGGAGAAAGCGGGGCTTGACCCGGCGATCATGGCGACGCCTCTGATCTCTACGTTGGTGGACATCAGTACCATCAGCGTGTATTTTGCGATCGTGAGCGCGGTGTTTGCGCTGTGAGCAGTTCTTACGCGGGCATATACGGTTTCTGGCGGGTGGATTTATGTACGTGCATTACGCGCCATTGTATGAAAAAATACACATAAGTTTCTCAGAAGAGACCTTGTCCGCGGGGGCTCTTTGTATTATAATACAAATATTGAGAATATATGGAAAGGAGTCTATTAATCATGGGATTTATAGATGAAATCAAAGCAAAAGCCAAGACTAACAAGAAGACGATCGTATTGCCTGAGACAGAAGATATCAGGACTTATGAGGCGGCAGAGGCAGTTCTTAAGGAAGGAACCGCCAATCTGATCCTGGTTGGAAGCGAGGAAGAGATTGCGAAGAACAAGGGGGCCTTTGACATCAGCGGCGCTCAGATCGTTGATCCGGCGACGTATGAGAAGACTGACGCTTATGTCGCCAAGCTTGTAGAGTTAAGACAGAAAAAGGGAATGACAGAAGAGCAGGCAAGAGAGCTGCTTCTGACGAATTATTTGTACTATGGCGTGATGATGGTTAAGATGAAGGATGCCGACGGTATGGTAAGCGGTGCATGCCATTCTACGGCAGATACTTTAAGGCCGTGTCTGCAGATCCTAAAGACGAAGCCGGGAACCAAGCTGGTATCAGCTTTCTTCGTAATGGTAGTACCGGACTGCGACATGGGTGCAGACGGAACATTTATCTTCGCGGATTCCGGTCTTGAGCAGAATCCAGACCCGGAGAAGTTAGCGGCGATCGCGCTTTCTTCTGCAGAGTCCTTCAGAACTCTGACAGGCAAGGAGCCGGTTGTTGCCATGCTTTCACATTCTACCAAGGGAAGTGCGAAGCACGTGGATGTGGATAAGGTAGTAGAGGCAACCCGTATCGCGAAGGAGAATGCGCCGGAAGGTCTGATGCTTGACGGAGAATTCCAATTAGACGCAGCGATCGTACCGGAGATCGGAGCATCCAAGGCGCCGGGAAGCCCGGTAGCAGGCAAGGCCAACGTACTGGTATTCCCGGACTTAGACGCAGGGAATATCGGCTACAAGCTGGTTCAGAGACTTGCGAAAGCAGAAGCATACGGCCCGCTCACACAAGGTATCGCAGCGCCGGTCAACGACCTGTCCCGCGGATGCAGCGCACAGGATATCGAGGGCGTAGTTGCAATTACAGCAGTACAGTGCATGAGCTAAACAATATATGAATTTAGTTATAGTACAGAGAAGAGAGGAAAAATATCATGAATGTATTAGTTATTAACTGTGGAAGTTCATCTTTAAAATTTCAATTGATCAATTCTGAGTCAGAGCAGGTTCTTGCAAAGGGACTCTGCGAGAGGATCGGAATTGACGGAAGTCTTACTTATCAGCCGGAAGGCGGCGAAAAGGTTAAGTCCGACAAGGCTATGCCGACGCACACAGAGGCGATCCAGTTCGTGATCGACGCTCTGACTGACGCTGACACAGGCGTAGTGAAGAGCTTAAGCGAGATCGGCGCAGTCGGCCACCGTGTGGTACACGGCGGTGAGAAATTTGCTAAATCTGTAGTGATCACAGATGAGGTGAAGGCAACGATCGAAGAGTGTAATGATCTTGCACCGCTTCACAACCCGGCGAACCTGATCGGTATCAATGCATGTGAGAAGTTAATGCCGGGCACGCCGATGGTAGCGGTATTTGATACGGCTTTCCATCAGACAATGCCGGATAAGGCGTATATGTACGGCCTTCCATACGAATACTATGACAAATACAAAGTAAGAAGATACGGCTTCCACGGTACAAGCCACAGCTTCGTATCAAAGAGAGCGGCAGAGTTGGCAGGGAAACCGTATGACCAGTTGAAGACGATCGTATGTCACCTTGGCAACGGCGCCAGCATTTGCGCAGTAGAGAACGGCAAATCCGTAGATACATCCATGGGTCTTACTCCTTTGGAAGGTCTTGTAATGGGAACACGATCCGGCGATATTGATCCGGCGATCTTAGAGTTCATTTCCAAGAAGGAAGGATTGGACATTGCGGGTCTGATGAACATGCTGAATAAGAAGTCAGGAGTATTCGGACTTTCCAATAATCTGTCCAGTGACTTCCGTGATTTGGAGGACGGGGCTAATTCCGGCAACAATGAAGCAAGAATCGCGCTGGAGGTATTCTGCTACCGCGTTGCCAAGTATGTGGGAAGTTATGCGGCTGCTATGAACGGTGTGGATGTGATCGCATTTACCGCAGGAATCGGCGAGAATTCAGGTACGGTTCGCACCAATGTAGCAAAATATCTTGGATATCTCGGAATCGAGATCAATGAAGATGCCAATAAGAAACGCGGCGAGGAGATCACGATCTCTACACCGGATTCTAAAGTAACGGTTATGGTTATTCCGACCAACGAAGAGTTGGCAATCGCGCGCGAAACAGTTGCATTAGTTTAGAAGATAGTGTTGACAAATTCATTCTACATGGTATAATAGTCTAGGTGTGAATAGGAGTTTATTATGATATTAAACCTATCCAATGTTCTGTCTGAACAGCATGAGACAATAGAATGCGCCGTTCCTGTCGAGATGGATGTATTCCGGTGTGAGACAGGGAGCTTTGAACTTGTACGGAAGTCTTTTCTGACACTTTGCATTGAATATGCGGGTGACAAGAAGCTTAAGATTACCGGCAGGGGCGAGGTTACAGCGGTGATTCCGTGCGACCGCTGCCTTACAGAGGTTCAGGTGGAGATTCCGCTTGAATTCCAGAAGAAGGTGAGCGTCGATCCGGACGGTGCTGATGAGTCAGAAGAGTTAGACGAAGCAAATTATATTGACGGATATAGCTTTGACGTAGAACAGTTGATCTACAACGAGTTATTAGTAGGGTGGCCGACGAAAATTCTGTGTAGCGAAGACTGTAAAGGAATTTGCAATGTGTGTGGTCAGAATCTTAATGAAGGAGCCTGTGACTGTGAAGACACGGGGCTTGACCCGAGAATGTCAGTTATCCGCGATGTGTTTAAGAATTTTAAGGAGGTGTAACCTATGTCAATTTGTCCAAAGAATAAATCTTCTAAAGCAAGAAGAGACAAAAGAAGAGCAAACTGGAAGATGAGCGCACCAAATTTGGTTAAGTGCAGCAGATGCGGCGAATTAATGATGCCTCACAGAGTTTGCAAGGCTTGTGGATCATACAACAAAAAAGAAATCATTCCACAGGACTAATTAAGGCAGAGAAAGGGTTTCCGGGTAACCGGAGGCCCTTTTTTCATGGTGAATGTGAAGAGCCGGTAGTCGTAATCGGTAATTATATGGCAACGAAAGAGTATTTAAAATGCAGGAGCCGGAAATTCAAGAAGCAGGGGAGGCAGAGATGTGCCTGAATATACTGGAAACCCTAATCGGAATGTTATAATATGAAGGTTAAGGCCGTCAATATTAATCCGGATAAAACGCAAGAGATCTTGAAGAAATGCAATTGAATCCCCCATGGATGTATGATAGTATAAAAGAAAGAGAAGCATCCCGAAAAGAAAATAAAGAAGGGAAGGATATTAAAAGGTATATGAGCAACAATAAAAGAGAGATTACATATCATAATAAGGATGTGCTGTCTAAGATCTTAGCAGAGAACTTTAAAGAAAAATCTTTGAAGGTCTATGGGATTGATGTGCCAAAGATCAAACAGATTTTGCCAACAAACCTTCCGCAGATTCAGGTAAATGAAATGAGGATCGATAATCTGTTCCTTTTGTATGATCGTCATATATACGGCGGATGTAGAGAAAGCGCCTGAAGAATTTTCGGCAGGTTGTCTCTCTTTAAAGATGGAGCAGGCATTTCTCAGTAAAATAGATTCTGAAACTGTACAGGAAGAAATCAGGGAGAAATTAGAGCATCGCCTGCCATTATCAGATGATGAACTGATGAAACTGATTATTTTACCTTTGACATATAAAGGGAAAGAGAAGAAAAAGCAGGCGGTAAAAGAAGCAGTTGAATTGGCAAAGAAGATTGTGGATAAAGAGGAGAAGACATTTGTATTATCTGGGATTTTGGTGTTTGCTGATAAAATTATTGATTCTGAAACAGCAAAATATATTAAGGAGGTTGTACGTATGACGCAGGTTGCGGAATTATTATTGGAAGAAGGAAGAAAAGAAGGATTAATTTTATCCGGAAAGATTTTCCGTGTAGTAAGAGAATGTTCTGACCTTACAAATGAGAGGATTGCAGAGAAAGTCGGCTGCAGTGTGGAGGAAGTAGAAAGCGCGAGAAAAATATTTGATATATAGTTACCAGTTATTAGAAACGCTGTCGGAGAGAATCTGGCAGTGTTTTTTGCTGTCATGATTTAATGGAGAAGATTACTGGATGCAGAATATAGCTAGTACACCGAAAAATAAGTTCCTAGCCATATAACGCAGAATGATTTTTCATATGCAAGGCGGAGGAATGAGGCGTAGTGGGCGCTACGCCGATTGACAACAAGAAGACTATTAGTCTATATTCATACGATCCAGCACTGGATATCTTTTGCACCGGCGTATTTTTCAAGATATTCCTTCCCGTATTCCATTGCCCGCTCCAAATCCTGATTCTCTGAGAAGGAATAGATAAGCGTTAAGACTTCGGCTGCATCTGCCGTGATCATGGCGCGTTCAGAGTCGCTGGTGGAGCTTCCGATTGCCCCTTTGTCGTCCGCCAGCACAGGAAGCCCGTCGATCTTGATCTCATCCTTTCCGATCCCCTTATAAGTCTCACTGTCCCTGCCCACGCGGAAAACCAGTTCTTCCCCGATTTTGCCGGCGTCATAAGATCCGACTGAGAACCCGGACTGAATGGATATCAGGTTATTGACGTCAACTACCGTATTTACCTCGTAAAGTCCTTTCCCCTGACCAATCCTGCGTATCAGCGCTTCGGAGGAAACGCGGTAACGGCTGGGGTCTTTTCCAAACGCCTTGTATGCCTGACGGGATTCTCTGATATTGGGAATCTCATTGATACCGTAGTCAAAAATTGCATCCTTAGCTTTTTTGAAAATGTCTTTCTTGAGAAATTTCCACAACTCTTCGTTCTTCTTTTCTACCTGAACCTTGTACTGGAAGCAGCCGACCCTTGTTGCGGGCCAGAGAGTCTTCATATCCTGGTCAATCTGTAAGTGTTTCATAGTACCGACTCCTTTTTTTGATTCTGTTTTACCAACGTCATCCGCTGTGTTTTTTGTTCAACCAGCGGTATATTGTCTTTCTTATCATAAATGTTTTCCTTATGTTTTGCAACTTTGCAGCTAAAATATTGCATAATATTCTTAATATAATAGACAATACGCTGGATATAGACCTGAGGAATTACGCGGAGGGTAAGGAAGAGAGCCTTTTATGTTCTACGAGTGTTTCTGCAGGGCCTTGATAATGTCCAAAACACATTCTTTGGTATTGGGAGAGCAGGAATGCAGCTGGTGAAGAAGTTCATGATCCAGTGCATCTGGAGCCTGGGAAGCTTTTGAGTATTCATCGGCTAGGATATAATCTACGGTCACATCCATGGTGTTGCATACATTAACCAGGGTCTGGAGAGAAATCTTCACGCGGTTATTCTCAATATTGCTGATATGACTGGTATTCACATCGGCTTTTTCAGCTATATATTCCTGGGTGAGTCCCTTAGATATGCGGGTTTCTCTGAGTTTTTTGCCAATTTTTTCAAAATCGATATCTTTCATGCTTCCTGCCCACCTTTCAAAAAAGAGAATTATTCTTGATTATAATATTATTATAGTTTCAGTATAATAATCTGTAGCTATAAATAGATTAGTTATACAGCGTTTCTGGATTGGCGGATACAGGAACGAGATAGGTTGAAGTTTTGAGATATAGAAAATAAGATGTAATAGAGATTCTGCAGGAGCTGCGGCTTTTGGCAGGTTCAGACAAAGAAAGGAGGAGAAGAAAGAATGAAGGATAAGATACGAGAAATCTACAAAAACATTGTACAGAATTCGGATGAGATGAAGTTCCAGAGAGAAAGATTGGAAAAACAGATTGAAACATTGCTGGAGAAGGAGAGAAAGGAGATGAATATCACAGAGTATGAGAGATATCGGGATCAATATTATGAAATTACATTGCTGGCTGAGGAGAGCGGATTTATTCTCGGATTTCAATATGCGATGCAGTTGATTGCTGAATGCGGTTCGGGGGTCGGATCCGCTTAGATACTTGTTTTCGAGAGGTAAAGATGGAAAAAGTAGGAATATATTTTCTGGTTGTAATATTTATATAGTTGTAGTATAATGTCCTGTAGCTATAGAAATATTAGTTATAATACATAACTTATGTTTTTAAAGGAGCGAAGGGCATGGATATAACATTATTTGAACACAACCGAATAGCCTATCAAAAAGTTCTGAGAATGTTAGAGGAGACAGGAAAGGCAGCGATCATCCATCCTACAGGAACGGGAAAGTCATTTATCGGATTCAAGCTATGCCAGGACTTCCAGGATAAAACAGTATGTTGGCTGTCGCCGTCAGAATATATATTTCGGACGCAGGTGGAGAATTTGGCGGCGGGCAGTCAGGTGTCAGCAGATAATGTGAAAGAGCCGTACTGTTCAACGGGAAATGGCGTGAAAGGTCTGGATAATGTTAGATTTTACACATATGCAAAGCTGATATCGATGACGGAATCAGAATTACAAAAGATTAAACCTGACTATATTGTGCTGGATGAGTTTCACCGATGCGGTGCAAAGGTCTGGGGGCAGGGAGTACGAAGAGTGCTGGATATGTATCCCGGCGCGCGGGTATTGGGATTATCTGCAACGGCAATCCGTTATCTGGACAACCAACGGGATATGTCGGATGAATTATTTGACGGAAATGTGGCCTCCGAGATGACTCTTGGGGAGGCGATCGTCCTTGGTATCCTCAATCCGCCCAAATATGTGCTGTCAGTTTACGCTTATCAGAAGAATCTGGAGAAATATCAAAAGCGGGTACAGACAGCGAAGAATAAGGCTGTCCGGGATGAGGGAGAGAAGCAGTTGGAGATGCTGCGCCGCGCGCTGGAGAAAGCGGATGGGCTGGATAAGATGTTCCATAAGCATATGAAAAACCAGACAGGGAAATATATTGTATTCTGTGCCAATTATGAACATATGACAGAGATGGTAGAGAAGGCGCCCGAATGGTTTGGGCAAATGGATTCGGATCCGCATATTTATACGGCTTATTCTGATGATCCGATGACGAACCAGGCATTTGCTGATTTTAAGGCGGATGCTAGTGAGCATCTGAAATTACTGTACTGCATTGACATGCTCAACGAGGGGGTCCATGTAGAGGATATTGACGGTGTGATCCTGCTCCGGCCGACAGTGTCGCCCATCATTTACAAACAACAGATTGGGCGGGCATTGTCGGCAAGTAAGAAGCAGGACGCAGTGATCTTCGATATCGTATTGAATATAGAGAATCTATATAGTATTGGGACGATCGAGGAGGAGATGCAGATTGCCGCATCGTATTATCATTTTCTAAATAGAGAAGAGGAGATTGTAAACGAACATTTTGAAGTGATCGGCGAGGTGCAGGATTGCATTGCGTTATTTGAGAAACTAGAAGATACACTGACTGCGAATTGGGATCTGATGTATCAGTATGCAAAAAAGTATTACCAAAAACATAAGAATCTGCAAGTGCCGGTTCGTTATCAGACGGAGGAGGGCTACGGCCTTGGACGATGGCTGCTGACACAGAGGAAGGTGCGCGCCGGGGAAAAATACGGCGTGCTTGGCGCCGATCGGATTCGGAAGCTGGATCAGATCGGAATGGTGTGGGGAAGTTACAGAGATCTTTCCTGGGAACGTTATTTTGCGGAAGCGCGGAATTATTATGAAGAACACGGAGACTTGAATACCAATGTCAATGATGTGACGGAATCAGGGATTCGGCTTGGCGCATGGATCTGTCAGCTTCGGACTTACCGCAAGAGCGGAATCCAGAAGGCATATCTGACGGAAAAAAGGATCCGGGCGCTGAACGGGATAGGGATGATCTGGGATGTGCCGGATTATCTGTGGGAAGAGAACTTCGCGGAATGTCTGCAATACTACCGGACGCACGGGAATCTGGATGTTCCCAATGCTTACTGTTCTCCGAAGGGACTTAAGATCGGCGGATGGATCCGCAGGCAGCGGTTGCTTCGGAAGGGAAAAACTACTGGGGCGAAGCTCACACAAGAACAGATTGCACGGCTTGACGGTATCGGTATGGTCTGGAAGACGAAGCCGGAGCAATTATGGGAGAAGGGCTATGCGGAGGCGGCAGCTTATTATGAAGCGTACGGGAATCTGAATGTGCCGGTATCCTATGTAAGTCCGTCCGGGTATAAGCTTGGAAGCTGGATAGCGGACAGGCGGGAAAAGGGGAAGGAGAAGCATTCTAAGGAACAGCAGCAGCGGTTGGATAAGCTTGGAATGATCTGGGTGAAGCCGGATCCATGGGAAGTGCGGTATCGGCTTGCGCAGGAGTATTATGAGGCGCATGGAAACTTGAATATTCCCTCGAAATATCGGGCGGAAGGCGTGTGGCTTGCAAAATGGGTGAATGAGCAGAAGCAGATATATGCAGGGAAGCGGAAAGGGAAAACGCTGAGGGAAGACCAGGTGCTAAGGCTTACGGAGATCGGGATCGATTGGGAACTGCGGAAAAGTCAGTATGCCGGAGGTGTCTTGGAAGGTTTGGGAAGAGTTAAGGAATATAAGGAAGCGGTGTAAGGATGTAGATGCTGATATACCTGGGAAATGAATTGGTGAAGGAGAGTTGAGTGTGAGAGGAGATATTTATTGATGGAAGGGTATCAGGAAGTTAATGAAATTAATCTGATCGATCTGATGCTTTATTGCTTGAAGCGGTGGAGATGGATTGTTGTATGTATGATATTTCTGGCGATTGTGGCAGGTGTCTATAAATATCAGGCAACGATTACAGATAACCAATTTAAGAGAGAACAACAGGCACGGGAGAGTGTGCTGGAATCAGTTGAAGATAAGACAGAAAAAGAGGCAGAAGCGGAGAATGAGCAAATTGTATTGGAAGATCCAGTTACATCGGCGGTTACATTTGCTGTCGTTGGAATGGTTGGCGGAGTGTGTATTATGTGTCTGATCTTTTGTCTGAGCTATGTTATGGGTGGGAAATTGCAAGATATAAGTAATTTTCAACGCAAATTTGGCATACCGCTTTTGGGAGTAATCCGAAAAAGAGATGCAAGGAAGAAGGTATTTGGATTTGTAGATCGATGGATCTGCCGGCTGGAAGAAGGACCTTGCGCGAAAATTCCGAGAAATGAACAGATAAAGATTGCAGCGGTTAATGTTCAGAATGCAATTTGCAAAAATCCAGATAAATTAGTAAAGAGAGTTATGCTTGCGGGGACTGCGGCAAGCAATGATGTGATAGAGATATGTGAAGAATTAGTAGAAGAGATTGAGAATGTTACATTTTCGCCTTATAGACAGGTGGTGTTCCACGCTGCAGCGCTTAAGAAGATGGAGTATTACGAAGGGATTCTCTTTATTGAGAGACAAGGGGAATCTTACGAGAAATTAATCAGGCAGGAGATGGATCTGGCATTGGATAGAAAAGTGAGGGTGTTGGGAGCCATAGTGTGTTAATTTGTTTATCTGTGATGATGTATTGGTATGATGATAACCTATTTGACGAAGTAAAAGGAGTAAAGTTATGGTTTCTGCTGAAAAAAATAAGATTGCAAAAAGAGTCATTCCATTCAGCCCGCCTGATATTTCTGAACAGGAAATCAAAAAAGTTACAGAAACGATGAAATCAGGGTGGATCACAACAGGTCCGCGGACGAAGGAACTTGAAAAAAGGCTCGCGGAATTCTGCCATACTTCAAAAGTGGTTTGTCTAAATTCGGCTACCGCGGCGGAAGAATTGAACGTTAGAATCTGCGGGATAGGCGAAGGGGATGAAGTGATCGTTCCTGCGTATACATATACGGCATCTGCTTCGGCTGCGATTCATTGCGGAGCTTCTGTAAAGTTTGTTGATATCCAAAAGGGCGGCTCTAAAGATACCAATATGCCAGAGATGGACTATGACAAGGTTGCAGAGGCGATAACAAGCAGAACGAAAGCTATTGTGGCTGTAGATCTGGGTGGAATTATTGCAGATTATGACAAGCTATATAAGATTGCAGAGGCGAAGAAGGCTCTCTTTATTCCGGGCGGCAATACTGATTTGGGGAGACGGATTCAGACTGCATTAGGCCGTGTCTTAATCTTTTCTGATGCTTCCCATGCATTGGGAGCGATGAAAAATGGAAAGAGGGCTGGAGAACTTGCAGATTTTACAGATTTTTCTTTTCATGCTGTAAAGAATTTTACTACTGCAGAAGGCGGGGCTTCTACATGGAGAGATATTCCGGGAATCGATAACGAAGAAATTTATCATCAGTATCAGTTATACAGCCTGCACGGACAGAACAAAGATGCATTAACGAAGAATCAATTGGGGTCATGGGAATATGATATCCAGGGAACCTGGTATAAGTGTAACATGACAGACATTATGGCTGCTATAGGCCTGTGTCAGTTAGACCGTTATCCAGAACTTCTGGAGAGAAGAAAAGAAATCATTAGTAAATATGATGCTATGTGTGATGAACTTGGAGTAATGCATCTTGTTCATTATATGAAGAATAGTATGTCTTCCGGGCATCTGTATCTGACGAGGATTCCGGGGATAAGTGATGAGATGAGAAGAGAAATCATTGTAGAATTGGCAAAGTATGGTGTGAATACAAATGTGCATTATAAACCGCTTCCAATGATGACGGCATATAAAGAATTGGGATGGGATATCAGGGATTTTCCGAACGCTTACGATTACTACAAGAATCTGATCACATTGCCGCTCCATACGCTTCTGAAAGATGAAGATGTCGAGTATGTGATCCACAACTACAAAAAAGTAATTAGAAGATATATTTAGGAAGGTGTTATCATGAGATTTAGAAAATGGGACAATCTTCCTGAATTTATGAAATGCGATGAAGTGAGGATGTATTATGACATTCTTGTAAAGAAAAAGTTGTCAATTACACTTAAAAGAATTTTTGATGTGGTTATGGCTGTTGTTTTGCTTGTGATCCTTGTAATTCCTATGTTGGTCATAGCAATCATGATTAAGTTAGATTCATCAGGACCGGTATTCTATCGGCAGGAGCGAGTGACAGCTTATGGAAAAAAGTTTAAGATTCATAAGTTTCGGACAATGGTGAATAATGCTGACAAGATTGGGGCGTCAGTTACAGTAAACGGAGACGTCAGAATTACTAAAATGGGAAGAAAGATTCGCAATCTTCGCATAGATGAAATCCCTCAGCTTATAGATGTGATAAGCGGTGATATGTCTTTTGTTGGTACGCGTCCAGAGGCAGTGAAATATGTAGAGAAATATAAGCCTGAATATAACGCGACACTTTTGATGCCTGCAGGAATAACTTCGGAGGCAAGTATTAGATATAAAGATGAGGATAAGCTGTTGAATACGGCGTATGATGCGGACCGGGTCTATGTAGAACAAGTGCTGCCAGAAAAGATGAAATGGAACTTAAATTCTATTGAAAGATTTTCGATTTTTCGAGAAATATTGACTATCTTCAGGACTGTAAGTGCCATTTTAGGAAAGGAATATGATTAGATGAGCGATGTAAGAATATTTGAACTGGGCAAAGATAGTGACAAGGCGCGAATGATTGCCAGATTACATATAGTTGCATTTCCTGGTTTCTTTCTTACACAGCTCGGAGAGTCTTTTCTTACTGCATTATATCAAGGATACATAGAAGATGATAATTCGGGTGTAATTGTTGCTGAGAGTATAAAGAACAGACAGATATTGGGGTTTGCGGCATATTCAAAGGATTATTCAGGATTCTATTCTGAATTAAAGAAGAATCATCTTGTTAAGTTTACGTTATGTTCGTTAAGCGTTATCATTAAACATCCGTCGTATATAAGAAGACTATTAGGTGCGTTTAAGAAATCAGATGAAGTTAGAAGAGCAGAGAGGTATGTGGAATTGGCTTCAATAGGAGTGTGTTCAAATGCACAGGGGAAAGGAATCGGCGGTCAGCTTGTAGATTACCTGGTTTCCGTTACTAATTTTAATGAATACGAATATATAAGTCTTGAAACAGATACGATTGACAACGAGACAGCAAATCGTTTTTATCAGAAGAGAGGATTTAAAATTGCTAGAAAATATGTAACTCCCGAAGGCAGGATGATGAACGAGTATCGATACAGACGGGAGACAGATTAAATGAAAAAAATTGCAATAGTTACTTTGTCAGTTGCACTTGATGGAGAAAAAGGATATTCAAGATTCCGATTTTTAGCAAATATGTTAAGCCAATATTATAGAGTTGATCTGATCACAAGTACATTTCAGCATTGGGAGAAAAAGCAGCGTGATGTAAGTGCTGTTTCGAAGATGAATTCAAAATTTAATATTGAATTAGCTTATGAACCAGGATACAAAAAGAATGTTGATATCAGGAGATTCTTTAGCCATAGAATTGCTGTAAAGAATATTATTAGGCTTCTTGAAAAAAGGGAGTATGATTTGATTTATTGCATTATCCCTGATAACAATATGGCTGCAGCCGTGGGGAGGTTTGCAAAGAAAAAGGGAATTAAATACATAGTAGATATTGAAGACCTATGGCCGGAAGCTATGGAAATGGTAATGCATCTTCCTGAAATCCTTAATCGAATGTTATTTTATTCTTTCCGAAAGGACGCTAAAACAGCATATGAATGTGCAGATGCTTTCGTAGGAACATCTGATGAATATAGGGATGTTCCAAAGCAAAAGTATGGAATTGAAGGCAAACAGGCAGTTACCGTCTATGTTGGATGTGATTTAAGTGATTTTGATAATGGTGCAAAAGAATTTGAAAATAAGATTGATAAGCCAGATGAAGAATTCTGGGTTACATATGCTGGTAATCTTGGATCAAGCTATGATATCCCGACACTAATAAAAGCGGCACAGAAATTGTATGATGATTATCCGAAGATAATGATAAAAATATTGGGCGGCGGACCATTAGAAGAAGAATTTAAAAATATAGCAAAAGCAAAACCATGCAACGTAGAATTTGTCGGTTATATACCATATAGAAAAATGGCGGCATATCTGGTGAAATCGGATGTTCTTGTTAACTCGTTTGTTAGAAAGGCTCCGCAGAGTATTGTGACTAAGATAGGAGATTATTTGGCGGCTGGCAGGCCTATGATCAACACATTGACCAGTCCTGAATTCAGAAAAAAGGTAGAGATGGACGGATTTGGAGTGAATGTAGAGGCTGAAGATGTATATGGTCTTGTTAATGTAATAAAAAGATTAAATGTAGAAAAAGACCACAATGATTTAATGGGGGGAAGAGCACGAGAAATTGCAGAAAGCCAATTTGATAGAAAATATTCCTATCAGGATATAAAGGAATTGATAGAACAATTATTATGAGTGTCAAATTAGGGGATCCAAATGCGGAGTGAGTGAACAATGGTAATTCGATTAAAAAGAGCAGAAAACAAATACGAAAACAAATTAGCACTTTACATAAATCTAATGATGATAATAGATATAATAAGACGTTGTTTTAACTTATTTGATTTTTCATTTGTGTACGATACAGAGGTTCAAGCTATGCTATATATTTGTTTGTTTGCATCTATGTTCATTGGAAAGTATCGGGATGATAAAAAGTTGCTCAATGTAATTGCAGCAGGTCTGTTATCAGTAGGTTTGTTTTTTTATGGATTTATAATGGAACCGCAGGTAAGTAGCATATTTGTTATCAGCTTATTAAATTATTTTACTTTGGTATTCGGAACCTGTATATTTGTCAAAGAAATTAAAAATACAAAAGTATTTATAGATTGCAGTGCAAAATATATTTATTTTTGTTTGCTATACAGTATTGTTGTGATATTAACACAATCAAAACAGGATTTTTCTCCATATAGTATGACATTTTCATTTAACTGTTTTTTTCCATTAGGACTATCTTTGATTCTTGGATTTTTTGGAAAAAAGAGGATTAATATAGTTTATGCAATTATTATATTAGGAGTAAATATGGCTATTGGATCAAGAAGTATTGTTATTTATACATTTATGATAGCGGTGGGTATTTACTTATATCTTTCTAGAAACAAATATTATGTTTTGAAATTGATTCTTGGAATTTTTGCTGTCTATTTTATTTTTGATTACAAAAATATAACTTCTTGGGTGGGAACGTATTTATTGAATTTCTTTCCAAATTCTAGAACTATAGAACTTCTTTCAAATGGAAAGATTTTTGTTTTGTCGGGAAGAGAAAAATATTTTGATATAATTGAGACTTCTTTAAGTGAAAATCCATTTGCGATTCATGGATTGTTAACAGATAGAATAATAATAGGAAATTCTATTGGTCATACGACTTATATTACGGAATATCCGCACAATATATTTTTAGAAGTTTTTTATCAACATGGGATAATATTGGGATTACTTTTTTTTATTGTATTGCTTTTTGTAGTTATCAAATCAATCATAATTGCAATCAAGCTACGAGATAGAGGTAAGTGGGATATTGCACTGATGATTATTGCCGTCTCTTTTGCAGCTAGTCAGTTGCTTGTATCAAATTCATATATTATTTCAATGTCTTTTGGTTTGTTGGTTGGCGCATCGTTGTGTTTGATAAATCACAGAAAGGAACGGTAATTTTGAAGTAATGAGGGATAGAAAGGTTAGTTGTGTTGTCATCACACATAATAGGCTGAAATTGTTAAAAAGAGCTGTTGAAAGTGTAATGAAACAGACATATTCAAATATTGAGCTTGTTGTAGTTGATGACGCTTCGTCCGATGGGACGCAGGAATATGGTAAAAAACTTAAAAAGAGTGGATATAAGTATATTTATATTCCGCCAGAAGAAAGCAAGGGCGGAAATTATGCTAGGAATTGTGGTATTCACGCCTGTACTGGAGATTTTGTCGCTTTTCTGGATGACGATGATTATTGGATACCTGAAAAAACAGAGAAGCAGGTTGCATATTTTTGTGAACATCCAAATGTTGGAATGGTTTATTCAGGATGGGTAGTGGATTATGGTAATGCGGTATTAAATTATAAACGGATTCCAAATAAAAATTATCACGGAGATATTGTTGAAAAACAGTTATATATTTCCCCGTTTACAAGCACAATTACAATGATGGTAAGAAAAGATATTCTTGATCAGATAAACGGCTTTGATGAGAATCTAAAATATTGGCAAGAATATGAGCTTGTTTTAAGGATTATTCAAGTTACTAATGTTGGTTTTGTGAAGAGGGCACTATCTGTTGCTAATCGTGATCGAAATATAAAAAGATTAACCAGTCAATTTGATGATTGGAATACTGCGGTTAATTATATTAATGACAAGCATAAAGAGCTTTTTGCCAGGCTGAGCACTGAAAACGGACGTAAGCGGGAAGAATATTATTATAGAGAAGCTGCATACAGAGTATCAATGTGCGGCGATATAAAAAGAATGAAGGAATATTATTATAAAGCATATATGATTAATCCCAGATTCGAATATTTAATTCGATACAAATTTGGTATTTCTAAAAATCATACCGTCTTAATTGAATCGCTGGTAATGAAAGTTCTGTATTGGAAAACAAAAATATTTTATAAATGAGGCATTACTATGAACACTATCTTAATACTTGTTCCTCGATTCGGGGTTGGTGGAATATCTAAAGTGGGTACATTTTTGGCTAATACACTTTCTACAGAGTATCGAACTATTTTGGTTTCACTGGTTTCAGATAAAATGTCAGCTATGCTTTCAAATGAAGTGACAAGAGAGACATTAAGCTATAATTTTGATGATCCATCTATAAATAGATGGATAAAAGAAATGCAGAAAGTAAGAACTGTTGTGAGACTTAGGTATTTGATAAAGAAATACAATGTAGATGTGATATGTACTCTGGGTTTGGATTTGGGGAAAATTGCGAATATCGCTGGGAAGGGACTTAAGTGTAAATATCTTACATCGGAACGTGGAAATCCTTATAGATATAGCTCAAAGCAAAAGGAGAAGTATGATCGAATAGTATCTAATGCTGATGCAGTGATTTTTCAAACAATAATGGCACAGAAAGCATTTTCGAATTGCGGTATAGAAAGGAAATCACATATAATCCAGAATCCGGCAATTGGAAGGAATAGCATCAATTATGAAAAGGCATTCCACAATATATTTGATCGGGAGAAGAGAATAGTCTATTGTGGAAGGCTGTCGAAGGAAAAGAATATTGATATGTTGATTAAAGCATATTACAAGTTGAAAAACCATGAATATAAGTTAATGATTTACGGTAATGGATACGAGTATGAACACTTATTAGGATTGATACAAAAGTATAAATTATCTAATTGCGTAAGCATAGTAACAGATTGTATTGATGTTTTTTCAATAGAATATAATAGTGAAATCTTTGTCCTTACTTCTAATGAAGAAGGGATGCCCAATGCGCTAATTGAAGCAATGATGTGTGGAATGACGTGTATTGTCACAGATTGTCCTCCTGGTGGATGCCGTGAACTACTTGAAGATGGTAAAAGAGGGATTCTTGTACCTGTAAATGATGTAGATAAACTTGCAGACTCATTACAATTGGTGATCAGCAATCGGAGATTGTCAGAAGAGCTAGGAAACAGAGCCAGGGATATAAGCATTACAAATTCAATTGATGTGATCCAGGAAAAGTGGAAGAACATTATTAAGGGGCTTGTTTAATGAGAATAGTAAGTAAGGTGTTTTATTATATTAGATATCGTTTGGGATGGTTTTATACACTTCAAAATTTTCCTAAAGGTGAAAATAAGGATTCTGTGCTGAAACTTGATGTATATAGTAAGAAAACAGTTGCACTTATCCCTCACGCAGATGATGAAATAATAGGATTGGGTACTTTATTATCAAATGATAAATCAATTGAACTTGTTTATTTTGGATATCTTGGAACCAATTATACTGATGAGAATTACAATATTCGAATTAATGAGTTTAAAGAATATTGCTCTTTCTCAAATATCAAATACAGCATTTATGATTTAAACAGTATAGAGAAAATTAAGGATGCTAAAATCATACTGTTGCCGTCATTAGTGGATTGGCATGAAGAACATAGGAAGTTGAATTTTTTACTTAAGGATATATGTAGTGCCCATGGATTGCATCCGCAAATTGTATGGTACAACATTAGTGTATATTGTTCTGTAACCAATAAAGTAAGATATATCTTTCAGGAACGTAAAGAACAAAGAAAAAAATATCGTGATTTTAAGAGAATCTATGTTTCTCAGAACAGTTTGCCGATTTTGAGATTTAAGATAAAAGAACGGCTGTATGGCAGGGAAGTTAATAGATATAGTGCTGAAAAGTTCTTATATTTTAACTTTGACGAGTGGTTAATGGTGGTTGATCGATTTGAAAAGAATAATTTTGAAGATGGATTTACAGAGATTAAGAAAAATCTTAATGACCTCCAGAAAGTAGATAAAATATCAAAAAGAATCTATTGTTCGATTTTAGGGTAGAAGTTATATGAAACGTAAGTTATTAGCAAGGAATACTGTAACATCAGTAATTTACCAAATGTTTTCAGTTTTATGCGGATTTGTTTTGCCGAGGATGATTCTTTCTGCTTTTGGTTCGCAGACAAATGGACTTGTGAGTTCAATTACTCAATTTATACAAGTTATTAATTTGTTTGATTTGGGAATTACAAGTGTTATTGTTTACAACTTATATAAACCGTTGGCATTACATGATAATCAAAAACTGAGTGAGGTTGTTTCGTCTGCTGATAGTTTTTTTAAAAAAATAGGTATTGCTTTAATTGGATATGTTATTGTACTTGCTATTGCATATCCAGTTTTTATTGATTCCGGATTTGACTATACATTCGTAGTGTTTCTTGTATTAATAATGGGGATTAATGCATTTGGACAATACTATTTTGGGGTTGTGAATCGCTTAATCCTTATTGCTGATCAAAATAATTATATTCCTTACATTACACAAACTCTTACAGTAGTATGTAACACGGTCTTATGTTATGTAGTTATAAAATTAGGAGGATCTATTCATGCAGTAAAATTTATAACATCGATTATATATCTTGTTCGTCCTATAATTTATGCGTTATGTGTTAAAAAGAAGTATTCAATTAACAGGCAGATGATAACGGATGGGAAAGTGCTTGATCAAAAGTGGAATGGTATAGCTCAGCATATATCATCTGTAATTCTAGATAGCACAGACACAATTGTATTAACTTTGTTTTCTACTCTGACTAATGTCTCGATTTACAATATTTATTTCCTTGTTATCACAGGAATTAAAGGATTTATAACTTCGCTGACGGGTGGAGTTAATTCACTTCTTGGCAATTTATGGGCTGAAAATAGAAAAGAGTCGTTCGTAAAAACATTTCAGATGTTTGAATGGGGAATGAGTATGATAACAGTAATATGTTTTGGTTGTGTAGGAGTTATGCTAGTTCCTTTTGTCAGTATATATACAAAAGATATTAACGATGCAAATTACATACAACCAGTGTTTGCGGTGTTTATCTGCCTTGCGTATTCACTATATAGTTTGAGAGTTCCTTATAGTTCTGTAGTATTGCAAATTGGACATTATAAACAGACACAGATCAGTTACGTGATTTCTGTAATTATTAATTTAGGAGTGTCAATTCTTTGTGTTAATAAATTAGGTCTTGTGGGTGTTGCAGTTGGTACGTTTGTGGCTTTATTGTACCACACTTTATATTTTCAATATTATGTTTATAAAAAAGTGCTTAAACTTAAAGTAAAGAGAGTTTTCAAATTGTACTTTGTAATGGCTTTGAGTATTGTTTCAGGTTATATTGTTCATTTGTTTTATACTCCAACTTCAAGTAATATTATAGAGTTTATTCTGTCATGTATTGCTGAAGGTATTATATGGACGGTTGTTGCTCTGATTTTGAATTCGATATTTTACAAAAAGAATGTGTTATCAATTTACTCAAAGCTAGGCGTATTATTATGACTTTATATTAAGGAAAGGAAGATATACATATGAATCTTTATGAAAAACTGATAAATAAAGAAGAGAAACTGTCACTTGTTGGACTGGGATATGTTGGAATGCCTATTGCAGTAGCATTTGCTAAGAAAATCGATGTTATTGGTTATGATTTGAATGATCATAAAATTAATTTATATAAGAAAGGTATAGATCCTACTAAAGAAGTTGGTAATGATGTTATCAGTAAAACAACTGTAGAATTTACAGCGGATAAAACGAAGCTGCGTGAGGCCAAATTTCATATTGTAGCAGTGCCGACACCTGTTAATGATGACCATACGCCGGATTTAACACCTGTTAAAGCAGCGGCCCAGATTCTTGGGCGTAATTTGACTAAGGGGTCGGTTGTTGTTTTTGAATCAACTGTTTATCCGGGCGTGACAGAGGATGTTTGTATGCCTATTCTCGAGAGGGAGTCTGGGCTCAAATGTGGCAAGGATTTTAAGATAGGTTATAGTCCAGAACGTATTAATCCTGGTGATAAAGTTCATCGTTTGGAAACTATTAAGAAAATTGTTTCTGGTATGGATGATGAAACGCTTGATTGTGTGGCTAGAGTGTATGAGTTGGTTGTCGAAGCTGGCGTACATAGAGCAGAAAGCATTAGAGTCGCTGAAGCTGCAAAGGTCATAGAAAATAGTCAGCGTGATATCAATATAGCATTCATGAATGAACTTTCTATTATCTTTAATAAAATGGGAATCGATACCAAGTCTGTTCTTGAAGCTGCTAGCACTAAGTGGAACTTTCTAAAGTTTTATCCAGGACTTGTTGGTGGACATTGTATTGGTGTTGATCCATATTATCTGACCTATAAAGCGGAGATGATGGGCTATCATAGCCAGATTATTCTGGCTGGTCGTCGTATTAATGATGATATGGGGAAATACTGTGCAGAAAACTGTGTGAAATATTTAATTGCAGCAGATAAAACGGTTAAGGGAGCTAAGGTTGCTATCCTTGGTTTTGCTTTTAAAGAGAATTGTCCTGATACCAGAAATACAAAGATCATCGATATAGTGAGAGAGTTGAATGAATACGGGATTACTCCTATGGTTGCGGATATTGAGGCTGATGCAGAAGAGGCACGGAGATTGTATGGTGTTGAGTTTGTAGATTTGAATGAGATCAAGGATATAGATGCGGTCATTCTTGCTGTCGCCCATGCTAAGTTCAGTAATTTTACAATGGCTGATATAGATAAGTTTTTCGGATCTGGCAAGAAGATTCTGCTTGATTTGAAAGGATTGTTGAACCGCAAGGAGTACGAAGCAGCTGGATATAGTTATTGGAGATTATAGATGATGGAATGACGGAAAATATTCTTTTTCAGATAATGAAAATGTTGGAGGATAAGTAATGGGGTATCAAAATATAACTTTCCCTGATGACAGTATGTTCTTGGTAACAGGTGGAGCAGGGTTTATTGGTTCGAATCTCTGTGAGGCAATTTTGAAGTTGGGATATAAGGTACGATGTTTGGATAATCTTTCTACAGGAAAACAGTCAAATATCGATATATTCATAGACAAGTCTAATTACGAATTCATTAAAGGTGATATTAAGAATCTGGATATTTGTTTGAAAGCTTGTGAAGGTGTTGATTATGTACTTAACCAAGCTGCTTGGGGCAGTGTACCAAGATCAATAGAAATGCCTTTGTTTTACTGTGCTAACAACATCACAGGTACACTGAACATGTTGGAGGCAGCACGTCAAAGCGGAGTAAAGAAATTTGTATATGCATCGAGTAGCAGTGTCTACGGCGATGAACCGAATTTACCCAAAAAAGAAGGGAAAGAGGGAAATCTTCTATCTCCTTATGCTGTAAGTAAGCGTGCTGATGAAGAATGGGCGAAGCAATACACAATACATTATGGATTGAATACATATGGTCTTAGATATTTTAACGTATTCGGTAGAAGGCAAGATCCTGATGGAGTATATGCCGCGGTTATTCCTAAGTTTATTCGTCAACTCCTACGAGGTGAAAGTCCTACTATTAATGGTGATGGCCGTCAAAGTCGAGATTTTACATATATTGAAAATGTTATTGAGGCAAATTTAAAAGCCTGTATGGCAGAAAGAGAAGCTGCGGGACAAGTATATAATATTGCCTATGGTGGGCGTGAATACTTGCTGGATATCTATTATAGTCTTACAAATGCTCTTGGTGTAGATATTGAACCAAATTTTGGACCTGATCGTGCTGGCGATATCAAGCACAGTAATGCTGATATCAGCAAGGCAAAAGAATTATTGGGTTACAATCCGGAATGGAGTTTTGAGCGTGGCATTAAGGCCGCTATTAAGTGGTATAAAGAGAATTTATGCGAAAGATGATTGAATGGTTTCTAAAACAGGAAGGTATATACTTTGAACCCATGATTGTTTTGATAGTGGTGTGAAAATGCTTCTTAATGACAAAGGTTTGCTCGATAGAAAAGCATATAAATCTGTAGGGTATGAGCACTCTCGGAAATTCAATAGAGAAGGTGTTAGTCAAAAATTGTGTTGGTCATGAAGTCAAAATAAGAACCGAGGGGAGGCAGGGAATCCTTAGTGCAGCCGATGAGGGCGGCAAGGAGGCGGTCGTGTTTGAGCCTGTTCACCCAAAGGGTAAGGGATAGCTTGGTCAAAGCTTCTGAATATATAAGGAAGAAAAGGATAAATGACCTTAAGATTTGAGGCAGGTTTTTAGTGGGCCTGCCAGTGTTGGAGTAAAAGGGCAAAAGGAACTCCATTGCCTTATCGGTATTGAAAAGCCGGAGTTTCTGCCATGCTTTCCAAAGCTCCGTATGGAGGAAAGCAAAAAAGAAGAACATGAAAAAAGAGCGGAAATTCGGGCTTAAAGAGTTTCCGAGACCGCTCGGTATGTATATTGGAGGTTGTAGTGGGAATTATGAATAAAGTAAAAACAGTAATAAAGCATCCGCATATACTGTTGGAGTGGCTCGTTAGGCAGCCTGGCATCCGCAATATTGTTTCTGACAAAATTGCAATTAGCGTGTTGTACAGATGCCGATTTCATAGAAAGATGGATTGGAAGAATCCTAAATCTATAAATGAAAAGTTTCTTTGGCTTACTGTTTTTGATAGAAATCCATTATATTCTATTCTTGTTGACAAATATGAGGCAAAGCAATGGATGTCTAAAAAATTGGAACAAGGTTGCTATAGCTTGGAGCATATTATACCGACCATTAATATATATAATAGTTTTGATTCAATCGATTTTGAAAAACTTCCTGATTCTTTTGTGTTGAAAACAACGCATGACAGTGGAACAGTAAAAGTAATAAATTCTAAAGATGACATCACGAAGAATTCAAAAGAGTCAATAAAAAAACAATTTAACAGGAGTTTAAAGAGAAATTACTATTGGTTTTCACGTGAATGGCAATATAAGGCTGTAATCCCACGAATTATAGCAGAGAAAAAATTAATTGGAAAAAATGATGATCTGGCTGATTACAAAATATTCTGTTTTGATGGTAAAGCGAAATACTGGAATTATATCTCTAATCGAAAGATAGATGAGTATGTAGATTATGTGTCTATGGATGGTGAAAGGATTCCTTGCAGTCAAGGCGATTATAAAACTAGTACGGGAGATATTAGATTTCCTGAATGTTGGAATGAGATGGTGGAGATTGCTGAATACATGTCATCAGGTTTTACATTTTTGAGAGTCGATTTTTTTGTGGATGAAAATGGAAAATTTTATTTAGGAGAGTTGACATTAACTCCGTCATCAGGTTTACTACCATTTCATCCTGACGAATGGGATTATAAATTTGGCGAAATGATGAAGTTGCCAAACATAAGTGATTAGAATTAATTACAGAGGAGATCTAAAAAATGCGAATAGTTTTTTTAAGAAAGTTTTATCATAGGTTTATTTTCTTTAATATGGATGGTTACGATGCGGAGAAAATACTGAAATTTCATGATTTGATAAAAATCAGGTCGGGGGGGGGGGTATTTCGAAAAAGACAATATCGTAAATTGCTGTTAAAATACTGTTGCTCAGTACCATATTCATGTAAAATAGGTTCCAATTTATCGCTTCCACATGGATTATTTGGTATCTTTATCTCGCAGGATGCAGTTATAGGTGATAATTGTGTAATATTTCAACAAGTGACAATTGGAAGTAACAATCTTAATGGTTCCGAGAATACAGGGGCACCAGTTATAGGTGATAATGTATATATTGGTGCTGGAGCAAAAATTATTGGTAAATGTAAGGTAGGAAATAACGTAAGAATAGGTGCTAATACGGTAGTTACAACTGATGTTCCTGATAATGCAACCGTTGTTGGAGTACATAGTAGAATAATACTACACGAGGGAATTTTAGATAATAAATTTATTCCGAAATAATAGAAAGGTCGATGAACGTGGAGAACAAGGATATTAAGAGTGATTTTTCTGCAATATTTTAATGATGTTTAAAATATTGGATTTAGTAATATCATTCGTTTTAAGCGTTTTTGTTAATATTGTCATTAATTTTCAAGTCAAATATATTTGGTGTTAGTCAATAAATGTGTTGGTCTCACTTATTACAGTATCACCAACCGAAGGTTGCATACATCATGGACACTATGCCAATAGCAGCCATTTTCAATATTGCATAACGAATGGAACAGTGAAGTTGCTAAACCTCCTGCACACCGGAAAGCTATTGAAAATAAAGCATTGTAGCGATTGATATATTTTGTCGCTACTCCACGGTAATGGTTGTATGTTTCCTTTATAATGAGAATGCAAGCTGTTCACTATATTCAGATTAAACAGCTTCTTGTTTTCTTCATAGTTTACATCCATAACAGTACAGCCTATCACTGAGCCAGGTCTATTATAGCTTCGAAGTTCATCGGTAAGTACAAGGGCGTCCCTGGATATATGTGTACCAAATATTTCATACAATTCCTTACTGGATAGTTTTGCACGGTTTACCGTTTCTGCAATTGCCTTGCCATCACGCTGGATCGCTGGATACTGGTGCAGATTGCGATATATTCTCTTGAGATTCCTCGTTTTATCAACAGTATAGATTCATGAACAGGTACGGATTATTTCCTACTTACGCATAAGTGCACAGTGGCGGGTAAGAAAAATCGATTTTTCACAATGTCATTAACTTAAGGAATCTTTTACATTTAAAGTTGTAGAAGGTTCCTTTTTTCTGTTTTTTGCTGTAAAATTGAAATAGGAAACTGATATTTTTCGTATTCCATAAGGCAGGTGATTTTATGAATAATTCTCAAAAACGAGCCTGTTGTGATATCAGTTTGATCCATCAGGTTGAATTTCAGGATTTTTGTAGAAATGGGAATCCATCATCTTTTATAAGAAACCGAAAAATGCCTTTAACAGATCTTCTGTTTACCATGTTAAACCGAAAGGGGATTACATTGAGTCTGGAACTGAGAAATTATATGAAGACTGCACATCCAGGAATGGAAATATCAAAGACTGGTTACTTGAAACAGCGCATGAAGCTTAACCCGCTGGCTTTTTATGAACTTTACCGCCATCATAACAGGAACTTTTATGCAGAACCTGGGTTCTCTACATTCCAGGGATATCTGGTTCTAGCCGCGGACGGTTCAGGAATCAATATTCCTACTACAGGGGAAACCCTGAAAGAATTCGGAACTTCCAGCAGAAAAGGGACAAAACCGCAGGCTTCCATAGGGCTTGGATGCTTGTATGACGTTATGAACCGCATGATTCTGGAGAGTGACTGCTGCAGATGTAAGTTTGATGAAATGAGCCTTGCGGAAGAACAGATCGACCGCGTATGTGAAACCATCGGCGGTTCCCAACCGTTTCTGGTCGTCATGGACAGGGGATACCCGTCCACTGCAGCTTTTATTCGGATGATGGAGAAAGGCATCCTGTTTCTAGTGCATCTGAAATCCTGCGATTATAAAAAAGAGCAGGCCGCCCTGTCTGAACCGGATGAATGGGTAGGCATCCATCTGGATAAGAGCCGCGTTAGACATTATAAGGGAACGGATCTCGGCCAGCGCATGGAGGATCTAGGAGAGATCACCCTGCAGATGGTAAAAGTGCCGCTGCTGGAAGGACGGGAAGAAATACTGATCACAAACCTCCCTTCTGAAATCTTTGACCGCGTACAGATTGCCGAACTCTATCATATGAGATGGGGGATAGAAACGGCATATGAGACGCTGAAGGACCGCCTTCAGATAGAGAACTTCACAGGGACGAAGCCGGTCCTGCTGCTGCAGGATATTTACAGTACAATCTATATTAGTAACCTTGCGGAAGATATCATCCGCGATGCAGAGGCGGAACTGAATGAAAAAGAGAGCCACAGGAAGCATAAAATGAAGGTCAACCGGACATTGAGCATAGGGATACTGAAAAATGACCTCATCTATATATTACTGGAAACGGACAGGCAGAAACAGGACAGGCTGTTCCAGCAGATCTATGAAGACATCCGTAAAAATCTTGTTCCCGTAAGGCCAGACCGTCATTACCATCGGACAAAAGGGCAGCTTGCGTGAAAATATTCAAACACGCATAAAAGAGCTTACTAAACAATAGTGGAATTAGGCGATGCGTGGAAGAACTACGTGATAAATACAGTAAAATGACATAGCCATGAGGATTTCATATCCAAAACAATGCCGAATATCTTTACCCTATATAGCGGTGTAATGATATCCGGCATTGTTCTTTTTCTTAAGTTAATGACATTGCGATTTTTCAAGGGTTTCCCTGCAGAGGAGATTATGAAGTTCCAGTCCAGTCTCCGGGAAGTCTTGCTATTTATCAAGTATTCTAAGGATAAGAATAATCTGGCTAAGATGCTGAAGCAGAATGAGGAGCGTTTTCAGGATATGGAGAGGCGTGCAGCAGATGTGATCGAGGTGATTACACATGCAGGATTGAAGTTTAAAGAGGTTGAAGGGAGAGTTAACGTGTGTCAGGCGATTCAGGAGATGAGAGAGGAAGAGAGGATTAAGGGAGAAGACCGTCAGAATGAGCTGACTCGCCGTTTGCTTCAAGACGACCGTCTGGAAGACCTCAGGCGTGCGGTGAACGACAGTGATTACCGGGAACGGTTGTTTGCGGAATATGGGATTAAAGATGGCAGGTTCTAAGAGGATATTTTGCAGGCAAAGGAAAAATCAGCATACTTTCTTAACATTTATATCCAGAATGCCGATATTATAATGAAGGATGGGGGAGCCATTCTCATTCTTGGTGCCTGTGCAGCGCTGCATAGCCTGCAGTATATTCTGCATTTGTTGTGTTGGCGGGTTCTGAGGAGATGATTCTTGTATTCCGGCAATTATATATCGGAGACGGATGATCATGTCTGGACTGTGCCTGGTCAGCAGAGGGCGAGATGCCTGAGCGAAAGGCGGCTGTTTTTGCATTTTGTCTGTCAGGATATAAGATTGCGGAATAATATATAATGCTATGAAAGGAGGAAGAAATATGGCAATCAGTGGAATTAGTTCCTATGGGCTGAATAGTTTATACGGCTATCAGTCATCCATTAACAGTCTTCGTCTGACCCAGGCTCTTTCAAGGAATCCTAAGCTTAATCAGTATCAGTCATCAAGATCTTCGTCAGCATCTTCTATTACGCAGAAAGCGGCAAGAAATGCGGATCTTTCCTTTGTTAAAGAGTACAGCAGCAAGATGACGAACCTGATGAATGCAGCGAATGAGCTGAAGAGTTCTAATAAGAACGGCGCTATGAGCGATCTTTCTATGGCAAGCTCTAACACAGACGTTGCTTCAGTCAGCGGTAAGTTATTGGTTAAGAATGACAAGGAGTACACGTTAGACGTGGCACAGATCGCACAGGCGCAGATGAATGTCAGCGAAGGTGTGAAGGCGGCGGACTATGCGGGCTCTGCTATGGATTTCACCGTAGGAGACGGTAAGAATTCTGTGAATGTCCAGGTTAGCGCTGTTAAGGCGAATGGCGGGTCTAAGACGAACGCACAGATGCTTAAGGAAGCAGCGGAACAGATCAACAAGAGCAAGGTTGGCGTAACAGCAAGCGTTGTAGAGAAGGACGGTGTTGCGTCCCTCCAGTTAGAAGGTAAGGAGACAGGTGCGGGCAAGGAGTTCACGGTCAGCGGTGAACTTGGTGCGGCTGCCGGAGCAGAGAATGTGAAGACAGAAGCAGTGAACGCGAAGTATTCCGTAACAGAGGGCGGACATACGACAGAATATGAGGCTGCGACCAACAACGTTTCTATCGGTTACTATGGTGTTACTGCACAATTGAAGAAAGAAGGGCAGACAACACTTTCAGCAGGCGTGGATTCTGAGAGGGTTGCGTCAGCAGTCGGTGATCTGGTCAATGCATACAATTCTTCGCTGAAGTACCTCAATGACAATTATGACAGAGGTTCAGCCGTAGAGAGACAGCTTAAGAACTTCCTTACCGGAATCGGTTCTGAGCAGTCATTGAAGCAGCTTGGTATTTCGGTCAACAAGGACGGAACACTGGATTACAGTAAGAGCACGTTCGAGAAGAACATGGCAAAGAATCCTTCTATGACCAAAGAGCTGATCTCCGGTATGGGCGGAATCGCTGACCGGCTGTTCAATAAGGCCAGCAGCGCTATGAATGTAAGTTCAAGCTCACTGATCAACGGAAGAAGCAGCGCAAACAGCTCTGCTTCAGGATCTTACCCAGGTTCTGTAAAGAATCCTGAGACAAATCCATATAGTGTGTTAGGCATGTATTCCAGAGGCGGCGCATATAACATGAGCAATTATTATGCTGTCGGCATGATGATGAATTACCTGATATAATGACGCAGGGGTTAAAAGGTATTTTGACTCCCAGGTGCATTCCTAATAAGCAAAACAACTGCCCGGGTGGATGATTCCGCCCGGGCAGTTGTTTTTTATTATGAGGTATTGCTTTTTCACATAATGTCTAGTAAAATTAGTCTGTAATAAAGGTGTCTGATATATTAAGGTATGACAGCACAGGCGCCGGGAGGGATACAGATGTCAGAAGTTACGAACATAGCTTTGGATGCTATGGGGGGAGATAACGCCCCTGCGGAGATGATAAAAGGGGCGGTAGACGCCATAGAGAAGGAGCCGGCTATGAAGGTATTCCTGATCGGGCGGGAAGAAGTCATAGAGAGAGAGCTTGCCCGTTATGAGTATAACAAGTCTCAGGTCGAAGTGATCCATGCATCCGAAGTAATCGAGACAGCGGAACCGCCGGTGAATGCAATCCGCAAGAAGAAGGATTCTTCCATCGTGATCGGTATGAAGATGGTACGGGAAGGTAAGGCGGATGCATTCGTATCTGCAGGAAGCTCGGGAGCAATTCTGGTCGGAGGCCAGGTGTTGGTCGGACGGATCAAGGGAGTAGAACGTCCGCCGTTGGCGTCGCTGATCCCGACGAAGAAGGGCGTCTCACTGCTGCTTGACTGCGGAGCGAACGTTGACGCGAGGGCGTCGCACCTTGTTCAGTTTGCCAAGATGGGTTCCATCTATATGGAGCATGTTCTGGGAGTTAAGAAGCCTAAGGTGGGAATCGTCAATATCGGTGCGGAAGAAGAGAAGGGGAATGCTCTGGTCAAAGAGACATTTCCGCTATTGAAGGAACAGGGAGATATTCATTTTACCGGCAGTGTGGAGGCAAGAGAGATTCCGCACGGACAGACAGACGTCATAGTTTGTGAAGCATTTTCGGGAAATATCATCCTGAAGCTGTATGAAGGCGTCGGCGCCGTACTGATCAGCAAGGTGAAGGAAGGCCTGATGTCTACATTGAGAAGCAAGATCGGTGCGGTATTGATCAAACCGGCGCTTAAGGAGACGCTCAAGGCATTTGATGCCAGCGAATACGGCGGAGCGCCGCTTCTGGGGCTTAACGGGCTGGTAGTGAAGACCCACGGAAGCGCTAAGGCGAAGGAAGTGAGCAATACGCTGATTCAGTGCGTAACGTTCAAGAAACAGAAGATCAATGAGAAGATCAAAGAATGTATTCAATCGGATGCAGCATCCGCTGAATAAAAAGAACAAGAAATCAAGAGAAAAGGAGAAAAGACATGGAATTTGAGAAATTAAAAGAAATTATAGCAGACGTGTTGAATGTGAATGCAGATGAGATTACAATGGACACAACATTTGTGGATGATCTGGGAGCAGATTCTCTGGACATCTTTCAGATTATTATGGGTATAGAGGAGACGTACGATATCGAAATTGATAACGAAGAAGCAGAGAAGATCGTGACAGTGGGCGACGCTGTCGAGCAGATCAAGAATGCGACGAATAACTAGGCAATGATATTATTTGAAAAAGCCCGGTAGGGCTTTTTCGCTTTTGTGATAGCAATAGGTGAGGCGATAGAATGAGTCAGGATTTAAAGGTATTAGAAGAAAAGATTGGTTACACGTTCACAGATTTCAATTTGCTTCGGCAGGCAATGATCCACAGTTCATATGCGAATGAGAAGCATTTACCCAAATACAAATGCAATGAACGTCTTGAATTCCTGGGAGACGCGGTGTTGGAGCTGGTTGCAAGTGAGTTCCTGTTCTATGAGAACCGGAAGATGCCGGAGGGGGAGCTTACCAAGACCAGGGCGAGTATGGTGTGTGAACCGGCGCTGGCATTTTGTGCGAAGGAACTGGACCTTGGGGTCTATCTTCTGCTGGGGAAGGGCGAAGATGCGACCGGGGGAAGGGAGAGGAATTCCGTTACTTCTGATGCGTTGGAGGCGTTGATCGGAGCTATTTATATGGATGGTGGTTTTGCTAATGCGAAAGAGTTTATCCATCGTTTTATTCTGGATGATCTTGAGAATAAGACACTCTTTTTCGATAGCAAGACTATCCTGCAGGAAATCGTACAGGCTAATTTCAAGTCGTCTATCACATACCGGCTGATCGGGGAGATGGGACCGGACCATGAGAAGTCCTTCCGAGTGGCCGTATATATCGGAGAGGAGGAATATGGGATCGGTGTCGGCCATACCAAGAAGGCAGCGGAGCAGGTGGCGGCATACCAGAGTATTTTGAAGCTGCATGAGAATAATATAAAGTAGGTGTAGCATGTATCTGAAAAGCATAGAAGTGCAGGGCTTTAAGTCATTTGCGCATAAGATAAAATTTGACTTCCATAACGGGATCACGGGGATCGTCGGGCCTAACGGAAGCGGGAAGAGCAATGTAGCGGATGCGGTACGGTGGGTCTTAGGGGAACAGAGGATCAAGCAGCTTAGAGGGGGGAGCATGCAGGATGTGATCTTCTCCGGGACGGAGAACCGCAAGCCGCTTAGTTATGCTTCTGTTGCGATCACCCTTGACAATTCCGACCATCAGCTTATGATCGACTTCGAAGAGGTGACGGTGACAAGGAAGCTGTACCGTTCGGGTGAGAGTGAATATCTGATCAACGGGAGCTCCTGCCGTCTGAAGGATGTGAACGAGCTGTTCTACGACACAGGAATCGGTAAGGAAGGGTATTCGATCATCGGACAGGGACAGATTGATAAGATCTTAAGCGGGAAGCCCGAGGAGAGAAGAGAATTGTTCGATGAGGCTGCCGGGATCGTGAAGTTCAAGCGCCGCAAGAACATGTCTGTGAAGAAGTTAGAGGAAGAGCGCCAGAATCTTCTGAGGGTGAATGATATCCTCGCGGAGCTTGAGAAGCAGGTTGGGCCGCTGGAGCGGCAGGCGGAGACTGCCCGGGAATACCTGAAGAAGAAGGAAGAGCTTAAGACGTATGATATCAATATGTTCCTGCTTGAGACAGAGCGTCTGGAGGAACAGGTCAGGGATATGGAGAAGAAGCTTGCCATTACCCGGACAGAGCTTGAGGAAGCCAGCCGGAAGTATGACGATATGAAGACGGAATACGAGTCGGTGGAGGAGCAGGTTGACGGTATTGACGCGTCTATAGAGAAGGCGAAGGGCCAGTTGAATGAGACTAGCATGCTAAAGCAGCAGTTGGAGAACCAGATCGAACTTCTGAAGGAGCAGATCAATAGTATGCATATGAATGATGCACACTATGACCAGCGTGCGAGGACGATCACTTCTGAGATCGGCGTGCGGGAGGATCAGCTCAAGGAATTGGGGAGCGAGGAAGAGGCTATCCAGGTTCAGATCGATGAGCAGACGAAGCTTGAGGAGAAGGCGAGAGCGGAGCTGATCGATGTACAGTCAAGGATCGCGGAGATCACGGCATCGGTTGAACGCAAGCAGAGTGAGATCATTGAGATCCTCAACAACAGGGCGTCTACCAAGGCGAAGATCCAGAAATACGACACGATGCTGGAGCAGATCCAGGTAAGGAAAGCAGGCATGAACCGTCAAATCCTGGAGGCAGAGTCGGAAGAACAGGAACAGGAGAAGCGGTTTACAGAGTATCAGAAGGAGTTAGAAGAGATCTCCGGGCAGATCATCAGTCTGTCTAAGGAGAACGACGAATACGAGAAGAAGATCGAGGTACTGCAGGAGCGTCTGACGAAACAGACCGAGCAGTTTCGGATCGGGCAGACAGCGTATCACAGGGAGGAGTCCAGGCTGGAATCTCTGAAAAATATTACGGAGAGGTACGACGGATACGGCAACAGCATCCGGAAGGTGATGGACCGCAAAAGCCAGGAGAAAGGGATCCTGGGAGTTGTTGCCGATATTATCAAGGTTGACAAGGATTATGAGGTCGCGATTGAGACTGCCCTTGGAGGAAATATCCAGAATATCGTCACCTCGGACGACGGGACGGCGAAGAGGATGATCGATTATCTCAAGAAGAATCGGCTCGGGCGCGCAACCTTTCTTCCGCTTACGAATATCCGGGCGAATTCCGGTATAGGAAGGCCGGAGGCGTTAAAGGAACCAGGAGTGATCGGAACGGCGAATACGCTGGTCAAGGTGGAGGCCCGGTATGAGGTGCTTGCGGATTCTCTTCTTGGAAGGACGCTGGTGGTAGACCATATTGACCATGGGCTTGCCATTGCCAAGAAGTACAGGCAGTCTATCAGGATCGTTACCCTGGAGGGAGAGTTGATCAATCCGGGCGGGTCCATGACGGGAGGCGCGTTCAAGAATTCCAGCAATCTGCTTAGCAGACGCCGGGAGATCGAAGAATTCGAGAAGACGGTGAAGCAGTTGAAGCGGGAGATGGACGAGGTGGAGGCGTCCTCGGATCTGTTGAGAAAAGAGCGCGCCGGATATTATGAGAAGTTAGATGAGATCGGCGCGAAGCTTCAGAAGGCGTATGTCATCCAGAATACGGCGAAGATGAATGCGGATCAGGCGGAGGCGAAGATCAGGAATGCAAGAGGGCTTGCGGTGAGCACGAAAGCGGAGGCCGAGAAGCTGGATATCCAGATCACGGATATCGTTGACAACCAGGAATCGATCAGCGTGGAGCTGGATACCTCGGAGAGGCTTGAGCAGGAATTGACGGAGCAGATTGAGAAGGAACAGAAGATCCTGGATATACATCACGAGGAAGAGGCGGGAAAGATCAAGAAGGCAGAAGAGATTCATCTTGAATTCGCCAGCATGGAGCAGAAGATCACATTCGTGGTGGAGAATGTGAATCGTATTCAGGACGAGATCGGCAAGTTCCGGGAAGAGTTAAAGGAGCTTGAGAAGAGCAAGGGCGGAACCTCCAAAGAGATTGAAGAGAAGGAGAAGCAGATTGCAGAACTTCGAGATACCATCGAGAATTCCAGTGAACTGTTTGCAGAGATTCAGGCGGAGATCGAACGGTTTAAGAAGGACAGGGAGGAATTGAATCAGAAGCATAAGGATTTCCTGCAGAAGCGGGAAGACCTCTCGAAGCATATGTCAGATCTTGACAAGGAGGTATTCCGTCTGGAGAGCCAGAAGGAGAATTATGAGGCGGCTTCGGAGAAGCAGATCAATTATATGTGGGAGGAGTACGAGATCACTTATATCCGTGCAAAGGAACTGCGGGATTCGAATCTGACAGACCTTGCCAGGATGAAGAAGCGGGTGCAGGAATTGAAAGGCGAGATCCGCGCCCTGGGGAATGTCAATGTCAATGCGATCGAGGAGTATAAGAATGTATCTGACCGTTATGAATTTCTGAGGGGCCAGCACGACGACCTGGTGGAGGCGGAAGCGACGCTTGAGCAGATCATTGAGGAACTGGATGCGGCCATGCGCAAGCAGTTTGCGGAGCAGTTCGGGCGGATCGCCAGTGAGTTTGACATGGTGTTCAAGGAATTGTTCGGCGGCGGCAAGGGCACACTGGAACTGATGGCGGATGAGGATATCCTGGAGGCGGGAATCCGTATCATCGCGCAGCCGCCCGGGAAGAAGCTGCAGAATATGATGCAGTTATCCGGCGGGGAGAAGGCGCTTACGGCGATCGCCCTGTTATTCGCGATTCAGAATCTGAAACCGTCCCCGTTCTGTCTGCTTGATGAGATTGAAGCGGCGTTAGATGATAACAACGTGGTAAGGTTTGCCCAGTATTTACACAAATTGACGAAGAATACCCAGTTTATCGTGATCACTCACAGACGAGGGACCATGACGGCGGCGGACAGGCTGTATGGGATCACCATGCAGGAGAAGGGAATCTCAACGCTGGTATCGGTAAGTCTGTTGGAGGAAGAGTTGGATCAATAGAGTGAGGAAGAAAGCAGGAGGTTAAAGATGGCAGAAGAGAAGAAGGAGAAGACAGGTTTTTTCAGGCGTCTGGTGCAGGGGCTTGGGAAGACGAGAGATAATATCGTGTCCGGGATGGACAGTATTTTTAACGGCTTTTCTCATATTGATGATGATTTCTATGAGGAACTGGAAGAGGTTCTGATCATGGGGGACTTGGGCGTACAGGCGACCTATGATATCCTGGATGATCTGAAGGCGAAGGTTAGGGAGCGGCATATCAAGGAGCCGGCTCAATGCAGGGAGGTCCTGATCGAGAGCATCAAGGAACAGATGGATGTGGGCGAGACGGCCTATGAGTTCGAGGAGAAGACTTCCGTGGTTATGGTAATCGGAGTCAACGGCGTGGGTAAGACGACTACGATCGGGAAGTTGGCAGGGAAGCTTCGCGCTCAGAATAAGAAGGTAGTGCTTGCGGCGGCCGATACCTTCCGCGCGGCGGCCGGAGAGCAGCTTAAGGAATGGGCGAACCGTGCGCAGGCGGATCTGATCGGCGGGCAGGAAGGGTCAGACCCGGCGTCTGTAGTCTATGACGCGGTAGCGTCTGCCAAGGCGAGGCACGCAGACGTGCTGCTGTGCGATACGGCGGGCAGGCTTCATAATAAGAAGAATCTGATGGAAGAATTGAAGAAGATGAATCGGATCATCGACCGGGAATTCCCGGAGGCTTACCGGGAGACGCTGGTGGTACTGGATGCGACTACGGGACAGAATGCGCTGCAGCAGGCGAAGGAGTTCAATGAGGTGGCGGATATTACCGGGATCGTCCTTACGAAGATGGACGGAACGGCGAAGGGCGGGATTGCGGTAGCGATCCATGCAGAGCTAGGGATCCCGGTCAAGTATATCGGGGTCGGCGAGACCATCGACGATCTGCAGAAGTTCGATGCGGATGCGTTTGTACAGGCATTATTTACGGTAGAAGAGGAGGAAGAATAATATGCTGACACTTGAAAAATTCGAACAGGCAAGCGAGCTTGTCAAGAATATCACCAATCCGACCAAATTAGTATACAGTGAGTATCTGAGCCAGGAGACAGGCGGCAGGATCTATCTGAAACCGGAGAATATGCAGTATACCGGAGCATACAAGGTGCGGGGAGCTTATTATAAGATCAGTACGATGAGCGAGGAGGAGCGCACGAGAGGCCTTATTACGGCTTCGGCCGGCAATCATGCCCAGGGCGTCGCTTATGCGGCACAGAAGTTCGGCTGTAAGGTTGTGATCGTGATGCCGACGGTTACTCCGCTGATCAAGGTGAACCGGACTAAGAATTACGGTGCGGAGGTGATTCTCTACGGGGATGTCTATGACGATGCATGCGAGTATGCATTGAAGCTGGCGGAGGAGAAGGGATATACCTTCGTCCATCCCTTCGATGATCCGGATATTGCTACCGGGCAGGGAACGATCGCCATGGAGATCGTGCAGGAGCTTCCGACGGTGGATTACATCCTGGTGCCGGTGGGCGGAGGCGGATTGATCACTGGTGTGTCTGCACTTGCCAAGATGCTGAATCCCAAGATCCAGGTGATCGGTGTTGAACCGTCGCAGGCGGCGAGCATGACGGCGGCGCTTGCTACAGGAGAGCCGGTTTCGCTGGACAGCGCCAACACGATCGCGGACGGTACCGCGGTTAAGCGGGTGGGCGAGAAGATCTTCCCCTATGCCCAGGAGAATATCGACAGGATGCTGACCGTAGAGGACGACGAGCTGATCGGGGCTTTCCTGGATCTGGTGGAGAACCACAAGATGGTGGTGGAGAATTCGGGACTTCTTACAGTCGCGGCGTTGAAACAGCTTGACCTTAAGGGTAAGAAGGCGGTAGCGATCTTAAGCGGCGGCAATATGGATGTGATCACCATGTCTTCTATCGTGCAGCACGGGCTGATCCAGAGAGACAGGATCTTCTCCGTATCTGTACTGCTTCCGGATAAGCCGGGTGAATTGGTGAGGGTTGCGGCTACGATCGCAGATGCGAAGGGAAATGTCATCAAGCTTGAGCACAACCAGTTTGTCAGCACCAACCGTAACGCTGCGGTGGAGCTTCGCATCACCATGGAGGCATTTGGAACAGATCATAAGAATGAGATTATGAAGGCATTAGAGGATGAAGGCTTCCGGCCTCGTGAGATCGGAGCGAAGTTATACTGATGCTTTTGGAAATGAACAGGTTTCCTGGTTTTCCGGGGAGCCTGTTTTATTGTATGCGGGCAGCGGGGTATTTGATTTAGCTCTTGACAATACGTGTATAATTGTATACAATTATACACGTTAACAATCAAAAGGATATGACACGAAGGAGAGGGCGTACATGGAGAACAGAAAAGTATATTTAGACAAGCACACCAATCTGCTGCAGCTTGAGGAGCACATGTATCCGCTGGTAGATGTGAAGAAGCCGAATGTATTCCGGAATCTGTTTCATTATGACGAGATTCCGAAGATTGCGTTCAATGACCGTATCGTACCTCACAGTATGCCGGATGAGATATGGATCACAGATACAACTTTCCGGGATGGCCAACAGTCGAGGGCGCCGTACAGCACAGAGCAGATCGTAAGGCTCTATGAATATTTTCATAAACTTGGCGGTCCTTACGGGAAGCTTCGTCAGTGTGAGTTCTTCTTATACAGTAAGAAGGACCGGGATGCCGTGTATAAGTGTATGGAGAAGGGGTATGAATTCCCGGAGATCACCAGTTGGATCCGTGCCAGCAAGAAGGATTTTGAGCTGGTGAAGGAGATTGGGATGAAAGAGACGGGGATTCTGGTAAGCTGTTCGGATTATCACATTTTCTATAAATTGAAGATGACGAGAAGAGAATGTATGGATCATTATCTGTCGGTAGTCCGGGAGTGTCTGGAGACGGGGGTGAGCCCGAGATGCCATCTGGAGGATATCACCAGGTCGGATATCTATGGATTCGTGATCCCGTTCTGCTTAGAACTTATGAAGCTGATGGAAGAATATCAGATTCCGGTCAAGGTCCGTGTCTGTGATACCATGGGCTATGGGGTGAATTATCCCGGGGCCGTGATACCAAGATCGATTCCAGGTATCATCTACGGTATCCGTGTCCACGCGGGAGTGCCGAGTGAGCTGATCGAGTTCCACGGGCACAATGATTTCTACAAGGCGGTAAGTAATTCTACGACGGCTTGGCTCTATGGGGCAAGCGGGGTGAACTGCTCCTTATTCGGGATCGGGGAGCGGACAGGGAATACGCCTTTGGAGGCGATGGTGTTCGAATACGCGCAGCTTAGAGGGACATTGGACGGGATGGATACCACAGTGATCACGGAGCTTGCAGAATATTATGAGAAGGAGATCGGATACCGGGTGCCGTCAAGAACGCCGTTTGTGGGGAGGAATTTCAATGTGACGCGTGCCGGGATTCATGCGGACGGTCTTCTTAAGAATGAAGAGATCTATAATGTATTTGATACAGAGAAGTTCCTGAACCGTCCGCCCCTAGTGGCTGTGTCTAACACATCAGGGCTTGCAGGGATCGCGCACTGGATCAATACCTATTTCCGGCTGCCGGAAGACCGGCAGGTGGATAAGAATACAGAGCTGGTTGCCATGGTAAAAGCCTGGGTGGACGGAGAATATGAGAAAGGGCGTGTGACAGTCCTGACGGATGAAGAGTTGTTAGCCGTGATCGAGGATGCACAGAATAGACTGGGATATCGTCTGGAATGAGAAGGAAGGGCAGGAAGGAATGGAAGAGTATCATGACCGCTCGCTGCGGGGGAGAGTATTTCAAAGGCTCAGGGAAGACATCTTGTCGGGAGTCTATCATGAGCATGAAGAGCTTCGGGAGATTACTATCGGGGAGGAATTAGGAGTCAGCCGGACTCCGGTGAGAGAGGCGTTAAGGCAGTTAGAGCTTGAGGGGCTGGTGACCATCATCCCCAATAAAGGCGCCTATGTTACAGGGATCACCCAGAAGGATGTCTATGATATCTATAAGATTCGTTCAATGTTAGAGGGGATGTGCGCCCGATGGGCGACGGAACATATTACGGAGAGACAGATCGAGGAGTTGGAAGAGGTGCTGCTGCTGTCTGAATTTCATTTGCAGAAGAAGGGCGGGGAACAGGCAGAACAGGTGACAGAGCTGGACGGAAAATTCCATAAGGTCTTGTATGAGGCCTCTAACAGCCGTATACTTGAGCATGTATTGTCTGATTTCCACAAATATGTCCAGATGGCGAGAGCTATGTCGGTAGGGGAGAAGAACCGGGCGGTAAGATCGATCCAGGAGCACCGGGAGATCCTGAAGGCGATCAAGGACCGGGATGGAGAGCTGGCGGAGGAGCTGGCCAACCGGCATATTTTGAATGTAATGAAGAATCTGCACCTGTCTGAACAGGTGGTCAGGAGAGAGAACAGAGAAGAACAGGAGGAAATATAGCATGGCAAAGATTAAGATGAACACACCGATCGTAGAGATGGATGGAGACGAGATGACCCGTATCTTGTGGAAGATGATCAAGGATCATCTGTTGGAGCCGTTTATAGAGCTGAATACGGAATATTACGACCTGGGGCTTGAGCACAGGAATGAGACGGACGATCAGGTGACGGTCGATTCTGCGAATGCGACGAAGAAATATAAGGTAGCAGTGAAGTGTGCGACGATCACTCCCAATGCGGCGCGTATGACGGAGTATGACTTAAAAGAGATGTGGAAGAGCCCTAACGGGACAATCCGTGCGATCCTTGACGGGACTGTATTCCGCGCTCCGATCGTAGTGGAGGGGATTGAGCCGTGCGTGCGAAACTGGAAGAAGCCGATCACGATCGCGAGGCATGCCTACGGGGATGTGTACAAGGGGTCGGAGATGAAGATTCCGGGCGCCGGCAAGGTGGAACTGGTATATACGGCAGAGGACGGATCGGAGACGAGAGAGCTGGTTCATGATTTTGACAGCGCGGGTATAGTTCAGGGAATGCATAATATCAGCCAGTCCATTGAGAGCTTTGCAAGGAGCTGTTTTAACTATGCGCTGGATATTAAGCAGGATCTGTGGTTTGCCACTAAGGATACGATCTCCAAAAAGTACGATCACACCTTCAAGGATATTTTCCAGGAGATCTTTGATGAGGAATATAAGGAGAAGTTCGAGGCGGCAGGCATCACATATTTCTATACGCTGATCGATGATGCGGTGGCGCGTGTGATGAAGTCTGAGGGCGGCTATATCTGGGCCTGCAAGAACTATGACGGAGACGTGATGAGCGATATGATCTCATCGGCGTTCGGTTCGCTTGCCATGATGACGTCGGTACTGGTGTCCCCGGATGGGTATTACGAGTATGAGGCTGCCCATGGAACGGTACAGCGTCATTATTATAAGCATCTTGAAGGAGAAGAGACTTCAACCAATTCGGTTGCGACGATATTCGCATGGAGCGGAGCGCTTAGGAAACGCGGAGAATTGGATGGGAATCAGGAATTGATGGAATTTGCCGACCGGCTTGAGAAGGCGACTATTGATACGATCGAAGAAGGAAAGATGACGAAGGATCTGGCTCTGATCACGACGATCAAGAATCCGGTAGTGCTGAACAGTGAAGAATTTATAAAGGCGATAGCCGGGAAGATGTAATTAATCTGCGATTTGGGACGTAGTAAATGGAAGTTTACTGCGTCCCAAATTGATGAATGTCCTGTACCCATTCACAGCTCTTTCTTATATTTGGCAAGGAAGAATGCATAGGAGATGCCGAATATAAGCAGTGCTGCTCCCGCGCCGATGATTCCGACAAGGCCGGCCTTCAGGTCGATCAGAACGGCGGGAAGGAGCATCAGCACATAGGTCATAATGTTGAAGGTCCGCGCCTTGGCCAGATTATGTATACTCTTGGTTCGTTCGTCGTTCAGATCTATGAGCGTCTGCTTGCTTTCTTCCGGATATTTCTCATATTGGTAAGTTGTGCCGAAGTAATTGACAGCGAAAAGGGATAGGAGCATCCCGCCGTAATGCATCAGGGACAGGCAGAGAATGATCCATCTGCTGTTGAAGATGTGCATACACTTTAAACAGAAGCCGATACCGTATAACAGGACGCCGGTGATCAGCATGTAGACTTTCTTTTGAGTGGTTTTCATAGCAGTTCCTCCTGAATCATACTTATGATGTAAAGTTTGCTTTCCGTATTTTCATTATAAGGGATAAACGATGATATGTCAAGTCAGCTTTCCATATTTATTTTTATGTGGTGAAAAAGATTTCAATGTGATATAATTAAAAAATGCAGATAAGCAGGCGTATGCCTGCAGTCAATAGATAAGGTGTGACAGGACGTACGATTTAAGAAGAAGGGAGAACAAGGCAAGATGAAAATACTGATGATTAACGGCACGCTAAGGCAGGGATCAAGCTATCATGTTGGGAAACTGGTGATTGAGAGGATAGCGGAGAATGAGGATCAGATCATTGAATTGTTTCTCCCCAAGGATATGCCGGAATTCTGCCGGGGATGCGCCGCATGCATTACGGAGAGCGAGAAGAGATGCCCGGATTACCTGATGTATATGAAGCGGGTGACCCGTATGATCGATGAGGCGGATCTGCTGGTATTTACGTCGCCGGTCCATGTGCTGCATGTGACGGGAGCCATGAAGGCGCTGCTGGATCACTATGGGTATCGTTTCATGGTGCACAGGCCGGAGGAGAGGATGTTCACCAAGCAGGCAGTGTGTATTACGACGGGCGCAGGGGGAGGCATGAAGTCTACATTAAAGGATATGAAAGGGAGCCTGCTCTTCTGGGGCGTAGGCAGGATCTATTCTTATGGGCCTGCAGTTGCGGCAACGTGCTGGGAAGGTGTGTCTATGCCGGTCAAGGAGAAGATCCTTCAGGATGTTGACAAGCTCTCCTTGAAGCTCACCAGAGAGACGGATCAGGTGGTTCCGGGGATCAAGACCAGGCTGCTGTTCTATATCATGCGCCGTATGCATCAGAAGGGGATGAACCCTGTGGATCAGGCATATTGGAAGGAAAAGGGATGGCTTGACAAGGAACGGCCGTGGAAGAAGAAAGCAGAAGGATAAGAGATATGGGGACGCAGTAAAACATCATTTTACTGCGTCCCCAATTAAGATTTTATACGTCACTTAAGTGTTCCCACTGTTCGTACAGCACTTCCAACTCTTCTGCGATCGAAGCCTTCTCATCTGCCAACTCCTGGCATCTGACGGAATTGGTAAATATTTCTTCCAGTGTCATCATCCCGTCGATCTCTGCGTCCCGTTCCTCAAGCCTGGTGATGCGCTCTTCCGTCTTCTTCAAGTCGTTTTGGCGTTTGCGTGCTCTGGCGTTCGCTTCTTTTTGCTCCTGCCAGCTAAGCTTTGACTCGGATACTGTTTCCGAAGATACAGAGTCAGAGGCGTCTTCTGTTCCGCCTGCATAGACGGCGGTCAGTTCTTCACGTTTCTCCAGGTAATAATCATAATTGCCGATATAATTAACGAAGGTCTGGTTGACCAGATCCAGGATCCGGGTAGCCGTCTGGTTGATAAAATACCGGTCGTGGGATACATAGAGGAGCGTTCCGGTATAGTCGTTCAGCGCCTTCTCAAGGATCTCCTTGGAGGTGATATCCAGGTGGTTGGTAGGTTCGTCCAAGATCAGGAAATTAGCCTTGGAGAGCATCAGCTTGGCAAGAGAAACACGCCCGCGTTCCCCGCCGCTTAAGTCCCCGATCCGTTTGAAGACGTCGTCCCCGGTGAAGAGGAAGGCGGCAAGCATATTGCGGATCTTCGTGTTGGTAAGATCCGGGTAATCGTCCGAGATCTCGTCGAAGATGGTCTTCTCCATGTGGAGGACGTGGTGCTCCTGATCGTAATAGCCGATCTCAACGTTGGTTCCCAGGGTGAAGGTTCCGGAATCCGCGGGGATGACCTGATTCAGGATCTTAAGCAGGGTAGTCTTGCCGGTCCCGTTGTCTCCGATGATGGCGACGTGCTCCCCGCGGCGAAGCTCGAAATTAACATCCCTGAACAATACCTGGTTGGGAAATGCTTTGCTTAGGTGTTCTACAAAGAGCACATCATTGCCGCTTTCACGGGAGGGTTCGAGATTCAGATGGATCTCTGTATTCATCTCTACCGGCTTCTCTACCGGCGTGATCTTCTCAAGCATCTTCTCGCGGCTCTCAGCCCGTTTGATAGACTTCTCCCTGTTGAATGACCGAAGCTTCTCGATCACAGCCTCGTGATGCCGGATCTCCTGCTGCTGGTTCAGATATTCCTTAAGCTGCGCCTCCCTGAGCCGGCGCTTCTTCTCGGCGTATTCGCTGTAATTGCCCATATAAGTCATAAGCTTCCCCATCTCGATCTCCAGGACCTTGGTGACGACGCGGTCAAGGAAATACCGGTCATGGGATACGATCAGCACGGCGCCCGGATAGTTCAGAAGATAGGTCTCAAGCCAGGCGATGGAGTTTAAGTCCAGGTGGTTGGTAGGCTCGTCAAGAAGCAGGATATCCGGTCTGGTGAGAAGAAGCTTCCCCAGGGAGACACGGGTCTTCTGACCGCCGGAGAGGGTATCTACCGGTTTGGAGAAATCATCCTCGCAAAATCCCAGCCCCTTCAATACACCGGTGATCTCGCTCTCGCAGGCGTATCCGTTCTCCTGTTCAAATGCCGCCGTCAGGCGGTGATAGGTATTCAGGCGTGCGGACAGAGCATCTCCTTCAAGATGCTTAAGCTCCGTCTCGATCGTGCGGATCTGCTGCTCCATGGCGATGATATCTGCCTTGGCAAGCCTGACCTCCTCGTAGATCGTATTGCCGCTTACCATCTCCTGGTGCTGCGCAAGGTAGCCGAGAGTCTTGCCGCGCGTCAGTGTGATATCGCCGCCGTCGGAGGGCAGTTCCCCTACGATCATCTTGAAAAGGGTGGTCTTCCCTGCGCCGTTTGGTCCGACCAGGGCGGCTTTCTCGTGGTCTTCTATATGAAAGGAACCTCCGGCAACGATCACGTTGTCGCCGAAGGATTTGTTCATTCCATGACATGCCAGTATCATAATATCCTCCTTTTAGCTTTTGTTTTCATTATAACGAAAATAGAATAAAATACAACTAAAAGTTTGACTTTGATCCCGGTATTCTATATAATGAATTTTAGATATGAAATGGAAGGTGAGTAGTTTTGGAAGAAAGAGAGATTTCCCAGGCTGTCATACGCAGGCTGCCGAGATATTACCGGTATCTGGGGGAATTATTAGAACATGGGGTGGAGCGTATCTCGTCCAACGACCTGAGCAGGCGGATGAAGGTGACGGCATCCCAGATCCGGCAGGATCTTAATAATTTCGGAGGGTTCGGGCAGCAGGGATACGGATATAATGTAAAGTATTTATATACAGAGATCGGCAAGATCTTAGGATTGGAAGAAGATCATCACATGATCATCATCGGGGCTGGTAATCTGGGGCAGGCGTTGGCGAATTACGCCGCATTTGAGAAGAGGGGCTTCATCCTGAAGGGGATCTTTGATGTGAACCCAAGGCTCCAGGGCGTGTCGATCCGAGGTGTTCCGGTGAGGATGTTAGACGAGCTGGGTGAGTTTGTGCGTGAGAATGAAGTAGAGATCGCGGCATTGACCATACCCAAGGAGAAGGCGATCGAGGTGGCGAATATCCTGGTAGAGAACGGTGTGAGGGCTATCTGGAATTTTGCCCATACAGATCTGAACCTGCCTGAACACATTATTGTTGAGAATGTGCACTTGTCAGAGAGCTTGATGCAGCTATCCTACAAGATCAGCCGGTATAACGAAGAACACAAATAATAGCAAGGATCAAGGCGTGTAATAACAGCATGTACGTGCAGGCAGGGTTACACGTCCTTTTTACTGCAAGAGACAGGAGGTGTGGGAGATGAGATATCTGGCAGACGGCTCTCAGATGAAGAGGGCGGACCAGTATACGATACATAAGGCAGGTATCCCGTCGCTTAAGTTGATGGAGCGCGCTGCCAGGGCCTGCGTAGAGGTGATGGAAGAAGAGAGGTTCGATCTTACGAAGGCCTGTATTGTGTGCGGTTCCGGGAATAACGGAGGAGACGGGTTTGCGATCGCAAGGCTTCTCCTTCGAAAAGGATATCATGCAAGGGTCTGTTTTGTAGGCGATGAATCCCATTGTACACAGGAGACAAGGCAGCAGATCGAATGGTTTCAGGAAATCGGCGGCAAAATATGCAACGAATATATAGAAGATGAATATAGTATCATCATAGACGCAGTCTTTGGTGTGGGTCTTTGCCGCAAGATCACGGGGAAATACGCAGATGTGCTGAGGAAGATGAATGAAGCAAAGGCGGTCAAATTCGCCGTTGACCTGCCGTCGGGGATATCGGCGGATACGGGCTGCGTGCTGGGGGAAGCCTTTCAGGCGGATCTCACGGTAACGTTCCAGTTGGAAAAACTGGGACTTGTATTCTATCCGGGCAGTGAGTATGCAGGATGGGTACATACGGCGGATGTGGGGATACATACAGAACAGCTTGCTGAGGAGTATCAGATGGCGTATGCCTGTGACGAGGAGGACTACCGTGCCATGCTGCCGATACGGAAGGCAGATTCGAATAAAGGGACTTACGGGAAGCTTCTGGTGATCGCGGGCAGCAAAGGAATGTCGGGCGCAGCATATCTGAATGCCAGGGCGGCATATCTTGCGGGCGCAGGCCTGGTGCGGATCTATACACCGGAAGAGAACCGGATGATCCTCCAGCAGCAGCTACCTGAGGCGATCATTACTTCCTATACGGATTATCAGGAGGAGGAGCTTCTGGAATTACTTGAATGGGCGGATGTGATCTGTATTGGTTCAGGGATCGGGACCGGCGAAGTATCGCAGAAGCTTGTGAAGAAGACTCTGGAAGGAAGAAAGGTTCCGTGTCTGATCGATGCGGATGGTCTGAATATCCTGGCCGGGCATCCGGAATATCTGAGAGAATGCGCGGATCCATCCGGACGCACAGGATGCGGTCTTGTGCTGACGCCCCATATGAAGGAGATGTCCAGGCTGACGGGAAGAAGCATAGAAGAGCTTAAGGAAGACAGGATGCGGATCCTTGAGGGATATACGGACAGATTCGGCTGCACCTGTGTACTCAAGGATTCAAGGACGGCGGCAGTGTCGCCGCAAGAAGGGATCTGTGTGAATCAGTCGGGGAATGCGTCTATGGCGAAGGCAGGAGCCGGTGATGTGCTGGCAGGGGTGATCGCGGGTCTGATGGCTCAGGGGCTTCAAAGCCACAGTGCAGCGGCGCTTGGGACATATCTTCACGGCCGTTCAGGGGACCTTGCGCGTGCGGCAAAGGGAAGCTACAGTGTTATGGCAGGAGATTTGCTGACTTATTTAAGCGAAGCATTCAGAAGCCTGGAGGGAGAGGACCCCAAAGGGAGACCCGGAATCATCGTTCATAAGAGACGCTTCCGGTCCGGCGACGCCGGTCCTTTGCCGGAGCATACGTCAGACGCCCTGAAGATTTACAGCAGGGTATGTGCAAGGATCGATCTGGATGCGATCGAGTATAATATGGAGATGATGAAGCAGAATTTGGAAGACGGCGTGCAGATTATCAGCGTGATCAAATCCGACGGTTATGGACACGGCGCGCTGCAGATCGCAAGATTTCTGGAGAGTAAAGAGTATATCTGGGGATATGCGCTGGCGGCGCTTGATGAGGCGGTGGTCTTAAGAAAAGGCGGGATCACCAAACCGCTTCTGGTGCTGGGCTGTATCTTCCCGGAGCAGTGGTGTGAGATGATCGATGAAGAGATCCGCATGACGGTCTATAGGAAGGATATGGCAAAGCGGGTATCCGACCTGGCGGTACGCATGGGGAAGCAGGCATACATCCATATCAAGGTGGATACGGGTATGTCGCGTCTCGGTTTCCCGGTCTGTGAAGAGAGCGCGGATTATATCAGGGACATTATCCAGATGCCGAATCTTGTGGTGGAGGGCATGTATACGCATTTTGCGAAAGCGGATGAGGCTGAGAAGGCATTTACAAGGAAGCAGATAGAAGACTATCTCTGGATGAAGAAGGCGCTTGAGAGAAGGTCGGTCAGGATCCGATACCACCACAGTTCCAACAGCGCCGGGATCATAGATGTTAAGGAAGCGAATATGGATCTGGTGAGAGCCGGGATCGCGACCTACGGACTGTATCCGTCTGAGGAGGTTAAGAAGGGCAACGTCCCTCTTCGGCCGGCGATGGAGCTTCTAAGCCATGTGACTCATGTGAAATGGGTGGAGGCAGGTACGCCGGTGAGCTATGGGGGAACATTCACAGCGGCAAGGCCTACCAGGGTCGCCACGATTCCGGTGGGTTACGGGGACGGCTACTCAAGGAGCCTGTCGAACCAGGGATATGTGCTGATCCATGGAAAGAAGGCGCCGATCATCGGCCGTGTGTGCATGGACCAGTTCATGGTGGATGTAACGGATATTGAAGATGTGCAGTTCGGAGATAAGGCAGTGCTGATCGGGGAAGACGGCGGGGAGCGGATCACCGTGGATGAATTAAGCAGCCTGTCAGACCGGTTCAACTATGAATTTATCTGCAGCTTCGGCAAGAGAGTGCCGAGAGAATATCTGCGTTTCGGCGAAGTTGTGGAACAGATGGATTATTTTGCATAACTCTGTAGAATACATCCGAGAAAAGATGGTAATACTTATCATATCTTAAGAATCGGAGTGTGAATAGAGTGCAGGTAAGACGTGGAGATATATTTTATGCAGATTTAAGCCCGGTGGTGGGTTCGGAACAAGGAGGCATCCGGCCGGTATTGATCATACAGAATGATGTGGGGAACAGGCACAGCCCAACGGTGATCTGTGCCGCCATTACTTCGCGGATGAATAAGGCGAAGCTGCCGACACATGTGGAGATTGATGCAAGGAGATATCAGATCGTTAAGAATTCGGTCGTATTGCTGGAGCAGGTAAGGACCATAGATAAGCAGCGGCTTAAGGATCTGGTATGCCATCTGGATAAAGAGATAATGAACAAAGTAGATGAAGCCTTGAAAGTCAGTTTTGAGCTTCATACATAGCAAAGGAGTATGAAACAACAGTTATGGAAGAAGGCAGTTTATTCCAAAGGATGAAGCATCTGTTCCAGGGTGAGGATGAGATGGACGAGGGCGCCCAGAAGGAGGCGGCGGGACTGATCCACAATATCATCCGCTACATGGATAAGGATGCGAAGGACATTATGACACACCGGAAGCATATTACCGTGATCGACAGCGGGGAGCTTCTGGAGGATGCGCTTAAGTTCATGCTGGGGGAGAATTATTCCAGATTCCCCATCTGCGAGGGAGAGATCGATTCTATCATCGGGATCATACATCTTCGGGAGGCAATGTCATGTTATCTGGATGAAAAGCTCCGCAAGGTCCCCCTTCGGGAACTTACAGGATACATAAGGCCGGCGGCATTCATACCAGAGACGAAGAGTATCGATACCCTATTCAAGGAGATGCAGGCAGACCAGAACCATATAAGGATCGTGCTGGATGAATACGGACAGACGTCAGGGCTTGTGACGATGGAGGATATCTTGGAAGAGATCGTGGGCAATATTCTGGACGAACATGACGAGGCTGAGGTAAGGATCCAGCGGCAGCAGAACGGCAATTATCTGGTCAATGGAATGGTAGGCTTAGACGATCTGGAGGATGTGCTTGCGATCTCATTTGATCAGGAAGAGTTCGAGACGCTGAACGGATTCTTAGTCCATCAGTTAGACCGGATCCCGGGCGAGGACGAACGGTGTGTTGTTGATTACGGAGGCTACCGGTTCACGGTCCTTCTCGTGGATAACAATACAATCCAGAGGGTTAAGATTGAAAAACGCTGGGAAGAGTGATAGAATAAGAAACCGATAAAGAGTAAAAGATAAGAGAGGGATGGATTATGTCAGGACATTCAAAATTTGCGAATATCAAGCATAAAAAAGAGAAGAACGATGCGGCGAAGGGCAAGATATTTACCAAGATCGGGAAGGAGCTTGCGGTGGCGGTCAAAGAAGGCGGAAGCGCGGATCCGGCCAATAACAGCCGCCTGCGCGACGTGATCGCGAAGGCGAAGGCCAACAATATGCCGAACGATACGATCGACCGTAATATCAAGCGTGCGGACAGCGATGCCAATGCCGCCAGTTATGAGCATATTACATATGAAGGCTATGGGCCGAACGGTACGGCGATCATCGTTGAGACGCTGACGGACAACAAGAACCGTACCGCTTCCAACGTAAAGAACGCATTTACCAAAGGGAACGGCAATGTGGGAACGCCGGGCTGCGTCTCCTTCATGTTCGACAAGAAGGGACAGATCGTGGTAGACAAGGAAGAGTATGAGACGGACCCGGATGAACTGATGATGATGGCGCTCGACGCAGGCGCGGAGGATTTCGCGGAGGAAGAGGACAGTTATGAGATTCTGACTTCCCCGGAGGATTTCAGTTCCGTGCGCCAGGCCATGGAGGACGCGGGGGTTCCCATGGCTGCGGCTCAGGTGACGATGATCCCGCAGACTTATGTGGAGCTTACCGACGAGAAGGATATTGCAAATATCCAGAAGACGCTGGATATGCTGGATGACGACGATGATGTCCAGGATGTGTATCATAACTGGGACGAGTAGGTTTCGTATCGGTTACGGTTGTATCAGTATGGAGGAACAGGATGGAAGAGACCAGAAAGGCACTGGAAGACTTTTTCGACAAGATGCTGGGGAGTATCCAGTATTTTAAGAAGGAGACTTATGAGGAATTTTTTAAAGAGGCGTACGACAGGCATAGAAGCCTGATCATGTCCCTGCCCGCCCTGTGTGAAGAGCAGGAGGCGGATGAGGATCGGATGATCGGGGAGCTTGCGGCGGTGATCCCGGCATATGTGAAGCAGAAGGGCCAGGAGATGTCTAAGAAGCAGAAGAGCAGGGCAGGTATGGATTATAACCTGACGATGGCCGTCTATGTGGTTCCTATGCTTTGCTATCAGAGGGTTCCGGTGAATGAGCGGATCGCCGGACGGATGGTGGAACTCTGGAACGAGACGAAGGTGACGGAGTATACGCTTCTCAAGTCGGAATTCGGCCAGATCGCCGGCGGTTTCAGGAAGAAATTGTTTGGTATATTTTAACGGAAGGAGAAAGCGATGAGCGATTATAAGATAGAAACCAAATGTATACAGTCGGGGTATGAGCCCGGCAACGGTGAAGCGAGGGTATTGCCGATTTATCAGAGTACAACCTTCAAGTACAGCTCCAGCGAGCAGATGGGTCGCCTGTTTGATCTGGAGGAGTCCGGGTATTTCTATACCCGTCTTCAGAACCCGACCAATGACGCTGTAGCGGCGAAGATCTGCGATATGGAGGGCGGTGCGGCGGCCATGCTTACTTCTTCCGGTCAGGCTGCTAACTTCTATGCGGTGATGAATATTGCGAAGGCGGGCGATCATATCGTATGTGCGTCTGCTCTCTATGGGGGGACTTATAATCTCTATGCCCACACGATCCGGAAGATGGGAGTGGAGGCTACATTCGTGGATCCAGACTGCACGGAAGAAGAATTAAACGCGGCATTTCAGGAGAATACCAAGGCTGTGTTTGGGGAAAGTATTGCCAATCCGGCCCTGGTGGTCCTGGATTTTGAGAAATTTGCGAAGGCGGCTCATGCACATGGGGTGCCGTTTATCGTAGATAATACGTTTGCAACGCCGATCAATTGCCGGCCTTTTGAGTGGGGAGCGGATATCGTGACCCATTCCACTACCAAATACATGGACGGACATGCATCCTGCGTGGGCGGCGCCATCGTGGACAGCGGTAATTTCAGCTGGGAGGCTTATGCAGATAAGTTCCCGGAGCTTACAAGCCCGGATGAGACCTATCACGGAATCGTATATACCGAGCGTTTTGGGAAGGGCGCTTATATCACGAAGGCAACGGCGCAGCTGATGCGTGATCTTGGATCGATCCAGTCTCCGCAGAATGCGTTTCTTCTGAATATCGGACTTGAGACGCTTCATCTTCGGATGGCGAGACATTGCGAGAATGCGCTTGGGGCGGCAAAGTTCCTTCAGGGGCATGAGAAGGTGGCGTGGGTGAATTGCCCGTCCCTGCCGGGCGACAAGTATTATGAGCTTGCGAAGAAATATATGCCGGGCGGAACCTGCGGCGTGATCACCTTTGGCTTAAAGGGCGGCAGAGAGGCTGCGGTCCGCATGATGGATGCTTTGAAGATGATCGCCATCGTGACGCATGTGGCGGACGCAAGAAGCTGCGTGCTCCATCCGGCAAGCCATACTCACCGCCAGATGAACGACCAGGAGCTCTTAGAGGCAGGCGTGCAGCCGGATCTGATCCGCTTCAGCGTGGGAATCGAGAATATCGAAGACATCGTGGCAGATCTGACGCAGGCGCTTATGCAGGTATCGTTATAGATCAGAGTATATCCGAATGGGTATAAAAAAACAGAAACACTTCCATACTAAGCACGAGAGAATATGTATGGAGGTGTTTTTTATGTCAGACGGAGCGCACGAAGAGCAAAAGAGAGAACAGATCAAGGAACTGGGAAGCGTGGACTTAGAGGGGAATAAGAGCAGGCACAGGATCAAGCTTCTGACGGTGATCGGCGAGATCGAGGGGCATGAGGCTGTATCCGGCAACGCGAAATCGACCAAATACGAACATATGCTTCCGCTGCTTGCGGAGGTTGAGGACAGCGATGAGATCGAGGGGCTTCTGATCCTCCTGAATACGCTGGGAGGCGATGTGGAGGCCGGGCTCTCCATTGCTGAGATGATCGCATCCTTGAGTAAGCCTACGGTATCGCTGGTGCTTGGCGGCAGCCATTCGATCGGAGGGCCGCTTGCGGTGTCTGCTAAGTATTCCTTCATCGTACCAAGCGGGACCATGATCATCCATCCGGTCCGGTCTAACGGGATGTTCATCGGGATTACCCAGAGCCTGCGCAATATGATCAAGACGCAGGATCGGATCACCCGTTTTCTGGCCGACCATTCGCGTATGACACAGAAGAGGATCGAGGAATTGATGCTGAATCAGACGGAGCTTGTGAAGGATGTGGGAACCCTGCTGGAGGGAAAGGATGCGGTGAGAGAAGGATTGATCGATGAAGTAGGGGGAATGAGCGATGCATTGAATAAATTGCACGAAATGATCGATCAGTGGCGGGATAAAAAGAGTGAAAATAGGTAATGACAGTCCTTTTCAAAAATGCTATACTAATATATAGTATTGCCAGAATAAGGGGGAGAATATGATGGCTGCTAAAGCAAATAAACGGGGGAGCAGGAAGCAGACAAAAAAGAAGAATACGGAGACAGGTTTTGTCGGAATAGAGATCGTCATATGGGTGACACTTGCGGTGAGTGTCCTGATGATGATCAGTAATTTTGGATTCGGAGGATTCATAGGCGAGGCCATTGCCGGGAACCTGGCAGAGTTCTTTGGATGGGCGGCATATGTGATACCGATTGTATTATTCTGGGCCGTGACATTTCTGATCTCGAACCGGGGGAATCCCAACGCCTACCTTAAGGTGGCTGCAAGCCTGTGCATGGTGGTTCTTTCCTGCACGTTTCTTGAGCTTATTGACGACGGCGGCGGGCGGCTTGGCCAGAGTCTTGCCGGGATGCTGACGCCTGCCATAGGAGTCGCAGGAACCTATGTTGTGGCCGTTACCTTCATGATCATCTGTCTGGTGATCATCACCGGCAAATCAGCGCTCAAGGGTGTTAAGAGCCAGAGCGGCAAGGTGTACGACAGGGCCAGAAGGGATGCGGCGCGAAGGCGTGAGCAGGCTCAGGAAAGAAGACAGATCCGGGAGACACAGATGCTTGACGGGGACGGCGGGAAGCCAAGAGCCCGCAGGAGAAGCGACAGGCATGTGGAGGGCGTCTCTTTTGACACGGAGATCGCGAAGAAGTCTCCGGACGTAAAGGAGCTGACGATCGATCCGCCTAAGGAGAAGACTAAGGGCAGAGGAAAGAAGGCGCAGCCGGCAGAGGAACCGCCGATGGAGATGGAATTTGAGATCAACCGCGGCATGGATGAGGCAGTTGACCATGAGACGGAGGAGCCGGCAGAGCCATATGTTTCTGCGGATCCGCGGAGTCATACGGTTCCGGATATTGGGCTGCAGCCGGACGGCAGGGCAGAAGACGGGGACGATGCCCCAAGGAAGCGCAGTAAGAAGGCCAGCAGGGAGGAAGAGATTAAGGACGAGACGGCGGCAGTGGCATCCGCGGTCCTTACGGAGAATCAGAAGCCTAAGAAGGCGTATCATATCCCGCCGATCTCCCTCCTTAAGAAGGGGACGAAGCAGAAGGGAGAGTCCGACGCGCAGCTTCGGGAGACTGCTATGAAGCTGCAGCAGATCCTGCAGAACTTCGGTGTGAAGGTCACGGTGACCAATGTAAGCTGCGGTCCTTCGGTGACCCGGTATGAGCTCCAGCCGGAGATGGGTGTGAAGGTCAGCAAGATCGTAGGACTCTCTGATGATATCAAGCTTAATCTGGCGGCAGCGGATATCCGTATTGAGGCTCCGATCCCGGGGAAGGCGGCGGTGGGAATCGAGGTTCCCAACAAGGAGAATTCTGCTGTCATGCTGAGAGACCTGCTGGAATCTTCGGAGTTCAAGAACAGTCGTTCCAAGATCTCATTTGCGGTGGGCAAGGATATCGGCGGGAAGACGGTAGTGACGGATATCGGCAAGATGCCTCATGTACTGATTGCCGGCGCTACAGGTTCCGGTAAATCGGTGTGTATCAATACATTGATCATGAGTATCCTGTATAAGGCGGAGCCGGATGAGGTGAAGCTTATCATGATCGACCCCAAGGTGGTGGAACTGAGTGTCTATAACGGAATCCCGCATCTGATGATCCCCGTGGTCACGGATCCTAAGAAGGCTGCCGGAGCCCTTAACTGGGCGGTGGCAGAGATGGATCGCCGGTACCGGGTGTTCGCGGAATACAGCGTCAGAGATATGAAGGGATATAACGAGAAGATCGCGTCCATGCCGCCAAAGGACGGGGTGAAGGAAGATCCGCTGCCTCAGATCATCGTGATCGTGGACGAGTTGGCGGACCTGATGATGGTTGCGCCGGGAGAGGTAGAAGGGGCGATCTGCCGTCTGGCACAGCTTGCCAGGGCGGCAGGGATCCATCTGGTGCTGGCAACTCAGCGGCCGTCCGTGAATGTCATCACGGGTCTGATCAAGGCGAACATGCCGTCGAGGATCGCATTCTCCGTGTCATCGGGAGTGGATTCCAGGACGATCATAGATATGAACGGGGCAGAGAAGCTTCTTGGCAAAGGAGATATGCTGTTCTATCCGTCCGGCTATCAGAAGCCCGCCAGGGTTCAGGGATCCTTTGTCACGGACAAGGAAGTACAGGATGTGGTTGAGTATCTCAAGGAGAATAACGAGGAAGTTACATACGATGAGGAGGTTGTGAACCATGTCAATACGAGCCCGGAGGGCGGCATGGCCGTGCCGGCGGGAGCGGCGGAGGAAGACAGCCACGACGCGTATTTTATAGATGCGGGCCGGCTGATCATTGATAAGGACAAGGCGTCGATCGGGATGCTGCAGCGTGCCTTCAAGATCGGCTTTAACCGTGCGGCAAGGATTATGGATCAGTTGGCAGAGGCTGGAGTCGTGGGTCCTGAGGAAGGGACGAAGCCAAGGAAGGTGTTGATGACCCCGGAGGAATTCGACCAGTATGCGGCGGAGAATTAGATATGTTTGCAAGTGTAACCATGAAATGATAAAAGAAAGGGAAGGGGAAACCAATGAAAACAGATATTCAGATTGCACAGGAAGCACAGATGGCACACATCAGGGATGTGGCGGCGAACGTAGGGATCATGGAGGAAGAATTGGAATTCTATGGAAAGTATAAGGCGAAGCTTTCCGATGAGGTGTGGGAACGGATCAAAGACAGGCCGGACGGGAAGCTGGTACTTGTGACTGCGATCAATCCGACTCCTGCAGGAGAGGGTAAGACGACGACGACGGTTGGCCTGGGGCAGGCGTTGGCGAAGCTTGATAAGAAAGCGATCATCGCCCTTCGTGAGCCGTCCCTTGGCCCTTGCTTCGGGATCAAAGGAGGAGCTGCCGGAGGCGGATATGCGCAGGTTGTTCCCATGGAGGATCTGAATCTTCATTTTACAGGAGATTTCCATGCGATCACGTCGGCTAATAACCTGCTTGCGGCTATGCTGGATAATCACATCCAGCAGGGGAATGCCCTTAAGATCGATCCAAGACAGGTGATCTGGAAGCGCTGTCTGGATATGAATGACAGGAACCTGCGCAATATTGTGGTTGGCCTTGGCAGCAAGATGGACGGGATGGTAAGAGAGGATCATTTCGTGATCACAGTTGCGTCCGAGATCATGGCGATCCTCTGTCTTGCCGAGGATATCAGGGACTTAAAAGAACGCCTCGGCAAGATCATCGTGGCTTATAATTTCAGCGGAGATCCGGTGACGGCCGAAGATCTCCAGGCGACAGGAGCTATGACGGCGCTCCTTAAGGATGCGATCAAGCCGAACCTGATCCAGACTTTAGAGCACACGCCGGCGCTTGTCCACGGCGGGCCTTTTGCCAATATCGCCCATGGCTGCAACAGTGTGAGGGCAACAAGGATGGCGCTGAAGCTGAGTGATATCACAGTGACGGAGGCCGGGTTCGGCGCGGACTTAGGCGCTGAGAAGTTCCTGGATATCAAGTGCAGGAAGGCTGGTTTTAAGCCGGATGCAGTAGTTTTGGTTGCAACTGTGCGCGCTTTGAAGTATAATGGTGGAGTTGCCAGAGAAGATCTCTCCAAGGAGAATCTGGATGCACTTGCCAAGGGTATCGTCAATCTGGAGAAGCATATCGAAAATATCCAGAAATACGATGTTCCGGTTGTGGTGACGCTGAATTCCTTCGTGACGGATACGGAGGCGGAGAATGAATATATCCGCAGCTTCTGCGAGAAGAAGGGCTGTGAATTCGCGCTGTCCGAGGTATGGGAGAAGGGCGGCGAGGGCGGTATTGCTCTGGCCGAGAAGGTACTTCATACCCTTGAGAACAAGGAGAGTCATTTCCATACTCTTTATCCGGACGAGCTGTCTCTGGAGGAGAAGATCGAGACGATCTCCAGGGAGATATACGGCGCAAGGGGTGTTGTCTATGAGCCGGCGGCTAAGAAGCAGCTTGCGAAGATCGCATCCATGGGATTCGGCAGTCTTCCGGTCTGCATGGCGAAGAATCAGTATTCTCTGTCTGATGACGCGAAGAAGCTGGGACGCCCTGTGGATTTCGATATCCATATCAGGGAAGTATATGTCAGCGCCGGAGCCGGATTCGTAGTGGCTCTTACAGGAGCGATCATGACGATGCCGGGATTGCCCAAGGTTCCGGCGGCGAATGGGATCGATGTGTCTGACGACGGAAAGATCACCGGATTGTTTTAGGAATCTGGGGAGTGGTGTATCAGCAGTAGGTAGGGGGTTCTCTTAAGATGAAATGCAGCTATTGCGGACATGAGATACCAGAAGGAATGGTATATTGTGGAAAATGTGGTAAGGAAGTCTGCATTGTCCCGGATTACAATCCTCTGGAGGATATGCTCACAGCGCAGATCAAGGATGCCATCAGCGGTGAAGAAGGTTATGGAGATTATATAGATTATGATTCTATAAGAAATACGGATCCCAGAAGAGGCGGAAGTGTTCCGGGACGCAATACCGGGAGGAATACCGGGGGAGGAGTGAGCCGGAGCACAAGCCGTAACATGGGAGGAGTGAGCCGAAGCACAAGCCGTAACATGGGAAGTACGGACCGGGGAATCAGCCGGAGTACGAGCCGTGATATGGGGGTGAGCCGAAGCACAGGCCGCAATATGGGCAATACAGGCCGGGGAGTGAATCGGAGTACGAGCCGTGATATGGGAGTGAGCCGGAATACTGGGAGCAACAGGCGGGATACGGGATTTCAGCGCGGGAATACCACAGGCAATCTGCCGGAACGTGAGAGGAAGCGCCGCCAGGCGGAGCGCAAGAAGGCGAAACGCCGCCAGAGGATGGGCTGCTTCTTCCTGATATTTCTTCTGCTTGCGGCGTTGGCCGGAAGCGGGATCACGCTGTATCTGAATTCCTATACTGGGTTCGTTGCCAGAGGAGACGAGGCGCGTAAGGCGGGAGAATACAACAAGGCGATTGACTTCTATGAGAAGGCCGTCAAGAAGGATGAAAGCAAAGCGGAGGCATATGTAGGGCTTTCCAAGGTCTATATCGGTAAGAATGATCTGGACTGGGCGGAATCTATTTTCCGGGAGGCAGTTAAGAAGCATCCGGACAATGCGGATATCTATGAAGGCTATGTGAAGTTCTATATGGATACGGATCAGAAGGATGAGATTCCGCTGCTTCTGGAGGATGTAGACGAGAAGGTGGCAGAACGGCTGGCGGGCTATATTACCAAGGCGCCGGAGTTTAGTCTGGATGACAAGGAACCATTCGAGGATGTGCAGGAGCTGTCACTGAATACGGAGGATGGCTATACCATCTATTATACGGATAACGGGGAAGAGGCGACGGTTGCGAGCACGAAGTATACGGAGCCGCTCCTGATCGGGGAAGGCGAGACGGTGATTACCGCTATCGCCGTGGATACCAAGGGGGTGCCAAGCCTTCCAGTGAAGAAGACTTATACGGTAGAGCTTCCCGTTGTGGATGCGCCGGCGGTATCTCCGTCTACAGGACAGTATAATTCGGCAGTGCCGATCGAGATCAAGATACCGGAAGGGTATGCGGCGTATTATACGACCGACGGGGAAGACCCGACGCTTTCGTCTGCCCTGTATACGGGGCCGGTCGAGATGCCGGAAGGAGAGACGCTGTTCAAGGCGGTACTTGTGAACGGCAAAGGCCGGATGAGCGGGGTTACGACCAGGAATTATGTGCTGGAAACAGAGGCGGCGGAATAATTATCTGGTTATACTGAGCGGCAGATTTATCAGCCGTGAATGTAAATATTATAAAAAAGGAGATTAGGATTATGAAGTATGTATGTGATGTATGCGGATGGGAATATGATGAGGAGCAGGGATATCCGGAGGGAGGAATCGAACCGGGAACAAAATGGGAAGATGTTCCGGAGGATTTCCTGTGTCCGCTGTGCCAGGTAGGTAAGGACGAATTTTCAGAAGTATAGGGTTCTAAGGGCTGTTGTCTGTGAGATCGGGCAGCAGCCTTTTCTTTTTTTCAGATATTTTTCGATTACATGCACCCAAATGTCGGTTTCATTTGTCTAATAGATGTAAGAGCAATAGGAAGGAGGAGAATAAGATGGATGCTTTGCTTGTGAAGCGCGCACAGAAGAATGACATGGACGCGTTCGTGGCTCTGATAGAGAAGCATAAGACGGGACTTTATAAAGTGGCAAAGAGCTATCTGAGAAGCGAGGAGGATGTGGCCGACGTGATGCAGGATACGGTATTATCAGCATATGAGCATATCCGGGAGTTGAAGAATGTGTCGTATTTTAAGACCTGGCTTACCCGGATATTGATCAATCACTGTAAGAATATGATAAGGCAGCAGAAGCGCTGTATTGTCTCAGAGGAGGTGCCGGAAACTTCCGATACGGTGCCGCCGGATAACAGAGAATTCTATGCGTTGGTGGGCGAGCTTCCGGAGGATTACCGTATGATCTTCCTGCTGTATTACGGGGAGGGGTTTCGTACCGGAGAGATCGCACAGATATTGGAATTGAATGAGAATACGGTGAAAAGCAGGCTGAGAAGGGGCAGGGAGAAATTAAAACATGTGCTGTGTTACTGAGATGCAGTGGGTAGTCAACACACTGGAATAGGAGGTTATGTAAATGAGAATATCTGAGAATCAGTTAAGGGAGACATTAAGCAGGGAAGTTCAGGTATCCGATCAGGTAAATGAGAGACTTCGCGATACCTATGAGATATTGGAGAAGAGACAGGAAGATTCAGGAAAGAAGAAGTATTACGGAAGGAATCTGCGGGCAGCGGCGGCAGCGGCGGCGATCATTTGCTGCGGAGTGCCGAGTATTGTCTACGCATCTGTGAAGACAGGGTTTTTCGAGGGAATGTTCGGCAATTCCACCAAGAAATCCACAGAGGTGATCCACAGGGAGATCGACGACGGCAAGGACGGAAAGGTTACCGTTGATATTCCGTCCAAAGAATTCGTACCGGTAGATGAGGCAAAGGCAGAAGCCATGATCGGGCAGTGGGTGACAGACGAACCGATCGTGAGGGAGATCGGAGAGCATACTCTGACGATAGAGAGCTTCGCTTATGACAAGAACGGGGCATGGATGTATTTCACCCTGGGACGAGAGGGCGGTGTGACGGCTCTGCAAGGTGATATGGATACCAATCTTACCAAAGGAGCATATTTTACGGATGATGCGGAATTCTATTTTAATCTGAACTGCGGCGAAGAGATATTTGGATGCGATAACATCTATATAGATATGGAGAAGAGTACGGATGAGCTGCTGTACTGTTCCGATTATATCCTCTGGTCGGAAGGGGTGGAGGAAGGCGATACGCCGAAGCTTTCCATCGAGAGGTATCCTTGTACACGCGGCGAACTGTATGCCATGTCTGACGAGGAGCGCGCGGCGGCGGATATTCAGACGGAAACCATCGAGCTGTCGGATAAAGGGCAGATCCCGGTTCAGAGTATCGACCTTGGAGAGAATGGATTCCTTGAGTATTCCCCGGTATCCGTCAGTGTGGATATGTCGAAGGGAATGGGGCTTTCAGACGAGGAAGCACAGGATCCGTATTATATGAAGCATCTGGAGATCAGGTATAAGGATGGGAGCAGTTATGTCGTATCAGACCAGGAAGGGTGTATCGAGAACAATGGGTACGTGATGGGAGCCGGCGTGTGGTATAAGGCGGCATTCAACCGGCTGGTGGATACGGACGAGATCGCGGAGATCCTTGTGAATGATGTGAGGTTTCCGGCGGAATAGTATAGAGGAGAATCCCCGCGGGAATCGGATATTGTGATGTTCGGTTCCTGCGGGGATTCTTTTTTCAGACTGTGGCGTTCTTAGAAGTCAACTTCTGTTCCATAGTATGTACAGGTAAATAATTTCTCCATTGCGGCCGGATCGATCGCTCTTGGATTAGATCCGGTACAAGCATCGCCTACTGCAAGTTCTGAAATCTTCGCAATCTTTTCCTTAAATTCATCCTCATTGATTCCGAACTCTTTCAGAGTCTTAGGAATGTTAAGTCTTACATTGAAGTCATCGATTTTCTCACACAAGCTGTTGATCAGAGCCTTTTCGGAAGTTCCTGCAAGTCCCATCCTGCGCGCAATCTCCGCATAACGTTTCGACGCTACCGGGTCCTTGGCGTTGTATTTAATTACATAAGGCAGATAGATCGCATTGGCGCAGCCGTGCGGAATATGACCGGTTGAAAATGCGGCGCCTGTCTTGTGAGCCATGGAGTGAACAATGCCGAGTAAAGCATTAGAGAATGCCATACCGGCCAGGCACTGTGCATAGTGCATCTGCTCTCTTGCCGTCATATCACATGCATAAGAAGCCGGAAGATAATCGAATACCATTTCAATTGCCTGTAATGCAAGAGGATCTGTAAAAGGTCCGTTTAATGTGGATACATATGCTTCAATCGCATGGGTCAGTGCATCCATACCTGTGTATGCGACCTGTTTTACCGGAAGCCCCATAACCAAATCCGGATCTACGATCGCAACATCCGGTGTAATATTGAAGTCAGCGAGAGGATATTTCACACCTGTCTGATAGTTCGTGATTACAGAGAACGCAGTTACCTCTGTAGCTGTTCCTGAGGTAGACGGGATCGCACAGAATTTTGCCTTCTGTCTGAGTTCCGGAAAATTAAACGGAATACACAAGTCTTCAAAAGTAGTCTCAGGATACTCGTAGAATGCCCACATAGCTTTGGCTGCATCGATCGGAGAACCGCCGCCCATAGACACGATCCAGTCGGGTTCAAATGCCCGCATTGCTTCTGCACCTTTCATAACGGTCTCTACTGACGGGTCAGGCTCAACACCTTCAAACAGTTCCACTTCCATTCCGCCTTCCTTCAGGTAATTTACAGCCCTGTCAAGGAATCCCTGGCGTTTCATAGAACCGCCGCCCACAACGAGGATGGCCTTATGTCCATTCAGGTTCTTAAGCTCTTCCAAACATCCTTTTCCATGATATACATCTCTTGGTAATGTAAATCTGCTCATTGCTTCCACTCTCCTTTGCTTGTTTTGTTAATTCTTTATCAAAATAATACTCCTGTTAAGAAATTAACGCAATATATTACACAAATTTTATTGTATTTTATCCGGTACAATCGTATGCGCAATTTAGATGAAAAAATCGAGGTCTATCGGGAGAAAATAGAAGGGAGTAAGAGGGAAGATGAAGAAGTCAGAGGGAGTTCGGAGAAGTGATTTGAAAAGGATTCCGGGTGTGGGGGCGAATATGGAGCGTCACCTAAATAATATCGGGATCAATTGTGTTGAGGATCTGAAGGGGAAGGAACCGGAGGAATTGTATCGTCTGGACAGTATCAAGAAGGGATACCGGGACGACCCTTGTGTGCTGTATGTAATGGCGGAGAAGTAAAGGAATAAATGAGGAAATCGATCAGGTAAACCGCTTGTACCAGCGATTGGTTGACGAGAAGAAATATGAAGATTTGGAACGGTCGACGCAAAAGAGCCAAATGTATTTTAGGAAGTGTATTTTGTCGAAATATTTTGGTTGACAGAATATCACTTGTCCATTAAACTGGATTTAACAGAAAAAGATGAGAATTTCAGAGAGACTGTCATAGTCTTTAAACCGTCGTTTTTAGGCGGATTCTATTTTCTAAGAAGTCAATCCCAGGTTCAGGGAGATATCCATGACATAACAAGGAAAGTGAGAAATTTATTCAATATCATTGTTTATTCGGTCGCTTTTTGCTATAGTAGAATTAGAACAAAAAAGATATTGGTTCAAATCATCGTTCGCAGAATTTCTTAAGATAGTTTCTCTGTATCAAGTCTTAGATAAGGAGGAACTGCGCTTGAGGAAAAGGAAAAAGAAGAGAACCAGGACGAAAGATAAGACGGGAATAAAGAACAGGGAAAACACGAAGGATAAGAATAAAAATAAAAATGAAGCGTCCGCTATTCAGAAGCATGAAGATGCTGCGCTTAAGACCGCGATGAGGTATTTTGCGGAGGAGCTGCTTCCGTATTTGGGGATCAAAGGAGAGGTAAAAGGGTATGCGCTGACGGAAATCATACATCTGGAGTTAAAGCGTTTCTTGGAGGATTTCAATCTGATTATGGATGATGGTTCCTGGAAGCATTTTGAGTTCCAGAGTACGAATGATGGGACAGAAGACCTGCGCCGATTTCGGAGCTATGAGGCAGTGATGAGTCAGCATTATAGGGTGCCGATCACCACGTATGTGTTATATTCGGGGAACATTCGGAAGCCTATGACAGAATTGAAGGAAGGAGAGAATAGGTATCAGATTATCCCGATCATCATGAGGGATAAGAATGCGGATCGGCTCATCGAAGATCTTGAGCAGAAGGTGAAGGAAGGCGAGGACTTGAGCAGAAATGATCTTGTGCCGTTGTCTCTGTGTCTGCTGATGGGTGGGAAGATGGCGCTTGTGGACCGGGTGAAAGCAGCATTTGAAATTATCCGGAGGGTAAAGGGAGTTTGTGCGGAGGATGCAGCAAAGCTGGAGGCGGTGCTGTATGTGATGGCGGATAAGTTTCTGAAGCAGGAAGAGATGGAGAAGATAAAGGAGGAAATCAGCATGATGAAGTTGAGTCAGGTGTTGTTTGATATGGGTAAGGAAGAGGGAAAAAGTGAAGGAAGAAGTGAAGGAATAAATGAGGGAATCGATCAGGTAAACCGCTTGCACCAGCGATTGGTTGACGAGAAGAAATATGAAGATTTGGAACGGTCGACCAGAGATAAGGAATACCAGAGATCTTTATTTAAGAAGTATAGCATCCTATAGTCATAAAAATAGCCAGAATACCTTGCAAAATCAAGGAATCTGGCTATTTTTATACTTGATAATATTTGTTCAAAAATGTAATGAATTATCATCCTTCATTACANGTCCCCTTGTTATGGGTCCGGTGCAGGCTTTTCCCATCCAGTTCCCTCCGGCTGCTGCAAAGCTGCGTTCCATCTATGATCACCTGCCAGTACTTGCCCCTGATTCGCATATTTTCAAAAGCCCGGCTGCAAAGAAGCCTGCTGCAAAGGCGGTTTAAGATGTCCTGCAATTTTTCCGGATCTACTTTTTCCAGATACCGGTTGATGGTTTCCCAGTAGGGAAGCTCCTCCACGGTCTGTTCCTCCCCGGATAGATGCCAGATGTTTTTGATCATTTCACTGGAATTGAATTCTTCACTTGTTTTCCTCATACTGCTGATGTAAAATAGAGAAGAAAGGATACGGGTCATAAGAAGTAACACAGCAGGATAGGTAATATAGCTCTGGTTTCTGGGATCTGGAATCTGTTTTAACAGGGGTAAAAGATCTGGGAAAAAATGCCGGATTAGCTTGGCTAATTCACATGCAAGGTTCAACTGTTCCAGGTGTTCCCTAACCTCTTTTCTTCTGATTTTTATTCTTGCTTCATAGTAAAACCTCCTCTCTTTTATGGTGGTGCGAAAAAATAGTTGTTTGGTTACTTCTATTATCGCGCATCTTCCCATAAAATGGGAGGTTTTTTTATTAATTTTTTTGGTGTTAGTCAACAAGTGTGTTGGTAACATTTATAGCACTATATATAGATGTTGGTAAACCCAAAATATTCATAAATATAGAGGTTCAAGTGATTGCATAAACCGCCAAACAGAGTTACCAACACAGTTATTGACTAACACCATTTTTTTTTAAGCGTCAGAGCTGCCCAGACTATTTTGTACCTATTTTGCATTGCAAACAATCTTACCATTCCGCCCGAAATGAATCCCATTTTCTCCATCCTATAAGACTCACGATACATCCCGCGGCAGCACAGACACACCAGCCAATTCGAAGAGTTCCCCAGCCCCACCGGTCAGCGATCCACCCAAATCCGTAACTGGCGATCGTTGTCCCCGCATAGGCAGCCATATTAAGAATTCCTATCACCGTCGATATCTTGCCGCACTTTTTAAAATGAAGCGGAATCAAACTGATAATCAGCGTATTGATTCCCGTCATGACCGTTGTGATAACCCCCAGAAAAGCAAGCGAAAATACCGCTTTGTTATCCCCCCATGCCATCATACACAGAAGCGTCACAAAGGCAAGTCCGAAGAAAACCGCTATTGTTTTAACTTCCGTATGGAACCATCTTCGGTTCCAATTATCTGCCCAAAATACTCCAATCAGATTCACGACTGGCAGCACCATGGTCATCATTACAGAAACTACAGAACTTATATGGAAACTGTCCGCCAGATAAGTCGGTATCCATGTAGAGATCCCGTCTTTCAGAATTCCATGGATACAAGAAATAATAATAATTCCTGCTAATCCCGACTGAATCAGTAACCGCCAAAATTCTTTAATTCCCTCATTCCTTTTTCTGCCGTCTTCTTTACATATGATCAATGGGATCTTGCAGTCCCTGGTCATTATCTGGCAGCCGATCAACCAAAACATCGCGCTCACCAAGGTCCACACTCCAACTCCCCCAAAACAATATCTCCAACTTAAATACTTCAGACAAACGGCACTGTATCCATAAGCGCACAGCATCCCCGCCGGTCCCGTCGTCGACAGCAGAAGGCAGATCCTCGCACTCATTCCCGGAGAGGATAATTCTGTTATGAATCTCGCCATCGGTCCCCAGATAAACGCTTGAAACAATCCGTTCACAGACCATATCACCGTCATCCATGAAATACTGCTAAGACACCCCAATATGCTGTTCGCAGCCCCGCTTCCTAAAACCCCAAGAAAAACCAACAAAATCGGAGAAATATAGTCGCCAAGAATCCCGCTTAGCACTTGCCCCATACCATAAGCAAGGAAAAAGGCAGAAATTACAATTCCAATACTTTCCTTCGTCACATCAAGGTCAGCGACCATATCACTGATGCAGGCTGAGATATTCAGCCTGCCCAGATATACGGTAAAATAAGTTATCCATGTAATACAGATCAAGAAGCTTTCTTTTCTAATAGATTTCTTTTCTTCCATAATCCTACTGCGTACTCAAATATTCATCCAATGCAGCCTGCCCGATCTCCTGGGCTTTATCCAAGGCTTCCTGTGCCGGTACATTCTCGATTTCCACCAGGTCGGCCGCATCCGCAAGTGCCTGCAGAATCTTACCGCCGGTAGGATCGATAAAATTCATCTGAGAAAATTCCATCTGCTCGATCGGCACCTTTGCCTCTGGATGTTCTTCAAGATACTTCTTAAACTCCTCATCCTCAAGCGCCTTCTTCCTTACCGGTATATATCCCGTCTTCATTGAAAACTTTGCTGTACTTTCGGCACTGGTCAGATATGTCAGCCATTCAAATCCAGCCTGCTTCTCTTCCTTAGAAGCTTTGGATAATACTGCGCAAGTCAATGCGTCTGCATACGGACTTGGGGGATTATCATTGAATCCTGGCTGGATATGCGCTGCGATCTTATTAAAATCCAGATCTCCCTGATCCCCGCTTGAACCAGTATATCCTGCCGCCCGGTCCTGCATAACGTCATCAATCGTTTTATACCAGTATTCCCAACCGTCACCGCCAAAATGAATCCTCATAATCTTATCTTCATGAATCCATTTCCGCACACTTTCCCAAGCTTCCACCCATTCCGGAGTATTGACTGTAACTTTCGTACCGTCCTCACTCAGAACATCTCCGCCGTTACTGTACGCTATGTCTTTCAGATTCATCTCATCATACATAGGCTCCCAGCCATAAAAAACCGTCTCTCCGTTCTCCACGACCGTGAGCTTTTCTGCTGCCTCTGCCAACGACTGCCAATTCTTGAATGCATCCTCAGGGTTGATTCCTGCTTCTTTAAATACATCCTTCCTGTAATACATCACCTGTGTCGTGCCATAGACCGGCAGACCGATAGTCTGTCCTTCCATATCAATGCAATATTCCAGGAATGTTTCAAAGTAGTCCTCTTTCTGAAAGTCTTCATCCTCTTCAATATAACTGTCCAGAGGCTCTAACACTCCTCTCCCCTTAAACATATTGAGCGCGTCGTAGCCCAGAAGGGTAGTAGCCGGGACTGTACCGGATGCCATCGCCGCCTGCACCATCTTCTTTGTCTCATCATAGCTTGACTGCTGTACACCGATTACTTCTATGCGGTCTTGGGAATCATTGAATTCTTTGATCACATTCTCCATCGTCTTCCCAAGCTCCCCTCCAAGCCCGTACCAGAATTCAATCTGGACGACTCCGTCCTGCCCATGTTCCTCCGGTTTTGAACTCTTACCGCATCCAACCGCCGACACCGCTATAGCCAGCGTTAATATAACCGCATATATCTTCTTCATTCTCCCATCTCCTCTATCTTCTCTTATTCTTTTACCGCTGCATCATTCGTAATCCCTTTAATGATCCATTTCTGACCAAAAAAGAAGAGAATCAGCAACGGAAATATAATTACACAGCAAGCCGCCATAATAGCCCCCCATTGCATTCCGTAAGCTCCGTCAGATGAAAAAAACGTTCTAAGCCCCATACTTACGAAATATTTCTCCTTATCCTTTATAATCAAAGAAGGCCATAAATAATTGTTATAATTACCTATAAAGGACAGAATTCCTAACGTCACATAGGAAGACACCGACATCGGGCTAACGATCCTAGTGAATATCGTCCAATGACCGGCCCCGTCAACTCTTGCCGCATCCAATATGGAATCATTGATCTGCGAAAACGTCGTCCAGAAAAAAAATATATTAAATATACTTACCGAACTGGACAAAATATATCCCAAATGAGTATTCATAAGCCCCAACTTAGAGACAATGATATAGGAAGGGATATAGGTCGCCGCCACCGGCATGATATAAGTGAGGGTGATGATGATCACCAATATCTTCTTTCCGTAAAATTTTATGTTGACCAGCGCGTAGGCAAACAGAGCAGAGTTCACCAACACAATGGCGGTCGTAATAACCGCGGTATAGCTGCTGTTCCACATATACTTATAAAACATCCCATCCGCCAACGCATCTTGATAATTCACCCACTGTGCCGCCTTGGGCATAAGCTTAGGCGGCATCTGCCAGATCTCATCCTTCGTCTTGATAGAATTGGTCAGCATCCACAGAAATGGGAATGCGACGATGATACCCGCTGCCGCAAGACATACATGGATCCAGATATGCTTCCATTTTACTTGTTTTCTTCTCATACGACTACCCCTATCCATAGTATACTGAATTCTTTGATGCCCTTTTCTCGATCAATGACAGCAGCGCCGTAAGGATCACCAGTATTACAGCCACCGAAGAGGCTTTACCTGTATTAAAGGATTCAAAAGCCTCCTGGTAAAAATAATACAAAAGCGTTCTGGTCGAACCTGCCGGTCCCCCCTGAGTTAACACCTGGATCTGATCATACGCCTGCAGGGAATTGATCGTCGTAATGATCAAAAGAAAGAACGTCGTCGGCGATATCATCGGCAGTGTAATGGAAAAGAATCTCCTCACAGAATCCGCACCGTCAATGGCTGCCGCTTCTAACAGATTGGCAGAGACTTTCTGCAGCGCTCCCAAATAGAACAGCATTGTCCAGCCGATCTGTTTCCATACCGTCACTATGATGACCGACAGCATAGCCGTATCCATACTCTGCGTCCACTCAATTCCATGTATTCCCAAGAACCCCAACAGATAATTCAGAATGCCAACTCTCGGTTCAAATATCCAGGACCACACAATACTAACTGCTACCATAGGCGTAATATAAGGCGCGAATATGACCGCCCGATAGAATCCTGAACTTCTTTTAGCAAGATTTAAAGCAAGCGCCGCCAATAGTCCAAGGACGATACTCGGAACAACGGTCCCAAGCGCAAAAGCCAGAGTATTCCAAAGCACCTCTGTAAAATCATGCTGTCCTATCAGACTAATATAATTATAAAATCCTACAAAATTAAAATGATCAGATATCATATCCCAATCTGTAAAGCTCATCCCAACAGAGTACAAGACCGGCCCAATCCAAAATACTGCCATCGGGATCAGCGCCGGCATGATAAAAAGCAGGCCGGCAAGATTCTCTTTCTTATTGCGAACTTTCATTCTCTTCATCTTTTCCTGCCCTTCCTTTCACACATTGATCTCACAGCGGACAAAATCAGCCTTCCTTTTTCGCTAATACCATCTGGTGGAACCGGACCGCCTTCTCATGGGTATCGCGCAGCATGTCCATCTCTTCCTGAACAGAATCAAATTCCGAACCGTACTTTAACCCTATTTCAAAATCAGCAGGAAGCTCTAACGGCGACCTTGCGACCCAATATGCAACCCTATCCCAATCAAGTACTCCTGTAAACGGCGGACGGTGGGCGTCAGCCTTCTCCACTGCGATATCGTCATCCAGTTTTTCCGGTTCTATAGAGTCAGTATCCTGCAGATGTGTCGCATAAAGCCTGTCATGATACTTTTCCAGGAAGAGATAGTAATTATCCTGGCACATAATGCTGGCATGTCCAGAATCATAACATAATCCCACAAATTCTTCGTCATATCTAGAGAAAATACGCTCAAACTTATCAATCTGGTACTCTAACGGCGTAAACAAAAGATTTTCCAATGCTATTTTAACTCCCGCCATCTTCGCATAACCTTGTATCTCATCGAATGATTTATACACCTGCCTATAATAATCTTCCATATCATCCGTACTCCTTGCAAACATACCGAATGGCAATTGCATATGCAATACCATAACACGGGCTCCGATATGGGTACACAAGTCTATCCTATTCTTCAACAGGTCCACCCCTGCTTCTCTAAGATATTCATTCGGATTCGTATAATCCTTGCGGATCCTGCTACACCGCTCTCTTACAGAAGGAATCCTCTTTCCATTCACGATTTTTCCTCTGAATCCGCCTTCTGTAGCATGAATGGAGTGCGCGTGAAGTCCATAATGCTTCAGCACGTCTCTTGCCTGAAGCATCTCGCTCTTACTGTACATATATTCTCCCTCCCAGTCATGGATCCACTGGGTATGGGAAAATCCTGCCTCAGCGATATATTTGATTTGGTGTTCGATCGCTCCCCAATCATGAAGATCATTGTTATAATCTGTATTTACTGATGTTGTCAACATTTCCTGTTTCCTCCTACTTTTTATATTCTTCCAAATATCTAAGGTTCTGAATCTTCAGAATGATTACCAGAACCAGACCGACAACAGAGACGATCCCTGTAGCTATAAAAATCATTCTGTAACCCGCAATACCAGGATTTTTATCCAGGATACTCCCTGCCACCGTATACAGGTAGATCTCCGGCGCATACCCTACAACTGAGATGATTCCCGACGCGGTACCTGCAAGGCTCTTCGAGATACGCAGTTCATCGATCGGAGCAAAATACAATGCCTTCACCGCCAGCAAGCTTAATCCTTGAAGGACAAAATTCACTACTACTACCCATAACAGAGATCGGTTTGTCGGGATCAGCAGATAGAGGAAGGAAAAAACGGTCATTCCCACAAATCCATATTGCATAAACTTAATAACGCTCTTCATCTTGTCAGCCATAAATCCGCCGAGCAGCGATCCGATCAGCATCAGTGCGTATGCACGGAATACGCCAAGCAAAGCCACTGCCGAATTATTCATCTCGTATATCTCTGTAAAATACGGTGTCAAGTATCCAAAGAAGATCACCGCCGAATAGTTACACGCCACGATAGCTCCTACCATCCATACACGCGGTATCTTCACTACCTTCTTAAAATCTTCCCATGTGATCTTACTGCTGTCTTTTAGCTCTGTACCATCTGCTTCTACCGCACCCTTAGGATCCTGAACAAACAGAATGACCAGAACGCCGGCAACTATCATCATAGCACTGTAGAACTGAATCGCACCCGTGAGTCCCAGCACCTCATCTGTAAATCTGGAAAATACCCACACAGAACCCAGGGCTACCACAGTTCCTACCAGTCCTCTTCCGCCTTCCAGAAATCCAAAAAGCTTGCCCTGCTCATCGCCCCGTCCAAGATTATTGGTAATCTTAACCATAGACGCCCAGAATGTAAATACTGTCGTAATTCCAAATAACCCGTGAATGACCATCAACGCTCCAAATCCCGGAAGCATTGAATACCATAATCCTACTGCGCCTGTTCCAAAGCATGAGAATATAATCAGCTTCTTCGGTGAAATCTTATCCGCCAGCATTCCTCCCGGAAAATAGCAGATAAAATTAATAATGCCGTACATCGTCAGCAAAAGACCAAGCTGCGCTTTTGTAGAACCGGTCGCTGATTCCAGTGTCGAAAAATATGTATCCTTAAGATACGGCAGTTTTGTGATAATTCCCCCCACCAAAGATACACAAAAAAGTACTACCCACTTTTGAATTTTCTCTGACCTAAACTTAATCATCTTTTCCTCCTTCTTTACCTGTCGTTCCTTTCATCAGTTTTTCGCTTGAATATTCAGACTATCCTCCCTTCAGCTTTTTATTATTAATTATGGTTCCAGTATATCATCCACACTTTTCCGACAACATATCACAACTTGTGAATTCATATCATTTTCACTTATCTTTATCAGCATTGATGATGAAACGTACTGTTTTATGGTAAACTAATACCACTATTTCTTATGGGACAGGAGAGGTCAAATGACATTATTTAAAAATATGAATCTATCTAAAAAATTAATATTAATGAATATATTTCTGGTCACGCTGCCCACCCTTGTATTTGCATTCGTTCTTTATTCCGTGCAGTCACGCCAATTCAACAAACAGATGCTTCAGGAACGTCAGTCTGCCACATCCCAACTGGCAAACAATCTGGATACATCCTTAACGTCCGTAGAAGATCTGTCCCAATCCCTTGTATACCGGAGCACCATCTCTTCGCTTGTTACACGCTCCGACCTTGCCATGTATCCCACCTGGGCAAAATATAACAGCGAGGAGATATTGATCGACCTAAAATATTCCATTAAATACCAAAACCTGGGATTAAAGGATGCCAGCATATACACTAATAACCCGGATATCCCGGAATTAAGCAGTTTCCATGATATTTCCAAGTTGTATCAGCTTCCCTTTTACCAGGATTTCCGTAATTCACAGAAAAGCTTTGATTTTTACTGCCTCTCAACCGAAGAGACGCAAGATTTTTATCAGGCGAAAGGTGAAGATCCGCATACATTCGGAAGGCTGATGATCTTCGTTCAGAGAATACAGCCGGATTTTTCAAGCGGTTACAGCGGTGTATTAATCTTTGAAGCAAATCCTCAAAAGTTTTTTTCTTCGCTGTCTGTTTACGAAAATCACTCATCTGGATATTTTATATATTTTCATAATCTGTCTAATTTTTACGGGTGCTCTCCCGACCCGGATACAGTAAAGCAGCTAAAAGACAAGAACAATCGGCAGCGTAAACTTAACTTCTCCGACGCCTCCATATTGAGCCAACCGCTGATTCGATATCCAGTCACCGTTGTTTCACAGAACCCGCATAACAAAAACCTGCAGAGCTACCCTGCCTTTAAGCTCTCATTTCTGCTCATTGTCATGACCGTTTTCCAGTGTGTCATCATGCAGCTTGTTACCAGCAGTATTTTCAGAAGAATCAATTCAAATATTACAGAGATGGATCAGATCATTGCCAACGAATTCAGCGGAAAGGTTACGATCAATTCTTCTGACGAAATCGGATTTATCGCACAGCGTTACAATACGCTGCTGGAGAAAATTGACACTTTGATCGAAGACATGATCTTAAAAGAAACCGATGCCAAAAACGCACAGATCAAGGCTCTGCAATTTCAGATGAATCCGCATTTCATCTATAATACATTGAGCATTTTTTCTGGAAATGCACGGCAGAACGGGAATTTCGAACTGGCAGATGCCATCTCTTACTTCGGGCATCTGCTGCGCTATAATATTAAGGATACCGGATTATACTCTACTGTAGAACAGGAATTAGAAAATACACGTTCACTGATCAAGGTATACTCCATGAAATTCATCGGGAAACTAGAATTGAATATCTCGATCGCCGATGATCTTCTGGAAAGAAAATTGATTAAATTTCTCTTACAGCCAATCGTAGAGAATGCTATCTTCCACGGAACCTCCGGTATCACTTCTAACATGTCTATAACGATGGAAATCTGGGAAACAAAACACGCCCTGGAGATAGCGGTCTCTGACAATGGGATCGGGATCAAGGAAGCATATTTGAAACAGATACAGAAAAACATCTTATACGGCACGCCCCTGTCGCAAACGCCAAAATCAAATTCGTCTTTTATCGGACTGCACAATGTCTACGAACGAATCCAACTGATCTACGGCGCCAATGCAAAACTGACTATTGAAAGCATTTACGGCCAGGGTACCAAAGTCTGGGTACACCTGCCGATATTTCAGGAAACCGGAGGTATGAAAAATGACGATCAACTTTTTAATCATTGATGACGAATATTATATCTGCGAAGGAATCCGTACGATGATCATGACTTTCGGGATTCCAGAACTCGGTGAGATCCGCACCTGTTACAGCGGAGAAGAAGCCTTATCGATCTGCCGGACGTTCAAGCCGCAGATTGTTCTTACCGATATCAAAATGTCAGGGATCAACGGTATAGAACTTATCAAGCTGCTGAGTAAAACTCTGTATCCTGTCCGTTTTCTGGTCCTAAGCGGATACGACGATTATGAATATGTGCGGAACGCCTTTCAAAACGGCGCCGTAGACTATCTGCTTAAGCCCGTCATTTCCGAACAGTTGAAGAAACTTATAGAAAAACAGTGCCAATTGCTGAGAACCGATTTCCAGGAAAGAATGATCTCTTTGTCACGGCATCTTTTTGCAGCGGCAATACAGCCGGAATACCGATTCTGTTCTTCCCATGCAAAAGAAATCCAAACCTATCTGCCGTATAGCAATTATATGTTTTCTGTCATCGCATGTTCTAAAGATCACACGGAAACTGCCGCTTACATCATTGAACTGATCTATGATTATTGCGCATGCCATACTGCAGGCCCGTTTCTATGCTCCGACATAACAGAAAAAAAGACCGCCTTGCTTCTGAATTACCCGCAGCACGCGCCTGACCTCGCTCCTCTCTGGGATATGCTTCTGAACCGTACCGAAACGTCAGATAACGCAGAACTCGCAATCGGAATCAGCCGGACAGGAAACCTAGCTTCCGTCTACTCACTCTACTACGAAGCTGAAAACCGGCTCACCTTCCGGCTCTTAGAGGGATACGGGAAACTATATGCCTCAGATCCCCCGACTCCTGGCAGAAAACAGTCTGGGAAAATTAAGCAGATCATCTCTAATCTGTTAAAATCACCGGAATTGCTATACAGCAGTAATCTCTGGGATCAGCTCTGTACTCAGCTCCACAGGCTGAACATCACAGATCTGAAACATTTTTATAATTATTTTACCGGCCTTCTTCGTTCCAACCCGGCTGGCTGCGGTAATGTCGAATACATCGAACATCTTCCGTCTTTTTATGATTTTTCCAGCTATGCGGAGCTAGAAGAGTTCCTGCACCGGCAATTACAGACATACGCCTCTTATTGCCCGAAAGAACTGAAAAACCAATCAAATATAGAAAACATCAAAGAATACGTTGACAAAAACTTTACAAGCCATATCACCCTAAAAGAAGTGGCGGACCTGCATTTTATCAGCGCATCCCATTTAAGCAAATTATTTCACGAAAAATATAATATGTCTTTCCAGGCATATCTGACGTTTTGCCGGATGACCTATGCTGAAAATTTGCTTCACGACCCGCTCTTGTCGATCCAGGAAATCGCCGCAATGACCGGATATGAAAATGCATTCAATTTTTCGCGCGCCTTTAAAAATTACTTTGGGATCTCACCAAGCCATCACAGAAGACAAGACTCTTAAAAGTCCGGCGCCCACAGGACAACAGATGATTCCAGCTTAATTTTTCTACACACTTTCTATGATTTTATGTAAAATCCTCCTCTTTGCTTGTTTCTTGTTTTTTTTACTGATATACTAAAACGGTACATGAAAGAATACTAACGAGAGGAGGGATTGTCCTGAAGTTTGATTTTATGAATTATGACAGCAGATTTTCCCGGGTTCTTAGCAGACTTACCGAGCTGGTCTTATTAAATTTTGTATTTATCCTGACCTGTCTTCCGATTCTTACCATTGGGGCTTCTGTCACCGCCCTCTATTCCATCACTCTGAAAATGGCCCGCAACGAAGAAGGCTATATCATTCAGGGGTATTTTAAGGACTTTGCAAAGAATTTCAAACAGGCGACCGCTTTCTGGCTGATTGAACTGCTGCTGTACTTTCAGCTCCGTGTATTATACATTGCCGCCGCTGTAAACGGAGGAGCTATGTTTCAGATATATACGGTGATCACCTGGGGGCTCGGTATTTTATACAGTCTGTATTTCTTATTCGTGTTCCCGTTGACTGCTACGTTCCAGAATACATTCCTTAACATTGCCAAGAATGCATTTGCAATGATCATCGCGCACCTTCCCTGGGTACTTGCGGCATATCTGATCGCCGCAGTTCCCCTGGCAGTCAGCTTCGGAATCAACACTAGGATCCTTAAGTTTGCCATGCTGTTCTGGATTCTCATCGGATTTGCACTGGTTACGTTCTTAAGCTCTTTCTGCCTGAACCGAGTTTTTAAACGTTATATGGACACTGATTCATAAGCCATGAATCACAATACATTTCACATTGAAGGAGGATATTTCCTATGATCAAACAAACATTTCAAAACCCGCTGCTCTCCGGCTTCTATCCAGATCCGTCAATCTGCAGAGTCGGAGAGGATTATTACATGGTAACCTCGTCTTTTGTATATTATCCGGGTCTCCCTATATTCCACAGCCGTGATCTGATCCACTGGGAGCAGATCGGCCACGGGATCGAACGCCCCGATCAGTTCGATTACAAGAACTGCGAGACGTCGCTTGGATTATGGGCGCCCACCATACGGTATCACGAAGGAACCTTCTATATCATCAATACCTTCGTATCTGAGGGAAGAGAAGCAAGAAGGGACAACTACATCATCACAGCCAAGGATCCGGCCGGTCCCTGGAGCGATCCGGTCTTCGTAGAACATGCAGACGGCATTGATTCCAGTCTCTTCTTTGATGACGACGGTTCCATGTGGTATGCCGGCAATTATATCTGCCCGGAAGCGCTCTATGAAGGGCACCACGGCATCTATCTGTGTGAACTGGATCCCGGGACGTTCCAATTTAAGGGGGAACGCCATATTATATGGGACGGCAGCAAGTCCCGGAGCAAATGGATCGAGGCGCCGCATATTTACAAAAAGGACGGATACTATTATCTGATGGTCGCAGAAGGAGGCACCTTCATAAACCACAGCGTAATGATGGCAAGGTGTACTGCCATTGACGGGACTTATGAGATCTGTCCAAGGAATCCTATCGTCAGTCACCGTCATCTCTCGCCGCTTTCCGATATCTCCGTTACAGGCCATGCGGATATCGTGGAGACACAGAACGGCGAATGGTGGATGGTACTGCTCGCCGTGCGTCCGTACCAGAACGATTCTTCCATATCCACCACGGAAAACTGCGGACATTTCCACTATAATCTCGGACGCGAAACCTTCATGGCTCCTGTGATCTGGGATGAAGACGGCTGGCTCAGGCTTGCCAATGAGACTGGACTGATCAATCGGGAAGAACGCCTTCCAAATCTTCCAACATCCTACGTGCCGCTTGCCGACCCAAATGACGATTTCGAATCGGATACCCTGGCAATGATCTGGAATACCATCCATCCGCCGGTAACGCCTTTTTACTCACTCACAGAGCGTAAAGGATTCCTACGGCTTACGCTGTGTCCAGACAGAATCTCAGAGATCACGACTCCTGCCTTCGTCGGCCGCAGGCAGCAGCATAAACTCTGTCAGGTCAAAACTGCCATGGAATTTACACCTGCCAGCCATATGGAAGAAGCCGGATTAGTCCTCATCCAGGACGACCGTTTTAACTACATATTTACCAAGGCTATAAAGAACGGGCAGACCATACTCCGTGTCGCAAAGACAGAATCCGGGACATATTCCATCCTCAGAGAACTGCCTGTGGAACCTGCAGAACGCATCTATCTCTCTGCCCAGTGCAACGAGACTACCTACAGTTTCTATTACGGATATTCGGAACGAGAAATGATCTGCGCCATGGACGGGCTTGATGCTGCACTCCTAAGCTCCACTGTAAACGGCGGATTTACCGGAGCCTATATAGGAATGTACGCGACCTCCAACGGAAATACAAGCGAGAATCACGCGGACTTTGACTGGTTCCATTATTTCTATTAGATAATTTCTATCTAAAGCATTACAGAGATACTGCCCAGTAGTTCCCAGGCAGCATCCCGCTCTTTCTTCTGCTCCGCGGTAAGCCCGGCATAAGTAGAGAGCATGGGATGCTGCCTTGCTGCATCGTCCCTCACCGGCCCATAACTCCAATTATAGAACGTATAGAACCGGAGCCAACGCAGATGGTCTATTCTCCGGTACATATCCTCCACGGCTTTATCTGCTTTCGTCTCACAATATCTCCGATACGCTTTCTCGGCCATATCAGCTGTTAATTCCGTAATCGTTTCATCCTCCAGAAGGATGCGGATCTTCATCAGCAGATGGTCCGCAGCCGTTATCTTGGATTCCCTGTGAAAATCATCCAGATCCTCCCAGCTAAGCGTGGGATAAGAAACCGATCTTCGGAAGATGTCATTGATCATAACGGCCGCTTTGTTCAGCGTAGTCCGCATGATCTGGTCCGGGGTATATATCTCCTCATTCGTTCCGAAATAAGACACTCCCGGCGCCTTCCGGTTACTGTGAAGATTAATAGATCCGTTCAGCTTATAGTATCTATTGAGCCGCCAGAAGATACTCCACCCCTCCGGCTCGTCATCCGTACAGATGATAATACGGTCCGCCCGCTTAAGAAGCCTATGATGTGTCTCCCAGGGTTCTTCGTGAAAGATCAGTGAATCCGTTGTCTGCGACTCTTCACCCAGGGAAAATGTCTCATGCAGATGGTTATGCATCGCAAGGAATTCTCTCGCATCTCCAAATATATGGTAAGCTACGTGCTGATCCACAGAAATGATATTGGTCAGGATCGCCCGTTCCAGAATACATCGTCCATAATTGCCGAATCCGATGATCACGATCATATTCTCATGACTGCACAGCGGCCTGGAACGCCAGTACTGCCTGGCGCAGCAGTCATAGCTGTGGAAGAAATTAATATTTCCCGACAGATGATCCTGCCCGTTCGTTGTTCTCGCATAGACCTCCACCGGCAGCTTATGCAGATCGACGGCACGGCTGTTCACGCCGATATCATTTTCCTTCATAAGAAATATCTTACACCTTGTACCAACGTTCTTCTTACATGCAACAATTCGGGCAGGAGAGGCGCTGATAAACAGGCATGGATAATCCGGGAATTCCATCTGCTCGTCCCTCTTCTCTCCGAAAATGATCACGGAATCCGGATCCTCCTTGCAGATATTTTCAGCCAGAGTATTCGCTTCCGCACCGTAATCCGCAAAATAATACCAGTTCTTCCTGCGCTGAAAACCGAGCATCAAAAGCGGCAGACCTTCGCTTGTGACAAAGGATACGACTGCACCGAACAACGTTACCAACAGACCGGCAGACATTAAGAGAAACACGACTCCCACCGCATGTCCCAAGGGCGTTACCGGAGTCAGATCACCATAACCCACCGTAGTCAGCGTGACCAGCGAATACCAGAAGGCATCCGTAAGTGTTCGGATCGTTGCACTGCTGCTGTGATATTCAAAGGAATACAATAGCAGCACCAGCCCGATATAGAGAAACAGTAAGACAAGAGTCATGTACAGATAGATTCTTTTTCTTCTTTTCATGGGAATCGGTCTCCTTTTTGGCATTTTCAATCACTTAATATATTCTATTGTACTGCATTTTACCAAAAAATGGAACTTTGAGAAAATATTCAGAAAACATTTACTTTAGAACACTATTTTGCTAAAATATATTCGTTGGTTATCAGTTTTGACATGAGAGAAAAGGAGGACGAAGATGTTAGAAAAACTCTTCAAATTGAAAGACAACAACACAGATGTCCGGACAGAGGTGCTTGCCGGGATCACAACCTTCATGACCATGGCCTATATCCTGGCCGTGAATCCAAGCATCCTTGCAGTGGCAGGTATGGACCAGGGCGCAGTATTTACGGCAACGGCACTGGCATCCTTCATCGGGACGCTTCTGATGGCATTTCTGGCGAATTACCCCTTCGCACTGGCGCCTGGGATGGGACTGAACGCGTATTTTGCCTACACAGTGGTTCTCGGCATGGGATACGAGTGGCAGGTCGCACTCACGGCTGTATTTGTGGAAGGAATCATATTCATCATCCTGTCCCTGACGAACGTACGTGAGGCGATCTTCAACGCGATCCCGCTGAACTTAAAAGCTGCAGTCAGCGTTGGTATCGGTCTGTTTATCGCATTTATCGGACTGCAGAATGCCAATATCGTGATCAGCGGCGCTACCCTGGTCGAGCTCTTTTCCGTAGACGGATACAATCTTGCCAACGGCGTAGAGGCCGGTTTCAACGATGTGGGGATTACCGTTCTGCTTGCGGTCATCGGCGTAGCCATCACGGGAATCCTGGTCATCAAGAACATCAAGGGCAATATCTTATGGGGAATTCTGATCACATGGATCCTTGGAATCATCTGTCAGCTTGCAGGACTATACGTTCCCAATCCGGAACTTGGATTCTACGGCCTTCTGCCGGATTTCAGCAATGGTTTGTCGGTGCCCAGTATCATGCCGGTCCTTGGCAAGCTTCAGTTCGGCGGAATCTTTTCCCTGAACTTTATCGTGGTGATCTTCGCGTTCTTATTTGTTGATATGTTCGATACCATCGGCACGTTGATCGGTGTGGCGTCAAAGGCTGATATGCTGGATAAGGAAGGGAAGCTCCCAAGGATCAAGGGCGCTCTTCTGGCAGACGCGGTTGCCACAACTGCAGGCGCGGTGCTTGGGACAACGACGACTACTACCTTCGTAGAGAGCGCTTCCGGTGTAACGGAAGGCGGCAAGACAGGCCTTACGTCTGTAACAACGGCTATCCTCTTCGGACTTGCCCTGTTCCTCTCTCCGATCTTCCTTGCGATCCCGTCATTTGCGACGGCGCCGGCGTTGATCGTAGTAGGCTTCTATATGCTGACCAATGTGGTCAATATTGACTTCAGCGATATATCAGAGGCTCTTCCATGCTATATCTGTATCGCGGCAATGCCGTTCTTCTACAGCATATCCGAAGGTATATCCATGGGCGTGATCTCTTATGTCGCTCTGAATCTCCTCACCGGAAAAGTTAAGGAGAAAAAGATCAGCATATTAATGTATGTACTGGCGGTACTATTTATTTTAAAATATATATTCCTGTAGCAGAAAGGTGAAGTATAGGATGAGACCGACTACCGGGCTTCCTTCGAAACCGGCCGGAAAAATGGATTCTTCCCGGCAATCCTTATGCTTGACCTGTATACGGCCGGAAAGTTCGAATACATGGAAGAAAAAGGTTTTGACAAGGATTCCGTTATAGCCGGCTTTGGGGACAATGGCAAAGAGATTCTGGAAGAACGCTTCGATACTTTCTTTGAAGATTACGAATATGAAAGTATGGAAGACTTCATTGGAGATGAGACGGAAGGAGAGGTCGTTGATCGTTTTGTCGCCTATGTAGATATGCGCAGCAGCAAACTGGAAACGGACACAGTGCTTCTGGAGATCCCTGTCAGGAATCCGTGGGAACTCGTTGGCTTCCTGTCTGCAGGCGGATGGAATGATTGTCCCCGCACAGAAGATATGATCGCCATCTGCAAATATTGGTACGAGAAGTATAAGGCGGTTCCGGCCGTATTTACCCAGGATATAATAGAATTTTATGCGCCTTTCAAGCTGAACGGGCAGGACAGCCTCGAAGCGGCGAAGGAACACTACGCTTTCTGTCCTGACAGGGTCAACCAGGGGACAGAGACCTATACTCTGTCGGAACTGGCGGCAGGGCTTGAAGAGTCGGATGTGTGGTATTTCTGGTGGGATTAAAATATAATAAGGCAGGTACTTTCCTGCCAGGCTGCCTGAACCTTGTTCCTACAGCCTGCCGGAAAGTACCTGCCTTCTCCCTCTACATCCGCAATAAACTTCTGTTAAAACGCCTCTTCTATCTGCCCGATCAACGCCTCTACCTCTTCCTTCTTAACCAGGAACCGTACTTCTCCGTCAATCTCCACAGAATCAAATTCATCATCATAAGAATAATAAGACACCTGCACCTTAGGCGCATCTTCCATGTTCCTGTCAAAGACCACCGTAAGCTTGGTCTCCTCCTTCTCACCGTCTCTCTCCCCGTCAATCTCAGAATCCAGTATGATCCCGGATATTGCCTGGTACAGAGCGGCAAATTCATTCTTGTCAACCTTTTTCCTGCCAAATTTATAGGAGTCCGCCGCCGTATCCACCTGAATCTCATACTGACGATCCTCTGCCGTTATCACAATGCCCTTTAACGTATCGGCAGAGATCAGAACCGGGATCTTCAGGATGTAATCGAAGGGTTCACGGCCAAAGACCATCCTAAGGGTTTCCTCCGGCAGGACATAGACCTGATCTTCACTGCCTGCAACAGCCGCATACCGTCCGCCGCTGCCGTCTTCGTTACCTAAGATCACCTCTGCTGCCGTATCGGCATCCTCCGTACTCTGCGCCTTTGAATCATCTGCCGTGTCCACATATTCCACCGTATAACCCATATCCGAATCCGCAATCCCCGTATCGGTTCCTTCCTCAACCTTGACAGGCGTATCAAAAGCAAGACCGCACAGCTCGCCAAACATCTCGAACATGACCTCTGTATTCATAGTAACATTCTCATCGTACGGATTCAGGACTTCCCAATAGTCAAAATTCATCTTATACTCGGCCGGCTCTCTCGATATATGAAGGAACTCCTCCCCGTCCTTCGTAAGAGAAACACTTCGGATCCCATTGGGAATAAACTGCGGCTTCTCTGCCTGCTTCAGCTGCTTCGGTTCTGAATCTTTGCCCTGCTGTTCTTCCTGCCCTGCGGTATCTTCCCTGACTTCTCCCAAGGCCTGCTCCTGATTCCCGCCGTCTTCATTCTTCCCGGAGCATCCGGCTGTAAAAAGAAGTATCATGCACATCGCCGATACAACAATTCTTCTTCCTGTCTGTCTTACCATCCGTCTTTTTCCTTTCCTAACTTCTCATTAACGAAGCGTCAACGGGATCTCCACCGTCTCTTTCCCTGTAAGCCTGCGGCTTCTCTCATCCGGCTGCGAGAATCCTGCGAACAGTTTGAAGTTCTTACTGTCAATATGACGCTCTCCTTCTTCATCCACCACGCTCATGGCCCGGTTCGGCACCGTCATCTCCACCTTCTTCTCTTCCCCTGCTTTCAAGGAAATACGTTTGAATGCGCACAGATTATAATTCGGCACGGCAAGCTTAGAATCCAGATCTTTGATATAGATCTGTACCACCTCATCCGTATCCGTATCTCCCTCATTCTTAAGAAATACTTCTACCCGGATATCCGACTCCTTCGTCACCTCGCCTAATACCTTCGCTTCCTTCACCTCAGTATCCCCGTAAGTAAGACCATAACCAAAGGGATACAGCGCCTCCTGCTCCATATAACGGTAAGTACGGTTCTTCATGGAATAATCCGTGAATTCCGGCAGGTCTTCAAGACCTTTATAGAATGTGACCGGCAGCTTGCCTGACGGCGATACATTTCCAAAGAGGATATCTGCTACCGCTCTTCCGCCTCTTGCCCCCGGATACCATGCCATCAGAACCGCGTTGCAATGTTCTTCGGCGTAGTTCAGATCGATCGCGCTTCCCGCCATGAGGACAACGATGGTCGGCTTCCCTACCGCCGTTACCTTCTCGATCAGCTCTTCCTGTACCTTGGGCAGATGCAGATCCTTCTTATCGCCGGATGCATCGCTGTTTCCGGCATCTCCTTCTTCGCCCTCCAGCGTCTCATCCAGTCCCACGCATATGATCACCACATCACTGTGCTCTGCCGTGATCACCGCTTCCGAGATCCTGTCCTGGCTCCACGCAAGATTCTCCACACGGTCCTTCTCCAGATGACAGCCCTCTGAGAACAACACACGTACATCGTCGCCCACTTCATCCTGGATTCCCTCCAGAACTGTGATATAGCGGGAAGCCGTCCCATGATAATTACCAATCAAAGCCGCCCTGCTGTCCGCATTCGGTCCCACGACGCCGATCGTCTTAAGCTTAGACTTGTCAAGCGGAAGCGCCCCGTCATTCTTAAGAAGCACGCTCCCCTTTCTCGCCATATTAAGGGCTTCCTCAAGATGCTCCCTGCATTCTACCGCTTCATACGGAATATCGTCATACTCACTTCCGTCGAATAATCCCATAAGGAATCTGGATGTCAGAAGTCTCTCCGCCGCAACGGTGATATCCTCTTCCGTGATCAATCCGTCCTCCACAGCGCCTAACAGATGAAGGTAGGTATTGCCGCAGTTCACGTCGCAGCCGCATTTTAACGCAAGCGCCGCCGACTCTCTGGCATTCTTCGTCACCTGATGATTCTCATGGAAATCCTTGATCGCCCAGCAGTCAGAAGTATAATGCCCGTCAAACTCCCATTTTCCTCTTAAGACTTCCTCCATCAGGTACTTATGGCCGCAGCACGGCTCTCCGTTGGTCCGGTTATAGGCGCCCATTACAGCCTCCACATCCGCTTCCTTCACCAACGCCTCAAAAGCCGGAAGATAAGTCTCCCACATATCCTTCATGCTGACCTCGGCATCAAATTCATGGCGGATCGCCTCCGGCCCGCTGTGGACAGCATAATGCTTGGCGCATGCCGCCGCCTTCATCACGGGGCCGCCGCCCTGGATCCCCTCTACGAATCTGACGCCGAGCCTTGAAGTCAGATACGGATCCTCACCGTAAGTCTCGTGTCCCCTTCCCCAGCGCGGATCACGGAAGATGTTCACATTCGGCGACCAGAAGGTCAGGCCTTTGTAGATATCCCTGTCATCATGCTTCGAATATTCATTATACTTGGCTCTCCCTTCAGTGGCGATGATATCTCCCACCCTCTCCATAGCATCCTCATCGAAGGCTGCCGCCATTCCGATGGCCTGGGGGAACATGGTTGCGACACCCGCCCTTGCGACACCGTGCAGCGCCTCGTTCCAGTAGTTGTATGTCGGAACACCAAGCCTTGACACCGGCGCCGCGTCGTACCTAAGCTGCGCAGCCTTCTCCATCAGTGTCATCTTTGATACCAGTTCCTTTGCTTTCTTTCTTGCTTCTGCTCTTTCTTTTCTGTAATTTCCCATATCCGCAACTCCTTTTCTTAATCCTTAATCTATCACACTCTGCCTGCCGCCTGCTTTAGCCTGGGAATAGAACCCCTTCCCCGCCTGCGGCTGCACTCCTTGCTGTCACAATGACAACGTCTCGCTGACTCCCTGTATCTCCTCCCGATACTTCGTAGGCGATTTCCCCGTATGCTTTTTGAACGCCAGGGAGAAGTAATTGGTATCCCGATACCCCACCATCATAGCAATCTCCCCGATCTTAAGGCTGGTCGTGTCAAGCAGCGACTTCGCCTTCTCAATCCGTTTCCTCACAATATACTCATTGCACCCTTCCTTCGTCACCCGTTTAAACAATCGCGAGAAATAGTTAGGCGTGATATAGAGGGATACGGCAATATTCGACACCGTAAGCTCCTCTGTCAGATGCTCGGCTATGTAGTACTTCGCCTTCGCGACAATATCATGCACGTTCTCCTCCTGGCTTCCAAGCATCTGGCTTAAGAACATCTCCGTCACCGCGCAGGCCTCTTCCCTGGATGCGGATCTTAGGCTCTTCGACAATGCATCCAGCTTCCCGGCCTCCGTCTCGCCGGCTTCACCAAGATAAGAGAAATATATGGACGAAGCCAGCTCAAAACACAGTCTCCGCACCGTCTGCCGGGACAGGTTATATGATTCCGCCGCCTTGGTAAATGTCCGGAAGGCCTTTAGGACATACTCCGTATTCCCGATATTGCTGCACATCATTCCCTTAAGTTCCGTGTAAATGTCCTGAAAAATATTGTTCTTATTCTGCTCTCCTAAGAGCTGTACAATATCCTGAAGCCCTTCCTTCTCTGTATCCAGAAGATGTCTCGCGTCATGGTAGGATATATACAGATTATCCAGGCATTCCACAACACTTCCGATTACCATCTTAGGCTTGCAGTCGAACTCATCCTGCAGGATATCTGCAAGCTCCCTGCTCTTCTCCGGTACGGATTCCTCTTCCTCTCCCAGGAAATACACGGCCACAAGCGCGCCGTCGTCATCAATGAATGTAACTCCTTCCGCCTGCGCGTCCACAATGCTGATACAGATATTCTTCATGGACATCTCCTGAAAATTATTCTCCGAAGACTGGTTCGCCATACAGAGCGGCGGAATGATCAGCACGACCTGAAAACCATAGAACCGGTCCAGGCCGTAATAATCATGCATTCGCTCAAGAAGCTGCCGGCTGTCGCCCCTGCGGTGTACAAGATCACGCATCTGAGCCTCCAGCCGTATCTGTTCCGTCAGGCCTCTTGTCCGCTGCACAAGAAGGGAACTCTTGGCCTCTGCCTTCTTGTGCTCCAGGAAACGGATCTGCCCCTCTATCGCATCAGACAGATCCGTCTCATCCACCGGTTTCAGGAAGAAATCCTGCACCTTGAGACGAAGGCTCTGTCTGGCGTATTCAAAGCTGTCATACCCTGTCAGTACAAGCACTCTAAGCTCCGGCTGCCGTTTTCTTGCTTCTTCGATCAGTTCAAGCCCCGACATCTCCGACATCTGGATATCCGTTATCATGATCTGCGGTCCCTGTTCCTCTAAGATCTGAAGCGCTTCCCTTGCCGATGCCGCCGTGAATACCTGCTCCACTCCAAGCTTCTCCCACTGTATCACCTTCCTGATACCCATCCGTATCATTTTCTCGTCGTCTACAATCAGTACCCTATACATTGATCATCGCTCCCTGCATCATTTCCTCCTGCACCTCCATCACATAAGGAATCCGTATCTCCACCGTAACGCCTCCGGAAGGATTCTTCAGATAATGCAGACCATAACCTGTTCCGTAGAGGAGTTCGATCCTCTTATTCACATTCCTTACCCCGTATCCGAAGGTCTCGTCATACTCCGATAACTGCTGATTCATCTCATCAATCTGCTCCTGGTCCATACCCGATCCCGTATCGGCAAGGATCAGCTTCACGATCTCACCCTGGCGCACTGCGCGAAGCGAGATGCTTCCTTCTTTCCCCTGCTTCACCTTGATGCCGTGATAGATCGAATTCTCCACCAACGGCTGCAGTGTCAATTTGGGAATCATCGCCCCTTTGCAGCCCTCATTCATACTGATATCACTTCCTATGATATGATCGTACCTCATATTCTGGATGATCAGGTAATTCCTCACATGCTCGATCTCCATCTCCAGAGGTATGATATCATGCCCCTTGCTCAGGCAGATCCTATAATACCTGGCCAACGCCTTCACCAGCGTAGAGATCTCTTCATTTCCGTCGGCAACTGCCTGCCAATGGATACAATCCAATGTATTATACAGGAAATGAGGCTGTATCTGGGACTGCAGCGAATTAAACCGAATCTGCTCCATCTGATGCTGCTCCTGCTTGACTTGCTCCATCAGCACCACGATCTCCTCCATCATCGAATTAAAACCTGTGGCAAGCTTCGCAAAGTCTTCTCCCATATGCTCTGCATCAAGCCTTACCATCAGCGACCCTGCCGCAACGTCATCCATCTTCTTCACCACCCGGTCTAACGGGCGGTAGACCTTCTGTATCACCTTCTTGACGATCATATAGCTGATCAGGATCAGGATCAGCAGGATCCACACCATAATACTGATGGTATGGAGACTTGGACGGTACAATTCCATGGACGCGATACTGCTGATAATGTAATAGTTCCATCCCGGTACCTTCTGATAGATATAGAGCCTGCCCTTCTGATAGAAATTCCCCTTCACTCCGGTCAGGCAGTCCGCATAATCCACTTTTGTACCGATCTTCTCTCTATCCCTCATCGCCACGGACATCCCGTCCGTGTCCACGATCTCCGTCCTCTGTCCCGCTTCATCCCCATTGACGATCTGGTCGAGAATGGGATTCGAGAAATTCAGGCACAGAAGCCCTTTCTCCTCCAGGAGTCTCTCCACACTGTAGATCGGAAAATACACATTCACTGTAAACTGACTGCCTTTAAAATACGCATTGGAGAATCCCACCTTCAGCGTACTGCTCTGCCCGTTCTTGCAGCCTTCCAGATCCTTCTCATATACCTGATAGAACTCCGAAGCCGCAAGCGGCAATTTCCCCCTGTACAGATAATCCTCCATCTGATAGCTGATAACCGCGACAAAATTCATCTCCGATGTCATATTCAGGCTGCTTGAGAGGACATTATTCACCTCTGAGGCAGTCATGGCATACTGAAGCGTCTGCTTATTATCACACTCCAGATAACTCTGTACAGACTGGTCTATGACCAGCGCAATGCTTAAGGTCTTATATTCCTCAAGCATACTCTGGTAATTCTCTGCCAGCGAAGCATTCTTATCCTGCAGAAGTTCAATTGATTTTGCCTTAAGCGAAGTGACGGAAGATACCGTAGATACGATCATGACAAGCAGCGTTGTGAGAGTAATAGATACGATGATAAGTACCTGCATCTTCCTGTCAAACTTCCATCTGCTGATTCGCTCTTTCCATCTCTCCATATATTTTCCTCATAAATAGTATTGATACTCACGACCGATGAAATCTGCCGCTCAGTATAAAAAGAGCGCCATGTGCCACATGATGCTCTTTTTTACTCTTAACCCTTTACCGCACCTGCCGTCATACCTTTGACCAGCTTATCCTGGAATATGATAAACATGACGATCATCGGCAAAAGCGTCAGTGTCAGCACCGCCATGATCATCGGCGTATTCATAGAATACTGCCCCTGGAATTCCCAGATTGCCAATGGTAGTGTACGATTTTCTGATGATTGTGTCAAGGTGTATGCGAAAGAGAACTCATTCCACATATTTACACCGTTATAGATTGCAAGCGTCGCAAGACCAGGCTTCGCAAGCGGGAGGATGACCGAGAAGAACATCTGGATCTTCCCGCATCCGTCGATCTCCGCAGACTCCTCGATCTCCCTTGGGATCTCCTTCATGAAGCTGGTGAGGATGAAGACGGAGATCGGCACTGCAAATGCGATATATGGTCCGATCAAAGCCCAGATACTATCATAAAGCCCCGTTGCCCTGCTCATCTTGAATACCGGGATCAGCGTAATATGTACCGGGATGGACATACAGGCTACGATCCCTGCATAGATGGGATTCGCCAGCTTGAATTTGAATCTTGCCAGCGGATAGGACGCGCACGCCGCGATAAATAAAAGCAGCAGCAGCGAAATCGTCAGTACGATCACACTGTTCATAAAATATTTGGAAAAACCGCCTGTCAGAACCTCCGTATAATTGGCAAAATTCAGAGAATCCGGAAGGTTGAACACGCCCTTCGTGAGCATCTCGAATTTCTCCTTAAAGGAGTTCAGTACCATGAATATGAATGGCATAAATGATACGATGAGGTAAAAAATCGCCAATGCAAAAGCGAACACCCAGCATATGATACTTTTCTGTTTATTCTTCTTATACTGATCCATACTATGCCTCCTCTTTTCCGTTCAAAAGCTTCATGGTGATCAGCGATACCATAGAAATCAAGATGAACATTCCTCCGGCTACCGCAGAACCATAACCCATGTTAAAGGTGCTGAAAGACTGCTTATACATGTAGGTAGCCATCAACTCCGTGGATGTACCCGGGCCTCCGCCTGTCATTACATAGATCAGGTCGAAGTATTTCAGGGAACCTACCATTGACAGGATCGCCGCGCTCTTCATGGACGGAACCAGAAGCGGGAATGCAATCTTCCAGAAATACTGCCCCCTGGTAGCTCCGTCAATCCTTGCAGCCTCGAACACATCATACGGAATATTCGTAAACGCCGCCATAAAATATACCATATAGAACGGTGTGAACTGCCAGCAGATAACCATAATAACCGTCAGAAGCGCCGTCTTGGGATTACCAAGAAGGTCAACGTTGCCTCCGCCGAACCATCCTGAAATCGTACTTACCAGACCTCCGTTCGTTGCCAAAGCATAGGTAAACAAGAAACCGATCGCCACAGATGACATCAGAAGCGGAATAAACCAGATCACCTTGAAGACCGTAAGCTTCTTCCCGCCGAAATCAAGGAACGTCGCAAGCGCCAGACCGATCGGGATCTGAATACAGATCGACAGCACCATGATCACAAGGTTATTGCGGAACGCGATCCAGAAGCTGGAATCTGCCAACAGCGTCTTCCAGTTACCGATCCCGATGAATTTCTTACCAGCCGAGATTCCGTTCCACTGATATGTACTGGTTATAAATGTGTCAATAATGGGATAAATGACATAGATCGCCATCAATATCGCTACAGGCGCCAAAAATAATGCCGCAACTCTTCTTGTATCCCTCTGTCTTAACTTCTCCAGAGAAATCTCTTTTCCACCCATTCCTGAATCCCTCCTTTACGTTTTAAAAAAAAGAGCTCTAGTGTCAGAGCTCTTTTTATATGAGTTATGCCCTACTTACTCTGCCTTATTTGCAAGATAATCGTCCATAGCCTTCTGCATAGCCTCTTGAGCTTCCTGCGGAGTCTTGGTCAGACCGAATACTTCCTGTAATCCATCCAAGTGAGCGGTTGCTACTGCCGGCGGCAGATACTGATCATACCATAACTGGATCTCAGACGCATTGTTAGCTGCCTCTACGACTTCCTTCGTGATAGAATCTGTAAGCTTAGACTCAATACCCTGAACCGGCGGGATCTTCCCGTTCTCTACCTCGAAGTCGATCACTTCTTCATCCAAGTGCTTCTCTGCACACTCGAAAGCTGCCTCAAGCTTCTCGCCTTCACAGTTGAATACGATGAACTGGTCACCAACCGTACCGATCATGATAGACGGATCTGCATCGGATTCCTCGATCGCCGGGAATGGGAACCAGCCGATCTTCTCATAGAATTCTGCACTGTCAGTTGCGAATGTACCTGTATACCAGGAACCACAGAGCAGCATACCCGCTGTCTCTTGATACATCAACTGTTTAGCCTGGCCGTCATCCTCACTCAGAGAGTTCACGCCATCCGGGAAATACCCTGCTTCTACCCACTCCTGAACCTTCTCGCCGGCCTTGATGAAGCAGTCGTCCGTGAACTTGCCTTCGCCTGCTACTGCCTTCTGGAACGGCTCAAGTCCGCCGTAACGTGCAGCAAGGTTCATATAATACATAGAACCGGTCCACTTGGAACTGTTCGCCAGTGCGAACGGCGTGATATCATTCTTCTTCAGGGTATCGCAGATGTTCTCCAGGTCTGCCAGAGTCTCAGGTTCTTTCAGCTTATACTTATCGAACATTTCTTTATTATAGAAGATACCTGACATAGATATATTCTGATAAGGAACCGCATATACATGATCGTTGTAGGTTGCCTGGCTTACCGCTGATTCCATCAGCTTATCCTTGATTTCGGATGCATTAAACAGATCGTCGATCGGCTGTCCGAATCCGGAATCAATATACTCATACATCGGTCCGCCTGACCAGCAGGAATACATATCCGGACATTCGCCTGAACTCATGGCTACCACAAGCTTCTCCTTGTATGTATCATTCTGGGTCGGAACACTCGTTACCGTGTAGCCGGATTCTGTCTCTGAGTTGAACTTCTCTACCGCCTTCGTGATAACATCCTTATCCGGACTCTCTGTTCCGATATTCCAGTAGACGATCTCCTTGTCTCCGCCGGAAGCGCTGCCGCTGTCTCCCCCGCTGCTGCTTCCGCCGTCACCGCTGCCGCTGTCTCCCCCGCCGCATGCTGCCAGTGATGCAGTCATCGCTGCTGCCATTGAAAGCGCCATAAGCTTTGCAACTCTTTTCTTCATCTTTTTTCCTCCTTCTTTTTATTCCGGTATGAATTACCGGATGTGTCTATAGGTGTATTTTAGCATTGTCAATATATAATTCCCATAAAAATTTATGTCTATTTTCTATAAAAATCTTACCACCGAACATATTTTTATATGCATAATAACAGATACCCCAATTCCTCTTGCTTAAGCTCCGTTTTAGTGATATGATTAACACCGACAACAAGACATATCATTATTGTAAAAAGAAAGGAAATAAAGAACGTGACCTATAAAGAAGCAAGGGTATATTTGGACCGCGTGTCGAAATACGGAAGTGTACTTGGTCTGGGTGCGATTCGGAAACTGTTGTGCGAACTTGGGAATCCGGAAACTGACCTTAAGTTCATACATATAGCCGGAACAAACGGAAAGGGCTCTGTACTAGCATACACTTCTACCATACTAAGTGAGGCGGGATACAGAGTCGGACGGTATATCTCGCCGACAGTGGTTTCCTATCTGGAACGGATTCAGGTAGACGGCAGGTGGATTTCTGAGGATACATTTGCCGGACTGACCAACATGGTTCAGAATGCTATTGCCCGTATAGAAGCAGCCGGTGATGCAAGCCCGACTGTATTCGAAGTTGAGACGGCAATAGCTTTTTTATATTTCAGGGAAATGAACTGCGACCTAGTCGTATTGGAGTGCGGCCTTGGAGGCGCGGAAGATGCCACGAATGTCATAGAGCAGACATTGCTCGCCGTGTTCACCCCGATAAGCCGGGATCATCTGGGAATCCTTGGCAGCACATTAGAAGAGATCGCGTCTGTCAAAGCCGGGATCATCAAGCCGGGCTGCACGGTCGTTACCGCTCCCCAGGAACCGGAAGTGTTACAGATCCTTAAGAAGCAGGCCGGACAGTTTCAATGCCCGCTGGCTGCTGCAAACCGGCAAGACACAGAACTGATAGAGGAAGCTTATGACGGACAGACCGTCTCATACAAGGACTGGAAGAATCTATACTGTCCGCTGGCAGGACGGTACCAGTTGGATAATGTGATCACCGCCCTTGAGGCCCTCCGGATGCTTGGGACTCTTGGATACCCGGTAAGCCCGGACGCTCTCCGGAAGGGACTTTCGAAGACCGTATGGCCCGGGCGGCTCACCTGCCTTACACGCAATCCCCTCTTCCTCATAGACGGGGCGCATAACGAGGCCGCTGCGAAGAAGCTTCGGGAATCTCTGGAGGCTTATTTCCCCGGCAGACGGTTTATCTATATCATGGGAGTATTCAAGGACAAAGAATATGAGAAGATCGCCGGTATCATGGCGCCCCTGGCAAGATCCGTACATACAGTTTCCCTGCCGGATACCGCGCGCACGCTGCCGGCGGAAGAACTGGCCGGAGTTATGAAACGATACTGCGCAGCGGAAGATCCGATACCGGCACAGAACTGCATGGGTTCAGCAATACAAGATACCAATGTTCCCGTCAGAGCAGAAGCAAGCATCGAAATCGCAGTGAAGCATGCCTTTGCAGAAGCGAACAAGACGGATATTATTCTTGCTTTTGGCTCCCTGTCCTACTTAGGACAGGTAATGAGAATACATGAAGATATCAGAACGCAGTATATAAATGAAATATAAAATTAAGGGTAGATAGCTATGATTGATCAAGAAAAAGTAAAACAAGGCATCCGCTTAATATTAGAAGGAATCGGGGAAGACATTTCCCGGGAAGGACTTCTGGATACCCCGGACCGCATCGCCCGGATGTATGAGGAGATCTTTGGCGGAATGGAGGAAGACGCCGGCGTACATCTGAGCCGCACCTTCCATGCAGATCACAGTGAGATGGTGATCGAGAGAGATATCACCTTCTATTCCACCTGTGAACATCATATGCTTCCTTTCTATGGAAAAGCCCATATTGCCTATATCCCGGACGGTAAGGTCGTAGGCTTAAGCAAGCTTGCCCGGACAGTGGAAGTATTCGCCAGAAGGCTGCAGCTTCAGGAACAATTGACCGGACAGATCGCCGACGCGCTGATGGAACACATGCAGCCGAAAGGCGCGCTGGTCATGATCGAAGCCGAGCACATGTGCATGACCATGCGCGGGATCAAGAAGCCGGGAAGCCAGACTGTAACCGTCGCGCGGCGGGGCATCTTCGAGACGGAACCGGAGTGGGAAGAACGGTTCTTCCGGATTCTGTCTATATAAGGATAACCCTATGATTAAAAATTCAGAAAATATCACGGCAAAACGTCTTACGTTTATTCAGAACCACCCTCTCTACTTATCTGCTGATCGGCGGCTGCAGGAATTGGAAGAGACTCGCGTCTTCTGCCGCCATCAGATGAACCATCTTCTAGATGTAGCTAGGATCGCCTATATTCTGAACCTGGAAATGAAACTTGGCATCAGCCGGGATCTGATCTATGCGGCGGCGCTCCTTCACGATATAGGCAAGGGCCGTCAATATGAAGAGGGAATCCCCCACGAGACCGCAAGCGCAGATCTTGCAGAACAGATTCTTGCAGATATGCCCGCCAAGCTTGCATTTACATCCGAAGAACAACAGCAGATCCTCACGGCGATCCGGGGACACCGCAGGCTTCGCCGCGACGCGGAACCGCTGGAGGCTCTTCTCTATAAGAGTGATAAGATGTCCCGGGCATGCTTCGCCTGTCCTGCCGAATCACAATGCAACTGGAGTAACGACAAGAAGAATATGGAGATTCAATTATGATCATTGGGAACAAAGCATTTGACACAAAGAGACATACTTATATTATGGGAATCCTGAACGTAACGCCGGATTCTTTCTCCGACGGGGGCAGATACCAGCAGCTTGACGCCGCCCTGCTGCACGCCGAAGAGATGATAAGAGACGGCGCGGACATCCTGGATATCGGCGGAGAATCCACACGTCCCGGCCACACACAGATCACCTGTCAGGAAGAAATCGAACGGACCGCGCCTGTCATCGAACGGCTCAAGAAGGAATTCGGCATTCCGATCTCCATCGACACTTACAAAAGCTCCGTTGCCGAAGCTGCCCTCAAAGCCGGGGCCGACCTTGTCAACGATATCTGGGGCCTGAAATACGATGCCCGCATGGCTCCTCTCATCGCCGAATACGGCGCCGCCTGCTGCCTGATGCATAACCGGGAGGAAGCGGTATATAATGACTTTCTCACAGATTTCATAGAAGATATGCGGGAATGCGTCCGGATCGCCGGGAATGCGTCTATCGCGGACGACAAGATCATCTTAGATCCCGGAGTCGGATTCGGGAAGACCTACGAGATGAACCTTGCGATCATACGCGAGGTCGGCCGGATGCACGAGCTTCACTATCCCATCCTCCTTGGGACCTCCCGCAAATCCGTGATCGGACTGACTCTTGACCTTCCTGCCGGCCAGCGGGAAGAAGGGACCCTCGCGACCACCGTATACGGGATGATGAATGGCTGCTCCTTCGTCCGGGTTCATGATGTGAAGGCGAACCGCAGGGCGATACAGATGACGGAAGCGATCATTCACGCAGATGAATAGAATATGTAAGGAGAATACCATGGATAAGATTAAGATACAGAATCTTGAAGTGTTCGCCCGCCACGGCGTATTCCCGGAAGAGAATGTTCTGGGGCAGAAGTTCATCGTCACGGCAACACTCTACACCGACACCCGCAAGGCCGGTAAGACGGATGACCTGACCGCCTCCATCCATTACGGAGAGATCAGCCAGCGGATCGAACAATACCTGACCGAACACACCTACAAGCTCTTAGAACGGGCGGCAGAAAGCCTCGCGGAGACACTTCTCCTTGAGACACCCGGTCTTGAGAAGATCAGGCTTAAGATCAAGAAGCCCTGGGCGCCCATTGGCCTCCCCTTAGAGACCGTCTCCGTGGAGATCGAACGCGGATGGCACACCGCCTATATCGCATTCGGCTCTAACATGGGTAATAAAGAGCAATACCTGAACCAGGCCATCCGCTCCCTTGGCCGCACCCCAGGCTGCATGGTGACCAAGGTCTCCTCCTTCCTGATCACGGAACCCTACGGAGTAACCGACCAAGATGAGTTCCTCAACGGATGCCTGATGCTGCGCACTCTCTTAACTCCCAGGGAGCTTCTTAACGTTCTCCATGCGATTGAGCAGGAAGCCGGACGGGAACGCATCATCCGCTGGGGACCAAGAACCCTGGATCTGGATATTATCTTCTATGATGACCTGATCATAGAGGATGAGGACTTATGCATTCCCCATGTGGATATGCAGAACCGGAACTTCGTGCTGCAGCCCCTTCTGGAGATCGCTCCCTACAAGCATCATCCCTGCTGCGGCAAGACGGTTCAGGAACTCTATTCGCTCCTTTTAGGATCTGTAGATCATTCATAGTCGATCTCGCACCGTTCAAAAGCATTGATCACCTGAGTCTCCTGATAGGTATCATACCTCTTATGCTTCCTCCCATAGGACATGTGCACATGTCCGTGGAGGAAGTATTTAGGCTTATATTTGTCAAGAAGATCTCTGAATGCCTGAAATCCCTGATGCGGCAGATCAAGTCCGTCGTTGAGCTGATATGCCGGGGCATGAGTCACCAGGATATCGAATCCCCTATGCCGAAATAACTGAAACCACAGTTTCCGGATCCTGCCCTTCATCTGCCGTTCCGTATACTGGAACTCACCGGGCCTGTAGCGCATGGAACCGCCAAGCCCCAGGATCCTTACCCCCTGATGCACATAGATCTTATCGTCAATGCAGATACACCCGTCCGGGGGGATCTGCCTGTATTTCTCATCATGGTTGCCGTGCACATACAGAATGGGCACGGAGGTAAATGTTGCCAGGAACGAAAGATATCTTGGATCCAGATCGCCGCAGGAAATGATCAGATCAATTCCCGCAAGCTTACTCTTCTCAAAATAATCCCACAGATAAGCAGATTCTTCGTCCGCAATCGCAAGTATCTTCATAGATTCATACTAACCCTTCTTGTTCTCGATTCCCTGCTGCGATACAACAGGCTTGGACTGTTCTTTTAACTCTTCTTCCTTAGGAATGCTTCCGATGACATTCTCTGCCAGCCAATCCATCGTTACGATCTCCTCCGGCGTCAGGCTCTTAGCCGGGTCATCCTGCACGATTCCCCCCTGGGAATAAAGAATCCCGGAGAATGGATTGAACTTACCGGTGCTGATCGTCTCTTTCAGGAGATCCACCAGTCTCTTGGTTCCGATCGGAAGATTGTTCTTGGAACATACGACATCGACTACCCCGGCCGACATTCCCCACCAGTAATTGATCGCCTTCTTAGAAGTCGGGTCATCGTCATACTTCCATGTACCGTCCATGATGGTACGGATCATCTGCTCGTAGAACTTACCCCAGTGCCACAGCGGCATGGCAAGATTCCTCGCAGTGTCCCCTTCCAGATGATAGATGCCGAAGAATCTCGACGCCTCCTCCGGGATCACCATATCTTTACCGGAGATACAGTCTACCTGTTTCTCAAGGACACTCTCCATCACATCGATATCCTTCTTGGCCGTCCACTCCAGATATACCTCCGCCCGCGGATTGATCATCTTAGCTCCCAGCGCAAATGCATTGATATTGGCAATCGAACCGTAGATCGGATAATCTGCAATGTATGCCAGACGGTTATGTTCCGACATCGCTCCCGCGATCGCTCCCATCAAAAACTTCGCCTCATGCATGCGCGCATAATACGTCCGAATATACCTGTGAGAAGTATTGACCGAACAATTCAGTATCCTGACATTCGGGTTGGCAATGGCCGCCTTCACACTGGCCTGCACAAATGACGGCGTCGTCGTGAATATGATATCGCATCCATCCGTGATTGCTTCCTCTATCCGTTCATCTATGGTGTCAAGCGTGACATTATCATAGAACACTGTGCTGACTTCCTCCGGGAAGGTCTGATCCAGATGAAGCCTCCCCAGCTCATGGGCATAGGTCCACGCCGACGAACCCGGCGTCTTCTCATAGATAAACGCAACCTTCAGGCTCGAGATGCCAAACGGGAGCAGCATATTGATCAGCGGCTTCTTCTCCGTATTGGGATCCATCTTAAGCTCTACATCCTCATCCTCCTCAAGAAGCGAGAATTCCTCCCAGGACTTCTCGACCAGCTCCTTTAACTCCTTCGTAGTCATCTGGTCAATCTCTTTATATCCATACAGTTTGATAAACGCAAGGAACGCGTCTCCCACCGTAACCGATAATTTCCCCTTATCCTCGGCATTATATTCCGCCATGAATCTCCGGTAAATAGAGCTGAATTCCAGCCGCTCGTCATCGTTCCAGACCTCATCCGGCCCCTTGCCGACCGCCTCCAGAAGCTTCTTAAAATTCCCTTCCTCGGAGAACCAGATATAATTGATCTTCGTCAGCTCATAGAAATCCAGGAACTCATAGTAGATCTTGTTCTCCTTATCGTTGGTCCTGTTGGGAATGATCCTGGTCACTTCCCCGGGGACAGATACTACTCCATAGTATTTCATCACGCTGACGCGTTTATTCCCCTCCTGCACGTAGAATCTGTTCATATATTCGAATGCTTTGATCGGCTCACGAATCCCCTCTTCCTCGTGGCTTGTGCTAAGCTGCGCCCATTTTCTCGCAAACTCCGAAGTCTCTCTCAATATCGGCATGAAGTTCGCCGCAAACGCATTGCTCCTTCCGCCGGTCTTGGTTCCCACGATCTGGTCGATCGGAATCTGGACCAGTCCTAACGGCACTTCGGAAAATGTTCCCTTCGTCGGAATAATATCATCTAATACCTCCAGCGTAGGCAGTTCTCCGTGCAGCATCCGGTACTGGTAATTCTTTTTTCCAAGCTTATATGCTTTCGTGTAATCACTAAGTGCCATAATATCCTCCCTTCTTTTGACGCTTTCATTATATACCAAAGCTTGGAAGATCATCAAGTTCAATCTGGATAAAAACTGCACAAAAAAAACCGGGCCGATATACCGCCCGGCAATAATATTCTATAACACCTTCTCATATCCAATACGGGGGTCTCCGTCCTCGCAGCCTCCTAAAAGCCTTATCCCGCCGCAGACCTGAAAGCCCGCCTTCTCAAGCGCTCTTTGCATAGGGCGGTTTCCCGGGTGCGTATCGATCCTGACAGAAGAAAATCCCGCTTCCTTCGCAAGCCTGAAGCCATATGCAAACATCCTTCCGGCTACGCCCTTCCCCTTGCATCCGTCGGCTACGCAGACCCGGTGCATGGAGGCATAAGCTCCGTCCGTCAGCCACTTGCCGTCGATCACTCCGTAGGACGGATCCGGCGTGACCTGGAATGCAAACGCACCCAGAATCTCGCCATTCTCCGCCGCAAGATAAGCGCATCCTTCCCGGATATCCTGAAGCCATACCTCCCGGCCCGGATATCCCTTCTGCCACTGGTCAAGTCCAAGCGCCCGAAGCTGGACCTTGGCCTGGTCCGTGATCTCACACATTCTGTCTATATGCTCCGCCGCTGCCGTGATAAATTCCATCGCTTCATCCTTCCGTCTCTTATTCGATCCCCAGCACCTTATAATCCTGGTCCTCCACCGTCTTCTTGAGAACATCATCCGCAAGCTCCGTATTCAGCGTCACCACCGCCGTACCTGCCTCGTGGCTTACTGCCGCCTCATCCACCTGGGCAAGCGCCTCTAAGCATTTCTTCACCCTCGCCTCACAGTGTCCGCACATCATTCCTTCGATCTTCATTGTCTTCGTCATCTTTGTTTCCTCCTTCTGGATTGGTATTTGATTTGTAATCTGATCCGGGCTTTGCTCCGTGGATTCCGGAATCGCAGCCCGCTTCTTCTGCATCCTGTCACGCGATGCGTCATGCATCCGGAACCAGTTAAGCCTCAACGCATTCGTCACCACGCAGAAGCTTGACAGGCTCATGGCCGCCGCCCCGAACATGGGGTTTAACTTCCAGCCGAATAAAGGATACCACAGCCCCGCCGCAAGCGGGATTCCGATCACATTATAGAAGAATGCCCAGAACAGATTCTCATGGATATTGCGAAGCGTTGCACGGCTTAACCGGATCGCCGCCGGAACGTCGCTTAGCCGGCTCTTCATCAGCACCACGTCCGCCGCGTCGATGGCAATATCCGTACCGGCGCCGATGGCGATACCGATATCCGCTCTCGTAAGCGCCGGCGCATCGTTGATGCCGTCTCCCACCATCGCTGTTCTGCCCTTCTTCTTAAGATCACGGATCACCTGCTCCTTCCCGTCCGGCAAGACTCCGGCAATCACCTCATCAACGCCTGCCTGCCGTCCGATCGCCCTGGCCGTGCGCTCGTTATCTCCGGTCAGCATCACTACATGGATCCCCATGTTCTGCAGCTCTTTCACCGCATTGGGGCTGTCGTCCTTGATGGTATCCGCCACGGCGATCACACCGATCAGCCGGCCGTCTCTCCCAAAGAACAACGGGGTCTTGCCTTCCTCGGACAGCCTTGCAGCCATCTGCTTCGTCTGATCGGATACTGACGCGTTCTCACTGATAAATGCAAGGTTCCCCCCGGTCAAACGCACAGCGCCCAGGTTCCCGAAAAGCCCATTACCGGGCACGGCCTGAAAATCCGTTACCTCCAGATCCCCTTCACCGTCCCTGGCGCCGGACCGGTCCATTCCCTTCTCTTCTGCCAGCGTAAGGATTGCCCGTGCCAGCGGATGCTCGCTCCTTCGCTCCAGGGCATAGGCCATCCGGAGCAGTTCTTCTTCTGTCACATCGTCTTCCGGCAGGATATCCGTAACCTTTGGCTCTCCGCTTGTGATCGTCCCCGTCTTATCCAGGGCAACAATCTGCATCTTTCCCGTCTCCTCCAGGGAGACCGCAGTCTTGAACATGATCCCGTTCCTGGCCCCCATCCCGTTACCTACCATGATGGCAACCGGCGTTGCAAGCCCCAGCGCGCAGGGGCAGCTTATTACCAGTACAGAGATTCCTCTTGCCAGCGCGAATCCCACGCTCTCGCCTGCAAGCAGCCATATTATGACAGTGACCGCCGCAATGGCAATGACTGCCGGCACGAACACGCCGGACACACGGTCTGCGATCTTCGCGATCGGCGCCTTTGTGGCGGCCGCGTCGCTGACCATCTGGATGATCTGCGACAATGTCGTATCCTCCCCGACTCTGGTAGCTTCACACCTGAGATACCCGGACTGGTTCAGCGTTGCCGCCGATACCATGCTTCCCTCTTCCTTATCAACCGGGATGCTCTCACCGGTAAGGGCAGATTCATTGACCGCGCTGCTGCCCGCGAGCACTACGCCGTCCACCGGGATATTCTCCCCCGGTCTTACCACGAACACATCGCCCTTCTTCACCTGCTGGATCGGAATCTCCTGCTCTGCCCCGTCTCTGACAACCACCGCTGTCTTGGGCGCCAGCTTCATCAGGCTCTTGAGCGCATCTGTCGTCCGCCCCTTAGAGCGGGCCTCCAGCATCTTGCCCACCGTGATCAGCGCAAGGATCATAGCCGCGGACTCGAAATAAAACTCATGCATGTAGGACATCACTTGCGCCATATCCATATGCATCTGCGCATCCGTCATCGCAAACAGGGCATATGTGCTGTACACATAAGAAGCTCCCGCCCCAAGCGCCACCAGCGTATCCATATTCGGCGCACGGTGCAGAAGGCTCTTAACCCCGCTTACGAAGAACTTCTGGTTAACGATCATGACCGCCGTCGTTAATAACAGTTGGATCAGCCCCATCGCCACATGATTCCCCTCAAGGAATCCCGGCGCCGGCCAGTTCCACATCATATGTCCCATAGAAAAATACATAAGCGGTATCAGAAAACATAAGGAAGCAATAAGCCGCCGCTTCAAAACCGGCGTCTCTTTGTCTTTTAACAGGTCTTCCTCCGGCGCTGCTCCTGCCGATGCTTTCTCGTTACCGGACGCCGTCTTCTGTGAAGCGCCGTACCCTGCCGCCTCCACCGCTTCAATGATCTTCGTGGCGGGAGCGCTTCCTTCCACACCCATGGAATTCGTCAGAAGACTGACCGAACAGGACGTAACTCCGTCTACCTTCGCAACCGCCTTCTCTACACGCGCGCTGCACGCCGCGCAGCTCATACCCGTAACCGTATATTGCTCCATTCATTACACCTCCTAAGAACCAAATCATATTATACCATACCCAGGTATCATCTCATCAACTTCTGCAGCGTCGTCACCAACTCATCCACCGTCTCATCCTTCCCTGCACGGATATCTTCCGATACGCAGGTCCGGATGTGATTGGCAAGCAGAACCTTATTGAAACTGTTAAGCGCCGCGTTCACTGCCGATACCTGTATCAGAATATCCGGGCAATATGCGTTATTCTCCACCATCTTCTTGATCCCGCGGACCTGCCCCTCGATCCGGCTCAGCCGATTGATCAGATCCTTATATTCCTTCTCGGAACGTTCCTTCGTCTTGTGACAGCATTCCCGATTCTCTTCCATACGCCTTCACCTCATTTCCAAATACATTATATACCCTATAAGGGTATATTGCAAGCAAAATTTTAAGATGGCAATATCAAATACTGCCATCTTAGTGTATCTCACATACCTTCAATCTATTCTCTATGACCCGGAACCGTACTTCCATCCCGGCATATGCCATCCCGTAGATCCGGTCAGGATCCTCCTGGTACGAAGGTCTTGGATCCTGCGACAACACCTGTATCAGAACCTCCCTGTGTTCTGCGGGAACCTTGTCCATCCACTCCTTGGGGATCTCCACCTTGAGCCTGTACTCCTTCTTCTGTTCGGCGAATCCGCCCCTCGCATCTGGATGGCAGTCTACATAGGGAAGATAGGGCTTGATATCATAGATGGGCGTCCCGTCCATCAGATCCGCTCCCCGCACATGCAGGATCATTCCTTTGCCCTCTCTCTTCTCGATCCTCTCCAACGCCACACAGGACAATCCCACAGGATTCGGGCGGAAAGGCGAACGGCTCGCGAATACTCCTACCCGCTTATTCCCTCCAAGCCTTGGCGGTCTTACAGTCGGACTCCACTTCCTTCCCTCCGCCTCCGAGAATCCCCAGATCAGCCAGAGGTGCGAATACTCTTCTATGCCCTTCAGCGCATCCGGGCTGCCATACTTACGCTCGAATACGATCTCCGCCTTCGTATCCGCAAGCCCGCTCTGCCTTGGAATCCCGAACTTCGCCGGGAAATCCGTACGAATGCGGGCAATCACTTCTAACTGCATGATAATCTCTCCCGCAGCATACGAATCTCCTCCTTGTGTCCCTGATCATCAAGGGGTGTCTCCAGATAGAACGGCAGAACACGAAGTACCGGATGCCGCATTACGCCAAGCAGCGCTTCCATACCGATCTGCCCCTCTCCGACTGCCGCATGCCTGTCCTTATGAGAACCAAACGGCATCATACTGTCATTGAGATGTACCGCTTTCAGAAGACTGAGGCCTAACACACGGTCGAATTCCTCCAGCACACCGTCCAGATCATTCACGATGTCATACCCTGCCGCAAACACATGGCAGGTATCCAGGCAGATCCCGATCCTCTCGGGATGCGCGGCACCGTCACGGATCGATCTCAGGTGCTCGAACCTGGCGCCGATCTCTGTCCCCTTTCCCGACATCGTCTCAAGAAGAACCGTGATCTCCTCATCTCCTGTAATGGCCTGGTCAAGCCCGCGGATGATATTGCTGATCCCCTGCTCTATCCCGATCCCGGTATGGCTTCCCGGATGGAACACCAGATATTCGATTCCAAGCGCATCCATCCTCGCCACATCCTCCCGGATCACCGTACGCGCGAATTCATATACCCGGTCTTCGGCGCTGGCAAGATTCATAGTATACGGCGCATGGGCAAGCAGCGCCCCAAACCCGTGCTCTCTTCGGATCTGCTGGAACCTTGCCTCTTCCTTCTCCGTATACACCTTATAATTCGATCCTCTGGGATTCCGGCTGAAGATCTGCATGGTATTCGCTTCCATCCATACCACGTTCTTGGCCGTCTTCGCAATCCCCTTAGCGATCGACATATGCGTTCCTATGGTTAACATGGCCTTGTCCTCCCTCTTCCTATGATCCATTCTTATCCCGCTGATATCCCGCCTCCAGCTTAAGAGCAAGCCACCGCCCGCAGGCGCTTAGGTCTTCCTCTGTAAATCCGCTGGTCTTACTGCAGGTGCTTTGAAGGATCGAGGAAGATTCATCCTTGTTGGACAGATTCCATGCCACATAACTCACACCGTATTGATCCATCAGTTCCACCCACTGGTCTGCCTGGGCCTCGTCGACCGCGCCGTTCCCGCTGGCATCACAGATGCCGTATTCCGTCACGAACACCGGCAGGCCGCCGTCGATCGCCGCCGCCATCTTATCCCGCAGATCCTCCTTATGAGTCGCCGCATAGAAATGAAGCGTGTACATGATATTGTCATACCCGGTAATGGGATCAGCTGCCGCCTGGTCTACGAACTGGGACCAGTTGGGCGTTCCTACTATGATGACCGCATCCGCGTCATTTGCACGGATCACAGGGATCACTTCCTGTGCGTATGACTTGATCTCGCCCCAGCTTGTACTGCCGTTCGGCTCATTGCAGATCTCATATAAGATGTGATCCGCATCCGCGAATTCCAAAGACATCTCCCCAAAGAACTCTTTCGCCTCGTTCACATGCATATTGGGATTGGAATCTGACAAGATGTGCCAGTCAATGATCACATACATATCCTGGTCAGCCGCATATTTCACGCCGCTTCGGATCAGGCCTTTCAGATACTCCTTATCCCCGTCCGTGCAGTATCCCCCGTACTCTGCCGTATACATGGCAAGCCGGACCACATTCGCCTTCCAATTCTCATGAATCTCTTTAAAACATGCGTCATTGATATAGTCCGGGAACCACGCCATACCATGCGTACTGATCCCCCGAAGCTGTACCGGTTCCTGATTCTCTCCCATCAGCCTGGTACCTTCCACATGGAGGGCGCCGGTAATCGACGGAGCGGCCATTCCCTTCGCCGCTTCTTCCTTCTCTTCCGGTTCCTCTTCCGGCCCTTCTTCCTTCTCCTTTACTTCCGATTTCTCTGCTTCTTCCTTCTCCTGCCCGGTCTCTTTAGCAATGATCTGATTTTCCTGGTCTTTCTCTTCCTGCCCGCCGCAGCCGGTCACAGAAGATACTGCCAGGATGAGTATAAGCAGACCGGCCAATACTGACATTCTCTTCTTCATAATCCTTTCACCTCTTCCTTAGACGGTTTCCTTTATCAGTGTACTGCATCCGGGATTCCTTGTCAATCTGACGCGATACCCGCAAGTGCTGCTTGCTGGCTTGGATACCGCGCAGCGGGGTGCATGGCTCCATGAATAATAACGATTGTCCTACATCCCCTTGTCAAGAGGGTGGAAAATGCCGATATATATAATATATTGACATTTTAGAGGCATAATTCCCGGAAATGTCTATTCAGGAGGTAAAAGATGAACAATAAGGAACCATTGGCAACAACGCAGACCACACCTCAGACGAAAGCGGAAAGCATGATTGATAAACTAAATCTTCCCCGTACCATACATATGGTTCCGCTGGATATCATCAGCGGTTTTGAAGTACGGCCCGGATTCTATGAGATCAACGGCGCTACGGCGATTCCTGGAGGTGTTAATTTTACCGTATATTCTCACGGGGCTACTTCTATTGAACTGCTTCTGTTTCACCGGACCGAGGAGAAACCCTTTGCCGTTCTGCCATTCCCTGACCACTACCGGATCGGTAATGTATATTCTATGATCGTGTTCAAGCTGAACATCGAAGATTTCGAGTATGCCTACCGGGTAGACGGCCCCTACGACCCCAAGAAAGGCCTGATATTCAATAAGAACAAATACCTTCTGGATCCTTATGCCAGAGCTGTCACAGGTCAGAGCCAGTGGGGCGATACCTCTCCCCGGGGACAACACTACAAAGCCCGCGTCGTGAAGGATGATTTCGACTGGGGTAATATGCAGATGCCCCGGCTTAACACAGAGGATCTTATCATCTATGAAGTACATGTAAGAGGATTCACCAAGCACGGTTCCTCCGGCGTAGAGCATCCCGGAACCTTCGCCGGGCTTCTGGAGAAGCTTCCTCATCTTCTGGAGCTGGGTGTCAATGTTGTGGAACTGATGCCGATCTTCGAGTTCGACGAGATGCAGGATTACCGGGAAGTTGACGGCGAGAAGCTCTATAATTACTGGGGCTACAATACGGTAAGCTTCTTTGCCCCCAACACCAGCTATTCCGCGGGCAAAGAATATAACAGAGAAGGCAACGAATTAAAGCACCTGATCCAGGTCTTCAACCAGCACGGGATCGAGGTCTATCTGGATGTGGTATTGAATCACACGGCAGAAGGCAACGAGCAGGGACCGTTCTTCTCCTTCAAGGGATTTGACAACAATATCTATTATCTGCTGACACCGGAAGGCTATTATTATAATTTCAGCGGGTGCGGCAATTCCCTGAACTGCAACCATCCTATCGTGCGCCAGATGATCCTGGACTGCCTGCGCTACTGGGTCAACACTTACCGCGTCAACGGCTTCCGATTCGACCTTGCCTCCATCCTCGGGCGCAATGAAGACGGTTCTCCCATGAACAAACCGCCTCTTCTGCAGGCTCTTGCCTTCGACCCGATCTTAGGAGACGTGAAGCTGATCGCCGAAGCATGGGACGCCGACGGCCTCTACCAGGTCGGCTCCTTCCCGTCCTGGAACCGCTGGGCAGAATGGAACGGAAGATACCGTGATGATATGCGCAGATACCTGAAAGGCGATGAAGGCATGGCCCAGGCGGCAGCCCTTCGGATCGGAGGTTCCCGTGATATCTATGAGCCGAGCACCCGGACGAATGCTTCTGTTAATTTTATCACCTGCCATGACGGTTTTACTCTGAATGACCTGTTCTCATACAACACGAAACACAATGAGAAAAACGGCTGGAATAATACTGACGGCGCCAACGACAACAATAGCTGGAACTGCGGAATTGAAGGCGATACCGACAATCCGGATGTCCTGGCTCTCAGAAGGCGGATGATGCGCAATGCATTCGCACTCCTTATGTGCAGCCGGGGTATCCCTATGTTCCTCGCCGGAGATGAATTCTGCAACACCCAGTTCGGCAATAACAATGCATACTGCCAGGATAATATTACTTCCTGGCTGGATTGGAGCCTGCTTGAGAAGAATCGGGATATGTTCGAATTCTTCAAATATATGATCCATTTCCGCAAATCCTACCGTATACTGCGCACCAACATAAGCAACGGCGCCTGTGGTTTTCCGGATGTGAGCTTCCATGGCACGGCTCCATGGTGCAGCAAATTCGCCGACTATGACAGGTACGTGGGCGTTATGTTCTCCGGTCAGGAACAGAGTTCCGGCCCGCAGGCCATCTATGTTGCCTCCAATGCTTACTGGGAAGACGTATATGTGACTCTGCCCAAACTTCCGGCCTCCATGTGCTGGCAGATCGCCGTGGATACCTGGGAAGAACATCAGGAAATGCGCCCGCTGAACGGGGAGCAGATTATGATCCATGCACGAAGCATCGTTGTAGTGGTGGGAGAATAAAAACGGATATTAAAACGCAATTTGGGACGTAGTAAACTTAAGTTTACTACGTCCCAAATTATAACATTATTTGCTCAGTAATTCATGTATCCCCTTCGCTCCGGCCTTGCCCGCGCCCATAGCCAGGATTACCGTCGCCGCGCCTGTCACGGCGTCGCCGCCTGCGAATACCGCAGCCTTGGAAGTCTGTCCGTTCTCTTCCTCTGCAACGATACATTTTCTCCTGTTCGTCTCAAGTCCCTTGGTCGTAGACGCGATCAACGGATTCGGGGAAGTTCCAAGAGACATGATCACCGTGTCAAGCTCGATCTCGTACTCAGATCCCTCGATCTCTACCGGACGTCTTCTTCCGGATGCATCCGGCTCTCCAAGCTCCATCTTGATCACCTTCATGCCCTTGACCCATCCGTTGTCGTCCACAAGAATCTCCTTCGGATTGGTCAGCAGATCGAAGATAACGCCCTCTTCCTTCGCATGATGCACCTCTTCTACTCTGGCTGGAAGCTCCGCTTCACTGCGGCGGTATACGATATGTACCTCCGCGCCGAGACGAAGCGCGGTTCTTGCAGCATCCATAGCTACGTTGCCGCCGCCGACTACAGCGACCTTCTTGCCTGCCACGATCGGAGTATCATAAGAATCGTCGAATGCTTTCATCAGATTGCTTCTCGTAAGGTACTCATTGGCAGAGAATACACCGTTAGCCGTCTCTCCCGGGATACCCATGAACATCGGAAGTCCTGCGCCGGAACCGATAAATACTGCCTCGAACTCTTCCTCTTCCATCAACTGGTCAATCGTCGTAGACTTACCGATCACAACGTTCGTCTCAAACTTAACGCCTAATTCCTTAACCTTCTCAATCTCCTTCTTAACAACCTTGTGCTTCGGAAGACGGAACTCTGGGATACCATATACCAGTACGCCGCCAAGCTCATGCAATGCTTCAAATACAGTCACCTCATAACCTAACTTCGCCAGATCTCCCGCACAGGTAAGACCGGACGGACCGGAACCGATGACTGCAACCTTATGTCCGTTCGTCTTCTCAGCCTTAACAGGCTTAATATCATGCTCCAAAGCATAATCCGCAACGAATCTCTCCAGCTTACCGATAGATACCGGATCACCCTTGATACCGCGGATACACTTGCACTCACACTGTGACTCCTGCGGGCATACACGGCCGCAGATAGCCGGAAGAGCTGATGACTCGCCGATCACCTTATAAGCCTCCTCAATATTGCCTTCCTTCACCTGGGAAATGAATCCGGGAATATTGATCGCTACCGGACATCCTTCGATACACTTGGCATTCTTACAGTTCAGGCAGCGAGTTGCCTCCTCCATTGCCTCTTCCTTATTATATCCATAACAAACTTCCTCGAAGTTAGTTGCTCTCTCCTTCGCGTCCTGCTCTCTTACAGGAACTCTCTTTAATACATCAGCCATTAATTGTCACCTCCGCAATTGCCGCATCCACCATGATGGGTGTCGCCTTCTTGTACTTTCAGGATCGCACGTCCTTCCTCTGTCCTGTACATCTGCTGTCTCTTCATCGCATTGTCAAAGTCTACAAGATGTCCGTCGAACTCAGGTCCGTCTACACACGCAAACTTCACCTCGCCGCCCACGATCACACGGCAGGCGCCGCACATACCAGTACCGTCAACCATGATCGGGTTCATGCTGACAATCGTAGGAATCTCCAGTTTCTTGGTAAGAAGACAGGTAAACTTCATCATGATCATCGGTCCGATCGCTACACAGACGTCATACTTGTTGCCCTCTTCCACCAGCTTCTCGATCTTGGTCGTAACCATACCTGCATGGCCGTATGTACCGTCGTCCGTGCATGGATAGTAGTTGCCCGCAACCGCTTCCATCTCCTTCTCTAAGATCAGCATATCCTTGGTCTTGGAACCAACGATCACATCTACATCAATTCCGTGCTCCTTAAGCCACTTGACCTGCGGATATACAGGCGCCGCACCGACACCGCCTGCTACGAAAAGCATCTTCTTATTCTTAAGGCTCTCAATATCCTCTTCTACAAATTCAGACGGACATCCCAAAGGTCCGATAAAATCACGGAAGGAATCTCCTGCCTGCATCCCGGCCATCTTCATCGTAGATGCTCCAACCTCCTGGAACACGATCGTGATGGTCCCGGCCTCCCTGTCATAATCACAGATCGTAAGAGGAATCCTCTCACCCTTCTCATCCATCTTCACGATCACAAACTGCCCCGGCTCGCAATGCTTGGCTACTCGCGGCGCTTCTACGTCCATAAGATAAATCTTATCAGCCAGTTTCTCGGCTCTCAGTATCTTGTACATCTTACGTTCCTCCTCATAATTAATGCTTCTATTATAATAATGTATCTGCCGGAAAATATCAAGTATGTTGGGAAGAAATTCGTTAAGTAAATATCAGGTAAATATCATACATATCTCTTGGCATCAGCACCCTATAACGCTTCCCAGTACCGGCACTCCCCGTTCTTCCGCTATCTTCCTCTCCTTCACAATGAACCTCGAATCCGATACTCCTCTCTTCTCCACAAACAGCACTCCGTCATAATCCTCCAGTTCATTGATCGCATCTGCCTGAAATACGATCTGCACATACGGCGACCAGGAAACCTCCGGAACATATGACGTCAGTTTCTCACATAATCCTGCAATCTCCCCCTTCGCGACCGTACCGGCAAGCATGATCTTCTTCCCATCCTGCCTGTCCGCAAGCTTACGGACTGCCGCCTGCACATTCGCCGCCGCGATCTTCACCTGATCTTCGCCTCCAAGCCTTGCATACGCGCCCTCTTCCAGCCGGAAGATCCACGCGTCAATCAATCCAAACGCCCTCTTCTTATCTGAGCTTCGCACCAACCCCAGCATAGGCATACCGTATTCTCCCGCAAATGTCTTCGTATTGCGGAGCCTCCCGCTCATAATATAGATCATCATGAGGACAAAACATGCCAGGAACGCGCCAAGCACCACTCCGATCAGTGCATATTTCAAAGCTTCCCTGGAAGGACTCGCCAATACTGCCGCAGAACCGGCGCTTCCTGACGCACTGCCCGTCTCCTCTGTCTCCAAAGACAGTACCGTGTTCATCTCCGTCTGATATAACTGCAGATTCCGGACTGCCTCCACGTAACCCGACCGCAGCGTCGCCTGATAACTCTGTATGTTAGAATCCGCCTTCTCAGACTGTACCGATGACAACAGATTCAATCTGTGCGCCCCCACAGACTTCTCAAGCTTGGCAGAGTAATCCTTCATCACCTTCTCCGCCTCTGAAAGATACTCTCCACAAAGCTTTTCATCCGGCATATTGACTAGGATCTGGATCACCAGCTTCTCCGGCCGCATCATCTCATAATCTCCTAACCGATATGCTTCCCTGTCGCTGCTGTTAAAAGAGACCAGATACCTCAAGTCTTCTACAGACACCGCTTCATTCTTAGCATGCAGCTTCTCCGCCATGCTGCCGTCCGTGACAAATGTCCGATACGCCGCAACCAGGCTGTCCAACCGCTCCCCGCCGTCCACGTAATAGCTCAGCGTCCCTGTCGATACATGGAACGGGTCAATCTCCATCACGATAGACTGATTCAGGAAATTCTCCTGCGCTTCTACATCCTTCCTGCATCTTGCGATGATCTGTTCATAAGCTTCCACAGAACGCTCGTTGATCGTGAGCGTATCCGTCTCCTCCTCGCCCTCTTCATCCTCCGAATCCAAAGAAGCCTCCTGCTTCACAGACCGGTTGCTTCTCACTACAGACTGGTACTTGTAAGCGCCCGCCAGGATCCCCGCTATGAGCATGATCACAAGGATACACCGCCATCTTTCGAGACAATAAAACATTAAGTCTACCAAACTGATCTCTCTTACTTCCTGCTGTTCATTCATGATTCCATTCTTCCTTTTGTATTTTATATACGAAATTTTATCTTATTACAGCGATTAATTCAAGATATATTTCCCTACTTGTGTTGTTCATTTCAACAAACTGTACGCTACCCTACAGCATTTCTTATAACATGCAATGCCATATTTGTGGATTGTCTGAATTCCTTTCATCCTGAGCGCTGTCACATATTCCCCATCCTCAATCTGTTTCATCGCTTCATCGCATGCACTGTCAAAATGTCCATTCTCGGCATATTTCATTTCAATTACACAACCCGTGTCTTTTGCTGGAATCTCCACCATAATATCTGTATAACCCACACCTGATTCTACATTGGATTTTACCAACCATCTTCCCTCCGCCGTCAGCAACCCCAACAACATACCGTGGTAAAAATTTTCTTTCATTTCTTTTCTCACAGAAGTATCTCGTATACTAATAGAATCACCCAAAAAATCATTAAACAAACTCTGAACCTTTCTTGCGTCTCCCGTTTCCAAAGCTAAGCAAAATATCTGCCATTGTTCCGTATGGCCTGTCACTTTAACTTTAAACCAGGAATAAATTCTATCCTGATATATTTGAAAAACTTCCTTATTGGGAATAACAAGCTTATGTCTCTTACCCACAGGTTCTTCAAAATCTGTCAGATAGCCGGTAGAATAAAGCACGCTCCACAGATAGGTTTGTCGAAGGCTCTCATCCCTGCTGTCAAGATCCGTATATGTTAATTCCGGAATAATTGGTTTTTCAATATATTCTCCGGAAATCAATGCCTCAATCTCCGCTTTTGTGGCTTCTGTAGCCTTTTCGATGATATCCCGGACAATTGCATTGCTGCTGCTATTTTCCCAATGGGACTCCATAGGGCTGTCTATCCTGACTCTCATCTTATCGCATTGATTAATGACATCCCATGGGCAATAGACGTCAACCTTGCCAAAATGGTATCCATCATACCATTCCTTGACATCTGCAAATCGATCCTCCACTCCATAATATCTTAACATCTCTCTGACTTCATGGTCTGTAAAGCCAAAATACTTTGCGCAGTCTATATCAGAAATCGTACGTACTTTAAAGTTATTCAATCCAGTAAAAATACTCTCCTTCGCAATCCTTAAGCATCCCGTAATAACAGCAAAATATAAATTCTTATTTGTCTTCAACACCTGACTGAATAAAGAGCGAATAAGCACCACCATCTGTGAATAATAACCATTCTGATATGCTTTATCTAATGGCACATCATACTCATCTAACAGGACAATTACAGGAATTCCATAATGTTTAAAAAGCAATTGTGTCAGAAGTCTTAAACTATGATAAAGAGAACTTGCTTCTCCAAAATCTTCTTCTATCAAACGATTTAATTTTTTCTTGTCTGCCTTCGTCAGTCTGTCACTCCCCAGAAGAAATCCGAAACGTCCTGCCTCTTCACTGACAGCACTCCCCAGCATGGCACGTGCTACTTGATAATCCATTCCTTCAACATCTTTCAGACTAATCGATATAACAGGATATCTCCCCATATACTGTTCGCAAAACTCGTCATCTTCTGCAATTTCCAGACCATCAAATAAAGACGGATCTGTCCCTATTTCAAAAAAAGTCTTCAACATATCCATATTAAGGCTCTTCCCAAATCGCCGGGGCCTTGTAAAAAGATTCACACTGCCCCTCGTATTCATAAGATCACGAATAAATCCGGTCTTGTCGACATAATAAAAATTGTCCCTCTTAAAATGCTCAAAAAACTCAACTCCTATAGGAAGCTTTTTCATCTCCATACCATCTATATCCTTCCTGTTATGTGACATTGCTTATGAGACTATTTCAGTCTTACTATAACAAAAAAAAACGATATAGACAATGGGGAATAGAAATTAGATTACTTTTATTTATTTTCACTCTTTATACTCGGTCACGATAAGATCCCGGAAAACGGGAACGACTTCTTAAAATTTACAGAAAAATAGAATTGATTTAAAATCTAATGCATAGAGCCAAAGATGTCAAGAATATTTCTCTTGACATCTCATTTGAAAATCCCGTTTTCGCCTCTATACTTACCACTTATTTTACCTTCCGCCACACAAACCGATCCACGATCCCCACATACGATTGCACAATCCCAACCACCTTACTGCTGACATTCTCATCCATATAATCCGGGACCGGTATCCCGCAAAGTCCTTCTTCCCTCATCTCCACCGCCAGCTCGATCGCCTGGAGCAATCCGACCCGATCGATCCCAGACAGTACAAAACATCCCTTCTCCAACGCCTCCGGCCTCTCCGTGCTGGTCCGTATACAGATCGCCGGAAATGGCCTGTCAATAGATGTAAAGAAGCTTGACTCCTCCGGCAATGTCCCGGAATCCGAGATAACGGCATATGCATGTACCTGCAGACAGTTATAATCATGGAATCCCAACGGCTCATGCGCAATCACCCGGCCATCCAGCCGAAACTTCCCGTCCCGTTCCATCTGCTCCAGCCGCTTACGGCTCCTGGGATGGCAGGAATAGAGAATCGGCAGGTCATATCGCATCGCTGCCTCATTAATGGCATGGAACAACGAGAGAAAATTCTTCTCGGTATCAATATTTTCCTCCCGGTGGGCAGACAGGAGAATATACTTTCCTGGCTCGATCTTTACACCAATTTCACGGCTCAATCTTTGATGTATATCAGAATGTAAGATCGGATCCAGATTCTTCCTCAAAACCTCCGCCATCGGAGAACCAGTCACATAGGTCCGTTCTTTGGGCAGACCGCATTCCGCAAGATACCTTCTCGCATGTTCGGAATAAGCCAGGTTCACGTCACTGATGATATCCACAATACGCCGGTTCGTTTCCTCCGGCAGACATTCATCCTTGCACCGGTTCCCCGCTTCCATGTGGAAGATCGGGATGTGCAGACGCTTGGCGCTGATCGCCGACAGACAGCTATTCGTATCTCCCAGGACCAACAGCGCATCCGGGCAAATGGAACTCATAAGCTGATAGCTTAACGCCAAGATATTTCCCATGGTAGCACCAAGATCCTCACCCACCGCATCCAGATAGACATCCGGATCATCAAGCCCTAAATCCTTAAAAAATACTCCGTTCAAATTATAGTCATAGTTCTGTCCTGTGTGGCAAAGAAGCATATCAAAATACTTCCTGCATTTCTTGATCACTTCTGATAAACGAATCACCTCCGGCCTTGTGCCGACAATGATCAGAAGCTTTAATCTCCCGTTATTTTTCCAACATATTTTATCAAAATCCATCTTGCCCTCCCTCGTTCTCACTGGACATTTTTTCTTCCAACAGCACTGCGCCCGACTGCCTGGAAAACTGTTTCAGACAATCGGGCGTAATTCTACTTTTTCAAAATAGGTATCCGGATGCTCCGGATCAAATGGTTCATTTGCCCACATCACCGTAATCAGATCTTCTGTATCTGATAAATTGATAATATTATGGGTATATCCCGGCAACATCTGCACTGCTTTCATCTTCTCTCCCGTGACTTCGAAGGAATGTACCGGATAAGGCTCTCCCTTCTCGTCCCTGCCAAGTTTGCGCTCCTGGATCAGCCCGTGTCCCGAAACAACAATAAAAACCTCCCATTTGGAATGATGCCAATGCTCCCCGCGGACATTTCCCGGACGGGCGATATTGACACTTACCTGCCCTCCACTGACCGTCTTGATCAATTCGGTAAATATCCCCCGGTTATCTACATTCATGGACAGATCATAAGAAATAGACTGCTCCGGCAAATATGACAAATAGGTACTGAAAAGCTTCTTGGCAAATGACCCTTCCGGAATCTCCGGAATCAACAGTGTGTCAGACATCCTTCGAAATGATTCCAGCAAATCTACAATCTCCCCAAGCGTCGCATCATAGGTCACCGGAACATAGCAAAATCTTCCGCCTTCCCCGGCAAACTTCTCAGTGCCGTTGTAATCACAATGATGTTCCTTCCCCTCCAATGCATCCAACATCTCCTGAACCAGATCATCAATGTATAGAAGCTCCAGCCTCGTAGACCGGTCATTTACCATATACTCTTCGTCGTTGGCGATGGCATTGCAGAAGGTCGCCACTGCCGAATTGTAATTGGGCCTGCACCATTTCCCAAAAAGATTGGGGAACCGATAGACCAGAACGTGCGCCCCTGTCTCCTGCCCGTAGCGGAAAAACAATTCCTCTCCTGCCAGCTTGCTCCTGCCATATTCGGAATCCGCGTACCGTCCCACCAATGTTGCCTGGATCGAAGAACTCAGCATGATCGGACACGTATTCTGATGCCGTCTTAACGTATCAAGAAGCGTCGAAGCAAACCCAAAATTCCCGCTCATGAATTCTTCCTGGTTCTTGGGACGGTTGACGCCGGCAAGATTGAACACAAAATCACAATCTCTGCAATAAGCATCTAACAGACTTGCTTCTGTATGAATATCGTATTCATAGATATCTGTAATATCCAGATCCGGTCTTGTCCGGTCCTTCCCGTCGCGGATATTCCTAAGGCTCTCGATCAGATTCCGCCCGACAAATCCGGCGCTGCCTGTCACAAGTATCTTCATTCCTTCACCGCCTTTAACTGCTCCTTCACATAATCCGTTGTAAGGATCTTCTCCACCGTTTGTTCTACGTCCAAAAGCTTTGTATTATGGCTGGTATATGCCTCATCCGCTTCCGTCGTTACTTGTCCGTTTACGAAATATTTGTCATAATTCAGATCACGCTCATCTGCAGAGACACGATAATAATCCCCCATATCCTCAGAGCGCAGACGTTCCTCTCTGGTCATAAGCGTCTCATATAATTTCTCGCCGTGGCGTGTGCCGATGATCTGCGTTCCGGTATCTCCAAATAGACGCTGAACCGCTTCTGCCAGCACCCCGATGGTACTCGCATCCGCCTTCTGGATAAACAGATCTCCCGGATTTCCATGCTCGAATGCGAATTTGACCAGTTCTACGGCTTCGTCCAGATTCATGAGGAAACGCGTCATATCCGGATTCGTAATCGTGATCGGCCTGCCGCTTCTGATCTGATCGATAAAAAGCGGGATGACGGATCCTCTGGAACACATTACATTGCCGTACCGCGTACAGCAGATCACCGTATCGCCCCGCTCTGCCGCTACCCGGGCATTGGCCCTCACGATATGCTCCATCATAGCCTTGCTGGTACCCATGGCGTTGATCGGGTACGCTGCCTTGTCGGTAGACAGGCAGACCACCCTCTTCACCTTCGCCTCGATCGCCGCATGGAGAACGTTGTTGGTTCCCTCTATGTTGGTCTGTACTGCCTCCATGGGGAAGAATTCACAGCTTGGAACCTGCTTCAAGGCGGCTGCGTGAAAGATAAAATCCACACCCGGCATGGCATCATGCACAGACTGTGGATTACGGACATTTCCTATGTAGAATTTTACTTTTGAAGCGGCTTCTGGATGCCGGGACTGCAGCTCATGGCGCATATCGTCCTGCTTTTTTTCGTCGCGGCTGAATATTCGGATTTCCTTGATATCGGTTTCAAGGAAATGCTTAAGAACTGTGTGACCGAAGGAGCCGGTGCCTCCGGTGATTAGTAAGGTTGAATTATTGAATGGTGACATAATCTATTCTCCTCTATAAAAGTTTTTTCAACGATTTTGTTCTCAATACAACCATTGACCTGGCTACTGTATGCATACATATTCAATGGAGCATACCATGATTTACAGCTTCTCACCATGATGGATTCCAATAACCCTGATGTCTTCTTTCTTGACGCCAAACATTTAGATTACAACTTCCGCCTTAATTCTTTTAGCATTTTAAAAACCTCTTGATATCAATTTCATAAATATGATCTAAATTTGTTTTAGGTTTCCAACCTAGAGATCTCAGTTTTGTACAATCTTGAACCAATGTACGATGTGGTAGAAATCCATCAGTCTTCTTTGCCTGGTTCTCAGCAAAAACAACTTTAATATTAGGATTAAACTTATTGAATAAATGATTTGCCAAATCTCTTACTGTTATAAATGTTTCTGGATTAGATGCATTATATGCTTCACCCTTTTCACCCTTAAACAGAACTGTGAATATAGCAGATATTGCATCCAACGAATACATCAAACATTTTTTTGTCATTCCATCAGACTTCATTACAAAATCTTTATTCTCTATAATGCATCTCAAAAGTTCATTTACAACTCTTGGCTCGTCATATCTTTGAAATAAACCGTGAATAACTGTTGGTCTGATAATCTTTGCATCAAGACCAAATTCCTCTGCCGAAGCATGACATAAAAATTCCGATGCCTTTTTCCCAAGAGGATAGCAATTTCTTAAATTTAAACTATCAATTGCTCCAACCATATCTTCAGTCATTGCAGGGGAATCGTCCGAAGATAATCCATATATCTCTTCTGAGGATAAATAAATTAAAGAACAGCCTTCATTTTTCTGTGTCAATTCTAGCATTTGTTCCATACCATCAACATTTGTTCTAAACGTTTCTACTGGATGCTGCATATGATATTGATTTCCTGTAGGAGATGCTGCATGCACTATATAATCAATCTGCTGTGTCAGTATTAGTTCTGTTCCACACTTGCAATACTCTATACTATCGTGCTCTTCAATATACTCTGGAATATACTCTGGATTGCGAGTAGAGCCGATAATATGAGTATTAGATTTTTTAATTTCATTCTGTACAAGTATCCATTTAACAAGTGCAGTTCCTACTAACCCTTTTGAGCCGGTAATTAAGATTGTTTTATTCTCCAAAGATTTGCTAAAATCATTATTATTATTAATATATTTTACTAATTCTTCGTACTCTATCTTTGTATATTTCATTCGTCTCTGCCTCCGACTATACCAATAATATCTTCAACAATCTGAACTGGAAGTAAACGATTTTTTCTCATTAAGTCATCTGGAATATATCTACTTGGAATATTCATTGAAAATGCCTTATTCATAACTTTTATAGGAGATAAACTATAGTATTGAGCAATCTTAGCACCAAAACCACCATTAATAATCCCATCTTCAAGAGTTATAACCAGTTCATGATGATCCTTCAAATTATCCAAAGTCTCACCATCAATTCCGGAAATAAACAAAGGGTTAATCAACGTAGCATTTATCCCTTTGTCTTTTAACAGTTTAACAACTGCTTCCCCGATTTGGTAAAAACTTCCTAATGCAATTATAGCTACTTGTGAACCAACTTTTGTCACTTCATATTTAGTATCAGAATAGTCATTTCTAACAGAATTTTCAGCATGATGTACTTTAGTCCAGGGAATTCTTATTGCGACAGGAATCTCCTGTTGTTCAATACTCCAATCCAACATCGCAATATATTCTTCACAATTTGTAGGGGCAAGGTAAGTAAGATTTGGTACATTTGCAAATAAAGCAATATCATATAATCCTACATGAGTATCATTTGTATGCCCCCAAACAGAAGCATGTGAAAGAATCATTGTTGCAGGACATTTTGTGATACACATTTCCTGCTCAATCTGATCATAACCTCTTTGATAAAATGTACTATTTGTTGCAAATACTGGCTTACCTCCTCTTTTAGCAATTGCTGCTGTCATAGATAGTGCATTTTGTTCAGCAATACCAACATCAACAAATTGCTTTCCTGCCAATTTTCGTCTATCAGCATTAAAGCCAATACATAACGGTGTTGAAGCAGCTACTACGACAACATCTTTGTCTGATTGCATCTTTTTAAGAAGATATTCAGCCACTATAGCACCATAGTTTTCTTCAGGTACACCGCTTATATATTCACCAGTTTCAATATTGAATGGGTGAGCCCAATGCCACTTCTCTTTTTCTTCTTCGGCAAACTTATACCCCTTACCTTTTTGTGTGCAACAATGAACTACAACTGGATGATCAGTATCCTTCACACTTTCAAAAACTTCAAGTAATTCACATAGATTATGACCATCTTGCACAAATTTATATTCAAACCCAAGTGAGCTAAAAAAGTTATTTTCGACCTGTCCACGATTTGTTCTTAAAGTATTCAATAAATCATGTAAACCACCATAATTTTCAGGAATAGACATATTGTTATCATTCAAAACAACAATCAAGCCACTGTGTAATTCCTTGGCATAATTTAAGGCTTCAAAAGCTTCTCCACCATCCAACGAAGCATCTCCTATAACTGCAATAATATTTTCATTGTCTCCCTTCAAATCTCTAGCTTTTGCCATTCCACAAGCCAAACTTATTGAAGTTGAGGTATGTCCAATATTAAAGAAATCATGACTACTTTCCTCCGGATTACTATATCCAGAGACATCTTCAAAATGTTCTTCATATAAAAATGCTTCTTTTCTACCTGTTAAAATCTTATGCACATAGGACTGGTGTGATACATCAAATATAATTTTATCAATTGGAGAATTAAATACCTTATGAAGAGCAACAGTAATTTCAACAACTCCTAGATTTGATGCCATATGTCCCCCCAATTTACTCATTTTAGTAATTAGAGCAGTTCTTATTTCTGATGTTAAAGTATGTAGTTCATCATCCGATAACCTTTTAAGGTTATCAGGACTATTTATTTTTTCAATAATCATCCTTCTTTTACCTCTCATTTCCAATTTGGATTCATAATAGGAGTCTGATGTATTTCTTTATTCTCTTCAAGATCTCTAATCTGCTGTACTCGTGGTGCATGATGTAATCCTACAAAATCCGTTGTTAAAAAGATATCAACTCTGTGCTCAACATCTTCATATCCCATATGTTTCTGACCAAACGCAATCATATTCGCATCATTATGCTGACGCATATGTTGTGTCACTAAATCAGCATATCCCATACCACATAGTACACCTTTTATTTTATTTGCTGCCATAACCATTCCAGTACCAGTAGCACAAATTAAGATTCCATATTTACAATCACCCATGGCAACCAATTTACCGGCTTTCATAGCAAAAACCGGTGTATCACATGGTACATTCTCATAGGTTCCAACATCAATTGGTTCATATCCATTATATTTTAAATGCTGGATCAATCTGTTTTTATAATCTAATCCATTTCTATCACTTGCCAATGCTACTCTCATCATAATCTCCTTATTTTCTCATCCAATCAGGGCATGTTGTTTCAAGTAACGCTGAAAAAATTTCCATGTCTTCAGATGTTGTAAGTTTAATGTTTTTCTCTGAGCCTATTGAAAGATACAATTTCTTTTCAAGTTCAACATAAAGAGAACAAGATGCAATTGAGTCATTTATCCCTTTTTCTATCGCTTCCTTATGCGCTGCAAGAATATCATATAAAAAAAAAGTCTGTGGTGTTTGTGTAATCTTTAAGTTGTCTCTCGGAATCTGCTCTTCTGAAGTAATGCTATTCATTGTTTTAAGCATAACAGCCGTACACGGGATAACTGTAATTGCATTCCCATATTTTCTACAAACTCTAATATTATCGGAAATAATATCTTGACTAACCAGAGGTCTGATAGCATCATGTATTAAAACAATATCATCGTCTCCATCATATCTTTTAGCAATATCATATAGCCCATTTCTAATAGATTGAAGTCCCGTTTCTCCTCCTGAAACTATGTTTTCAAGTTTAGTTATACCAAACTGTTTAGCATAGGCTCTTAAAATATCATGCCAACCATCAAGACAAACAACTTCTATAGCATCAACATTAGGATGTTGTTGAAATGCTCTTAATGTGTAAATAATCACCGGCACATCCTTTACATTAATAAATTGTTTAGGAATATCCTGATGCATTCTAGCTCCAACTCCGCCGCCAATAATCAAAGCAATATTTTTCATAAATTTTATCATCCCTTCTATTTTGTTTATAATAACCTTAGGAATAACAATATACTACCGCCCCGGACTCTTATCATTGGTAATAAACCATATTTATTCAGTCGCAGAATGGTAGTCAATATTTCTATTCCTTTTTATTAAGGTATTAGTTCTTATTACTTTCAAAATATTTTTATTTCCAATACTCAATTGACTTATGGGTACTCATTCTCTTTTCTACAGGCGGCGGTGTCATATAATCTCCATATATATTTGTCAAAAATTTATCATATCCTTGTGGAATAAAAAAATTATGGTTTTCAAACTGGCACTCAACCACATTACTAAATAACTCTTTTTCTGAAATCTCCTTTTTTCCCCATGCTCCGGAAAACGAACATATATATGTACATCCAATATAATTATCGTATTTAGTACTTAAATTATGAATTATCTTTAGAATCACCTTATTAGGTAATAATCGCAGTATTCTACTCATAGCAATTACCCCGTTCTTATACCATTTTCTATCCTTCGACAAAGGAATATACTTTACATTAAGGATATTCTTCCATAACAATACTTTTCTTTGATATTTTATTACTGCTTGTTTATTTCCATAAACATTATCTAATGGAAATACATCAATAAATACCCCTATAGACGATTTTTTATTGTTATTTTCTATAAGAACAGTCTTATTATGTATAAATTTTGCAGATGGCCAAATATAATCATGATTATTCCTAAAGTCCCTTATTTCAATATTTCCAGATTTACTTTTAAAACTAGAAACTAATCTTTCATAGTCACATCTTAATAAAGCTATATCAGCATCATCATCCCATGGAATAAATCCCTTATGTCTAACAGCTCCGATAAGTGTCCCTCCTGCCAAAAAATACTTTATATCCTTTTCCCTACAGAACGTATCAATCTCGACAAGCATATCCAGCATCAATTGTTTTTTTTCTTCAATATTTATAATTCTCATACGTTAATTTGAATCCTTTATCCTTACATTTAAATTATTATCGTATTCTAAATTCCTTCCTGAATTTAAAACAAAACCCCACCCTACTTACGAACATAAGTAATTCTGTTATGCCTCTAAGTAATGCAATTTCTATTAACTCAAACCTTCCCATAGCCATAAGAATTAGCAATCCAATGATTTGGGCTACTGCTGTTACAATCGTAGTAATAGTGACCTCCTTTGCCTTTCCAAATGCTCCAAGAGTAGGCCATCCAAATAGCATAGTTGGAAAGCTTATGAAAAGTACTGGTGTTAAAGCTCTCAAAAGTCCTGCGGCGTCAACATATTGCTTTCCTCCCACAAATAAAAGAGCATACTTTGCTACAAAAATAGTAAAAACACATCCAACAGTGACTATTGGCATAAAAATACTAAGTGTCCTTTTGATCACCTTCAAGTCTTTATTCTTAACCATATCCGGATACACACCGCTGTTAATTGGTTCATACATTGCCTGAACTGCACTAATCATCGTTATGCATAGACTCCAATATGCGACGTCTGATTTTGAAAGAAATACACCTATAAGTACAGTGTTTAGAGCACCAAATGCAGTAGTTGCCATCTCAGAAGCAAAATATATAGCCGATTCTCCTAATTTATTTAAAGATCTCGATAATGACATTAACTTGATATGCAAATTTCTTTTCTTAATTTCAATCCAGACCAAGGCAACTGCAAGTAAACTTCCGATACAGTCAAGTATTGGTATCCATATTATTTGTGTATCATTATGTACAAAGACAAATATTAACGCAGCCGCTATTCCTTTCATTATCACAAAACGAATGGTTATAACCTGCATTTCTTCTAATCCTCTGAAAACATAATCAAACAAGAAAATAGAAAAAAATACTGAAACATAGGATAAAAAAGTATACAAAACATTCTCCCGCAATATTGGAAGAACAATTATAAGTCCAACTAATACTGCAAATGCAATAATGCCTAAAATAATTCTTGCAAGTAGTATATCTCCCGTGATTTTCCCGAGATCTTCTCCGTTTTGCTTGCCCTTAACTATATCCTTTGTTCCCGATAGCATGAATCCAAAGTCAACTGTTAACTGCAAATAAGTCATTATGGTTTTAACATACGACACCGTCCCATATGTATCTACGGTAAGAACACGAGTTAAATACGGTAATGTAATTAATGGAAAAACAATTTTTGCTATGCTCAATCCATATAACATTATTATATTTCTAATTATATTTTTCTTCACCCTATCCATAATCCTCACTTATTATTGCTATGTTTCTACCCAAACAAATAATTGGTATAAGGGGTATATCCAATTTGATTGGACAATTGATTGAAAAGAATAACATATGAAACAATGATGAGAATGCTTAAAACAATCCTATTGCTAGAAGCAACTGTGCTGCCCAAGAATCTATCATCATGGTGTCTATACACCATATACGGAACAATTATTGTAGACAAAACATTTACGCTATTCATCAATCGTCCCATAAAGAATTCCAAAGGAACTGCAATATACAGAGTCATTCCTATATAGTAGCAACCGAACAACAGCATCAACAACTTATCATTACTTGATTTATACTGAAACAAAATCACAATAAAGAATAAAAATATTGTTCTTGAAGCCAATCCAGCTGAAAATAGTGTTGGATTAATATCAGCTCTGTTTGATATAATTATCCCTAAGACACTATTTACAATACTAATTTTTAAAATATAGAAATTAAAAATTCTAAGCAAAAATACTACTGCAATGAATATGATTCCATTTTTATCCACAAATATTTTTATGCTTGTTGTCTGTCGTTCTCTCATAGACTTATAAATTAAAACAAAGGCCAATGGAATAATTGCAGTTATGTGAAAAAAAAGCAATCCAACTAATCCAACAATTGCCTTTCTCGCATTACCTTTAACAAATTCATATATCCATACTAAAGAAAAAGCCATTACAATATATTGTCTATATGCAGAAATTGCATATATGATAAAAAGAGATGTGAAAAAAAATACAGAAAGAGGAAAATTAGGTGACATTTTATATAACATAGAAAACAATACTACTGACGTAACACTTAGTAGAACTATTCTAAAAATTTGATAATCCATTCCTATTTTTTGGGCAAAGACCATTAGTAATCCATATCCAAGTTCTCCGTGAATTTCTCTAATTGATGAACCAACTAGCACTTCTTCAAATAGCGAATTATACCCTTCATAATCTGCTCCGTTTAAGGAAAACGAATAAAATAATATAAATAAAATTGTTATAAACCAAAATCTTAATCTTGAATTTCTTCTTTTATCAAAAGAAAAAAGCAAGCAAATTGAAGGGAATACCCAAAAAACAGGTTCTATTTTATACATAAACAAAATCCTTCACCATTATTGTCTCAATCTACTATTTCTTTTATTTTCAACCACAAAGCATGAACATTACCAACTTCAATAATATTCTCCTGCTTGACGCTTTCTACGCTTCCACCAGTTCTATATGTGATACAAGGCGTCCCACATGCCTGCGCCTCTAAATTCGTCGTTGGATAGTTATCCTCGTAAGTTGGGTTGACAAACACATCTGCAGCGGTATAGATTTTGGCTAATTCCATTGTATTAGCCGTTCTTTCAATACCAATAACATTGCAAGGTAATTCTTTTTTCTGTTCTTTTGTAACTCCCACAAGTACTATTACATAAGAATGGTCAATCATATCTGCAAGTTTTATAAAATCATACCATCCCTTAATCAGTTGCCATTGAGCTGCTACTCCAAGAATCATTTTTTTATCCGGGATTCGAAGTCTTGTCTTTATATTACTCGGCGTAGGCTTAAAAATAGAAGTATCAATTGTATTATATACAACTTCAATACTATAATCTTTTAAAAAGCTCTTTTTCACTTCATTTGCAAGCCATTTAGAAGGAGTGATTAAACTCATTTTTTCTACTCCTGTAAATAATTCTTTTTTTTTCAAATAATTAGCATAACTTGCATCTCGAAAAAAACTTGCTGGATACTCCCGTTTTTGTTTACAATCATAACATTGTTTCATCCATTTATTGCAATGTGCATACGTGTAATAAGAGCAATGTCCTGTAAATGACCAACAATCATGCAATGTCCAATTAACTTGCATCTTAGGACGAGATTTTATCCATTTGAAAAGCATTTCCACATTTATATAATATCCATGTAAATTATGTAACCAAAGTAAATCCGGATTATAATTATCAGCCCATTTTAAGAATTTGGCTGTGGCGTGATTAGATGTAAAACCATCACTATCAAAAACTCTCGTCTGTAATGCATTTACCTTAACTGTTATTTCGCTGCATATCCTATATGAAATATCTTTATATTTATATGGAACTTGCTCCCTTCCAAAAGCTACTACTGCTTTATCACCATTTTTTATAAAACTTTCGGCCATGGATGCAGCTATCCTTCCTGTACTTTTAATTCCGCACACAGAGTTAATTATTAATATCTTCATGACTTTTTTCACTACCTTACTTTTCCTTCAAAGAATCTATTATCACACTATATGCTTTTTTGCTAGAATAGTATTTTTTAAGGTATTCTATAGCATTGTTACCCATTTGAGAAAGATTGCTTTGTAAAACTTTCTCCACCACTTTTTTTAAATTGCCAACAGAGTTGCTTTCGCACCACCAACCAAACTCACCATCTTCAGCAATTTTACCAACATCTGTATTCGGATCAGTACAAACGAGAACAGGTAACTTAGCTTGCATATAAGAAAGCAATCTGCTAGGAAAATTAGGTATAGTAAATCTATGATCAAGGAATAGCATTCCAACATCGCATGCCGCAACTAAAGTATCATAGTCTTCCTTAGGTAATCTTTTCATCAATTTGAAATTTTCCTGATTCTGTTTTTTAGCATACTCCTCTAATATTGAGTATTCTGTTCCATCACCAACAACGAGAAAAAAAACTCTAGGATTCTCTCTCTGACTTTCTATGCACTCGATTAAAAATGGTATTCCTTGTGGTTTTCCAAGATTTCCGCCATACACAAAAATTCTTTTATCAAGCGCTACGTTATATTTTATCCTAATAGAGTTCCTTGTCTCCTCATCAACAGATTTATCTATCACTTCGATACAATTCGGGCAAACCTCAATTTTTTCTGGTGAAACCTGAGGATTATTTTTATGAATATACTCAACATTCGCTAAACTCATACAACCTATCTTGTCAGATAAATCATATAATTTTGTTTCTTTCTTTCTAAAATACTTATAAATAATCCATGAAGGCCCTGTCTTATCAAATATTCCAAGATCAACAGCATTTTGAGGAAAAATGTCTTTCAACATAAGATACGCAAATGCTCCGTCCCTTTTTTTGATATACTCAATTACTTTACAAAAAGTTATTGGAGGGGTGGCATAGAGAACTAGATCAAACTTAGCATTAGAGAAATATTTTTTAATCCCATTAATATACTGTTGCTCAACCGCCAATGTGGAAATACCCTTTTCAAACAAATTAGTTTTTTGGATATTGCCGATTTTGAGCCTCAATAATTTACTATTATTCTCATTTACTAATTCCGTATTACCTTTATACCGTCTCTCGACTGGAGAAATAGCGCAAACAAAGTGTCCATCCCTTGTAAATTCCCGAAGAATATCAGCATACATATTTGATTCATTTATTGATTTGAACACTTCAAGGCTTAAAAATAAAATATTCATGTCATTACTTCCTATGCTCTATACTTTGGGAAAAATCTGCTATCAACAGATTCCCTAAAACCCAAAAGTTCATCATACTTGTCCTGAATAAATATCTTCTTTCCGATATGGAATCGCTTCACATCATCTAATCTGTAAAATGCCTTTTTAAACTTATAAAGGCTATCTTCTCCGCTTCCAACACCGCCACCAAGATACAATGAACAACAACCATTCGCACATCCCCACAAAGCGGCCTTATATAGAAGCAGATTTGTCGGTGCCAAGTTTGCGTACTCTTTGATCGAACCAGAAAGATGATAATTCATGTAACCATTTGCTGCTAGCATAATAGACGCTGCGATAATTTTACCTTCATACACCGCATAAAATACCTGTGCATTTTGCTGCAAATCATTTAAAATGCTTTGATAAAATTCTTCACTAAAGTAATAATAATCTTTGGCATTATCTTTATCCATTGTAGAGTTATATATCTCTCTAAATGTCTTATAAATTTCTGGGTAACGTCCAGAATAGATAACAACTCCATTCTTCTTGGCCTTCCGAAGCATATTCCGATTTTTACTTATGATGTTGTTCCAAATAACTTCAGGTGAAGAAAGATCCATGACCACAGTATTTCCTAATGGTACAACTTCATAGTTGCTCGCACATGCTTTATAATTCTCTAAAACTGGATGGAATCTTATAAATTCACTGATGATACCATTATTCACACACCAATTTTCATATGCTTCAAAGAGTGCATCACTTTTATCACCTTCAATAATCCATCCGCCGTAACCATATGGACTTGAAAAATCAAAATATAGGTTTTCTTCAATCTTTCCTACAAAGTGTTGATCTTTTGAAACATCACGTTTCATCACAACATTGATTCCACGAACACTTTTGTTTTCATAAAAGAATAGTAACGGTTCACCATCGCCATGAATTCGAAATGCTTTTACATAACCACTTAGCCAGTATGTATCATAATCATGGAAAGAACGAACTATTGAGTCCCATTCTTCACATTGTTCAAGGCTATATACTTTTAACGCCATTTTCCTCTGCCTTTCGTTTTTTCAACTCATTCCAGTCTTTAAGATCCATATCTTCCACTTCAACAAATTCAACATCTTCTCTTTTCACTACTTTCAAGATTGTTTTTAAAAAAATCTTGATATCTAAAACAAAAGATAAATTATCTACATACTCAACATCTGTTGCTAATTTTTTATCCCAATCAAAAGAGTTGCGACCCGTACACTGTGCCAGTCCAGTAAGTCCGGGACTAACAGAATGTCTACAAAGTTGATTTTTGTTCATATATGCGACATCCCTAGGAAGTAACGGACGTGGACCGATGATGGACATATCACCTTTAATTATATTAATAAGTTCAGGCAGTTCATCAAGCGATGTTGAGCGCAAAAACCTTCCATACTTATTAAGTCGTACTTCGTCTGGCAACAATTTACCATTTTTATCTTTTCGATTATCCATAGATCGGAATTTGATAAGCCTGAAAATTTTTTCATTCTTACCTGGGCGTTCTTGGTAAAAGAATGGATTGCCACGCATGAATACAAAGCCGAGAATTATAAGTATCATCAGCAATGGAGATAACACAATCACTGCACACAAGCTCAATATAAAATCCAAGAAACGCTTAAAAAACTTAGCATACATTTATATATTTCTCCCCTCTGCTTACATAACTATTCGAAACACGCCCTGATAACTTCAATAATTCTGTCCTGCTCCTCTGGTTTCATCTTATTGTCACTTGGTAAGCAACATCCTCTCTGGAAAATATCTGCTCCGACAGCTTCAACAGCACCGCTAATATATGCATTGGTCCGGCATCTTAATGTTCCTTGCCTTCCTACAACTTCATGCATTCTGTACATAGGCTGCATATGCATCGGTTTCCAAATAGGGCGCCCCTCTACATTTATAGAGCCGATAGCCTCCAGAATTTCAGTAGGGCATGTTTTTCCGGATTCTGGCTGATAACATACATCAACTTCTCCTCTTACCTGCTTACACATAGCAGCCTTATCTATTATCAACGCACTCAACCAATAATTGGGCTCCGTTCCTTCTGTAATAGGATTCATCTTTACTGGTAATCCTCTTAGCCCATCTCTGTATCGTTCATATACAGCCTTTTTCTGCTCTATATGCTCTTCCAGATACTCATACTGTCCTCTTATTACACCTGCTATGACATTACTCATGCGGTAGTTGTAACCAACTTCCTCGTGTTGATACCAATCTGCATTCTCTCTTGCCTGAGTACTCCATTTACGGGCTTTGTTGGCGTCTTCTATGCTATTTGTCAACAAACAACCACCAGAACTTCCGGTAATGATTTTGTTGCCATTATAGCTTACTGCACTGTAATCCCCGAAAGTGCCGCACTGCCTTCCATCGATTGTTGCACCCATAGCCTCAGCTGCATCCTCTATCAGGAGTGCACCATGCTTCTCACAAATCTTCTTAATCTCATCCATTCGTCCGGGAAAACCATAAAGTTCAGCACTCACAACCAATTTCACTTCTGGATACATCTCAAAAGCTTTCTCAAGTGCCACTGGATCCATGTTCCAACTATCTCGATTTGTGTCAATAAATATCGGAATACCACCCTCATATACCACTGGGTTTAAAGTCGCATCGAAGGTCATATCTGTGCAAAAAACATGTTTTTGATATAATGCTCCTTGACTGATTGGTGGCTTTCCATATAACTTTTCTCCAGCTAATTTTACACAAAGATGAAGTGCAGCTGTACATGCACTCAAAGCAACAGCGTATTTCATTTCAGCCTTTTCTGCCGCAATTTTTTCAACTTCATTTATATTGACGCCTACCGTAGACATCCAATTGCTATCATAAGCTTCCTGAACATATTTAATCTCCTCACCATGCATAGTCGGTGATGCTAACCAAATTTTAGATTCAAACGGTTTGTTTCCTTTGTTTTTAAACATATTGTTTATTTCCTTCTCTGAAAAATATTTTCAATATATTTTCACTCTAATCTGAGTGCTCACATACCTTCATCTAATCCTTTTGAGCATATCTGTCTTGCAGGCTAATCCAAGAGGATCCAAGAAACCTTCAAACTTCTACTGTATCCTTGTATTCAATCCAACTGCTCAGATTTTCTAATTTTTGTAGAATACAAAAAATTCAGAATCTTCGTAAAATAAGGACATTACAACTGCACATTTTCTTTTAATGTTCCTATCTTATCAACTACATTTTGCTCTACCTCATTAGTAATCGTTTCCGCTGTAAACACCCAATTAATCCTAATTGTTTCGTCTGCATATCTTTGCCTATCCTTATGTATCATTAATGATGACAACCATATCTTTGATTCAAAAGGTTTTATATCAACAAATCTTTAATCTGAACTGTCTCTAAGTTTCATATACTAATTAATTAGCACACAATCACTCCCAGCACTTTTATACTTCTGTCAATCGCCAACTTTCTCTCCTGCCTAATCAACTTCTCATAAGATTCACCCAACTTTTCAATAAACAGAACCCCTTCATAATACTCCAACTTCTTAAGCGCTGCCGCATGATATACAATTTGTCTATAAGGCGAAAACGTAATATCCTCAATCTCTTCTGCCAACTGCTCACAGATTTCCAATACATCATCCCCTCCAATAGTCCCCGCAAGCATTACTCTCCTTAACTTCTCTTTTGAACTCCTATGAATCGCCGCCTGAACATTCACCGCCGCAATCTTGATCTGCTCTTTCCTCGGGATCTTCGCATACGGTCCTTCTTCCAACTTGCGAATCCACCGGTCCACAAATCGAAATACCTTCTTCTTCGATTCGCTTTTACGAATAACCCCTAACAAAGGCATTCCGAATTTCTCTTGAAAATTATTCTCACTTTGCAGCTTTCCGCTCATTATAAAACTCATACAACATATCAAACAGACCAATCCAGCCCCGCCGATCATTCCCACCGCCGCAAAAGAGACAGCCGAAGAAACCGGATCTTCAAATACAATCGGTTCTGGAACTGCTTCTCCTTCAACCGATTTTGTCACAGACTGATGTGATTGTTCTTCTTTCTTCACCTGGTTCTCCGTGATCGTCGCCTGATATTTATAAATCCCTGCAATAACTGCGAAAAATATCATACACACAACAATCCAGCGCCATCTCTTCAAACAATAAAACATCAGATCTATCAGATTAATTTCATTGACTTCTTGATACCCTTCCATCAATAAAATCCCCTTTCCCAATCAATGATACTTATTCTGCTGTAACAGTTCAGATAAGCTGAGCCGTTACTTTCTACCATAAAATATCTTAAATACATACGGAACTTCATCCAAAAATCTATCATGTATTGTACTTATTCTTTTTTTCTACCATCTCAATTCCAAGATGTATCACCGTCTTCCGGTTCATAAAATCAACCTCGACCTTCGCGATCCGTCTGTGCAGATCGATCTTCTTGATACATCCTTCCATATTCTTCAGCGGCCCGGACAGTATCGTTATCTCATCATTTTCCGATACAGACACCTGGGATAACTGCACCTCCATCTTTTGATCGGAAGATTCCATAAGCCGTTCAAGCCAATTTACTTCATAACCAGAAAGAGGGATAAACCGATCCCCTTCTTTTCCCAACAGCTTTGTATAAGCCGGCACATGCTTGAACTCCTGATACACTTCCTGAATATAATTACTCGTTATAAATACATACCCCGGAAGCAATTTTTCACGGATCTCTTTCCATTCTCCGCGGAATTTCTTCTTCACCCGGCGCATTGGATGGAAACAAGAATCATATAACTCATTTCCCACCGTCACCCTGATCTGCTCTTCTACTCTGTCTTCTGTTCCAGTAGCAACCTGTATCACATAATACAAAATAATCCTCCATTCATCCGTCCCACATTATAATGGCGAAGCACTTCGTCCGATAAGGTATGCTTCGCCATCCATGCCCCCAGATTCTTTCTGTTGCCACAGTAATCCGTCTGCCGTCTTGCAGATCATATCGAATAATCTGCCAAGCCTCCAAACGCCGAATATATCATACCTCAGATATCCAAGTGCCCCTGCTGCAAGGATATCTAAAAAGTAATCATTCACTATTTCTCATCAAGCAATACTCTGTTGAATCTCTTCCCGAGACTGTCCATTCTTCAACGTCTCATTATAATCCCGGCTTTCCTGGTTCCGGCCATCCTTTTTACGCCGTTCCCATTCCATCCCGATCATCTCTAATCTCCGCACCTGGTCTTCCCGCAGTGCCTTGCCTTTACGCTTCCCGGCAAATATCTGCTTCTGCTCGTTGACCCATTTCGCAAGCCAAATGCCTTCCGCACGGTATTTCGATGGAATATTCAGGTTACCATGCTCTTCATAGTACGCTCTCGCAAGCCCATAGCGAACCTCCCAGGAATCCGGCTTCACCCAGACCATCCCGATCTCGTCCAATTGCCTCTGACGTTCCAGGGAATGCTTCTCTCTCCCCTTCTCCCGTCTGTCCGCGATCCAGCTTCCAAGCTTATATCCCGTCGGGCTTACATAACCTGCCGGTACATTTAAGTTTCCATGCTCCTTATAATAGGCCAATGCCTCAGCACAGCCTTTCTCCCACTGCTGCTCCGGCTTCGTTTTCCAGACCATCCCAATGGAATCTAACCGCGCGATCTGCTCCTTCGTAAGTCCCGCGCCTGTGCCGCCGCCATTTTCACCGATGATTCCGTCTCCGCCGTCGCTTCGGCTGCCTCTGCGAAGCAAACGCTGCCGTCTAATCCATCCGCCGATCTTCAGTCCCTTCGGCGAACAGTAAGCATTGGGAATATTAAGATTCCCGTGCTCCCGGTAATACCGCAGGCATTCCGCATAATTCTCTTCCCACAGATAATCCGGCACATCCCAGATCATTCCGATCTCATCTAACGCTTTCACTCTTTCTTCCGTCAGATAGCCCCGCTGTATCCCGCTCTTCCTGTAGGTCCGAAGCTGGCAGATCCACGAGCCCAGCCGGATTCCTGAATCTGTCTCTGTATTAACATTAGTATTCAGATCTCCGTGCTTTTCATAATAGTTCTTCGCTTCTTTGTAATACCGCTCCCACGACAGGTCCCGATAACTTCCCCAGACCATCCCGATACGGTTTAATTTCCTGATGCGGTCTTCACCCAGCGCTCCATATTTCTCACCGGCACGGACTCTGCGCTGCGTAAGGATCCACTGACCAAGCCCGTAACCGTCCTCTGTCCGATATCTTACCGGAACTTCCAGATTCCCATTCTCCTGATAATACCGCCTTGCGCATTCATACATCAGATCCCACGAAGCCGTCAATGTCTCATTCAATCTCTCGAACAGCGCCACGCAATCCTGCACCTCATCTACCACTTTGAAGTGTTCATTTACAATCTCATCCTCACGGTTCATATAGTGATAGTATGATGCTGCAATCTGCATCTCTTCTTCGATCGTACCGATACTGTGCAGATTCTCTATATTCAATACGATATCGAAGATCACCGCATCCTTCTTCTTACTTGCCGACAATGCCCGTCCGATCTGCTGTTTGTAAATGATCGGCGACACCGTGGGACGAAGCAGGACCACTCCTTCAATATCTTCCACATGGATTCCCTCATTGAGCATATCGATGCAGTACAAAAGCTTCAGATGCCCGCTCGTATCCGCTTTAAAATCCGCAAAGGCCTGGCTTGCGGCCGGATCATCGGAGTATACAGTGTAAATATGCGGCTGCTTATCCACCTCCGCAAACCACTCCGGCGCTTTCTCAATCATTTCCGTCATATGTTCGTAGTTTGCACAGAAGACAATATATTTCCCTGCCGGATTCTTCATATGCTTACGAAAGATCTCATCTAATCCGTCTGCCTTTTGAAGGGCATGCCGCAGAGCATCCAACTGCCGCTCTCCTTCATCCCGGACTGCCTTGTTCTTCGCCATCCTCAACCGCTTCTGGTACTTTTCCAGATCCTTCTGATAAGAGAATACAGACAGGACATACTTAGGAGGATTCAGGATCCCCCTCACGATCGCCTCGCCAAGGGTCATCTCCGAAGCCACATTTCCATCGAATAACTCATCGGACATATCCCTCTGATTGTCCAGATAACGGATCGCCGTTGCCGACAGCCCTAACACCGGCGTGTCCGAGTATATTGTCAACAGCTTCTCTACTCCCTGCCCCCAAACCTTCGCACCGCAACGGTGGAATTCATCTAATATAATATAGTCAGGACTTATTTCCCCTAATTCTTCCTCAGTCATAGTCATCAGCTTCGCATAGGTATAGAACTTGACATTCTCAAGAACATGCCTTTCCTGATCGCCGCTGACAGTCTGGTCATCCCCGTGAAATGCCCCGCTCGCCGTAAGATTCTCTACTTGCGTTTTGAAAATATATTCCGACGGCGACAGCCAGCAGATTATTTTGTCCGGGAAATCTTCACACAATTTAAATCCGATAAATGACTTCCCTGTACCTGTAGGATGTACAATCGCCGCTTTGCCCGCAGTCTGCAGCATATCCAAAGCCGCTTGATACACTGTCTGATTATGTTCAAATAATTCAATTCTCATATCCGCGGCTCCTTTCCTATTACAAGTAATGTCTGACGGCTGAGATGTATATTTGACGAACTGTAACCTCGTCACAATCCACAATATCTCCGTCAAAAATGTAATGAAGTATCATCCTTCATTACAAAGAACCGGTATATCCCTATTTTTCGTACCCTTCAAATGCTTTGACTAGAATTTTGACGGCTGTAAAATCAACATCTCCCGGCCTGCCCCTGAATTTTATTCGATTTTTGCATAAAAAGTAATCTTTCAGATTTTGACTAGAATATTGACGGCGATTAAATGATTTTCTCCCGTATCTATTCGATTTTTCTACAAATAGGATATGTGAAGACAAATATTTTCCAGATTTTAAATGATTTTTTAGATGATTTTTACAGAAATGGCATTAGAAACCCCTTGCACAGCCTCCCAAAATGTTGACAAATCCATTTTTGCATGGTAATATAACGTAGATAAACGAAGTTTTGACGTTTTTTTCGTATAAAAAAATGTAATGAAGGATGATAATTCATTACATTTTTGAACAAATATTATCAAGTATAAAAATAGCCAGATTCCTTGATTTTGCAAGGTATTCTGGCTATTTTTATGACTATAG
>CAJTCH010000001.1 GCA_910574715.1 Lachnospiraceae bacterium | reverse complement strand
GGGATTTTTTTCCTGCCGGGTTTCTGCTGGGAAGAGGGGATGGATGAATTCTCAAAATCCATATTGACCTGCGCAGTCAGTTTTTGGTTCAGGCCTTTTTCTTCTTCTAGTTCCGCCCCTACCCGGTAGAATTCCCGTCTCATATCACGGTATTTATCTAATGCTTCATCTCTCTGGCGAACAACTTCCAGATTCTCTTTTTTGAGCTTTGCAATGAGACGGTCTTTCCTGTCAAGTTCTTTCTGACATTCGTGGTAAAGATCATCATTTGCTTCCATCCATTGCTTCCGGACAGACCGGATTTCCTTACGTGCCTGTGCTAATTCTTGTTTTAATTCCCGGATATTTTTTTCAAGTTTCCGAATAATACTCTTATATTCTTCTTCTAATTTCCGGTATCTCTCGCCGGATTTAAATTCGGCGATCTGCTGTGCCAGTGATTTCACTTTGTACTGTAATGCGCTTGTATATTCAAATGGATTCATCTGTAATCTCCTTTGATGAATTAGGGGCGGGAATCTAATACCTGTGCCATCGTTCTGCTTAATTCTATTGTCTCTTCCAGTTGTAATGTCAGCATGGAAATATATTCTTCTTTCTGTTCAAGAAGCTCTTCCGAAGTCCGAATACATTTTTCCTGGATTCGGATTACATTTTCTGCTTCTTTAAGAGCATTCTCCAATTTAGAAATCTGTAATTCATATTTCTTAATAAGTGATGTTTCTTTGCTCATTGCTGCCTCCGCACTTGTAATAAAAAAAGTATAGCAGAAACCTGGAAAAAAAGCGAATGAATGAAATCAGGCATTCGTCATTTTGCCAGGGATAAATCGTTGATTGTTCAAGACAAATGGATATCAAACCACGCAGAAAGAGATGTAAGGAGGGGGGTTTTAAGACGAAAAACAAAAAAGAGGAAATGTTATCCACAAGAAATACCTGAGGACAAAATGTTAATAACATTTTGTCCTCAAATGTATCATTTACTGTGGATAAAATTTTTTTTAATTTCAGCACATTTACCAACACTTTCTAAAAAGCCTATTACTGGCGTGGGTGTGAAAAGTAACGAAAACGCCGAACCCCTTGAAAATACTGGATTAAAACGGCGTCCCCACCATATCATACGGCGTTGCCTGGTACACATAATAATTGAGCCAATTCGTATACAGATTATTTGCCGTAGCCCTCCAGGTGAGCAGTGGTTTGTTCGCCGGGTTATCACCAGTATAGTAATTCTTCGGCAGTTCTATAGGCAGTCCCTTTGACAGATCCCGCTTATACTCACCGTCCAATGTCACCCGGTCATACTCAGGGTGTCCCATAACGAAGATCTGCCGGCCGTCTTCTGCCATAGCAAGGAAGAGCCCCGCTTCATCGGATTCGGCAAGTACCATCAGCTTTTTCTCCGCACGGATACGTTCCATCGGAACTTCTGTATGCCGGGAATGGGGAGCAAGGAATACATCGTCAAACCCGCGGACAAGAGGGATCTTGCGGTTCATCACCTTATGCCAGAATACGCCGAATACCTTCTGATCTACCGGAACCTTATCGATCCCGTAATGATAGTAGATTCCTGCCTGGGCGCCCCAGCACAAATGCAGGGTGGAAGTTACATGGGTCTTGCTCCACTCCATGATCTCCTTCAATTCTTCCCAATAATCAACTTCATCAAAAGGCATCTGCTCTACCGGAGCTCCGGTGATGATGAATCCGTCGAACTTCTCCTTCCTGATCTCGCTGAACTTCTGGTAAAACTGATTCAGATGGCTGGTAGGTGTGTTCTTCGATTCGTGAGTAGACACCGTCACGAAAGACACGTCTACCTGCAGAGGCGTATTCGACAGCGACCTTAAGATCTGAAGCTCCGTGTCCTCTTTGAGCGGCATCAGGTTAAGAAGGCCGATCTTGATGGGACGGATATCCTGATGAGTCGCCCGGTGCTCATCCATAACAAATATATTCTCTTGTTCCAGTATCTCTTTTACCGGAAGATTATTCTGAACTCTGATTGGCATAATAGATAGTTTCCTTTCTCTTATTCATCTGATTCATGCGAATGATAGTACACGCCTTCATCATTCACATAACTCATCGTATCATAGTATTCGGAAGGCGCCGGCAGCTTCTTGCGCTCCAGACGGTTGTTGATCACCATCTGGACAATATAATACAGTACCGCAAATGTCGGAACTCCCATGACCATTCCTGCGAATCCAAACAGCCCTCCTCCAAGGAGGATCGCGACGATGACCCAGAAAGCCGACAGCCCCGTGGAGTTCCCCAGGATCTTTGGCCCAAGTATATTACCGTCAAACTGCTGCAGAAGCAGCACAAATATAACAAAATACACGCCCTGGATCGGATTCGCCAGCATGATGAGTATTGTGCTTGGAACCGCTCCGATATATGGTCCGAAGAACGGAATGACGTTGGTAACGCCTACGATCACACTGACCAGCATAACATAAGGCATCTTCAACAGCGTTAGTCCAACGAAGCACAGAACCCCGATAATGATGGAATCAATGATCTTGCCGATAATAAATCCGCCGAAGATCTCGTTGCTCTTCGTTGTCAGGTGGAGCACCATGTTCGCGTGCCTTGCAGATAACAGTGCATAGACACATTTCTTTGACTGGCGTACAAAGGTCTCTTTGCTGAACAGGATATAGACGGAGACGATCAGCCCGATGATTGCATTGAATAATTCGCTTAAGATATTCAGCACGCCGACCGTCAGATTGGACATCAGTTCATTGGCCTGTGCCATAAGGTCTGTCCGAAGCCAGTCAAGCAGCATGTCTGTTCCTTCCTTCATGCCGGTCTTGATCAATGTACTGGTGGTCGAGTCGTCTAATTGTACCTCGCTCAATTCGGAAACCAGGTCGTTCAACTGTTTAGGCAGAGTCATTACCAGATTGCGGATACTAGAATACAGTTCTGGAATCAGGAGATTGCACAAAGTGACGATCAATACGATCAATAAGACGATTGCTGCTAAGATCCCAATACCGCGCGAGACACTCTCCGCTTGTCCCGGCTTCTTAAGCTTCTGCTTTAAAACAGGAACCAGATATCTGTCCACCTGCTTCACGATCGGATTCAGCAGATATGCGACAACACAGCCGTAGACAACCGGTTTTAACACTCCGAAAACCTTCTGAAATACTTCTGACAGGTTCGTAAGGCGCAGCAATGCGAAATAAAACAGAAGGCTGGCCGCAATCACCAAGAAATAGGTCATACCTCTGCTGAATTGCTGCCGAAGCTTCGAGGGACCGCCTTTCCCAAGCTTAGGCTGATTAAAATAATGTTCCTTATCCGGCTCCTTTATCTCGTCTGGATTCTCCAACGTGGGTTCTTCTCTACTCATTGTATCCAACCTTTCTTTATAACACAGATATAATTATTATACTATCTGGATAAACCAGCGTCAATCTGAGTTTGAAAGAGTTTTTATGAAACAAAGGCTTTGACACATTTTAGATTGATTGTTATAATTAAAGCAGATACTCGAAACAATCTTTCTTTTTAGAAAGCAGGTGATTAATTATATGACAGATAAGCAATTGCGGTATATTAACAGCTTAACTGTTTTTGTAAGGAAACTGTTAAAGATGGTTCCCCAGGACAAAAGAGACGAGCTTGAAAATGAATTTGATTGTATTCTTTTAGAAGTTACGGAGCCAAGTGAAAAAAACGATTAGTCAAAAAGGTGTAAAGTCTTTATCCGGTTGTAGGGGCTTTACACTTTTCTATTTATAGGAATCAAGGCAGTGGATGATCAGACGTTGGAATTCACGCTGAAGGAGTCCTGCCCGTTCTTTGTTGACCTGGTAAGTATGTGGGTATATTTCCCTGTACAGGAGGCAACGATTGAGGCGAACGGAGATAAGTGGACAACATCTGCTGAATCATATATCGGCAACGGTCCGTTCAAGGTAACGGAGATGAAGGAGAAAGAGAGCTTCACCCTTGAGAAGAATGAAAACTACTGGGATGCAGAGAATGTAACGCTGGAGAAGCTTACCTACCGTTACATCCTGGATGTTGCAACCGCACTGACAGCTTATGAGAACGGCGAGGTTGACGGTGTAAGAACGATCCCGTCCAGCGATATCGCACGGCTGAAGGCAGATAACGCGGGCGTATACACAGCTCCAAGCTACGGTACTGTATATTATGATATCAACTGCTCTGTAGAGCCGTATGATGATCCGTTGGTAAGAAAGGCGCTGAATCTGGCGATCGACCGTGAGGCCCTGATCAATAATGTGGATCAGGTTGACGGAAAGCCGGCATACAGCTTCTATGCACCTGGTTATGTGGTAGACGGCAAGGATCTGACAGAGGGACGTCCTGACTTCGGCCTGTCCTCTACAGCAGACGTGGAGGGCGCTAAGAAAGCGCTTGCGGACGCCGGATACCCAGACGGAGAGGGATTCCCGACCGTACAGTTATCTTTCTATTCTGATGACAATGTGAAGAAGATCGCAGAGGCGATCAAGGAGATGTGGGAGCAGAACCTTGGAATCAAGGTAGAAGTTAGCTCCGCTGACTGGGCTGTATTCTATGATGATGTACAGAACGGCAACTATGAAGTAGCAGCTATGGGATGGAGCGCGGACTATGTGAATCCGATGAGCTTCCTTCCTCTGCTTTACACAGATGATGTGACGAACAACAGCTTCTACAGCAACCCGGATTACGATGCGATCGTAGACCAGGCGAAGGTAGAGAAGGATCCGGCAAAGTTCGGCGAACTGGTAAAACAGGCTGACGAGCTGGTATCAGCAGACTATCCGGTACTTGCCCTGTACTATAAGTCCAACAACATCCTGCTTAAGGATTATGTAGAGGGCGTATATATGACGTCATCCTCTAACATCTACTTCAAGAACGCGAAGGTTCTTGAAAAGTAGGAGAGGACATTGAGGTGCGTTATTACGACGGAAGGCTTCGGGGATATGGTCTTTGACCTGTTCCCGGACCTTGCGCCGATCACGGTCAAGAATTTTGTGGATACGGCTAAAAGCGGGTTCTATGACGGACTTGCGTGGTGCCGGATCGTGGAGGATTATGTGATCCAGTCAGGCTCCCCGGATAATGATATCATGACGGACAGTGAATGGCATATCAAAGGGGAATTTGAGGAGAACGGAATTCCCAATCCGATCCAGCACAAGAGAGGCGCGCTGTCCATGGCGAGGGACGACGATCCTGATACGGCGGGAACGCAGTTTTTTGTCGTTCATAAGGATGCTCATAAGCTGGACGGCCGGTATGCGGCTTTCGGGGAGATGAGCGCCGGGTTCGAGGTACTGGATGCTATTGCGAAGCTTCCGACCTACGGGGCCGAGACCTGGAACAAGCCTGTAGAGATGCCGGTAATCACACGGATTGTAATTGAAGAATAGGGCATATAAGGGAACACCGCAGATCTGAGGAGGGTCTGCGGTGTTTTTGGCTGCGGTTTATTGGAAATATCAATAAGAGAACTTTTTTATTGTAATAATGAATTTGACGCTTAAAAGAAGGGCGTGATATCCTAATTTCGAATCTAAAGAAATGAGGTATACATATGAAGAAAAGATTAGTAGTTTCCTTATTATGTGCTGCAATGGCGGCTTCACTGGCATCCGCCTGCGGCAACACGTCGCAGCAGGCGGACAGTGCATCCGAATCCGGGAGCGCGCAAGAGTCCGGGGACGAAGAAGAGTCTGGTGAAGGAGCAGAAGAAGAGAAGGAATCAGAAGAAGAGTCCGACGGTACGGAAGAGTCCAAGGATACGGTGAAGCCGGCAGAGAAAGCAGAGGTAGAATCTGCGACTGCCGAACAGGTACAGGAATTCATGAAGGATTCCGACGAGAATACGGTACTGGTTGACGCCCGTCCGCAGGAGAGCTATTCTGGATGGGCGCTGGAAGGTGCGGCAAACGGAGGACACTTGAAGAATGCGGCGCTCTTCTCCGCGCGGTGGTTAGACTGTGAGTATGCAGCGGCAGCTCCCCGTGAAGCCTATCTCGAGAGAGCGATGGAGGATCAGGGCATTACGGAAGGCAAGGAAGTTATCGTCTATGATTATACGGGAGAACAGGCTTCCGATGTGGCAGGATATTTTATCGAGCAGGGGATTGAGGATGTGCTGGTATTTCAGGCAGATGAATTGATCGATGCAGGCAAAGACCTGGAGTCTTATAAGAATTATGACAGATTCCTTCCAACAGAGATCGTAAAAAGTATTTCCGATGTAAAATCCGGTAAGGAGAAGGAACTGAGCGAGGAAGCAAAAGCGGTGATCGGCGGTGATTTAAGCAAGGTTGTGCTGGTAGACGTAAGCTGGGGCAATGCGAGAAGCTCTTCTTATTTCTCACCGGGCCATGTTCCGGGTGCAGTTCATATCAATACGGATTCCTATGAGAGACCGCGTGTGTATGTACCGGAGAAGAGATCTGATTACGCGAAGGAGTGGCGTCTGATCTCGCTGGAAGAGTTCCGCGACAGCGTGTGTACACAGTACGGGATCACGAAGGATTCTACAGTTATCCTGACAGGAACATCTACATCCCCGCAGGGACGTCTTGCGTTCATGCTCAGATCACTGGGAGTGAAAGTATATGCCATGAGCGGAGCGCTGACGGCATGGACCTACAACGGGTATGAACTGGATACGGATGCGGATACCCTGGTGATTCCGGAGTCAGTCAAGAGCTTTGGTTCCGATACTATCGCCAATCCGGATGAGATCCTCTGGATGGACGATATTAAGGCGATCCTGAAGGGTGAGAAGGAAGGACAGGTTGCGGATAATCGCGGCGAAGACGAATGGAAGGGCGAGTATTCCGGATATGGTTATCATGATCTGGCAGGAATGATTGAAGGCTCTGTATGGTGTGAGCAGGGGAATGAGGAAGAAGGAGAATTCTTCAATAATGTGGATGAGACGCCAAGGACTCAGGCAGAGCTTAAGGCCTATCTTGAGAGCAGTGACCTTGATACCACGAAGACGATCGCGTTCTTCTGCGGAGACAGCTGGGGCGCTGCAAAGATCTCTTACTGGTGCCAGTCTGTTGATCTTAACAACGTGAAGGAATGGGGCAATGGCTGGATTCCATGGTCCAATGAAGGCAACGAGTTTATCGACCATAACGGCGATAAGGTTCACTACGACAAGTATCTGGATACCGTTGTGGATAAGGACGGCAACGATATGAGAGATGGCGTGAACATCCTTGACGATGCCACAGAGGAAGAGTAGACATATGGAAAAAAAGAAATTAGTAATCCTTGTGGTATCTATGCTTCTGCTTGTTGGAATCTTTGGCGTGATCGCCGTAACGATCACGAATTCCGAGACGAATACCCAGGCCAAGGCGGATGCATCCGAGGATACGGAAAAGAGCGGTCAGACATCAGAGGGCGGCGGGAAAGAAGCGGCGGAAACGCTGATCGATAAGACCGTCTCAAGGGACGAGGTTAAAGAGAACGTCGGAGAGTGGGACAGATTCGAGATGGACGGCAATGGATGCGAGCGCGGCGTCTATGCCGGCAAGTTCTACTATGGGGACTTTACAATCTATTCCAGAACTTATGACAAAGGCGAGACATTCCATATTATGTCTGTAAATGAGTGATTGAGGGAGACGGTAAGGATGAATAGTTTATTAAAGATGCTTGGAATCAAGGGCAGGCTTAGAGAGAACTTCGGGGCGATCGTGATACTGGCGTTCAGCGGTTCGGTCATCTTCGCGCTTCCGTTCTTCCGATTCGATTATTATGATGCCTATATCACCACATATAATCTCACGAATACACAGATGGGGGTATTCGGAACGGTGATCGGAGTATTTGGGATCGTGTCCTACCTGTTTGGCGGAGTGGTCGCGGACGGCATGTCTGTCAGGAAGATCATCGTGGTCTCCCTGTTCGGAACAGGGATAGGAGGCTTGCTGCATCTTCTGCCGCTGAGTTTCAAGGGGCTGTTGTGCGTCTATGCTCTGTGGGGCGTGTCCACCACATTTGCATTCTGGCCCGCCTGCGTCAAGGCTGTGCGTGTGATGTCGGATGAAGAGAGCCAGGGGAAAGCCTATGGATTCTTTGAGGGAACGCAGAGTATCGGCGGTGCGCTGGTGGCGCTGGTTGCCGTCGCGCTCTTCAACTGGGGAGCCTCCAGTATGACAAACGAGGTCCTGGCGATGAAGTACGTGATCTTATTCTATTCCTTTGTAAATATTGCGATGGGCCTGTTTGCCCTGTTTGCGGTAAAGGATGAGAAGATGCGGCTGAGCGCAGACCGGGTATCCTTCAAGGGACTTGCGAAGGTGATCAAGAACCCGGCTGTGTGGATTATTTGCCTGGTATCCTTCTGTAATCATGTATTCTGTCTGTCAATCTATTATTATATTCCGTATGTGACGGATATACTGGGAGCGACGGTTGCATTCGGCGCGATGCTCGGTGTGGCCAGGAAATTCGGTTCCATCGGCGGTAATATTGCAGGCGGTTATCTGGCAGATAAGTTCGGTACGGCGCGCCTGATGCTGCTGGCATTCGTAGTGATGCTTGGAGGACAGATTCTGATGCTTTTGACACCGGCAAAGGAGTCCAGCGTTATTATCGTGGCGGTATTATTCGTTACGATTCTGGTCTTCTTCCATATGAATTATGCGATGGCGTGGACGATGATGAGCGAGGGAGCAGTACCGGTTGAATATTCCGGTACTGCCGCAGGGCTGATCTGTACGGCGGGAGCAATCCCGGAGACATTTGTGTCGATCCTTGCAGGAAATATTATCGACAACAACCCGGGAGTACCGGGATTCAGATATTTCTTCTATTTCCTGACGGCAGTGATCGCGGCAGGGCTTGTGCTGATCCTGGTGTGGAGGGCATATCTGAAGCATGCGAAGATTGATAAGTCCAAGTTCGACGAGAAGGCTATGGAAGATTTGAAACAGTATGTATAAATAATCTGAGAGAAGATATCATGGGATGCCAAAGTCCTGTGGTATCTTCTTTTTTGCTGATAAATGAAAGATATAATAATTTGTTATAACTGTTATAAGTATTTCTGTAGATGGCAAAGGGGTATATCCATTGTTTTTTAAGGTAAAATGTGGTTTAATATATTTGGCAATATACTGGTTGATTGTCTACAATCTATGAAAGAAGATGGAGAGATGAGTCTTTGGAAATACAAATATTTTGTTGATGTGGTAGATATGAAGAGCTTCACGAAAGCCGGGAAGAAGAACTATGTGACGCAGACGGCAATCAGTCAGCAGATCGCGAAGCTTGAGAAAGAAGTAGGCGGGAAGCTGATCAGCAGAGAGTCCGGGGCTCTGGAGGTCACGGAGCTTGGAAAGGTTGTTTATGACAAGGCGAGGGAGATGCTTAAGATCTATAAGCAGATGGAGAAAGAGATTGAGCAGATCCAGAGGAAAGATGTTATCCGGATAGGGATTGATATTACCATCAATAAGTTGGTATGGGGTAAGATGCAGGAATTGATCGATACATATTATTCTGAGGAGGATTTTCAGTTCAGCAGGATTGACGGCGCTGTCGGGAATCAGATGTTGGCGGAGCATGCCCTTGATATCTATATTGGATATGGAGTGGACGAGGAGCATAGAACAGAAGATCTTGGGGAATTTGCACTGAGCGAGCATCCGATCGGAGTCTATGTGGGCGAGAAGACAACGCTTCAAACAGCCGGAATGGTCAGCCTTGAGGATTTGAAGGGATATACCAGGTATGGAACGGTCATGTATCCATGCAGCATTGTGGAAGATATCAGCGACAAGTTCCGCAATTCGTGCGGGAAGATCTGTCATGTGGACAATGCAGAGACTATGAAGATCAAGGTAGAGTTTAATGATGGTTATGCGTTCGTGGACAGTTATTATTTCTCTAAATATTCGGGAAATGTGTATCCGATTTCAAACTGGAGATGTTCGCAGCAGATGAAGGTATATTATAGAAGAAACAGAGAGAAAAAGAAGCTGTGCGGCGTACTGGCGAGGCTTAGGCAGATTGCAGAAGAGCTGTGAGAGAAGTTACCTGAGAGGGCTTGAAGGATCGAAAGTTTAGTGTTATACTGAGCGTCAGATAAAACCGCTCAGTATAACGTGAGAACATTGCAACTGTACGGTTGGAAAATATTTGAAAAGTATGAGGTAAATTGGGATGTATGAGGAGATTGTATCCGGGCTCACATCATTTATAGGGAAGAGTCCAACGGCATTTCACGCGGCGGCGAATCTTGGAGCTATTCTTTATGAGAATGGTTATCAGAAATTGGACGAAGGAGAGAAGTGGGAGATCAAGCCGGGGGGAAGATACTATGTGACCCGCAATGATTCCAGTATCATTGCAATGAACGTGGGAGAACAGCTTGAAGATTATTGTTTTAAGATCGCGGCTTCCCACAGTGATTCCCCTACCTTTAAGATCAAGGAGAATGCCGAGATCCAGGTGAGGGATAAGTATATGAAGCTGAATACGGAAGGCTACGGAGGGATGCTGTGCGCGACATGGTTTGACCGTCCGTTGTCGGTTGCCGGCCGTGTCGTAGTAAGAGAAGGGAAGGAGTATGCCGCGAAGCTTGTGAATGCGGACAGAGACCTTCTGTTGATCCCGAATATGGCGATCCATATGAACCGGGAAGTCAACAAGGGCTATTCTTATAACAATCAGGTTGATATGCTTCCTTTGTTCGGCGGGAGCGGATGCAGGAAGGGCGACTTTAAGCGGCTGATTGCAGAAGAACTCGGTGTAGAGGAAGACGCCGTCTGCGGGATGGATCTGTACCTCTATAACCGTATGAAGCCGTCGGTGTGGGGGGCAGACAAGGAGTTTATCTCTTGTCCGCAGTTAGACGATCTTCAATGTGCGTATACTTCTCTGACTGGTTTCCTCGCGGGAGCGGATGATCATGCCGTCAATGTATTTGCATGCTTTGATAATGAAGAAGTAGGGTCAGGGACCAAACAGGGCGCGGCGTCTACATTTCTTCATGATACTCTTTACCGCACGAATCTCTGTCTCGGAAAAGGAGAAGAGGAGTTCTACCGCGCGGCTTCGAAGAGCTTCATGCTCAGCTGTGATAATGCCCATGCGGTGCATCCGAATCATCCGGAGAAGACAGACGAGGGCAACTGTGTGTATATCAACGAGGGAATCGTAGTGAAATCACACGCCGGACAGAAATATACCAGTGACGCCGTAAGCATTGCTGTGTTCAGAGGAATCTGTGAAGAGGCGGACGTGCCTCTGCAGTTTTTTGCGAACCGTTCGGATATGGCAGGCGGGAGTACGCTTGGCAATATCGCGATGTCGCAGGTGTCTATGAACAGCATTGACATAGGCCTGCCGCAGCTTGCGATGCATTCCTCCTTCGAGACTGCCGGAGTGAAGGACAGCTATTATATGGTCCGAGCAGTCGGGAAATTCTTTGACAGCCCTATGGAGGCTATATCGGTCCGGCCGCAGCAATAGATTTATTCTGATATAGGAGTATGCTATGAAAAAGGAGTTTAATTTAAAATCTTTTTTGACAATGCTGGCGGGTATGTTCCTGATATCTGCGGCAGTATATTATATTATGATGCCTGCGAATCTTGTGCTTGGGAGTCTGTCCGGTCTTGTGCTTGTGCTTGTGAATTTTATACCTTTGAAGGTATCGACTCTGACGTTCATTCTGAACGCTGTTCTGCTGGTGTGCGGGTACATATTTATTGGAAAGGAATTCGGAGCGAAGACGGTAGTGACTTCTCTGCTGCTTCCGGTCTATCTCTGGATTTTTGAGATCGTTACGCCTGACGTAAGTTCCTTATCCGGCAATACCGTGATAGACCTTGCGTGTTTTATGGTTGTGATCAGTATGGGACAGGCTTTACTGTTTAACATGAATGCATCTTCAGGAGGGCTGGATGTGGTTGCGAAGCTGCTCAACAAATATCTGGGCTTCAAGATCGGGGAGAGCCTTACGATCGCGGGATTCATCATAGCTTGTACGTCGATCTTCGTCTATGACCGCGAGACTATGGTGGTCAGCCTGATCGGGACGTATATCTACGGACTTGTGTTAGACCGCTATTGTGACGGGTTCAGAATCCGCAAGAAGGTGTGTATCCTGTCCGTGAAATATCAGGAGATCCAGGAGTATATCGTAAGGGAGCTTCACCGCGGGGCGACGCTCTATCACGCATACGGAGGAATGGGACTTACGGAGCGTATGGAGGTAGTGACCATTCTTGAAAAGAGCGAATATGGGAAATTGCTTGCTTATATCCATCAGGCGGATCCGGCCGCGTTCGTGACGGTCAGCACGGTCAATGAGGTGATCGGCGAGTGGAATCGGAGACGGTAGAGTTATTAAAAAGGAGACAACATATGAAAAAAATATTGATGATAGGAACCGGAGGCACGATCGCTTCCACACCGACAGAATACGGACTGGCGCCGGGGCTTACACCGGCTGATATCCTGTCTTATATCCCGGCGGTGCGTCGGGTCTGTGAGGTGGACAGTATACAGGTCTGCAATCTGGACAGTACCAATGTGACGCCCAAGCACTGGAAGCTGCTTGCGGGAACTGTTGAGGAACACTACGAAGAGTATGACGGATTTGTGATCTGTCACGGGACAGACACCTTGGCATACACAGCGGCAGCGCTTTCTTATATGATTCGGAATTCTTCCAAACCGATTGTGATCACAGGGGCGCAGAAGCCCATCCAGATGGATGTTACCGATGCAAGGACGAACCTTCTGGACAGCTTCATCTATGCTGCGGATGACGAATCGCAGAACGTCAATATTGTGTTCGACGGGAAGGTGATTGCCGGTACACGTGCGAAAAAGGAACGTGCGAAGAGCTACGATGCATTTTCCAGTATTAACTTCCCCTATCTGGCGGTGATCCAGGAGGGAATGATCGTGCGCTATATCAGAGAGCCGCAGTGCAATACGCCGGTGCATTTCAGCTATGATATGAAGGACAGCGTATATGTGCTGAAGCTGATCCCGGGGATGCATGCCAGCATCCTGCCGTATCTGTTCGAGCATTACGACTGCCTTGTGATCGAGAGCTTCGGGGTAGGAGGAATTCCCAATACGCTGGTGCAGGAATTCTACACAGAGATGAAGAAATGGGAAGGCAAGGGTAAGTATGTCGTGATGACGACTCAAGTTGCGAATGAGGGAAGCAATATGACTGTCTATGAGGTCGGCAAGCGTGTGAAGCAGGATTTCAAGCTGTTCGAGGCTTATGACATGACGCTGGAGGCCGTGATCACGAAGATGATGTGGCTGATGGGAAGAGGAACGGCAGAATATGAGGAGATGAAGCAGGAATTCTATACGGAAGTGAATCATGATATACTGTTTACGAAGCGGTTGGAGAGCGAAGGATAGAGTTGAGTAAAACAGCGCTTGGAAGGTGTAAAGTCTTAGGTTTATAAGCAAGACTTTGCACCTTTTTTGCGTCTGAATAGGGTATAAGTTTTTCTTATAGGCCATTCGTTTTTCTTGTTGGAAATTCTGAGAATACAGATGTACAATTGCATATAGCGAATACATCAGAAAACTAGGAGGATGAACGATGGAAAGGAAAAACATGTGGGAGCAGTACACAGAGGAACAACACGCGGAATTAGAATCCCTCTGTAACAGGTACAAAGAGTGCCTTGATGCTGCGAAGACAGAGAGGGAGTGCGTGACCTTAGGAATTCGGATGGCGAAGGAGCATGGTTACAGAGATCTCAGCGAATGTATCGCCGAGAATACTGCGCTTAAGACCGGAGACAAGATCTATGCCAACTGTATGGGGAAGGCGCTTGTTCTCTTCCAGATCGGTGAGAAGCCGTTAGAGGAAGGAATGAATATCCTGGGCGCGCATGTGGATTCCCCAAGACTGGATATCAAGCAGAATCCATTGTATGAGGATACGGGTATGGCATATCTGGATACTCACTATTACGGCGGAATCAAGAAGTATCAGTGGGTAACGCTTCCTATGGCGATCCACGGAAGCGTAGTGAAGAAGGACGGGACAGTGAAGGAGATCGTGATCGGTGAGAAGGAAGAAGATCCGGTACTCGTGATCTCAGATCTGCTGGTTCATCTGTCACAGAAGCAGATCGAGAAGAAGGCTAATGTGGTGATCGAGGGAGAGGGCTTAGATCTTCTCGTTGGCACAAGGCCGGCCGGTAAGTCAGAAGAAGGACAGGAAGATGAGAAAGAGAAGGTGAAGGCAGCGATCCTTGAGTATCTGAAAGAAAACTGTGATATGGAAGAAGAAGACTTCTTGTCTGCAGAGCTTGAGGTGGTTCCGGCCGGAAAAGCAAGGGACTGCGGTCTGGACAGAAGTATGGTCATCGGCTATGGACAGGATGACAGAGTATGTGCATTTACTTCTCTTTTTGCTATGCTAGAAGCCGAGAACCTTAAGAGGACAAGCTGCTGTATCCTTGTGGACAAGGAGGAGATCGGCAGCATGGGAGCGACCGGTATGCAGTCCAGATTCTTCGAGGACGCGGTGGCGGAGCTGTGTGCGCTTACCGGCGAAGGCGAACTGGTGAAGGTAAGACGTACCTTACATAATTCTTATATGCTGTCTTCCGATGTGAGCGCCGCGTACGATCCGCTCTATGCAGATGCATTCGAGAAGAAGAATACGGCGTACTTTGGGAAAGGGCTTGTGCTGAACAAATACACGGGAAGCAGAGGAAAGAACGGCACCAGCGACGCGAACGCAGAGTATGTTGCAAAGCTTCGGAAGGTATTTGACGACAATGAGATCGGATTCCAGACGGCCGAGATGGGGAAGGTTGACCTTGGCGGCGGCGGAACAATCGCATATATCATGGCCAACTACGGAATGAACGTGATCGACAGCGGTGTAGCCGTATTATCTATGCACGCACCGCATGAAGTGACGAGCAAGTCAGACATCTATGAAGTATACAAAGGCTATAAGGCATTCTTAAAGGAAATGGAATAAGAAGGGGAAAGGAAGGAAAGAGAAACATGGATGCAACAGCAAAGAGAAAAGGATATCCCAAGGCATTTTGGGCATGTGCATGTACAGAGATTTTTGAACGTCTGTCCTATTATCTGGGACGTTTGGCAAAGAAGAGACGGTACTGATCGATCCTGCGAAACTGAATTATGCGCTCTACAGCAACATTCCAGAGAATGTGAAGAAGGCGGAGCGTGCGAATCCGGAGATTTTGTTCAAGGCGATGAAGAATCCGGCAGAGATCGAGAATATCCGCAAAGCAGAGATCAAAGACAGTGTTGCACATGTCAGGTTCATGAAATGGCTGAAGGAAAACATAGGAAAGATCAAGATCACGGAGATGAGCGCGTCAGATAAGCTCGATGAATTCCGTAAAGAAATGGGGAACTTCATCCGTCCCAGTTTCGAGCCGATATCATCATTCGGGGAGCATAGCGCCATGTGCCATTATTCCTCATCCCCTGAGACGGACGTGGAACTCTGTGAGGGAAGCTTATTCCTTACGGATACGGGGGCAGGATTCTATGAAGGTTCTACGGATATTACCAGAACCTATGCGTTAGGGGAGATCCCGCAGGTGATGAAGGATCATTTTACCCTGGTTGCGATCAGCAACCTTCAGCTTGCAAGCGCGAGATTCCTTGAAGGCTGTATCGGAATGAACCTGGATATCCTGGCAAGAAAACCGTTCTGGGACAGAGGGCTGAATTTCAACCATGGTACGGGGCATGGAGTAGGCTACCTTCTGAACATACACGAAGGTCCTGCAGGAATCCGGTGGCGGTACCGTGCCGATGATTCACATGCTTTCGAGGAAGGCATGATCGTGACCGACGAGCCGGGAATCTATATCGAAGGCTCTCACGGAGTGAGGCTTGAAAATGAGCTTCTTGTGTGCAAGGGCGAACAGAATGAATACGGACAATTCATGTATTTTGAGCCGATCACATACATTCCGATGGACTTAGACGCTGTGAATCCGGATATTATGTCCGAAGAAGATAAAAAGTTATTGAATACCTATCATAAGACAGTTTATGAGAAGGTTTCTCCTTATCTGAATGAAGAGGAGAAGGAATGGCTTAAGACGTATACCAGAGAGATTGGTTAAGATCTCTGTTTCGATTTGAGAACTGAAAAGAAATTATTCTTTGCAGTTCATTACCCCCCAGATTAGACAAACTCCTCCTGAACGCTCACAGGAGGAGTTTGTCTGTCACACAACAACTTCCAGAATCTTTTTTCCGTTCAATGGATATCATTATGGATTTAAAATGGGGAAAATACAAGTAGAATTCAACGAAAACATATGTTAGAATAGAGGAAGTGTGATTTACGGTCAGACAATATTTTTAGAGAGAGTGATGAGATGAGCAGAAACAGACAGGTGTGTTTAACGGAGGGACCGATCCTTAAGTCTCTGGTTACACTGGCGGTGCCGATCATGGCGTCGTCTTTTTTAAACACCGTTTACAGTATTACGGATATGGCGTGGATTGGGCTGCTTGGTTCCAAAGCAGTGGCCGGAGTAGGTGTGGGCGGTATGTATGTGTGGCTTTCCCAGGGGCTATCGTCGCTTGCGCGGATGGGAGCGCAGGTGAATGTGGCACAGTCTTTCGGGCGCGGCAGGAAGGATGAGGCCAGAGAGTATGCCCGCGCGGCCCTCCATCTTACTTTGCTGTTCGGAGCGTTATTTGCGCTGGTCAGCGTGGTGTTTACAGAAGGGCTGGTGGCGGCGTTCCATCTGGGAGATCCGGAGACGGTCCGCCATGCCGAGAACTATATGAGAATTACCTGCGGCTGCGTGATATTTTCCTATATGACGGTCGTGCTGACGGGGATCTATACGGCGCAGGGAGATTCTAAGACGCCTCTTTATGCCAATCTGATCGGGCTTGTCATCAATATGATCATGGATCCGGTATTGATCCTTGGGATCGGTCCGTTTCCGAAGCTGGAGGTGACCGGGGCTGCGCTCGCAACGGTGTCGGCTCAGTTTATCGTGATGCTCGTGATGATCTTGGGCGCCGTTAAGAAGCATAATACGGATAATGTGCTGCATGGTATCAGACTGCATAGTCGGACAGAAGGCAGGTTCTACAGGGGAGTCTTCCGGATCGGCTTTCCAACGGCGGTACAGGGGACGGTGTACTGTATGATCTCCATGGTGCTGACAAGGATGGTGGCGGTCTTTGGGCCGGGGGCCGTAGCAGTGCAGCGTGTGGGCGGTCAGGTAGAAGCGGTCTCCTGGAATACGGCGGATGGATTCGCCGCGGCGATCAATGCGTTTGCCGCGCAGAATTACGGAGCCGGACAGATGGAGCGGGTACGGAAGGGATACCGGATCTCGTTCTTTTCGATCGCTATATGGGGAACACTGATCACGTTGGCTTTCGTCCTGCTTCCGGGGCCGATCTCACGGATCTTCTTCCACGAGGCGGATGTGATCGGGATATCGGTGGACTACATGAGGATCGTTGGGCTCAGCGAAGCTTTCATGAGTGTGGAGCTGATGACAGTGGGCGCGCTGTCCGGGCTTGGAAGGACGAAGCTTTGCAGTATGATCAGTATTGTGTTCACCGGAGCCAGGATACCGCTTGCGGTCGCTCTATGTGCGACGCCTCTGGCCTTAAACGGGATCTGGTGGGCATTGACGCTGTCGTCGATGGTCAAGGGTGTTCTATTCGTGATAGCATTTAACCGGGTGACGGCATCCAGACAGCCGACAAAATAACAATCTTATAAGCAAAACTTATATGGCAGATAAATAATTTTAAGTTTATTTATCTGCCGTTTTTATTTATTATAGAGATAGAGAAATTTTACCAGGAGGAGAACTATGAGTACAGAATATTGGAATGGGGCGGAAGCAGCCCACAGACGTGTGATGATGAAAGCGGCAGGATATTCGGATAAGGATATCAGGAGGAAGCCGCATATCGGCGTGCCTGATTCATATATGGCCGGTTCGCCGGGGTCGGCGCATCTGCGCCAGATCACAGAAGCCGTAAAGGAAGGAATCTGGGCGGCAGGCGGCGTCCCGGTGGAATTCGGGATTCCGGCGACCTGCGGGAATATCGCCAACGGGGCGGAAGAACTCAAGTACGAACAGGTGGGAAGGGATATTGTTGCCATGTCCGTTGAATTCGTCACGAGGGTACATAATTTCGACGGACTTGTTATGGTGGCGTCCTGTGATAATATTATCGCCGGCTGTTATCTGGCGGCCATGCGGCTTGATATTCCGTCCATGGTGGTGACGGGCGGTTCCATGCAGCCCGGGCAGTACTGCGGGAAGACGGTCGTGGAGGCGGATCTGGATACGGCGCGGTTCTCAGGTGCGGCAGAGGAGGAATTGTTCGGACTTGAGGACAGTGTATGCCCTTCTTTCGGGGCCTGCCCGTCCATGGGAACGGCCAACACCATGCAGATGCTGGGAGAGGTACTGAATCTGGTACTACCGGGGACATCAACGATCCCTGCGTCTGATAATGCGAAGCTTAGGAAGGCGAGGGAGGCAGGAGGATATGCGGTGGAGCTTGTGAAGGCGGGACGGAAGCCGTCTGAGCTGATCACCAGGGAAGTGCTGATGAACGCGGTTATGTTCGATATGGCGGTGGCCGGGTCGACCAACGCTGTGCTGCATCTATTATCCTATGCCTATGAGCTTGGGATCAAGATGACGCTTGCGGATTTCGAGAAATATGCAGAGCAGATCCCCTGTATCAATGCAGTAGTTCCAAGCGGCCCTTATACGGTGGTTGATTTCCACTATGCGGGCGGTGTAATGAATGTGATGAAGCAGTTGGAGAGCAGGCTTTATACCGATGTACCGGGGATGTATGGAACTACTTGGAAGGAGATGCTCTCGAAGGTGACGGCCCAGGAGAACAAAGTGATCCATTCCCTTGAGAAGCCGTTATTTAACGAGCCGGGACTTAAGATCTTAAGAGGGAACCTGTCGCCGAACGGCGCCATCGTCCGGCCAACGGCGGTGTATGAAGAGGTGAAATATCTGAGAGGGAAGGCGAAGGTGTTCGATGGAGACAGGCCTGCATTTGAGGCGATTCAGGCAGGAGAGATCGTACCCGGGGATATCATCGTAATCCGTTACGAGGGATGTAAGGGAGCGCCCGGCATGAAGGAGCTGATGCTCAGCATAGACGCGCTGATCGGCAAGGGCCTGCACAAGAGCGTGGGACTGATCTCTGACGCCAGATTCTCAGGGTTCAATTACGGTGCGATCGTGGGGCATGTATCTCCGGAGGCTTATGACGGAGGAGTGATCGCCCTGGTAGAGAACGGGGATGAGATCGTGATGGATATTAACGGCGGCGAGATCTCTCTTCTGGTGCCGGAAGAAGAGATTGCAAGGAGACGAGAGGCGTGGGTATGTCCGCCGCTAAAAGAGACGAAAGGGTGTCTTAACATATACGCAAGGATGTGCCGCCCGGCGGAGGAAGGCGGTGCGATGCAGCCCTGGGAGCTGGATGCGTAGGCAGATAGAAAGAACTGGAAAGGATAAGAGGAGATTATTGATATGAGTATACAGGAAAGACTTAAGGCTCTGCGTGAGCAGATGAAGGAAAAGGAGATCGATATCTACATTGTTCCGACTGCGGATTTCCACCAGACGGAGTATGTGGGCGAGTATTTTAAGGCAAGGAAATATATCACCAATTTCTCCGGTTCGGCGGGAACGGCGGTCATTACGGCAGATGAGGCGAGACTGTGGACAGACGGAAGATATTTCATACAGGCGGCCGAGCAGATCGCGGGAACGACGGTAGAGTTGATGAAGATGGGTGAGCCGGGCGTTCCGACGATTAAGGAGTATCTGGCCGATACGCTGAAAGAGGGCGGCAATATTGGATTTGACGGACGCGCGGTGGCTATGGGCGAAGGTCTTGCCTACGAAGAGATAGCAAAGGAGAAGAACGGAAGGGTCATCTATGCCTGCGACCTGATCGATGAGATATGGGAAGAGAGACCTGCTCTTTCTGCAGAACCGGCGTGGATGTTAGAAGAGAAGTATGCCGGAGAGACGGCGGCAGGCAAGCTGTCCAGAATCCGGGAATACATGAAGGAAAACGGAGCGTCGGTACACGTTCTGACTACGCTGGATGATATCTGCTGGACGCTTAATATGCGGGGAAATGATATTGAATTCTTCCCGCTGGTGCTCTCTTATGGGATCATCACGATGAGCCAGATGCATCTCTATATCAATGAGGCCAAGTTAAGCGAAGAGATGAAGGCGCAGTTTGCAAAGGATCATATATTCCTGCACCCGTATAATGACATCTATGAGGATGTGAAGATGATCGCAGAAGAAGAGTCGGTGCTGATCGATCCGGCAAGGCTTAATTACGCGCTCTACAGTAATATCCCGGATGGGGTGAAGAAAATAGAACAGCGCAATCCGGAAGTCCTGTTCAAGGCAGTCAAGAATCCGGTGGAGATCGAAAATATCCGCAAAGCGCAGATCAAGGACAGTGTGGCGCATGTAAGATTCATGAAATGGCTGAAGGAGAACGTAGGCAAGATCAGGATCACGGAGATGAGCGCTGCTGAGAAGCTGGATGAGTTCCGTATGGAGATGGGGGATTTCATCCGTCCGAGTTTCGAGCCGATCTCATCCTACGGCGAGCATTGTGCGCTGATGCATTATACCTCTTCGCCGGAGACGGATGTAGAATTGAAAGAGGGCAATGTATTCCTGACCGATACGGGCGCCGGATTCTATGAAGGCTCCACAGATATCACCAGAACGTATGCGCTAGGGGAGATTCCGGACATTATGAAGGAGCATTTTACACTGACTCTCATGGGGCATATGGGATTGGCGAACGCAAGGTTCTTATATGGATGTACCGGAATGAATCTTGATCTGATGGCGAGGAAGCCTCTCTGGGACAGAGGGCTTGATTTCAAATGCGGAACCGGGCATGGTATGGGATATCTGCTGAGTATCCATGAGTCGCCGGCAGGTTTCCGCTGGCGTTACCGCGCTGGCGAGACGGCCGTTCTGGAAGAGGGGATGGTCCTTACCGACGAACCGGGGATCTATATAGAAGGGTCCCACGGAATACGCCTGGAAAATGAGATCCTTGTGCGCAAAGGCGAACAGAATGAATACGGACAATTCATGTATTTTGAGACGATCACATATATCCCTATGGATCTGGATGCGGTAAAGACAGAGATGCTGCCAGAGGAAACCAGAATTCAGCTGAATGATTATCACAGAACCGTATATGAGAAGATCTCTCCTTATCTGAATGATGAAGAGAAAGAATGGCTTAAGAAATATACCAGGGCAGTATAGACAGTATTTGCAGTAAAGTAAAAGGGGCGGTTGGTTCACACCAACTTTAGCCCCTTTATGAAACTTCCTAATTCCACTGTGTACCGACGCCTGCTTTGACTGCCTTCTCATAGATGATTTTGGCGGTCACGAGATCCTGTGCGCCGACGCCCACCGTCTCATAGACGATAATCTCGTCGTCATTTTCCCTGCAGGTCAGTTCTCCCTTGATCACATTGCCGATATCGCCGGTAAAATCATCTTCGGTGATGATACCTTTCTCTAATGGGATCAAGATATCGCCGGATTCAGAGAGAACAGCCTCCCGGGAGTCAAAATAGATCTTCGACGCCCGTGGAAGGATCGCCGGATCCATCTCCTGCATATGGTGCTGATAGGCACCCACACAACTGATCGTGCAGCCCTTTTTGATCTTCGTTCCGTCAAATACCGGTTTGGAGGACGGCGTAACCGTGATCAGAAGATCGGCGTCGTTGATCGCTTCATCGGAAGAGGATACGGGGATGATCCTGGTACCGTAGGATTGTAATTCTTCCTGCATCTGTTTGGCAAAGATGGCAGTCCGTTCGTAATTCAGGTCATATACACGTACTTCTTCTAATTTGCGGACAGCGATCATTGCCTCTAACTGCGTGGCAGCCTGTCCTCCGGTTCCGATCAGCGCGCCGATCCGGCAGTTCTTTTTGGCAAGTACATCGAACGCTGCGCCGGAGGATGCACCGGTACGAAGCTGCGTCACGTAGGTTCCGTCTAAGATTGCGGTGACGATCCCGGTTTTTCCGTCGATCAACAGGACTTGAGCCGGTGATGACGGCAGTCCGTTATCAATATTGTGCGGGAAGATATTGACGGTCTTTAGCGCTGCTGTGTTAAGTTCTTCTGCATAAGCAGGCATGAACAGGAAACAGCCGTCATATTTGGGCGCCGGGATATTCGTCCGAAGAGGCATGTCACATTTCCCGTCTGCTACGAGTGTAAACGCCTCCTTGTCTGCTTCCACAGCATCCAGAATGGAAAATACCTTCTTGATATCTTGTCTTGATAAAAGTAACATAGTTTTCCTCCTACTTGTTTTTCACTGGTAATTCTTGACAACACTTCATCGTCTATGTTAATAATAAATAAAACGGACAGATAAATAAACTTAAAATTCTTTATCGGACGTATAAGTTTTGCTTATACCTTCGATAAATACAGGGGTAAACGAAGTGAGTAAGTATGAGATCATATTAGACGTGTGCAGGACAGGCAGCATATCTAAGACTGCGGTGAAGTTCAACTATACACAGTCTGCCGTCAGCCAGTTGATCAAAAATTATGAAAAGGAGCTGGGAGTTACGCTGTTCAGGCGCACCAAGCAGGGTGTACAGATTTTGCCGGATGCCCGGGAGATCGTTCATTGTCTGGAGAATATCAGCGGCGAGGAGAAGAAGATCCGGCAGATCGTTGATGATCTGAACAGTCTTGACAGCGGAACTATCCGTATCGGATCGATCCAGAGCATTTCCTATCACTGGCTTCCGGATATACTGCGGAGATTTTCGGAAGTATATCCCAAGATTACGTTCGAGCTGTGTATCGAAGGGTTTCGTCCTTTGATCGATAATCTGGAGAATGACAAGCTTGACTGTATCTTTGTGTCACGTTATTCAGTTCCGGATCATCCCTTCATTCCGCTGGGGGAGGATGAGCTTATGCTGGTAACGCCCAAAGAACATCCCCTGGCCAGAAAGCCAGAGGTTTCGTTGGCGGATGTAGACAAAAGAGACTTTATACTGACCTGTGACCGCCTGGATTATGAGACCGGGGAGATATTCAGAATGAATGGCATACGTCCGAAGATCCGGTATCAGGTGATGGAAGATTTTGCCGCTCTTAAAATGGTAGAGCAGGGATTTGGAATTACGATCCTGCCCCGGCTGCTCCTAAGTGACGCGCCGTTTGACGTCTGTGTGCGGTCTTTTGGCGAACATTATTCCCGTGTGTTAGGCGCTGCACATCTGCCGGGTAAGCAGTTGTCGCCGGCAGTAATAAGGTTCTTAGCCTTTGTGAGAGAGTGGAACATACAGAATTTATCCAATTCTAATGGGATGCCGGATCACGGTTTTTAAGTTTTCCGGCTTACACCTGCGCGCGTCGCTCAGATAGATCTCGTGGTGGCGGCGGGTTTCGTTTATGTCCAACGCATATCCCTGTTCCCCGGCAAATGCATCCATGGAAGCAATCGTTGCCGGTTCATCGTCATAAGGACCGATATGCATGCATTGTACGCATAAGCCTTCATCATAGGTAAAAAATTCTACTTTGGAATAATCGGTGTTCTTCTTCGCACCGGCTTCGGACACTGCCCATTCAAAATCCTTCTTTGTCACGAATTCCGGAAGACGGATCATGGAGATCCATTGGAAATCTTCTTTCCTGGAGTAGTCAATAGATTCCGTGCCGGACTGCCGCCAGAGCCCTTCCAGCGGAGGGACGACATAATCGAAATATCCTTCAATCTGACGGCTGCCCCGTTTGCTCATCTTAATCGTGAATGCGATACCGTAGAGCAGGCCAATGGACTGCTTGTATGCTCCGCCTTCTATGTTTGGATCGCCGGTTCCTCGTACTGCGATGAAGTTCATAGGGGGGATCGTGACGATCCCCGGTTTATTCTTCGGAAGATAGAATTCCTTATATTCTTTCTTGTAATCAAAAGCCATCTTTGAGCTCCTTCCCGTATTATTTTAGTCCCACATAGATATGGATCTCCGCCTGATCCATACAGTCATTTTGATATTCTTCAAAATCACACCGGAAAGTCCTTGGAAGATCCATCTGCCAGATCTCCTGCCATGCCGCTGCAACCGCCTGGACCATATCTCCGTGCACTATGAATCTGGCGTACCGTCCGGCCGGGATCCGGCAGACGGTATATTGTCCGCGCATCTCCTGCGGCGGTTCCTCTGATGTCTCACATGCAACGACCGTGGTATAGTCGGCTTTCTCATCCGCAGTAAAATCCGTATAGATTCCGAGAGCCTTCTCGTTCGTCTTCTTCGGAATGGAGGCGTAGATGCCTTCATTATAAAAACGGTTCCAAAGCCCGCCGATCACGGCGCCCATATCGGGAGACAGGTTGTTCGTGCGTGCAGATATCCCCACTGCGATTTTCTCTTCTAGTGTTACGATTTCATACTTCATAGTTTAGACCATCCTTTCTGGTTAAATGATGGGCTTATTCTATCAGATGAAACAGGACAACTGTATGTCATGTTTGCAGATAATTTTTGCAGATTCCTTCTGCGAATGCAAGAATCTCCTGGCGAAGTTCGGCGGGCTCTAAGAGATTCGCACTGCCGCCGAAAGAAACGATCCAGCCGATGATACTGGTCTTATCCGTGAAGCCAAAGCGAAAGAGCAGCGTGCCGTCCGGCCGGACGGTGAAGCTCTCGGGTCCGAATTCTTCGATCAGCCGCCATTTATATTCGGGCTGTATAATAGCCGTTACCTGATAGGCATAGGGGAATATATGTTCCGGGGAGAAATCAAGTGGCGGGACAGGACGCTTTTCAAAGGGATCGCCCATGATAAGATCGGTCATTCGCCTGAGCTTGAACAGCCGGAAGTCTTCTCTGGATTCGCACCAGCCCCAGACATACCAGCCTGCCCACTGGAAGATCAGGTCATAGGGTTCGATCGTCCGTGCAGATTCGCCCTTCGGCGCAAAATAGAGAAAAGACACCTTCCGTCCGGAGAGGATAGCACTGTGCAGTAATTCGATCTTGGGGGAGAGGGATTCCTTGTACCAGGAGGAGAGGTCGATCAGGATATGGGTATCCCCCGCAAGGAGATTGGAGGAACCTGCGGACAGCTTCTCCATCAATTGCGAGTATTGGCTGGATCCGCTTACACTGTCCAGGCTTCGAAGCCCGGACAGGATCGCCTGCATATCCGAAGTGGTAAGCAGGGTACGGTCGATCTTATATCCTTCCATGATAGAGACTCCGCCGTTCTGTCCAGGTTCTGTCACCAGCGGGATTCCTGCCATGCACAGGGCTTCGATATCCCGGTTGATGGTGCGGCGGGAGACTTCGAACTTCTCCGCAAGGTAGGGGGCTGTTACCTTCTCTTTCTGCAACAGAATGGACAGTATGCCGATCATTCGGTCAAGCTTCATATGGAATCACCTCTCTGGTTAAGATATTGTTATTGTATCAGATCAGCGGGGAATTGGCTACGATAGTTTTGGAAATTACTATAAAACAAAAATCGCTGTAGAATTCTCGAATTCGTGGAGTATACAGCGATTTTCTTATGTAATTATGCAATCTGATTGAGCCGGTCCTTGACTTTGCGCATCTCATTCTCGAGATGGCTGACCCTGAGGAGTAGAAGTTCCTTTTCATTCTCAACTTTTAAAGCCTCGCTTAACTTGCGGTCCAAGTTAAGGTGTCCTTCGGCAATGACCTTAATACCACGGTTCGTCTCATTTTCTAAAGTGATTTCAATGCTTGTTACCCGATTCTTAAGATCTTGAACATCCTGCTTGAGAAATTGAACATCCTGTTTGAGTTCCTGAGTCTCTTGCTTGAGAAATTGAACATCCTGTTTGAGTTCCTGAGTCTCTTGCTTGAGAAATTGAACATCCTGTTTGAGTTCCTGAGTCTCTTGCTTGAGAAATTGAACATCCTGTTTGAGTTCCTGAGTCTCTTGCTTGAGAATCTGAACATCCTGTTTGAGTTCCTGAGTCTCTTGCTTGAGAATCTGAACATCCTGTTTGAGTTCCTGAGTCTCTTGCTTGAGAATCTGAACATCTTGTTTAAGATTCTGGATGTCACCCTTGAGTTCTGTAGTATCTTTTTTCAGAGTATGAATCTCTTCTTTTATCATCTGTATATCGTCTTGAATAGGTTTGAATAAATTAGCAATTGCTTGCAGATCATCATTTGTTAATGCCATATTATCACCTCTTTCACGATTATACGGATTGTTTTGACAGTTTGTATTATATCACGCTTTAGGAAGACTGTCTATTGAATTTGTTGATATTAATTTTGCCGATATTAATTTTGCTGAGAAAAATATTTGAAATTGATATGTTTTATTGAGTTTCTATGTGATATTCTCATTTTAATGAGAGACTCTGCGATAGGAAAGGTGGGCGCATATGGAGATGATAGAGGTTCGGAATCTGAAGAAGGGATACAGGATCGCAAAGAAGAGTACAGGGATGATGGGCAGTCTAAAGCATCTGATCATGCCCCAATATGAGACCTTGGAAGCTGTGAAAGGGATTTCCTTTCGGATCAACGAGGGGGAGAGCGTGGCATTCCTGGGGCTAAACGGCGCGGGGAAATCGACGACCATTAAGATGCTGACCGGGATCATGAAGCCAAGTGACGGAACGGTCAGGATCATGGGGAAGGATCCCTTCTTAAACCGGATCGAGAATGCCAGGAGAATCGGCGTTGTGTTTGGTCAGAAGTCACAGCTCTGGTGGGATATTCCGGTCATCGAGTCCTTCCGCCTTCTCAAGAATATCTACGGTATACCAGAGGAGCATTATACCCGGAACATGGAGAAGTTCGGCGAGATCCTGGGGCTTCATGAGTTCCTGTCACAGCCGGCAAGGAAATTATCTCTGGGACAGCGGGTGAGGGCGGATCTGGCGGCTTCGCTTCTGCATGAGCCTCCCATATTGTTCCTGGATGAGCCTACGATCGGAGTGGATGTGGCGGCGAAGCAGAAGATCTATGAATTCTTGAGAGAGACGAATAGAGAGAAGAAGACTACGATTCTGCTCACCAGCCATGATATGAAGGATCTGGAATCTATTTGCCAGAGGTTGATCATACTGGAGAAGGGGAAGATCCTGTTTGATGATCCGATTGACCAATTGCTTCTTCGATACGGCGGCGGTGTGACTTTGGAAGAGATCATCATTCGGCTGTTTGGGCATGATACAGAGAACGTTGGCCATGTATCTGATTATTCAGAGGAAACTGTCTGTAATTGATAAGGGAATGGGATGGAGATGAATATATGAAGAAATATTTGGCTTACATAAGGTGCGGATTTTTGGAGGGATGTGCATACCGGAGCACATTTATCACCGGTATGCTGGCGAATTTCATCCAGGCGGTGGTATTGTACTATGTCTGGAAAAGTATTTTCACATATCAGGATGTAGTAAATGGCTATACATGGGAGATTATGAAGCAGTATGTATTCGTCGCGTTTCTGTGCAACAGCGTCTTCTCTATGGGGTTTGAGATGAGCATAGCGGAGCGTATCGTGAAGGGTGATATTATATTAGACCTCTTGAAGCCCTTGTCTTATCGGGGAATGCTTTTCTTTCGGATGCTTGGAACGGCGGGACTGGAATTTGCGGCGACTTTTGTGCTGATCGGGAGTGTCTATCTGGCGGTGAATGGCCTGCAATATCTGAGCGGGATGCGGACGGCGCTTTTTCTGATCTCGCTTTTTCTTGGCATGGGGGTGAAATTCTGTATCCAGTATCTCTTCTCGCTGCTGTGCTTTTATACGGATAATTCTTATGGAGTGACGAAGGCAAGGGAGATCCTTACCAATTTCTTCTCGGGAGCGTTGATTCCGTTGGCGATGTTTCCGGGCGTCTTAAGAGACGTTGTGAATGTTTTGCCTTTCCAGGGGATCATCTATACGCCTTGCTGCATTTTTATCGGGACGTTCTCGGCCGGAGAGAGTATGATGAGTATACTTCTGCAGATTGTGTGGATTGCTGTATTAGGTCTTCTGGGAACCTTATTCGGGAAGAAAGCATTTGGTGTGATCTCTATGTATGGAGGTTAGGTGATGAAAAAGTTCGGAGCTTATATACAATTATATATTATGTTTCAGGTACAGAATATCAAGTCTCTGGCGCAGTATCGGACAGACTTTCTGATGATGGTCTTCTTTACGCTGTTTTCCCAGGGGTGTAATCTGGGGCTGATCTGTATCATATACAGTAATATCCCGCAGGTAGGTGGATGGACGATGTGGGAGATCTTTCTTCTCTACGGATTCCTGCTGTTCTCGGAAGGGTTTATTAATTTCTTCTTCCAGGGGGCGTGGAAGATCACGAATATGATACATATGGCAGAACTAGACCGGTTCCTGGTAAGGCCGGTGCCGGTAGGGCTGCAACTTCTGACGGCGAAGATTGATTTTGACGGACTGAATAAGATGATCATTGCCATAGCGGTAATGGCGGTTGGATTTGGGCGATGCGGGATGGAGTGGAATGTGCTTAAGGCTACAGTATTCTGTATCTTCCTGGCGGAGGCGTGTGTGATAAGAGTGTGCATGATCTGGATTGCGAGCTGTATATCCTTCTGGATGGAAGGGAAGAAGAACAGCCTGAATTATTTCGTGATCTCATTGGGAGAGATGGCGAAGTATCCGATGGTGATCTATCCGCCCATTTTCCAGGGAATCTTCGGATATCTGATTCCCTATGCGTTCGTCAGCTTCTATCCGGTCGGTTATCTGTTGGGCAAAGAAGGAACCAGGGCGGGGGCGCTTGGGATCTCGTTCTTCTGCGTGCTTATGCTTGCAGTGTCCTGCATGGTGCTGAAACGCGGGCTTGCGAATTATGAGAGTAGCAGCTATTAAGCTGTGGGATTTTTGCATTTCTACTTGTCTTTATTATCAAATGCATATACTATAATAGAGAGAAGATTGAAATGAGGTGGGGGAATGGCATATTTACGAAGAAAGGTAGATTATTTTCTGGAAGAATGGAAAGCAGATGAGTCCAGGAAGCCGTTGATACTGAAAGGGGCGCGCCAGGTAGGGAAGACGGAATCCATCAGGCATTTTGGGGAAAGGAGTTATGAACATCTTATTGAGATTAATTTTGTTGAAGAGCCGAAGTACAAGATGATCATTGAAGATGGATTCAAAGCAGAAGATATTATCAAGAATATATCCAGGATAGATCCGTCAAAGGAATTCGCAGAGGGAAATACATTGATTTTTTTTGATGAGCTGCAAGAATTTCCTGAGATCGTCACGTCGCTTAAGTTTTTTAGTATTGACGGAAGATTTGATGTGATATGCAGCGGTTCTATGCTTGGGATACAATACAAAAGAATTGAAAGTAACAGTGTTGGTTACAAGACGGACTATCAGATGTATTCGATGGATTTTGAAGAGTTCTTATGGGCAAAGGGGTATAAGGATTCTTTTATAGATGAACTTTTAGAATATATGACTGAGCAAAAAGCCTTAAGTGAGCTAATGATGTCGGTTTGCAGCGGGGCGTTTCTTGATTACTGTATATTGGGGGGAATGCCGGCAGTCGTGAGAGATTACATTTTGAAGAATACGTTCGAGGGATCACTGGTTACGCAGCGGCAGCTTATTGAAGATTACAAGGAGGATATCCGCAAATACGCGGAGGGAATGGATCAGACACGGATATTGAATGTGTTTAACCAGATTCCGGTTCAGCTTGCGAGAGAGAACAAGAAGTTCCAGATATCGAAGGTTGCAAAGGGAGCGAGATTCAAGGATTACAGAGGATGTATCGAGTGGCTGCATGATTCAGGAATTATCAATCTCTGTTATTGCCTTCATTTCCCAGAATTACCGCTGAGAGGGAATTATGACGAAATGAAATATAAGCTGTATTTTGCAGACAGCGGTCTGCTGGTCTCTATGTTGGACGACGAATCACAGGATGATCTGCGGGCGAATAAGAATATGGGGGTTTATAAAGGCGCTCTTTATGAAAATGTGGTCGGTGAAGCGCTTGTTAAAAGTGGGTATGAACTTTATTATTATAAACGCGAAGATTCCACTTTGGAAGAAGATTTTTTTGTACGGACAATGTCCGGGTTGATTCCGGTTGAAGTGAAATCAACGAACGGAAGGTCAAAATCACTCCGCACGCTGATCGAGAGTGAGAAATATCCGGATATCTCTTGTGGGATAAAATTTACATCGGGAAATATAGGGTATAGTGATAAGATCTATTCATTTCCGTATTTCTGCGCTTTTTTGTTGAAGCGGTATTTGAAACAAAGGTAATATGATTGAATGCGGTTGAAAAAAGTTATATAAAGTTATATAATAAATGAAAAGTTATATAGGGTTATATAGAGTTATATAAGAGGTGATGCCGATGAACAATCCTTTTACATTGTCATTTGGGAAAAAGCCATTACAGTACATTTCCCGTATCATGCAGACGAATCAGATTATAGAGAGTTTTAATGCGGAGATTCCCTCTAATCAGATCTTTATGATCACAGGCGTCAGGGGATCTGGAAAGACCGTTATGATGACGAATATAGCAGATGAAATACGGGCGGATGAAAGCTGGATAGTGGTTGAACTTAATCCTATGCGGGATTTGCTGCAAAGCCTGGCAGCAAAGATATACGGCATTCCCGAGATGCATGCGAGATTTTTAAAGGCCAGATTGGATTTTTCGGCGTTTGGGCTTGGAGTGTCCATTGAAGATGCTGTTCCGGTTACAGATATAGAGAGTGTCATCGAACGGATGCTGGAGCAGATCCAACAGGATGGGAAACGATTGCTGATCACCATTGATGAAGCAGCTAACTCAGAGAATATAAGGATTTTTGCAAGTTCTTTCCAGATTTTCATTAGGCGTGATTATCCCATATATCTGCTGATGACAGGGTTGTATGAGAATCTATATGATCTGCAGAATGATAAGTCTCTCACATTCTTATACCGGGCTCCCAAGCTTATGCTGGAGCCTTTGAATTACACGGCTGTACGAAAGCATTACATGGATATATTCGGTCTGGATATGGAGACGGCAGAGAAGATGACAGTTTTGACAAAGGGGTATCCTTTTGCATTTCAGGTATTAGGGTATCTTTATTGGGAAAACCGTGAAAAAGACATTGATGATATACTGCCGGAATATGACCAATACCTGGAAGAATATGTTTATGGGAAAATATGGTCGGAACTCTCTGAACTGGATAAGAAGGTGCTTCTTGAGATTTCGGTAAATCAGGAGAGCAGGGTACTCTGTATCAGAGAACGATTGCAGATGAAGTCAGAATTGTTCGCGGTATACCGTGAGCGGCTGAAGAGAAAGGGGGTAATAGATACCCGGGAATATGGGAAGATCCGTCTGTTGCTGCCGCGATTTGCAGAATTCGTAAAGCTGCAGCAGATATAGATGCTTACCTCTTTTTCCTGTAAGCAGAAGGCGACATCCCATAATAGGACTTAAAAGCGGCCGAGAACTGAAATGGATTGGCATATCCCAGTGATCCGGCGATCATGGATACAGAATAATCCGTCAGATCCAACAGCATAGAAGCCTGAGACATACGGATAGAGCGCAGATAATCACTGGGCGTCTGTCCGTATGTTTTCTTGAATACGGCGCACAGGTAATTGGGATGAATATTCAAGGATGCGGCAACATCCTGCATCTTGATCGGTTCGGTGTAATGGGTATCCATGAATGCTTTTGCCAGGAGTGCCGGGGAATTCTTCTTAGGGTTGATCGTATCCTCCGGAATCTGGGATCTCAACAGATCAGAGAAGAAGTTCAGCATCCGGCTGTTTGCTTTCAGGGAATCAGAGAGTCCGAGAATCGTGGTGAATTGTTCGCCCGGGAAGACGTCTTTGTCATATTGGGAGTAGCCGGCGACCCTCCTGTCTGTTACGGAGATAATGGATAAGAGATTCTGCTCGACCTCATTAAGAGGCATCTTGAATTCAATTACGTTCTCATCGCCGAATAAAAGGGAGAGAAAGGGATTGGCGGTATTGGTATAGAATCCGACCCATCCGTATGTCCATGGATCCGTCAGGGAGGCGTAGTATCTGGCGGATACGCCTGCCGGGATATAGAATGCCTGTCCTGCATGCAGGTTGGAGAGCTTATGTCCTGTCTCGAAGAAACCATTTCCGCCCAATATGAAATGGATCAGATGATAGGGACGCGAGTCGATATGATAGGAATAGCCGGCTGCGCACTCCTGTATTCCGCAGTGGTTCAATTGAAGTGAGAATCTGCTCACGTCTGTTCTATCCAGGAAAATGTCTCTGTTGCCGATCATGGCTGTCTCCTTTCTGAATGATTAGGATCCGCTTGATTTGTAGTGCCGCACGCCGAACTTCCAGAATAGTATAGCCGGAATCAGGAACCAGCATGCCAGAAGGGGAAGGAACATGAAGATCAGTTCCTTCCTCCGCCCCAGTATATAGAGCAGGGGATAATACTGTATCAACGCATAAGGTACGATGAATGTGGCGAACAGAAGCATCTTCTCCCCGTATACGCCGGCGGGATACTTGCCGAATTCTCTGGCGCCGTCCGTGAAGATATTCATGAATTCCAGGCTCTCTAATGTGAAGAAGCAGAATGCGGCATAGATCAGGAACAGTGCGGTAAAGACAGCCGTGCCTCCGATCAGCATAAAGATTACGGTAAGCACTTTGGAAAAGCTCCAGTCAATATCGCTCTGGATAATCCCGTATACGAACATCACAACAGCCTGCAGCATTCTGCCGAACCGGGTGAGTTCGAATTTGCTCCCCAATACCTGGATGATCTCATTCTGGGGACGCACCAGGACTCTGTCGAATTCTCCGCTTCTGACCATACCGGAGAATTGGTCGAACCCTCTGGCGAACATTTCCGCAAGGGAGAATTCCATCAGCATGACGGCGAAGCACAGGAGCACTTCGCTGTAGGTGAAGCCTTCCACCCTGGAGAATCTCTGGAACAGGAAGAACACGCCCAGAAATGCGGTGAAGGAGACCAGGAACTGCCCCATGGCAGTCAGGAAAAAGGAAGTCTTGTACTGCATTACACACCGGATATTGATGGACACATAATGAAGATAAAGGCGGATGGATCTCATATATTAACCTCCTTGAACGGTAACCCGTTTCTGTGCCAGACGGCAGAGCGCGTTCCCGGCAAATGTAATGGCTGCAAGCCAGAATACCTGCAGGAATACAGCCCTTTTCATCTCATAGCTGCTCATGCTTCCGCCGTAGATTCTAAGAGGAACATTCTGCATGGATGCGAACGGCAGAAGTTCCATGATCCGCTGCATTTTCTCCGGAAAGAACGGCAGCGGGATCAATGCCCCTGCAAAGAAATCAGAAGCAGAATCGAATATCAGCCGGAGTCCTGCAGGTGATATGGTAAAAAATGCCAGGATATAGACCAGCATACAGAGCGATACGGTCATCAGCAGTCCGAGAACCAGTGTGACCAGAAACAGGATAAAGTGCTTAAGGCTTGCCGGCGCCGCAAGGCCGTAAGGGTGCGGCAGGAAGGCGGCCACGATCAGGATGGGAAAGCTCCTTAATACGGCTCTTGACAGGCGTGTTGCGATACTTCTTGCAAACCACATGCGGTAGACGCTGACCGGCCGGCACATCTCGTAGGCGATATCTCCGTTTACGATGGCATCAAAGATCTCATTCTCCATCATCCATACCGCGAACAGGGCGAGAAATGCCTGCTGCAGCCACAAGTATGATGCAGTAGCGGAAAAGCTCATGGGGAAGGCGCCTGCGTCCGCCCGGTAGAAGGCGGCGAATATCATGATCTCCATGAATCCCCACGCAAACTGAGTTGTGATTCCGCCAAGGGCGGCCGCTCTGTATTGCAGGCCCATGGTGAATCTCAATCGAAAGAAAGATAAATATTTTTTCATGTTCGTAGTCCTCTATGATACCAATATATCAGATATCGTATGTACGGTACAGCTCGGCTACCGTCTCGTCAATATTCTCACCGCCTCTTTTGATATCATTAAGTGTACCGTCCATAAGGATCCGTCCCTTTCCGATCAGGATGATACGGCTTGCCAGTGCTTCGATGTCCTGCATATCGTGGGTGGTGAGTATCACGGTGGTGCCGTGGGTCTGATTCTGCTTCAATATGAAGTCGCGGACGGCAAGCTTCGACACGGCGTCCAGTCCGATCGTGGGTTCGTCAAGGAACAGGATCCGCGGGCGGTGCAGAAGAGAAGCAGCGATCTCACAGCGCATCCGTTGACCAAGGGAAAGCTGTCTTGCAGGAGAGCGCAGTAACTCCGTCAGATTCAGTAATTCGGTTAATTCTTCAAGGCTCTGTCTGTACAGGGGTTCAGTAATAGAATAGATGTCCTTTAATAATTCAAAGGAATCTATGACCGGAACATCCCACCACAGTTGGGAACGCTGACCAAACACGACGCCGATCTCCTGTACGTGCCTGATCCGGTCCTTATACGGAACTCTGCCGTCTACAAGGACTGTTCCGTGATCGGGGGTTAATATTCCGCTTAGAATCTTGATAGTAGAGCTCTTACCGGCTCCGTTGGGTCCGATGTAGCCGACCATCTCGCCGTCGCCGATGGTAAAGGTCACATTATCCAGTGCACGGATCACTTCATATTCCCGGTGGAAAAGAGCTTTCAAAGCTTCGCCGAAGCCGGCGTTTCTTTTTGCAATCTTGTACGATTTGCATACATGTTCCATCGTAATCATTCTTGCTTCCTCCTGGTAGTTATATTCGCATATCTTGCCAAGTCGGTTTGGTTGCATTCTGATTATATCACACAGGCGCTGTCTGGTAAAGTATATAATTTGCCTTGCTTTTTTAGTCGGAGGCATTGTAGAATAGTTATGGAAAATTTAGAAAATAATTTACAGATCATGCAAGGATTTGCGTAAGACAATCGTATTATAAGTAGAACAAAGTAATAAGCAATTGCCAGGAGGGTTATAAAGCAAATGAAGAAAAAGGCCATATTAGGAGTAGCAGGAGTATTATCGTTGGTAATGGGAACGACAGTGTTCGCGTCAGATTTCTCGACTGGGTACATGGGTAGGATGCCGCTGCACAATTTCAGGGCATGCTCATATGTGGATGTATCGAGGAATTATATGCGCCCGGCATCGGGGATCTGCTTGGCGGACAGGTGTGATTTCGGGAACTGTAATTTCATAGACGGCAACTGGGTTGGATCTTGCGGCAATTATGTAGATGAAGACCAGAACGGCGTATGTGATAATTACACAGGTCAGGGCAGCGGCGCGGGTTCTGGGGCAGGTTACAGCGGAGGTTCTGGTGCGGCGAATAATTATACAGAGCCGGTATACACAGAACCGGTATATAACGAGCCGGTATATACAGAACCAGTTTACAATGAGCCGGTCTACAATGATACGGGCAATTATGGGAACCAGGGTTACGGCGGCGGAGGCTATAACGGTCAGGGCTATGGCGGCTGCGGCTATGGCGGAGGCCATCATGGGGGCGGACATGGATGCCGCCGTTAGTCAATGGTACAGAGTGAAGGAAGGGGCAGCGGCAGTGATGGCCGCTGCCTTGTTTGCCGTTCTATAGAAATGAGGAGGTGATGCGTCATGCGGAGCGAGGCAGAGATCAACCATGCCGTGGAGACGTATGCCGATATGATCCGGCGGGTCTGCTTCTATCATCTGAAGAATCAATCGGATACGGAAGACGTGTTCCAGAATGTTTTCTTAAAATACATGCTGTCTAATGAATCCTTTTACGACAGCGAGCATGAAAAGGCATGGCTGCTCCGCGTATCCATCAATGCCTGCAAAGATTATCTGAAGAATTTTTTCAGACGCAATGTGGTTCCGCTGGAGCTGCTTAGTGAGACGGAGGCAAAGGAGAGCGGGGATGACCACGAGGTTTTAGAGGCGGTGCTGTCTCTTCCGGTGAAATATAAGGACGCAATATACCTGCATTATTATGAGGGATACTCGGCGGCTGAGATTGGGAACATAATCGGGAAAAAGGAGAATACGGTATATTCTCTGCTTTCCAGGGGGCGGATGATGTTAAGAGATAAGCTGGGAGGTGATGGATTTGACTAATAAAATACAGGATGCATTTGATAATATCAAGGCAGATGCAAGGCTTAAGGAATCGACAAAGCAGTTCTTGTATGACAGACGGACTGGCAACAGATATCCGCGGCGCAGTCCGGCGATGCGGTATGCAGTTTCAATGATCTGCGTGGTATTGATTCTCGCAGCAGGCGCGGCAGGATATTCCTGGGTGCGGATGCCGGTTTCTTATGTAAGTATCGATGTCAATCCGTCCATTGAGCTGGGGCTGAACCGTTTTGACCGAGTTGTGTCGGCCAAAGCGTATAATGCGGAAGGAGAGGCGATCTTAGATGAATTGTCTCTGAAATGGAAAAGGTATACGGATGCGCTGCATGCAGTAATAGAGTGCGAGGGTATGCGCGCGTATCTGGCGGACGGTGAGGAACCGGTCCTTGCGGTGGCTGCGGATCAGACGCGTGGGCAGGAATTGGAGCAGGGAGTAAGGCGCTGTTCGGGGCATATGAGGCATCATTGTCAGAATGTCAGCGTGGATCTTGACATGGCGTCTCAGGCGCATCACAGTGACCTGTCGGTCGGCAAATATTATGCGTATCTCCAGTTATCCCAGTATGACAGTTCTGTGACTGTAGATGACTGCAGGGAAATGAGCATGGCCGAGATCAATGCAAGGATCAGCGAGTATGAGCAGACGGATGATGAAGAAGATGCCGGGAATACGGACAATGAATCTGGGTATGATGGGAATACGGGCGGATGTAATCTGGATTCCTGTGACGGGAACGGCGGGGGAATGCCGTCTCATCAGAGGAGACACCATCACCGGAATGGGGGACATGAATAAGATAACATAACAGAGGCCTCTTTCGAGGCCTCTAATTTGATTGTCTGGCTTTTACTTTTGCAAGCAGAGCTTCTTGCAAAACCTGTGAAAAATTGATGTTCATTTCTAAAGCGGCAGTATTAAGCCAGGCTGGAATGGTAAGAGTTTTTCTGACGGCCTTTTCAAAATGTTGTTTCGCGTATGTGTCAACATCAACGGAAACTATATTGACAAATGCTTCACACATGGGGGTATCCGGATCGATCTCTTTAGCAACTGCTATGGGATCAATATCAGATAAGCTGGAAGGGGTAGGAATGGGATCTCCGTCCATCTGGCATGTATGGAGATATCCAGCCAGACAGTCCACCGCCATCTCCATTGCTTCTTCAAAAGTATCTCCTTGTGTGGCCAGCCAATTCAAATCAGGAAACACAACAGAGTAGCTGCCTTCTTCATGAAAGAAGCAAGCAGGGTACATGGATAGCATAATATTCACCTCCTAGATTACTTCGGGAACAAGGAATGGGAGCCTACGATATCCCAGCCTGTTTTTTTATTGAATATTCTGTCTTCCTGTTAAGGTCTTTGCCTTTATGAAAGGGTATGGTGACCTTGCCAGGTTTTATCGGATGTATGTAATTCTTATGGGAGCCTACCTGGTTCTTAAAAATCCATCCGTCCGCAAGGATTAGCTTCTCCATCTCTCTTGGTTTCATTGGCATAGTGTGATCCTCCTTGCATTTATATATTATCTTATAATGCGCATGATGTCAATGCGCATTATAAACTTATTCCCGAAGCTTCGCCCCTTTCATATTCACGCAGGAATGCAGGTAAGAACCGGCTGCCACGATCCAGATGACGGCTACCACCACGATCGCCATGATCCCGGTATCGAAGAACAGGTGCCCGAGCATGGTGAACACAAGCAGGATAGGGATCCAGGTGTTTATAGCGGAATAGGTCTTATATGCACTCTGGTAGATCAGTTCCTTTTGTGCCTCATCACAGCTGTCGAGCCATTGCTGGCGGAATTTCCTGGATGACGGGTCGCCCTTTTGGCCGGGATGGATGGCCTGAACTGTCTTGATGTAGCGTGTCTGGTAGAAGCCGTTGTAGGCATAGCATCCAAGGAATACCAGACAGGCTGCCAGCATATTCTTATGGTTGCCGTCGGTAATGTATTTGACGGAATATCCGGCGGATAATATCAGGACACAGAATACCTGGGACAAGATATTGGACATAACTCCAAAGGCCCCGGTCTTCTCCTCCTCGTACTCCCAGCGGTCGCATTTTTCGTCCTCCGTCTCACGGATCTTCTCACCGATAGCACGGAGCCTTCGGATGCTGCGTTCTCCTAAGATAATGGTTACTATAGTGATGATCAGCAGGGCAGGCAGCATAATACGCTGGATGAAGGACAGGATATCTGTCATTCCTGTCTGGATATCATCAGTCCTGCCTCCTAACAGGAACATCGACAGCAATCCCAAGACTGCACCGAACAATGCGGCTGCCAGCATGATGAGCCCCGTTTTCTTGTATGAATTCGTTTTCTTTGGTTCTTGGTTATCTCTTGTCATGATTCTTCGTCCTCCTTATATTCAAAGATATCTTCTACTGTTACCTGGCAGATCTTCGCAAGCTTCAATGCCAGGGTTACTGACGGCGAATAATCGCCTCTTTCGATCAGGCTGATCGTCTGTCGGGACACTCCGGCAAGTTTGCCAAGCTCCGTCTGGTTGATTCCCATCCGGGAGCGGTATTCCTTCAGATAGTTCAATAGTGCCAATCCATCATCTCCTGTCTGTTTGGTATTTCGACGCCGTTTTGTGATTTTTGTATTTGACAACTTTGTTTGTCAAATACAGTATAGCATTGACAAATATAGTTGTCAATAAGTTGGATGAAATTTTGACAACTTTTTTTGTCAAAATGAAATCTGGAAGATCAATAGGATAGGCTGGTACTCTATCCGGGTGGAGTACCAGTACACATATTAGCTGCAAAAAACGTTGCATAAATGACAGTGATGGATATATAATATGATACAAGTGTCCCAAGGTCATGCGTTTCATGCTTGCATGAAAAAGCATGATTTTGGGACGCGCAAAACACCGAAAAGCAGCCATTTTTCGTAGAAAAATGAGCGGATTTGAGGTGTTTTAGGATTGTGAGAGTGCATTTGCACGGAACAATCCGTGTATCATAAGCGTCCCAAGGTCATGCGTTTCATGCTTGCATGAAAAATATGGATTTGAGGTGTTGTTTTAGGATTGGAATACGAAAAAGAGGAGGATAACAGAATGAACATGATTCAGGATGTGATGGATTACATCAGAGGTTATGATGAAGAAATAGGAAACGCGCTTGATTTGGAACTGAACCGGCAGAGAAGGAACCTGGAGCTGATCGCTTCGGAGAATATCGTAAGCCCGGCGGTGATGCTGGCCATGGGTACGGTTCCGACGAATAAATATGCGGAAGGATATCCGTCGAAGCGTTATTACGGAGGCTGCGAACATGTGGATATCCTGGAAGAGCTGGCGATCAAGAGAGTGAAGGAACTGTTTGGCTGCGACCATGCGTGCGTACAGCCTCATTCCGGGGCGAATGCCAACAATGCGGTCTATCAGGCATTGCTGCAGCCGAAAGATACGGTGATGGGGATGAACCTGGCGCACGGCGGGCACCTCACCCATGGCTCTCCGGTTAATATGTCGGGGCTTCTGTATCATTTTGTACCGTATAATGTAAATGATGAGGGATTCCTGGATTATGACGAGATCAGAAGGATTGCCAGGGAATGTAAGCCGAAGATGATCGTCGCAGGCGCGTCTGCCTACCCAAGGGAGATACGTTTTGATATATTTGCGGATATCGCAAAAGAAGTGGGGGCATACTTATTCGTAGATATGGCGCATATTGCCGGACTGGTTGCGGCAGGGCTCCACCAGAGCCCGGTTCCCTATGCGGACGTGGTGTCAAGCACGACCCATAAGACCTTAAGGGGACCAAGAGGCGGCATCATCCTGTGTAAGGACGAGCATGCGAAGGCTATCGATAAGGCGATCTTCCCGGGAACCCAGGGCGGGCCGCTGATGCATATCATAGCGGCAAAGGCCGTCTGTTTCGGGGAGGCGTTAAAGCCGGAGTTTAAGCGGTACCAGGAGCAGGTTGTGAAAAATGCCGGGGCGCTTGCAGACGCGATGATAGCAGAAGGCTTCGATCTTGTCAGCGGCGGCACGGACAATCATCTGATGCTGGTTGACCTTAGGAATATGGGGATTACCGGCAAGGAACTGCAGAACCGCCTGGATGAGGTCTATATCACGGTCAACAAGAATGCGGTGCCGAACGATCCGGCAAGCCCGTTCGTGACCAGCGGTATCCGTGTCGGCACACCGGCGGTTACCACAAGAGGACTTAAGGAAGAGGATATGAAGACGATCGCAAGGCTGATCAGGATGACGGTGACGGATTATGATACGAAGGCGGAGGAGATTCGCGGCGAAGTCAACCGGATCTGCGAGAGATATCCGCTGTATATATGATTCGGTGTAAAGGTTCAGAAGCGGAAGGAGCGGCGGATATCATGATGAGTAAGAACAGTATAGAGGAATTTGCCGGCGGCCTGTCTTCGGCAAAGCCTGTTCCGGGCGGCGGCGGAGCCTGTGCGGCGGCGGGAGCATTTGCGGCAGCGCTCGGAATGATGGTGGCGAATCTGACGGTGGGAAAGAAGCGGTATGCGGAAGTGGAAGAGGAGATGAAGGAGATCCTGATCCGTCTCGGAGTATTGAGAGATCAGTTGTTAGAACTGATCGATAAGGATGCCGAGGCCTTTGAACCACTCTCAAGGGCGTATGGGCTTCCCAGGGAGACGCCAGAGCAGCGGGAAGAGAAGGAGCGTGTTCTGGAAGCAGCGCTGTACGAGGCGAGCATGGTTCCTCTTGAGATCATGGAGAGGATCCTGGAAGCAATGGGGGATCTGGAGATCTTGAGTAAGAAGGGCAGCCGGATCGTGATCAGTGATGCCGGCGTGGGTGTGCTCTTTGCGCAGGCCGCGCTTGACGGAGCGTCCCTGAATGTATTTATCAATACGAAGCTTATGAAGGATCAAATCACAGCGCAGAGAATCGATAAGAAGGCAGAGGATATGATACGGCAGGGGCAGAAATACAAAGACAGAATTTATTCAACGGTAATGTCGCAGATCCGATAATGTTCCATTTGGACGGAAAGCGGACGGAGCAGTCGGCAGAAAAGAGGTTTAAAATGAGTAAGATCATGCAAGGGACAGACGCAGCGAAGGCTATGAAGGAAGAATTGATCTTGAAAGCGGAGGAGCTGAAGCAGAAAGGAGTGATTCCCGCGCTTGCAATCGTGAGAGTGGGCGCGCGTCCGGAAGACCTGGCTTATGAACGGGGAGCAAGGAAACGGATGGAGCTTGTGGGGATCACCTGCAAGGTAATGGAACTGCCGGAGGATATCGGCCAGGAGGAATTTGAACGGGCATTTTCCCGGGTAAACGCAGACCCTAATATTCACGGCATCCTGTTATTCCAGCCGCTTCCCGGGCATCTGGACGCGAATCCTGTAAAGGTGATGATTGATCCATTAAAGGATGTAGACGGCATGAGCCCTGTGAATATCGCGAAGGTATTCGCAGGAGATGAGACCGGATTCGCCCCATGTACGGCGGAGGCTGTTGTGGAGATACTTCGGTATTACGGTATCGGACTTGAGGGGAAGCGGGTAACCGTGGTAGGAAGGAGCATGGTGGTGGGAAGGCCGTTGGCTATGCTGCTGCTTCGGGAGCATGCGACGGTTACGATCTGCCATACGCGGACAGCCGAACTTGAGGCAGAGTGCCAAAACGCCGAGATTCTGGTGGCGGCAGCCGGGAAGGCAAGGATGATCTCGGGAGAGATGATTAGAGAAGGAGCGGTCGTGGCGGACGTGGGTATCAATGTGGATGAGAACGGGAAGCTCTGCGGCGATGTGGATTACGAGGCGGCAGAGACGAAGGCCGCTTACTTAAGTCCGGTTCCGGGCGGGGTGGGAAGCGTCACTTCTTCGGTGCTGGCGAAGCATGTGATAAGGAGCGCAGATTATTTTGCAAAGAATGCTTGCAAGCACTGCAGAGGTGTGGTAGTATAAAGCATATATTTGGCAATAATTTCGGATAGAAAACTCCAAGGAAGGAAATACTTGGAGTTTTTCTAAATTAATAAAGAATTCATAAAGGGGGAATAGTATGTATGATACTATCAATGCAATAGTAAAAAGTGTGAACAGCGTTGTGTGGGGCTGGGGGATGATCATCCTGCTGCTTGGAACACATGTATTCATGACGGTCCGTACAGGATTCATCCAGAGATTCACGGTCAGCAAGGGGATCCGGCTGTCGGTTGCGAAGGATCCGGATGCGGAGGGCGAAGTATCACAGTTCGGAGCGCTTACGACGGCGCTGGCGGCGACTATAGGTACCGGTAATATCGTTGGCGTCGGTACGGCAATCGCACTTGGCGGGCCGGGATCAGTCTTATGGTGCTGGCTTACCGGTGTGTTCGGCATCGCGACGAAGTATGCGGAGTCCTTCATCGCGGTAAAATACAGGGTGAAGACGGAAGACGGCCGTATGCAGGGAGGAGCCATGTACGCGTTAGAGCGCGGGCTTAATATGAAGTGGCTTGGAATGTTATTTGCCTTCTTTGCAGCGTTTGCATCCTTTGGGATCGGATGTGCGACTCAGGTCAATGCCATTGCGGAGATTTGTGATACGAACTTCCATATTCCAAGAACCATTGTCGGTGTCGCGATCGGCGTGCTGACGGCGATCGTGATCTTTGGCGGCATCAAATCCATCGCACGGGTCTGCGAGAGACTGGTTCCGTTTATGGCGGTATTCTATGTCCTTGGCTGTATCATTATCCTGTGTATGAATTATGATTACATAATCCCGGCACTCCGTGTGATCTGCAAGCTTGCATTCGCACCGGGCGCGGCGGCAGGCGGTCTTGTGGGAAGCGGTATCCGGATGGCGATCCAGTATGGAGTAGCAAGGGGCCTGTTCTCCAATGAGTCGGGTCTTGGTTCTGCACCGATCGCGGCAGCGGCGGCACAGACCAGGAATCCGGTGCGCCAGGCGCTGGTGTCCTCCACGGGAACGTTCTGGGATACGGTCGTGGTATGTCTGATGACAGGACTGGTGCTGGTGACGACGATCATGAAGAACCCGGGGATCAATGCGGATTCTATCGATAACGGCGGGCAGCTTACCACATTGGCATTCGGACAGATCCCGTATCTCGGACCGATCATACTGACACTTGGTATTATTACATTTGCATATTCGACGATTCTTGGATGGGCATATTACGGCGAGCGGTGCGTGGAATATTTCTCGGGCAAGGCAGGTCTGCTTCCGTACCGTATCCTGTATATCGCGGTGGCAGTGATCGCTCCGGTGGTAGCGCTTGATCTTGTGTGGCTGATTGCGGATACGCTGAACGCGCTGATGGCAATCCCCAATCTGGTGGCTGTATTGCTGCTGTCGAATGTGATCGTCAGGGATACAAGGAAATATATCAGGGATCTGGATGCGAAGGATGACACGCAGATTCCGGTTGTCAAGCGGTAAAGAAAGGGAAGAACAGTATGAGTGATGAAGTGAGACGCGTAAAGCGGGAGTTGGCCTATGAGGGGACGATTCTCAATGTGTATCGGGATTATATGGAATTTGCGAACGGCAATCATGCGGTGTGGGATTACATTCATCATGACGGTGCGGCGGCTGTCGTACCAGTAATGGATGATGGACGTCTCCTGATGGTGAAGCAGTATCGGAACGCGCTGGAGAGGGATACTCTGGAGATTCCGGCAGGGAAGCTGGACGCGCCGGGAGAACCGGGACTTGAGTGTGCAAGCAGGGAGCTGGAGGAGGAGACCGGATACCGGTCCGAGAATCTTAAGTGGCTTATCACGCTTCGGACGACGGTTGCATTCTGTAATGAACGGGTGGAGATCTTCGTGGCGAAGGATCTGATCCCGTCCCATCAAAATCTGGATGAGGATGAATTCGTGGATGTGAAGGCGTATTCTGTCCAGGAGCTGAAAGAGATGATCTTCACTGGGAAGATCGAGGATTCCAAGACCATTGCGGCGATCCTGGCTTACGAATCGAAATATCTGAGATAGTATAACGAATATATTTATTTCCCCGGCATATAATGAAGTATCTGTAACAGTGGGAGGAATGCTTGTGAGGATACATGAGAACAAGAAGTTCTTGATCATTTTTTGTATGCTGGGGTTTTTTGCCGGAATCATCTATGCGAATCTGATGTCAGAGGATACGATCGCGGGTATGGGTATCTTCAGTGAATTTTTCCTGAATCAGTACAGTCAGGCGGAGATTGATATGACAGAATACCTGTGGTATGTGGTGAGAGTCCGTGCCGTACCTCTTATATTGGTGGCGGCGCTTGGATGTACCAGGCTCAGGAAAGGGATCGCGGCCGGATTCCTGGCATGGACAGGCTTTGGCGGCGGAATGATCATGACTTCGGCTGTCCTTAAGATGGGACTTAAGGGGCTGATCCTGTGCCTGATTGCGTTGACGCCGCATTTTGTATTCTATGCGGCGGGGTTCATGGTTCTGCTGTGGTATCTGTTTACCTATCCGGAAGCCAAATGGAATCCGTCTAAGATGATCAGTATGGTGTTATTTATCATCGTCGGTATTCTGCTGGAGTGTTATGTGAACCCGATCATCATGGAATTGTTCTTAAAGACGCTTTAGTGTATTGTCTGCATTATATATGGCCTATAATGCAGACGGAAGTCCGTATTCATACCATGTCCGCAATACCCGGGACAGGCAGTATTCGGCATGGATGATCTGATACAGCCCGGGGCTTGCGGCCTTAAGCCTGCCGGGATCGATGATATACTGCCAGAATCCCTCGGCGAAGAATTCCATCTCGTCTCTTACGCAGTCCGATCCGTATGTCCGGATAAAGGAAGCGCTCTCTGACTGGTAGATGGACTTGAATGTGTCAGTATAGGAAGGAAGGCCTACATAGAAATCAAACCAATGCCCAATCTCGTGGATGGGTGACTGAGAAGCAGCGTCTGACCGTGATTCGATCAGGATACGCTGCTCTTCGTAGTTTGTGGTCGCCATGACCTGGTTGTATTTCCCTTTGTAGTAGGTCTGTCCGATATTCTTATCCGTCACATAGATACCCCAGCCCTCTCTTACAAATGCATCCTGGAGATACGGCGGCAGTAACGCGAGCTGCTGGTTGACAATCGCTACGATCCCGTCGTCTGCATTGCCGTCCTTCTGGCATTGGATGGAGGATAGGGGGTCGTCCACATGATCCGGTCCAAATGCGATGTCCTGTACCTGCTTAGGGTTAAGCTTCGCGGCGCGGACGGAAGCTTCGGCCGCTTCCTTCTGCTGCCGGATCCCCAGAGCAACGAAAGCTGTGAGGATGATGATCAGCAGCAGGAGGAAATATATGAGTCCGTTTTTATTCTTTTCCTGTGTCTTCATAGATGTCTTTATGGAACCTCCCAAATTCTTATACGAAATTATTTTAAAGGATTTGGCGGTTTCTGTCCAGAGAATACCGAATGTTCACAAACATTTCAAAATTATGCGGATGAATGAGCAGGCTGCTGATCTTTCAGCTGGATTTCCGCAGATAATATTGCAGGTACAGCAGGCAGAACAGGAAGATCAGGATCTGGCTTGCCAGAAGCCCCCACAGATATCCTTCGATCCCGAAGATTGGGATCAGGAGGAAGACGCTCGCGATCCGTATGCCGAGACTTGCAGAATTAATGCTGAAGGAAAGCGTTGTCTTTCCGATTCCGTTGATCATGCTGATCAGGGTGTTGTTGGTGTACAGGAACGGGCAGATCCAGGCTAGGGTAATGATATAATCCCCTGCCATGGAGCTGTGGAACAGAAAGGCTCCGATCCATTCTCCAAAGGTAAGAAGGCTTACACAGCAGATGCTTCCAAGAAAGATGCAGGAGTAGGTGACCTTGCCTACCAGATTGGACAGTTCCCGGCGGTTGTTGAGTGTCTGTATCTCTGCCACCGTGGGGAGAAGCATGGTGGATACGGAATTGGTGATCGCGGATGGAAAAAGGATGCAGGGCAGGGCCATGCCGGTCAGTACCCCGTAGGTACCAAGCGCTTCCGAGAGCGGCATTCCGTGGGCTTGAAGCCTTACAGGGATGGATACGGCCTCGATGCTCTGCAGGACATTTAAGAGCACCCGGCTTGCGGTTAAGGGGACGGAGAGCGTAAGCAGTTCGCGGCTGTGCCTTAAGGAACCGCGCAGGCGGAACCGCGCTAGGGTCTTTAAGACTTTTTTGCCGGTCAAAGCCCTGAGACAGAAGACGGAAGAAGCGATCTCTCCCGCGATCAGGCCTGTAACGGCGATAGCGACGCCAAAACGGATCCCGTGGTTGATTCCGTACAGATAGAGCAGGCAGACGCTGAAGATCCGTACGGTCTGCTCTATGAACTGGGATATGGCGGGGATTCCGGTCTGCTTCAGCCCGAAGTAGTAGCCGCAGATACAGCTATGAACAGATGCAAACGGAAATGCATAGGAGAGGATGATGAGCAGGTTTTCGCACCGCGGTTCCTTAAGAAAAACTTCGGATATGGGAACGGCGTATTTCTGTAAAAGAAGAGTGACGATAACAGAGAGGGAGACGGACAGGAGAAGGCTTGTATATAGGATCTCCCTTGCTTCCCGGCGTTTTCCCTGTGTGATCCGGGCGGCAACACAGCGGGACAGAGCAAGCTCAATGCCGGCGGAGGTTAGGGAAAAGCAGAGTGCGTAGATAGGAAATACAAGCTGGTACAGGCCGACTCCTTCCTCTCCGAAGGTGTGGCTCAGGAAAATGCGGTAGAAGAATCCCATAAACCGGGTAGCGAATCCGGTCAGTGTTAAGATAAAAGTCCCTTTGATGATTGCACGTTTTCGTGACATGGCGGGCTCCTTTGATTTATCGTATTATTACAGCATATTCCAAAAGGGGACTTGACAGAACAAAAAAGCAGTGCTATTCTACATATGGAAATATCCTAGCAATTTGCTAGGAATTAAAAATGTTTAACTGGAATGAAGGTGAGTGAGTGAAGCTTTCTACAAAGGGAAGATACGGCCTTCGGGCCATGATAGATCTTGCCAGATACAGTGAGAAGGAGCCGGTCTCCATCAGCAGTATTGCGGCAAGGCAGGATATCTCGGAGCGGTATCTGGAGCAGTTGGTCGGGCTTCTTAAGAAGGCGGGGCTGGTGTGCAGTATCCGCGGTGCGGCGGGGGGATATATCCTGGCAAGAGGCGCATGCGAGATCTCCGTGGGAGATGTGCTGCGTGCGCTGGAAGGGAGCCTTGAGCCGGTCAAATGCGCGGCGTTCTATTCCGAAGAGGGATGTATGGCTTCGGACGGCTGTGTGACCAAGTATGTATGGCAGAAGATCAATGACAGCATTAACGAGACGGTGGATCGGATGATGTTAGATGAACTGGTCCGGGAGAGCAGACGGCTGAATCCGGAGGGTGAACTGGAGAATCCGAAGTGTAATGTATAAATTCAATAGAGAAGAGGAGAATAGAGATGGGAAAATTCATTTACCTGGATAATGCGGCGACGACGAAGACAGCGCCGGAAGTAGTGGAAGCGATGCTTCCGTATTTTACAGAGAATTACGGCAATCCGTCCAGCGTATACACATTTGCTTCCGGCAATAAGGAGGCGATCAGCGAGCAGAGGGACGTGATCGCGGAAGTGCTTGGCGCGAAGAGCAACGAGATCTATTTCACAGCGGGGGGATCAGAATCCGACAACTGGGCGCTTAAGGCGGCTGCGGAAGCTTACGGAGATAAGGGGAATCACATTATCACGACGAAGATCGAGCACCATGCGATCCTCCATACGGCAGAATATCTGGAGAAGAGGGGCTATGAGGTCACTTATCTGGATGTGGACGAGGACGGGAAGGTGCGGCTTGATGATCTGAAGAAAGCGATCCGGCCGACCACGATCCTGATCTCGGTGATGTATGCCAATAACGAGATCGGAACCATTCAGCCGATTCGTGAGATCGGCAAGATCGCCCATGAGAAGGGGATTCTGTTCCACACCGATGCGGTCCAGGCATTTGGCCAAGTTCCGATCCATGTGGATGAGTGCCATATCGATATGCTGAGCGCCAGCGGACACAAGCTGAACGGACCGAAGGGGATCGGCTTCTTATATATCCGCAAGGGTGTGAAGATCCGTTCTTTCGTACACGGCGGAGCCCAGGAGCGGAAGCGCCGTGCCGGTACGGAGAATGTGCCGGGGATCATCGGACTTGGTACGGCAGTACGGCGGGCTGCGGCGACGATGGAAGCGAGGGCAGAGAAGGAGAGCGGGCTGCGCGACCATATGATCAGCCGGATCCTGGAGGAGATCCCGTATTGCCGGCTGAACGGACATAAGACGGACAGGCTTCCGAATAATGTGAATGTAAGCTTCCGGTTCGTGGAGGGCGAGTCGCTTCTGATCCTGCTTGACGGCAAGGGGATCTGTGCGTCCAGCGGTTCAGCATGTACTTCCGGGTCGTTAGATCCGTCCCATGTGCTTCTTGCCATCGGGCTTCCCCATGAGATCGCCCATGGGTCTCTTAGGATGACGCTTAGCGACGAGACGACGGAGGAAGAGATTGATTATGTAGTGGACTGCTTAAAAGAGATCGTGGGTACGCTTAGGAATATGTCGCCGCTCTATGAGGATTTTCTTAAGAAAGAGAAGAAGTAAGATGCCTGTAACAGTGAAGGTATCCGAATTGTTACGATAAAAAAGATTTTTTAGGAGGAATCAGGAATGTATACAGAGAAGGTAATGGATCATTTTCAGCATCCAAGGAATGTAGGAGAGATCGAGGATGCCAGCGGGGTAGGTACGGTAGGCAATGCAAAATGCGGTGATATCATGCGTATCTATCTGGATATTGATGATGATCAGATCATACAGGATGTGAAATTTAAGACCTTTGGGTGCGGCGCCGCCGTGGCGACGAGCAGCATGGCGACGGAGCTTGTGAAGGGCAAATCTATCTATGATGCGCTTCAGGTGACGAATAAGGCGGTGATGGAGGCGCTTGATGGGCTGCCGCCGGTGAAGGTGCACTGTTCGCTGCTTGCGGAAGAAGCGATCCATGCGGCGCTGTGGGATTATGCAGAGAAGCATGGGATCAAGATCGAAGGGCTTGAGAAGCCGAAGTCGGATATTCATGAGGATGAGGAGGAAGAAGAGGAATATTAATTTTTATGGATAAGAAGAAAGTGGTAGTCGGGCTGTCCGGAGGGGTGGATTCCTCTGTGGCAGCCTGGCTGTTAAAGGAACAGGGCTATGACGTGACAGGGGTCACGATGCAGATCTGGGAGAAGGAAGGGGAAGAGACTCAGGAGGAACAGGGCGGATGCTGCGGTTTCAGCGCGGTGGAGGATGCCAGAAGAGTGGCGGCTTCCCTTGGGATCCCGTATTATGTGATGAACTTCAGGGAGGAATTCAAGGCGAACGTGACCGATTACTTTATAGACGAATATCTTCATGGAAGAACGCCGAATCCCTGTATTGCCTGTAACCGTTATGTGAAGTGGGAGTCACTTCTAAGGAGAAGTATGGAGATCGGCGCGGATTATATCGCGACCGGGCATTACGGCAGGATCGATCGTCTGCCAGGCGGCAGATATGCGCTTAGAACCTCCAGTAACGTCGCCAAGGATCAGACCTACGCGCTCTATAATCTGACACAGGAGCAGCTTGCGCATACCCTGATGCCGGTGGGAGAGTATACCAAGGAGGAGATCCGCAAGATGGCGAACGACATCGGCCTTAGGGTAGCGGATAAGCCGGACAGCCAGGATATCTGCTTCGTACCGGACGGGGATTATGCGTCCTATATTGTGAGATGTGTTGGAACGAGCAGGAGAATAGAACCGGGGAATTTTGTCTTGTCTGACGGAACGGTCGTCGGACGGCACAAGGGGATCATTCACTACACGGTGGGACAGAGGAAGGGATTAGGACTTGCTCTTGGACATCCGGTATTCGTCCTTGAGATCCGTCCTGAGACCAACGAGGTCGTAATCGGGACGCATGAGGAATCTCTGGCTTACGAGGTACGGGCAAACCGGGTGAATTTCATGTCGGTGGAGGATCTGACAGAGGAGAGAAGAGTCTGGGCTAAGATCCGTTATAATCACAAAGGCGCCTGGTGCAGGGTGTGTAAGACAGGTGCGGACGAGATTCGGTGTGTGTTCGAGGAGCCTCAGCGTGCGGTCACTCCGGGACAGGCGGTGGTGCTGTATGATGGAGAACACGTGCTGGGCGGGGGAACGATCACCGGAGCAGCGTAAGCTTCTAGCGGCAGGTTGGAGAAATTTCTATAGCCATATATTTTTGTGAGAAAGTTACAAAATATATGTGGATAAGATGTGGTATTTTGGCGTTTGGCACGATAAATCAGGAGGAAATTCCGTCCATGAAATTACAGAGAAAAGATGAGATCATCCGTCTGGCCGCAGAGAACCGGGTGATAAAGGCGAATGAATTGTCGGAGCTTTTTCAGGTTTCGATGGAAACCATACGCAGGGATTTGACGGATCTGGAAAAAAGCGGTGTGATCAGGCGGATACATGGAGGCGCCGTCCTAAATGTTGCGAACAGCATCGAGCCGGATTATTCTTACCGGGAGATTAAGAATTATGAGGAAAAGCTGCTGATCGGCAGAAGGGCTGCATCGCTTGTGGAGGACGGGGAGACAATCATCATTGATATCGGGACGACGGCGCTGGAATTCGCAAGATTCCTTAAGGGTAAGAAGAAGATCACGGTATTGACCAATTCTCTTAAGATAGCTCTGGAGCTGATGGATGACGCAGACATTACGGTGATCATCCTTGGCGGCGTGGTGAGATACGGGGAAGGTACAAGTTCTGGCTTCTGGGCGGAGGATATGGTGGACCGGTTCTATGCGGAGAAGTTATTTCTGGGCGTCGGGGCGTTGGACGCTAGGAGCGGGATCATGGATTATCATATCGAAGAGACGAATCTGAGGCGGCATTACATTACGCACAGCAAGAAGGTGATCGCTATGGCGGATTACAGCAAGTTCGGCATCAAGGCGCTCAACGAGGTCTGCACACCGGATCGGATCGACTGTCTGATCACGGATGAGAAGGCGGATAAGAAGATCTTAAAGGAGTTAAGAGAGCGGGGGATTGAGATCATCGTCACATAGATATATAGGTAACACATATGTGGGATAAGTTGCGATTAAGTAACTTTCCCACATTTTTATTTGCTGAAAATAATATAAAATGCACAAAAAATCTGATTATTGTGGATTTGCACAAAAATAATAATTGTGATAGATTGTGAAATAGAAAAACGGCCGTGAAAAAAATGAAGGAGGATACAAGATGTCATTTGATCAGATTATTTTATGGGTGATGGCGTTCGGCGCACTGATCGGCGCAGCGGACAAGATCATCGGGAACCGGTTTGGGTTGGGCGAGAAGTTCGACGAAGGATTTCAGGCGATGGGTTCCCTGGCGCTTGGGATGGTAGGGATCGTGTGTCTGGCTCCGGTAATCTCTAAGGCGCTTGGTCCGGTGATCATACCGGCGTGTCAGGCGATCGGAGCGGATCCGGCGCTGTTTGGTTCGATCCTTGCCAACGATATGGGCGGCTATTCACTGGCCATGGAGCTGGCGCAGAATCAAGAGGCAGGTTTATTTGCAGGAAATATTGTGGCGTCCATGCTTGGATGTACGCTGGTATTCTCGATTCCGGTGGGCTTAGGACTGATTGAGAAGGACGACCGGCAGTATTTTTCCAAGGGACTGCTGATTGGACTGATCACGATCCCGATCGGCTGTATCATCGGCGGATTCATCGCAGGGTTTGCTCTAGGGATGATTCTGATGAATACGCTGCCAATCTTGATCATCTCCGTACTGCTTGCGTTGGGGCTTAAGGTGATCCCGGAGAAAATGATCAAGGGGTGTACGATATTCGGGCAGTTTATCACGATTGTCATCTATATCGGCTTGGCGGCAGCGGCATTCGAGCACATTACAGGGATTGTCCTGATCCCAGGGATGGCGCCGATCATGGAAGGGATGGATGCGATCGCAGGGATCGCCATCATACTCCTTGGAACTTTCCCGGTGCTTTCCATCCTGGTGAAGCTTCTGGACAAGCCGTTGAACGCTGTAGGAAGGAAGATGGGAATGGACGCGGTCAGCGCGGCGGGAATCGTATTCACCCTTGCGAATTCCGTACCGGTATATACTATGATGAAAGATATGAAGAAACGGGGGATTATTATCAACACGGCATGGCTGGTTCCGGCAACAGCGGCGCTTGGGGACCATCTAGGATTCACGGCGGGAGTACAGCCGTCCATGATCACACCGGTAGTGGTTGGAAAGCTTGCGGCGGGTGCAGCCGCGATCGTGTTTGCATATTGGATGACGAATAATATGAATGAGGAGGAGAAGAATGAGTAAATATTATATGGGGATCGACCAGGGAACGACCGGGACGACAGTATTGGTCCTTGACGAAGAGTGGAACTGCCTCTCAAGGGGATATAAGGAGCACACACAGCATTTCCCGCAGCCGGGATGGGTAGAGCATGATCCTATGGAGATCTGGGAGAAGATACTGGAATCCATAGATATGGCGGCAAAGGAGGCCGATATCAATATGGAAGAGGTTACCTGTATCGGCCTTGACAATCAGGGGGAGACCGTGGTGCTGTGGGATAATGTGACGGGAGTGCCGGTCTATAATGCAATCGTATGGCAGGATAAGCGGACGGCAAGGGAAGCCGATGTGATCGGCGAGAAGCACGGAGATATGATACGCGAGAAGACAGGGCTTGTGGTGGATGCGTATTTCAGCGCGACGAAGATCAGATGGATCATCGACCATGTACCCGGTGTGAAGGAGAAGATAGAGGCTCGCAGGATCAATGCGGGAACTCTGGATACTTGGATGATCTGGAAGATGACTCACGGGAAGGTATTTGTGACGGATCAGTCTACGGCGTCGAGAACCATGCTCTTTAACGTACACACGGGTGAATGGGATCAGGAGATCCTTGATATCCTTGGGATTCCAAGATCCATTCTTCCAGAGATCAGGGACAGCGCCGAGGTATATGGATATACGGATCCGCTGGATTTCTTCGGCGCGGGTATCCCCATCTCCGGCTCTGTGGTGGATCAGCAGGCAGCGCTATTCGGGCAGGCGTGTTTTGAACCGGGAACGGTTAAGACCACATATGGAACCGGCTGTTTCATGCTGATGAATACAGGAGATAAGCCTATTTATTCGGCAAACGGGCTGCTGACTACGGTAGGCTGGGGATTGGATCAGGGGCATATGACCTTCGCTCTGGATGGCGGGATCTATATCGCTGGGGCGGCAGTCCAGTGGCTTAGGGATAAGCTTCGGATTATCGAGCATGCGAAGGATACGGAAGCGATGGCAGAAAGTGTGGAGGATACGGGCGGAGTGTTCTTCGTGCCGGCATTCTCCGGTCTTGCGGCGCCCCATTGGGATCAGTATGCGAGAGGAACGATGGTTGGTGTGACTGGAGGAACCACGAGAGAGCATATTGTGAGGGCGACGCTTGAGAGTATGGCGTATCAGGTGAAGGATAACCTGGATGTGATGATTGGGGATTCCGGTATTGAGATCGAAGTGATGCGGGTGGACGGCGGAGCCTCCGTGAATGAATTCCTGATGCAGTTCCAGGCGGATATCCTGGGAATTCCGGTGGATGTTCCGGAGATCACGGAGACGACGGCGCTTGGGGCGGCGTACTTGGCTGCCTATGGTGTCGGTGAGTTCAAGAGCCTGAATGATATCAAGGGCAAATGGAGATTAAGGAAGCGCTATGAGCCGTCCATGGATGAGAAGACCAGGAAGAAGCTTCTGGATAAATGGCACAAGGCGGTGGAGCGTGCCAAGGACTGGGAAGAGAATTAAGCTTGATGGCCTGCGGCCGGTTTGCTGTGCAGATTGGCCGCAGGCAGAAAACAGGAGGGAGAAACATGCAGAAGACAGATGTAGTAGTGATAGGAGCAGGCGCAGTGGGCTGCGCCGTCGCAAGGGAATTGTCCAAATATCAAGTCCATGTAACGGTGGTAGATAAGAGGGATGATATCGGCGGAGACGCGTCTAAGTCCAACAGCGCCATCATCCATACTGGGTATGACGCCGCGCCGGGTACGCTGGAGTCTCAGCTTGTGGTGGCTGCCAATCCCATGTATGATGAACTGACCAAGGATCTGGACATCCCGTTTGAACGGATCGGCGCGGTGCTGCCGGCATTTACCGGGGAACAGTTCGAGAAGCTTCCGGCGATCAAGGAGAAGGCATTCCAGAACCATGTGTATGACGTGGAGTATTTGTCCAGAGAGGAACTTCTTCTGAAAGAGCCGGAGCTGAACCCGGAAGTCAAAGGGGGGTTATATATCCCGCGTGAGAGCATTATCGACCCGTTCATCCTCGTGCAGGCCCTTGCGGAAAATGCAAATGAAAACGGCGTAGACTTTATGCTGAACACGGAAGTAACCGATATCAGGACTGCGGAGGGATCTGTGACTGCGGTAGTGACAACACAGGGGGAGATCGAGACTTCTTATGTGGTAAATGCCGCCGCCCTCCACTGCGACGACATCGCGGCAATGGTCGGGAAGGCGGATTATAAGGTGGTGGCAAGAAGAGGCCAGTTCTATATCTTGGATAAGAATACGAATTGTAAGGTAAAGAATATCGTACTGCCGATCCCGACGAAGATCACAAAGGGGAAATTAATGACGCCGACCATCCACGGCAATATGCTGGTGGGACCTACGGCTGAGGATTTGGATAACAAGGTGGATGTGTCCGTGACGGCCGAGGGGCTTGACAGCATATATGAGGATGTAAGGAAGATGATCCCTAGTGTCAATATCCGGGATACCATCACACAGTACAGCGGACTTCGCCCTAACCGGAATCCGGAGGGGCTTCATGTGGATGTCTATGACGATCTGAAAGGCTATGTGAACCTGTCGGGCGTGCGTTCAACGGGGCTTACCCTGTCCGTAGCCATGGGCAAATATGTGACGGAAAAATTAAAAGAGATCGGGCTAAATCTCATTTTAAAGGATGATTTCAAGAAGACGAGGAAGGGAATTCCGTGTTTCCACAAGATGACGGAGGAAGAACAGGAGGCCGTCATTCGGGAGAATCCTCTGTACGGAACGATCATCTGCCGTTGTGAGACTATTACGGAAGGCGAGATCGTAGATGCGATCCGCCGGCCACTTGGAGCGAGAACCGTGGATGCGGTGAAAAGACGAGTAAGAGCCGGAATGGGACGGTGCCAGGGAGGCTTCTGCGGTCCGAAGGTGATCGAGATCCTGGCAAGGGAGTTGGAGATTCCGGCAGACCAGGTGGAGAAGAATCTGAAAGGATCTTATATGGTAACCGGAAGGAACAAAAAGCAGAGGGAGAATGGATATGTATAGAGTAGAATGTGACGTAGCGGTGATCGGCGGCGGCCCGGCAGGTTTATCGGCAGCCGTTGCAGCAAAGAAAGAGGGATCCGGGGAAGTTCTGGTGATCGAACGGGATGAGAGTATCGGAGGGATCCTGCAGCAGTGTATCCATCCCGGATTCGGACTTACATATTTCAAGGAAGAGCTTACGGGACCAGAGTATGCGGCAAGATTCGCCAGGGAAGCGGCCGAAAGGGGCGTAGAATTCCTGCTGAATTCTATGGTTCTTGAGATCAGGAAGGAGGAAGGAGAGATTCTCTGTGTGAACCGGGAGCATGGTCTGACGACGGTCCATGCGGCAAGCATCATCCTTGCCATGGGATGCAGAGAACGGACGAGGGCCAATATTATGATACCGGGAAGTCGTCCGGCAGGAGTCTACACGGCCGGGGCCGCCCAGAGGCTCGTAAACCGCCAGAACCAGATGGTGGGAAAACGGGTCGTGATCCTTGGTTCCGGGGATATCGGGATGATCATGGCGCGCAGGATGATACTTGAGGGCGCGGAGGTTCTGGCGGTGATCGAGCTGATGGACTATCTGGCGGGGCTTACGAGGAATAAGGTACAATGTCTGGATGATTTCGGCATACCGTTGTATCTGTCCCATACCATCACGAAGATCGACGGTTATCAGAGGGTGGAAGGAGTCCATTTCGCGCAGGTGGGCGCGGATAAAAAGCCGATAAAAGAAACCGAGAGATATCTGGAATGTGATACGCTCTTGCTGTCTGTAGGGCTGATCCCGGAAAATGAACTTACCAGGAAGGCTGATATAGAGATCTCCCCGGTCACCAACGGGCCGAAGGTGAACCAGTATATGCAGACCTCCGCAGAGAATATATTTGCCTGCGGCAATGTGGTGCATGTCAACGATTTAGCGGATAATGTAAGCGTGGAGAGCCGGAGGGCCGGAGCTTATGCCGCAAGATATGCGATGGGATGTCTTGCCAGGGAGACAAAGAGAGTGGAAAATATGCCGGGCGGAAATGTCCGTTATCTGTGTCCCCAGTCGGTCAGCGCTGCAGATGAGGACGAGACGGTGAGCCTCTACTTCCGTGTGCTTCATCCAGATGAGAAGGTGACCATCCGGGCAAAGTCAGGGGATAAGATATTAGCGTCAAGGAAAGCGGCGCGGGTGAACCCGGGTGAGATGGAGCATATAGAGATCCATACGAAGGATATTGAAGAGAATGAAGTGACCGTTGAGGTGGTAAAGGAGGGATAACCGTTATGAAGAAGGAGATCATCTGTACTGTATGCCCGATGGGATGCAGGATCACCGTGGAAGGAGAGGGTGAGAAGATCGAAAGTATCACCGGGCATACCTGTAAGAGAGGGGAGCAGTACGCATCCGCTGAATTCGCACATCCGGTCAGGATCCTTACGACTACGATGAGGCTTGAGGGCGGGAAGAATCCGGTGATTCCGGTGCGCTCCGCCAAACCGGTGCCGAAGGAGAAGATCATGGATTGTATGGAGGCGATTCGGGGAAGTGCGGCAGAAGCGCCGGTTAGGGTGTATGATGTACTGATCGAGAATGTGTGCGGCACCGGTGTCGATATCGTGGCAACCGGGGAAGCGTAGAGGTATTCCATAGCTTTCTTTCCTTCGTCAAATAGCATAGACTTTGGTATCCGGTTATGTTATACTGAATCCGGCACGATATTAAAGAGTTGAGAAGGTGAGATTATGCTGTCAGATTGCCACATGCACACAGGATTTTCCTTGGATTCTGATGCGAATCCGGAGGATATGATAGACAGCGCCCTTGCGAAGGGATTAGATGCGGTCTGTTTTACGGACCATGAGGATAAGGACTATATAAGTGAAGGGAACCAGTGGACCTTCGACGTGAAGGAATATTTTGACCGGATGAGGGTATTGCAGGAGCAATACCGGACCAGGATTCCGGTGCGGATCGGTGTGGAGATCGGATTGCAGCCGCATCTTGGTGCCTATTACCGGGAGTATGTGGGGCAGAATCCGTTTGATTTCGTGATTGGATCCGTCCATCTGATTGGTTCCAGGGATCCGTACTATAAGGAGTTCTTTGAAGGGCGCAGTGATGCGGATGCATATGAAGAGACTTTCTTGGAGACCTATGAGAATATCCGGAAGGTGGAGGACTTCGATGTGCTGGGACACCTGGACTATGTGACCCGCTATGGAAGGCATAAGGAAGAGGAATATTCTTATAGAAGATTTGGAGATATCATCGATCAGATCCTGCGGTATCTGATCGAGCACGGGAAAGGGATCGAACTGAATACCGCGGGGCTAAAATACGGCCTTCCTTACGCACATCCGCATAAGGATGTGCTTAGGCGTTATCGGGAGCTTGGCGGGGAGATCTTGACGATCGGGGCAGATGCCCATAAGCCGGAGCACGTCGCCTATGACTTCCAGAAGGTGCCGGAGATCTTGAAGAGCTGCGGATTTCGGTATTATACAGAGTTTGTTGGGCGCAAGGCAGAGTTTAAGAAGCTGCCGTAAGGTGGGATTCATCCTGACAGAGCGCCAAGCTTTATCGCGACACGGGCGGTGAAAATGAGGGGCTGCGCTTAGCATGCGCAGCCTTTTTGCTTAGTTATCACTGTGGTTTGTTCATGGTTTGTTCATATGGTTTTTATCTATTGCGCAAATTTTAAATTGATAGTATAATAACACGATAACGAACTAAAGTGTTTAGCATATTAGGATGGGACAAAGTAATGAACAAGGATATTATGATGCGGATAGAAGAAACATATCCTTCTATGACAAAGAAACAAAGACGGATTGCCGATTATATGAGAAAAAATATTGACACAATGGCATTTGTCACGTTAAAGGAGTTGAATAAGGAACTGGGAATCACAGAGATAACCATCTTAAATACCTGTAAGGTTCTGGGATATAAGAGCTTCAATGAAATGAAATATGAAGTACGTAAGTATATCAATGTCAACCGGCGGATGGATATATATAAACAGAACGACTATTTTAATACTGCGCTGCCCGAATATGAGCTGAGTGATAAAGAGCGTCTGCTAACAGAGATATGTATGGAAGAACGGTGCCTTATAGAAGAGTACATTAAGAATTTTGACTGCCGTCAGGTTATGGAGACGGCAAGGCTTTTCATTGAATACCATAAGATCATATTATGCGGGAGAGGGTTATCCCATATCCTCTGTCAGTGGCTTGCCTCAGATCTTGCAGGATCACAGATTCCGTCTATGATCGTTAATACTGAGTTGAATGAAAGTGTCTACTCTGTCCTCCCCGCTTTGGATGCAGATACATTGTTTGTGGCGATTTCATTTCCAGATTATTACTTTATGACAGAACAGATGACAAAGTATGCGAAGATGAAGGGAGCGAAGATAGTCGGCATTACGGACAGTCCGGGAGCGGGAGTAGCGAAATATGCGGATAAGCTTCTGACAGTCCGCAGTACGACCAGGATGTTTCTGAATACGGCTTCTGCGCCTATGGCCATGATCAATATGCTGGTGTCAGCGGTTAAGATCGAGGGCGGTATGGAAGAGGGTGTAGTGGGAAAGGAGTTTGGCGAACTTTTTTAATATCTGTTCCCGGATCGCCGGATATGCGGACAGGGTTGCCTAATTAGTGATGGATTAGTTTTTTGGTAAAATATAATAAATACTATAGTTTAAAATATGCAATTTGTACAAAATTGCATATTTTTTTGAATATCTATATTCAAAAACTATAGTATTTGCTATAATAGACAAAAGATATATTAGATATAGACAATGTATATATCTAAATAAACCAAAAGCATAAAGGAGGTCAATTTATGAAAAAGAAATTGATTGCATCACTGCTTATGGCGACAATGACATTATCGCTTGCGGCATGTGGAAAAGGCGACGGAGGATCATCCGGAGGGTCCGGAGGATCCGGAGGCGGAGAGGAGCAGTATTATAATACTTATCTTCAGACAGAGCCTTCCACACTCGATTCCATCAAAGGAAATGACAATTACAGCCGAGGCATCCTGATCAACACCATGGAGCCGCTGACACGTCTGGTTGAAAAGGACGGAGAGCAGGTAAGGGAGGCGGCGGGCGCCGAGAGTTGGGAGTCTAATGAAGACGGCACCGTATGGACATTCAAGATCCGTGACAATAAGTGGTCTGACGGTCAGGAAGTAACAGCGGCAGACTATGCTTATGGTATTACACAGACATTGAACCCGGACGCAGGTTCCCCGAACTCATTCTTTACAGCCAGCTTCATCAAGAACGGAAGCAAGGTAGTGAACGGAGAAGCTTCTGTGGAGGAACTTGGTGTGAAAGCAGTCGATGACAAGACGCTGGAGATCACACTGGAAGCTCCAACCCCGTATTTTATGTCGCTGACCGATACGAGGGCATGTTATCCGGTACGTCAGGATTTCGCGGAGCAGTACGGAGAGACTTATGGATCAGAGGCTGAGAATTTCGTTGGAAACGGACCTTTTAAGATTGAGAGCTGGACACATAATTCTGAGATTAAGCTGGTGAAGAATGAGAATTACTGGGACGCTGAAAATGTGAAGCTTGATAAGATTAATTATGCGATCATCAATGATGAGACGGCTGTGTTCAACTCCTTTGACAGCGGTCAGTTGGATTGGTGTTCTACGGGTACGGAGGAATGGGTGAACCGTTTTGACAAAAAGGAAGGTGTGGACAGAATCGATGCAGTGATTCCTTCCATGCGTTATGATTTCTTCAATGTGAATGACGAACTGTTCAGCAACCTGAATGTGCGCAAGGCATTCGTACTTGCCGTTGACAGAGAGGATATGGCGAAGACGATCTATCAGGATATGCATATCCCGGCGTACTGGTGGGTTCCGCAGGCAGTTTCCACAGGAGAGCTTGGCGATTACCGGGATCAGGTAGAGGCTCCGCTTGAGAAGATAGCGAAGGAAGAGGACGCAAAAGAGCTGCTTCTTAAAGGAATGGACGAGTTGGGACTGGGAAGCGATCCTTCCAAGATCACGGTAAAATATTCTCTGAGCGCGACAACCCAGTGGGCGCGTAATTACGGAGAATATGTTCAGCAGAAGTACAAAGACGTCCTGGGCGTCAATATTGAACTGGATTTCAACGAGTGGTCCACTTTCCAGCAGAAGACTAACAGCGGTGAGTACCAGATGGCTAACATGACCTGGAGTACGGATTATGACGACCCAATGTCCATGATCTCCCTGTTTACCACAGAGAATTCCAGTAATATCCCGACAGGCTGGTCGAACGAGGAGTTCGATGCATTGATCGATCAGGCAGGAAAAGAGATGGATGAGGCGAAGAGAGTAGACCTTTATTCCCAGGCAGAGCAGATCCTGTTCAACGAGGGATGCAATATCTGTCCGCTTGTCAATGAGATGCAGCATATATTCCGCTACAGCTATGTAAAGAATGTGGACGAGAAGTTCACATCTACTTCTGGATTGAAGTATGTATATATTGAAGGAAGATAGGTAGCATGAAGATACCGTCGCCTGCTTCCAGGCGATGGTATCTTTTTTTGTACTTTGCCGGGCAAAGCCCGTCCGAAAGGGCACAGAAGAAATCAGAACGAAAAAGGGAGAGAAGAGATGGCAAAATTTATCATAAAGCGTATCGGATATATGCTGATCACGCTGTTTATCGTCATTACGGCAACATTCTTTCTGATGCACAGTATCCCCGGAGATCCCCTTGCGCATATGGCCAGGAATCTCCCGGAACAGACGAGAGAGAATTATTATGAAAAATATGGACTGGATAAATCGACTCCTGAGCAGTATGTGATCTTCATGAAGAATCTGCTCACCAAAGGAGAGATGGGGGAGTCTTTAAGATATCCGGGGCGCGAGGTTACAGACACGCTGATGACCAATTCGGCGGTATCTGCAAAACCCGGCGGAATGGCGCTGGTTGTAGGTCTTATCATCGGTATCCTTCTGGGGATCGTCGCTGCCCTTAATAAGAATAAGTGGCCGGACTATATTGTCATGTTTATTGCGATCCTTGGGATCACGGTGCCTGTCTTTGTTCTGGCATCCGTCCTTCAGTACATCTTCAGCGTGAAGCTGATGGTGCTTCCGACAACGGGATGGGGAAGCTGGAAGAATATCGTGCTCCCGATCATTGTACTGAGTTTTGGAACTATAGCGACATATGCACGATATGTGAAATCCAACATGCTGGATGTCATGGGACAGGATTACATCCTCACGGCAGAGGCAAAGGGCGTCAGCAGATTTAACGTGGTCAAAAAGCATGTCCTTAAGAATGCATTCCTTCCATGTATGACACTTCTGGTGGGACAGGTGTCCGGTATCTTCACCGGTTCTTTCGTAGTGGAGAAGATCTTCGGTATCCCGGGACTTGGTTTCTACTATATCAATTCAATCAATGACAGAGACTATACGATGATCATCGGTACAACGATCTTTGCGGCCGCGCTGTTCGTATTCGTACAGCTTGCAGTGGATATCGCGTATAGTCTTATGGACCCGAGAATTCGTGTGAAGTAGGAGGAAGAGCAGATGTTGGTGAACCATGATGTGACAAATATGATGGAAAATATACCTGATGAGAAATTCAAGATCATCGGAATTGATAAAGATGCGGAAGCACCGTCAAGGCCTCGGATCGGTTACTGGAGAGACGCGTGGAGAAGGCTTCGGGAGAATAAAGTAGCGTTTGTGGCGCTGATCATTCTTCTGATACTGATCTTTTTCATTATCTTCGGCCCTGCGATCAGCGGTTATGAATTTGAACAGATAGATTCAGATGCGATCAATCAGGGGCCAAGCGCGGAGCACTGGTTTGGAACAGATGATCTGGGCAGAGATCTTTTTGCCAGAGTATGGCAGGCGGGACGTGTCTCTATCATCATCGGTATCTTAGGCGCCGTGATCGCCAGTGTTGTGGGGAGTATTTACGGCGGAATCGCCGCATATTTCGGAGGAGCGGTGGACGATATCATGATGCGTATCGTAGAGGTACTCTTAAGTATTCCGTACCTGATCATCGTTATCCTGATCTCGGTCGTAACAGACAGCAAGAGCCTTGGAACCATGCTGGTCGCCCTGACGCTTACCGGGTGGTGCGGAATAGCAAGGCTTGTACGCGGCCAGATGCTGCAGCTTAAGTCGCAGGAATATGTACTGGCAGCCAATGCGCTGGGTGTTGCTCCTATTAAGATCATATTAAAGCATATGATACCGAATACGATCGGAATGATCATCGTTGCCATTACCTTTGATATTCCGGGATATATTTTCTCAGAAGCATTCTTAAGTTATGTAGGACTTGGAATCCAGCCGCCGTCAACAAGCTGGGGCGCGCTCGCTTCGGCAGCACAGCAGAACTTCATGTTCTACCCTTACCAGCTTTTGTTCCCGGCGCTGATGATCGCCCTTACTATGCTGTCATTCACGCTGCTGGGCGACGGCCTTCGGGATGCACTGGATCCGAAATTACGAAAATAGGAGAGACGGATATGGAAAAAGATAAAATATTAGAAGTTGACAATTTGAATGTTTCCTTTAATACATATGCCGGAGAGGTAAAGGCTGTGCGCGGCGTAAGCTTTGAACTTAGTAAAGGAGAGACGCTTGCGTTCGTAGGAGAGTCCGGATGCGGGAAGACAGTAACTGCCAAGTCGATCCTCCGTCTCTTGAAACCGCCTTTTGCAGTGATCAAGCCGGAGTCGAAGATCATCTGTAACGGAAAAGACGTACTGAAGATGAGTGAGAAGGAGTTGTGTGAGTTCCGCGGGGATGAAGTGGGCATGATCTTCCAGGATCCAATGACTTCCCTGAATCCGACGATGACGGTGGGCAACCAGATCATGGAGAGTCTGATGATCCATAAGAAGCTTGATAAGAAGGCGGCAAAGGAAGAAGCCGTCAATATGCTCAAGCTGGTCAATATCCCAAGCCCGGAGAAACGTATTGATAATTATCCCCATGAGATGTCCGGCGGTATGCGCCAGAGAGTCATGATCGCCATTGCCCTGGCATGTAACCCGAATGTGTTGATTGCAGATGAACCTACGACGGCGCTGGATGTAACGATCCAGGCGCAGATCATGGATCTGATGATGGAGTTAAAGACCAAGATGAACACAGCGATCATCCTGGTTACCCATGACCTGGGCGTTGTGGCTAATTTTGCGGACCGTATCCAGGTGATGTATGCCGGAGAGGTAGTAGAGCGGGGAACGACGAAAGAGATCTTTAACGAGAGCAAGCATCCATATACCTGGGCGCTGCTTCGGTCTGTGCCGAGGCTTGGCAGCGAATCCAAAGAAGAACTCTACGCCCTTGGCGGGACGCCGCCGGATCTGCTGCTTCCGCTGAATCACTGTCCATTTGCAGACAGATGCGAGTACTGTATGCCTATCTGTAAAGAATGTAAGCCTAAGGAGACGGTTCTTAGCGATACACACAAGGTATCCTGCTGGCTGATGCATGAGAAGGCTCCGAAGGTAGAGTCGTTTTATGATAGGAGGGATAAATAATGGGTGAATATATCGTAGAGGCGAAGAATCTGTGTAAATATTTCAAGGCAGGCAAGAACCAGACGTTAAAAGCGGTAGACGGCGTAAATATCCAGCTTAAGAAGGGCGAGACTCTCGGGCTGGTTGGTGAGTCCGGGTGCGGTAAGACGACCTGCGGACGTACACTGGTGAAGCTATATGAAGCCACAGGCGGTACGGTGCTGTTTGAGGGAAAAGACGTATCGAAGCTTAAGGGAAAGGAACTGCTCGGATTCCGCAAGGATGCCCAGATCATCTTCCAGGATCCGTATGCATCTCTGGATCCCCGTATGACTATCGGAGAGATCATTACCGAGGGAATGAATGTGCATTTCCATATGTCGGAGAAGGAGAAAGAGGCGAAGGTGAACGATCTGCTTCACAAGGTGGGACTGAATGCGGAGTATGCCAATCGGTTTGCCCATGAGCTCTCCGGCGGACAGCGGCAGCGCGTGGGAATCGCGAGGGCGCTTGCCGTGGAACCGAAATTCATTGTCTGTGACGAGCCGATCTCTGCTCTTGACGTATCGATCCAGGCACAGATCGTAAACCTGCTGATCAAGCTGCAGCGAGAGATGGGACTGACGTACCTGTTTATCTCCCACGACCTGTCTATGGTAAAGCACATTTCCGACAGGGTGGGCGTTATGTATCTGGGGGTTATGGTAGAACTTGCCGGTAATCATGCGTTGTATAATCATCCGGTCCATCCGTATACACAGGCGTTGATCTCGGCTATTCCGGAGGCAGATCCGGATGAAGAAGAAGGAAAGTCAAGAGTGCATCTGGAAGGCGAGGTGCCAAGTCCGATCAATCCTCCTGCCGGATGCCGGTTCAAGGGAAGATGTAAGTACGCGAAGGAAATCTGCGGACAGGAGATGCCTGAGTTAAAAGAGGTAGAACCAAACCATTATGTGGCCTGCCACATGTGCGGAAAGAAAGATTGGTGAAGATATCCTGGCAAGGACATACAAGGGCATTGTTGCTGTAAGAGAAGAATTCAGAATAGAGAAAAGGAGTGCAATAAGAATGCTGACACAGGCATATATAGAGAAGATACTGGATTATGCGGTTTCATGCAAAGTGGATTATGCCGAGGTGTTCTTTGAGGATGCGGAGCGGACAAGGGTTGATCTCGTGGATTCGGAAGTTTCCAAATGTTCCTGCACAAGGGAGAGCGGGATCGGAATCCGTATGTTCCGGGGATTAGAATGTGAATATCTGTATAGTGCAGATACAAGAGAAGAGAAAGTGCTCAGGCTTTTGAAGGAGTACCTTGGCACAGGAGGCGTTTTCGGTAAGAGAACGCCTCTTTCCGCAATGACACCTCATGAGGTCACGATGTACCGGATGGCTCCGGGCCGTATGGCGCTGCAAAAGAAGATCGGGTTATTAAAGGGAATCGTCAAAACCGGGAAAAGCGAAGAAAGCTGTATCGTACAGGGACGGGCAGGTTATCTGGATACAGATCAGCGGGTACAGATCGCCAATACAGAGGGAATATATGCACAAGAACGCAGGTTACGGACAAGAGTGCGTCTGCTTATGACGGCAAAAGACGACAGACAAGGAGATCGTCAGACATGTTTTACAGGACCTGGAGCCATGTGCGGACCAGAGTTTCTTGAAGACGGCAGACTGGAAGAACATGCAAGGAAGATTGCCCGGAATGCGAAGAACATGCTTGGGGCCAGGCCTTGTCCGGTGGGCCGGATGCCGGTGATCATTGCCAATGGGTTCGGGGGATTATTCTTCCATGAGGCGTGCGGACATTCGTTGGAGGGGACCTCGGTTGCCAACGGGTGCTCTGAATTCGCAGGCAAGATCGGGACCAGGATCGCTTCAGAGAAAGTAACACTGGTGGATGACGGTTCTATGGCCGGGGAATGGGGGTCTCTTGGGATTGATGACGAAGGGATACTGACCCGGAAAAATGTGCTGATTGAGAGTGGTATCTTGAAGGGATACCTTTTAGACAGGATGGAAGCAAAGCGGATGGGACTTAAACCAACCGGTTCGGCAAGGAGAGAGAATTACCGGTTTGCCCCGGTTTCCCGTATGACGAATACATATATCGCCCCGGGGACGGACAAGCTCTCAGATATGTTGGATTCGGTAGATAAGGGGGTGTTCGTGAAGGATATTAATGCCGGATCAGTGGATCCTCTGACAGGGGAATTTAACTTTAATACGGGAGAGACATATCTGATCGAAAAAGGAGAGATCACTGTGCCGCTTAAGAGTGCAACTCTGATCGGCACAGGAAGAGAGATCCTGCCGAAGGTCGATATGGTGTCGGATGATTTCGCGCTGGGTCAGGGATATTGCTATGCAGGAAGCGGTCAGATCCCGATCGGAGCCGGCCAGCCTGCAGTGCGGATCACGGAGATGACAGTGGGAGGAAAAGAATTATGACAGGTGTATGGGAAGAGACGAATGTCAGAAATTTCATCAGGCGGCTTAAGGAAGAAGGATTTGAGCATATAAGGCTGTCGGTTAATTCCAGAAAAACACTGTTTCTTGCGGTACAGTGCCAGAAGGTGAAGACATATGAATGTGGAAACAGCAGGATGTATGCTGCGGAAGCGGTATGGGACGGAGAGTACTGCTGTGCGTCTGCGAATTCCCTGGATGAGGGAGACGAGATGATCTGCAGACTTAAGGAGACGGCGGGAATCTTCGGCAGCCGGGAGTTTCCGGATAAGATAAGAGAGAGCAGAGATTACAGGGGGCAGCGGTGGCGCACGATTGAAAAAGAGGAGATCGCAGAGTGCTTAAGGTACGCGGAACGGGAGGCGCTTTCCTGTGAGAAGGCAGATTTTGTGGAGCGATGTGAATATCAGCAGTATGAAGAAACTATAACCTTGCTGGATGAGGATCTGAATTATCTGGCGGACGACGACGGGGATTGTACATTTACGATCCGGGTGTCGGCAAGAGACGGCGACTCTGTGTCGGCTGCGACGAAGCTTGCGGTAGTGGATATAAAGGAACGGGAAGAATTCTTAAGAACCGTACAGGATCTGGCGAGACGGGCGGCTAAGCATGCCAGATTCGGTCTTCATGGGGAGAAACTTCTATCGGGAAGTTATCCTATCGTGTTAGAAAACTGTGTGATGGCAGAGTTTATCGGACACTATCTGCCTATATTCTATGCAGAGAATATCAGGCAGAACAGCAGTGCGCTGACAGGTAAAGAGAAGAAACAGGCAGGATGCCGGTTTCTCAGAATAGAAGAAGATCCTTTCAGCGTGAAAGGGACGCGCAGACGGAGGATCGATGATGAGGGGACGCCGGTTTCCGGGAAAATCCTGATCAAAGAAGGTGTATTCGAAGCTTCATTATATAATAAGAAGAGCGCGGCCGAGGCGGGGTGTAAAAGTACCGGGAATGGATTTAAGCCGGATGCTACGGCGGATATCGGAACAGGAGTTACGAACGTCATCCTCTCATCGGAGAAAGATGTATTTGCGATAAAAGAGATGATCAGGGCTTCGGAAGGCGGAGTCTATATTACAAAGGTTGAGGGGATGTTCGCGGGAGCAGATACGGAGAGCGGAGATTTCTCTCTGCTGGCCAGCGGAAACCGGATCGAGAACGGACAGGTGTGCACAGCGGTCTGTCAATTTACGATATCGGGAAATATCTGTGAATTGTGGAAGGATATTGAAATGATCGGTGATGATCCGGTGTACCGGATGACAGGCGCGGCGTGTGTCGTGAGCCCGACAGTCAGGGTGAAAAGCCTTATGGTGTCCGGGGAATGAAGATGCGTTGGGAGAACGGGAGGAGGCCTGGATTTGATCATGGCAAAGAAACCGGTAATTGAATCTAAGATATTTCTTCAAATGAATTCAAATGAATTTAACAGGTTTATTGACACATGGTATATATTTTGTTAGAATACAGACAGATTTTCTGTCTGTAAACGGACAGAAATTAACGAAAAGCGGAAAAGGGATTGCAATATGAGTATTTCAGCAAAGGAGTTGGCGGCAAAGATCCACTTGTCGCCAGCGACGGTTTCCATGGTGTTCAATAACAGATCCGGCGTCAGTGAAGCAACAAAAAGGCTTGTGTTAGAAGCAGCGAAAAAATATGACTATGTTCCGTCAAAGTCTTCTGCCTTGGGAAAATGGACGATTCAATTGGTGGTTTACCAGAAGCACGCAATGGTGGTGTCAGATACACCTTTTTTTCTGCAGGTGATCGAAGGGGTTATCCAGGAATGCAGTGAGAAGAACGGCATGGTGAACATCAGTTATCTGACCGGTTCGTCGGATGTACAGCAACAGATTAAGAATATCAGTTCGATGTCCGGTGAAGGTATGATTCTGCTGGCAACAGAGATGAACAGAGGGGATTTTGGAATTTTACGGGAAGTTGGGATTCCTGTGATCGTCTTGGATTGCTATTATGATGATCTGGATTATGACTGCGTCGTGATCAATAACAGCCAGGGGGCGTACTGTGCCACGGATTATCTTGTCAGGATGGGGCACAGAAGGATAGGTTATTTACATTCGTCGGTTTCGATCAGTAATTTTGCAGAACGTGCGGCCGGATATCAGAAGGCATTAGAGGCGCATGGTATTCCGGTGAATCCAAAGTATGTGCACTGCCTGTCTTCAATGTCCGCACAGGGTTATCAGGATATGGTTCGGATCCTGGAGGGGAAGCCGGAGCTTGCAGATGCATATTTCGCGGATAATGACATCATTGCGGCGGCAGCCATGAAAGCGTTTCAGGAATATGGATACAGAGTTCCGGAAGATATCTCTATTGTCGGATTTGATGATATGCCGTTGTGCGATATCATGAATCCTCCTCTTTCTACGATGCGTGTGGATAAGAGGCAGTTAGGCCGTTGGGCGGTAGAATGTCTGTTGTCTCGAATGAACGGCACGAAGCACGGAAAGTTGAAAATTGCACTGCAGACTTCTCTGATCTGCAGAGAGAGCGTGCTGGATATGAGAACATGCGAAGAAAGTATCTGAGAAAAAGACAGGGTTATTAGGAAATGATATATTTACTAATAACCCTGTCTTTATTATCCGATATACTCGTCATTTATTCTCTGATCCGCACATTTTCTGAGACGGATGCCGATGTACTGTGTACCGGGCAGCTTAAGTTCATATCTGCCTTTATGCCGTCCTGCAGGTGTGACGGTCATGTTCCAGGTATCGATAATCTCCGCATCATACCAGGTGTCATCATCAATATAGATCTGTCTGAAAGGCGGACGCCAGATACTGAAATAGAAGAAATAGTATTCTCCCTCATATGCTTCTTCTTCGGGAACGGCTACCTTGTCGTCCCATTGAAAATGGATATCATCCCGTACTTCCCCTTCCTTCAATCCGTGTCCGGGCACATCCTTTAGAAAATCCATCATAAACCGAAAACGCGGTCCGCTAAGTCCTTTCAATCTGCCGCCGTGGCACCACCAGATAATGTTGTCATCACTTAAGAAAGTCTCACCGTGTCCGCAGTATCCGCCGCGTATCAAGGCTTCCCAAGCACGGCGCGTCAGCTCTTCTGCAGTAAAATTGCCCCAGCAGTGAGGGAAATTTCCTTCATATCCTACTTCGTCCCAGATGACAGGCTTGCCGTAGAGTTTCCGGAGTTCAGCGGTAGTCTCGGTAGTCTTGTAGTGGTCGCAGCGCTGGCAGCTGCAATGCGTGATCCATGGTTTGGAATAATCGTAGAAGATTTCGCAATTATGGATGGACCGCAGATGACCATAACGGTCGGCTGCTGTCAGGACAGCGGCCATCTGTTCCCAGTCATCCACAGATAAATGGCGCAAAAGCTCATATTCATTCGCCAACGACCACCATACATTGCGGTAGGCGCTGTATCTGGCGGTAATATACCGGATATACCTCAGGTTATCTTCCATGGGCATCTGGGAGAATCCCCAGCGGTCATAGGCGTGAAAGAGGATTAGATCCGCCTCTAACCCCAGTTCCATCAGCCGTTCTATCGTTCGGTCATGGATACGGAAGAACGCGGGATTGAATCGGGTAAAATCCCAGTCATTTCCTTTGGGACAGCCGTTATACTGGCTGAAATTCTCTCTTGTCAGCGCACTTATGTCCACCGGCGTCCCCTCATAGGGGAATGCTTCCGGGTCATGGAGACAGAAGTCATAGTGCTTAGGCATGATACAGAAACGCAGCTTGTTAAAATATCCTTTTTTAAGCTCCTCAAAAGTTTCATTAATGATCGGCTCTTTCTGCAGATCAAAAGTATAGCAGGTAGTGCCAAGGGAATAGTGAGGCGTGCCGTCGGCATAAGCTAGCTGATGCTGCCCGTAGACTGACACAGGTCCATGGTTATTCCCGGAAGGCGCTGCAGCAGTGAAGGTACCGGTATGAATTTTGTCGGAGAAGGTGCCTGTAATCTCATAATGATATTCTCCTTCAAAAGAAGGCATAAAACGTATCTTGTAGATGCCATCCCCATCATAAAAACCATCTATGGTCAATAATTCCTTCTCATGTGAAAATGTACCATGGATTTCATAATCAATAAAAGGATTCCCATCGCTTCTTCCCTGGAATGCCTGTTCAAAAATTCCCCATTTTTCAATTATCATAAAGGCCCTCCTTCAGTATGGATTTGAATTATGTTTAAATATATATTTTAGATTCTACAAAAGAATATATATAAATGTCAAGAAAAATTAAACTGTCAAATTAAACAAAAAATCAAGAAAGAAATATAAAATGAGGATATTAGTGAAACTAATCAAATTATAGGAATTTAAAGGGTTAATACAGGTTTGATATTAATTTAACAAAAATATGGAAGCCGTTGGTTTGTAAATTATCACTAAATATTTTTTAAATTATTCAAAAGTATTGACATATATAAGCGTGATAATTAGAATAAAATTCAAATATTATTTAAATTAATTTAAATCCGTCTTAAAGGATGAAGCAAATGGAGAAAAAACAGGGGTATTCCGAAAGGGACAAAGACAGAGAGATTATCTGTCAGAGGTGGCCGGAACTGTCATTGGCCGAGAAAGGAAAATACATAGTATCTTATTATGGGATAGTTATTGCAGTTGTTATCATTGTGATCGTTATGGTAGTTTTTCTGGTCAGAGATATCTGTAAGGATGAACCAAGGGATGCCTTTTCTGTCATGGCGCTCGATATGGAACTTACGGAGGAGGTCCTTAAGAACCTGGAGCAGGGACTGGCAGAAGGCTTGGGGTTAGATACCAGGATATATAGATGCAGGATTGAGGCCGGACATTCCAGCGGGAGGAATATGCAGAATGAGGCAACGGTCTCAGCTTGTATGCGTTCCGGACGAGTTGACTTACTCATTGCACCGGAGGAAGAATTTAACAGATATGCGTCTACTGGGTATCTGTCGCCTCTGATGGAATGTGGATTAGATGAGCTTTATGAGGAGTGCAGAACAGAAGAACTGTTTTATGCAGAGGCTGTAAATTACAGTGAGGCCAGAGCGGTCAGAGACGTTCCCTTCCGCCCTCATGAGATCTCAGAGGACAGTAAATGTTATGGGGTATATCTGCAGGATGAGGTATTTGGCGGTTATGTGGCAGGGGTAATGGTAAACTGTCCGAACCGGAAGCATATCCGGGCAGGAATGGAATATTTCCTGAACAATGGGAATATCGGGCGAAGAGAGCCTTGATATAAAAAAAAATAAGGAGGAGCAAAAAATGAAAGGAAAATCAGTGAAAAAGTTTTTGTCAGCAGTTCTGGTTGGAACAATGACGGCAAGCCTGCTTGCAGGCTGCGGCGGTTCTTCTGGAGGCGGCGGTTCGGAGGATTCCAAAGACTCAGAATCTGACAAGGCGGCCAGTGACAGCGGAGTGGATCTGTCCGGGGTGGAGGCGATCGCGGATATCGGCTATGAGGGAGATCCGATCGAACTGTCTTTCTGGTATCTGCAGACCAGGCAGGAGGGTACGGATGTGTTGACAGAGGTCTTCAATAAAGCGAATCCTAACATCAATGTGACGGTATCTTATTATGATACGGATGGAATTAAGGATGCCTGCAAGACAGCGGCACAGTCTGGTTCTATGCCAAGTATGTGGTTTAACTGGGGAGGCGCTTTGGGACAATATTATGTCGACAATGACGTCACCTATGATCTGTCAGAATATGGTGAAGCAAATGGATGGGCAGACCTTTATACGCCAGGCGCTATGAATCTTGTGACTCTGGGCGGTCAGGTCTCCGGTATTCCTACTTCTTACAATGTAATCGGCGTCTATTACCGTACGGATCTTTTCAAACAGTATAATCTGGAAGTGCCAAAGACGATAGAAGAGTTTGAGTCTGTCTGTGCTACATTAAAGGAGAACGGTATTACTCCGATGGATACGGCAGGGTTGAATGGATGGCATGTAATGCGTTGGATTGAGCAGTTTATTGAGTATGAAGCGGGCGCGGATATGCATGATGAGTTACAATCCTTAAGTACAAGCTGGGATTGTGACGCTGTTAAAAAGGGTCTGGAAAGATATGAGAGATATTGTAAAGAAGGCTATTTCCCGGATGGATTCATCACGGCAAGCCCGGATGATACCTATATGGCGTTTGGTATGGGGTCGGCCGCTATGGATATTCAGGGACAGTGGTATGACAGTACGCTTCAGAATAATGAGGTGACGCTTGAGAATGTAAGTTGGTTCCCGTTCCCAAATGAGACGGGCAGAATGTCCGCATTTGCTGAGATGAATCAGTTTAATAAAGATCTGTCCGATGAGGAACTTGAAGCGGCTATTGCTTATACTAATTTCTTGTTCAGCAATGAAGCGGCTAAAATATATCCCACATATTATAATCTTCCGTTACCAAGGACAGACGCAGATCCGGTAGATCCGGCTGTAAATCCGAATGTACAGGATATGTTAGATACGTCATCTGAGAACGGTACGTTCACCATTACAGACCAGGCGTTCCCGACAGAGGTTGCGGATGTTCTCTTTAATAACCAGGATGCCATCGCGAACGGCGAGACAACGCCGGAAAAAGCAGCGGCGGCAATCCAGAAAGCAATCGAATCATATCAGTCGAAATAGACAAAAAGTTGGTTTCCACCTGTGGGGCAGCAAACCACACAGGTGGAAATTTTTTTGAGATAAAGAAACGAGGAGGTTGACAAAGAATGAAAGAAAATAAGACGGTGCCATATCTTTTTATGCTTCCAGCACTAATTATATACCTGTCTGTGATTATTTTTCCGGTATTCTATTCGTTGTGGATCAGTTTTCAGAGCGGTACGGGTATTGGCAGCATGGAATTTGTCGGTCTGAAGAATTACACGAAGCTTATACATGATGAAGTGTTCTGGATGTCGTTCAAGCATACGATCATCTGGATCGTACTTACGGTTTTCGTTACTACGACGGTATCCCTGATGCTGGCTGTTTTAATGAATCAGAAGTTCAGAGGAAGAACGTTTTTTCGTGCGTTTTTCTATTTCCCAAGCGTCATCTCTGCAATTGCGGTAGCGATCATCTGGAGGTGGATCTATAATCCGCAGATCGGATTTATCAATCAGTTTGCGAAGATGTTGGGGCTTGATTTTACGCAGACCTGGATTTCCACGCCGAATACGGCGTTGATTGCTCTGTTTGTCGCCGCGCTGTGGCAGGCTATCGGGCAGCCTATGATTCTGTTTCTTGCAGGTCTTGGCGGTATTTCCCCGGATGTCCTGGAGGCCGCGTCTATTGACGGAGCCAATGGAGTGCAGACGTTTTTCCATATTACGATCCCGTTGATGAAGGATACCTTTATTATGGTAATCTCCACATTGCTGATTGCTGCAATGAAGGTTTATGATATCGTGAAAGGTCTTACGGACGGAGGACCGAACAATGCGACCCAGGTACTGGCTTCCTATATGTATAATCAGGTATTCCAGTATAACAATGTTGGATATGGCACTGCAATCGCTATTATCATGGTGCTGATGATGCTGATCGTCATCATCCCGTATATGTCATTTACTGCAAAGAAAGAATAGGAGGACGATAATATGGAAGGAAAAGCAAAGAAAAATGCAAAATCAGCGTTGCGTTATCTCGTATTGATCATCCTGGCTCTTCTCTGGATCGTTCCAATTGTGACACTATTCCTGACGGCAATCAAAGCCAAGTCTGATTTTATCAGTGGACTGGGGCTGTTTGAGATGCCAGAGAGGCTTGCATGGGAAAACTTTACAAATGCCATGACTCAGGGACGATTATTCTTGTATATGAAGAATGACTTGATTATCTGCCTTTTGAAGGTGCCTCTTGGAATATTTATTTCTTCTATGGCGGCGTTTGCCCTGACAAGGACAAAGCTTAAGCACGCTACGGCGTGGTTTGTGTTTCTGCTCCTTGGTATGATGCTTCCTATGCAGATTGCGCTGGTTCCTATCAGCATTATCTATAACAAGCTGGGACTAATCAATACTTATTTTGGACTGTTCTATATCTATATAGGTTTCGGAGTCTCTTTTATGATTCTGATCATGCATGGATTTATGAAGGGAATCGATTTTGCAATTGATGAAGCGGCTTATATTGACGGTGCGAATAAGTGGCAGAACTTTTTCCACATTATCCTGCCCATCTGTAAGCCGGCGATAGCAACTTTGTTTATTACAGACTTTTTATCTACCTGGAACGAATATCTGCTGGCTTCCGTCATTATCAATGACAACAAACTTAAGACGGTGCCGGTGGGATTGATGACTTTCGTAGGCGAGCATGGAACGGATTATGGCTATTTGTGCGCGGGGGTACTGATATCGGTAATCCCGGTTATGGCGGTATATCTGATCTTCCAGAGATACTTTGTGGAAGGTATGGCCGGTGCGGTAAAATAGACGGAAATTAAGAATGATTCATATGGCGGCAAGTACAGGCGGGTATAAGTTTTGTCCGTAAAGAAGACAGGGACTATAGGCAAGTCTGCTTGAGAAGCAGAAGTTCATGCCGTCGTAACATTCAGGAAGAGAGGGATAGGCAGAATGAGTAAAGTCATACACTGTATGCAGAAAGTAGAAAAATGGGGAATTTTTGAGATTGCGCTGGAAGGAAAGGGCGATGGCAATCCATTTACGGATTATGAGATTAAGGCAGAATTTACCGGCGAGAATGAGAAAAAGACCGTAGATGGATTCTATGACGGTAATGGGATCTACAAGGTCCGGTTTATGCCGTCTTTTGAGGGAATATATAAGTTCCGTATATATGGAACTTATGCAAAGGAGGACGGATGTGAGGGGACTTTTGAAGTGGAACCGGTCTCAGAGGGGAATCACGGGCCGGTAAGAGTAGCAAATACCTGTCATTTTGCTTACGAAGACGGAACGCCGTATTATTCCATAGGAACCACCTGTTACGTATGGACATTACAGTCAGAGGAACTGCAGGAACAGACTTTGCAGACTTTGAAGGAAAGCGCTTTCAACAAGATCCGTTTCTGTGTATTTCCCAAACATTATGATTACAATTTTAATGAGCCGTATAGTTATCCGTATGAGGGGACGCCTGTGGACAGTTCAGGTCTTACCAGGAATAATTTTATGGAGTACAACGGATGTCCTGACGGGAACCACTGGGATTATACAAAATTCAATCCGAAGCATTTTGAACATCTGGAAAAGCGCATCCGGGATTTGATGGACCTTGGGATTGAGGCGGATATCATCGTCATGCACCCTTACGACCGGTGGGGCTTCTCACTGATGTCCAAAGAGGAGGATGACCTGTACTGGAAGTATCTGGTGGCAAGATGTTCGGCTTTCCGGAATGTGTGGTGGTCTCTGGCAAATGAGTATGATCTTATGCCGCAGAAATCCATCGCGGACTGGGAACGCTATGCTTCTATTCTGTGTGAAAAAGATGTGTACGGACATCTGCGCTCTATACATAACTGTAAAAAGATCTACGATTTCACCAGGCCATGGGTGACACACTGTTCCGTGCAGCGGATAGATCCTTATCTGTCTGGAGAACTGGTGACCAAATGGCGGGAACGTTATCAGAAGCCGGTCGTGTTGGACGAGATCGTATATGAGGGGAACATTGAACTGAACTGGGGCAATATCCCCGGAGAAGAGATGAACCGAAGATTCTGGGAAGGAGCCGTTCGCGGCGGCTATCCGGGACATGGGGAGACATACTTGTCCGAGGATCAGATCCTCTGGTGGTCCCATGGCGGCGTATTGAAGGGAACAAGCCCCAGGCGGTTTCAGTTTCTTCTTAAGATTCTAAAAGAAACGCCGGGTTTGGGACTAAAAGAAACTCAGCTTAATCCATACACGGAAGATCTGATGGCGACTGTGGACAGCCTGATCCCCGTACCGTATTATCTGTTCTATTACGGGTTCCGCTGTCCGGCTTTCAAAGAGTATTATTTTGACGACGAGAAGGAATATGAGGTTGAGGTTCTGGATACCTGGGAAATGACGGTTACAAAATGCGGTACATTCCGAGGAAAATTCAAGGTACAGCTTCCGGCAAAACAGTATATTGCCGTGAGAATATATGAAAAGGGATTGATTTGATGAAAGTTTCTTTCAGTATGGATTCAAAGTTATGGCGCTTTTTCGACTATGTGGGAGATATGGCCGCGCTGAACCTGTTGTTCATCGTGACCTGCCTCCCGGTCGTGACCATTGGGGCGTCGGTTACGGCGTTGAATTCTGTTCTTTTTAAAAGAAAAGAAAAAAGAGCAGACGATGTAAAGAGAGAGTATATCCGTGATTTTAAAGCGAATTTCAAGAACAGTACGATCATCTGGGTTATTTTTCTGGTGTTCCTGTTTGCCTGCGGGTTGAATCTTGCCATTGTTTCCCAAACAGACCTAACTTACAGGAATCAGATCATGGTTGGATTCGGAGCCGTTCTGGCGGTAATGGTGATGACGGTTCTGTATAGTTTTGCCGTTCTGGCAAGATTTGAAAACAGTTGGCTGGATACAGTGATCAAGGCGTTTGTCATCGGTATCCTGAGTTTTCCTTATACGGTTGTCATCTTTCTGGTTCTGACGGCGGCGGTGATTGCCAGTATCCAGACCTATGCGTCGATCATGGCGGCTCTGGCCGTCTGGCTGCTGATTGGGTTTGCGTTGACTGGCCATCTGTGCAGCGCCATGTTCTACCGTGCGTTCCGCAGGTTTACACGGAAAGAGGATCTGTCTGAGGATACGGTGGATGAGGCGATGTATACGCTGCGGGAACAGTACAGGAAGGAGAAAATGCTGAAAAAACACAGATGAGAGATTATTTTACAGATATAAAACAGGAAAAGGAGGAAGAAAGCTATGGCGAATATTAAGATTGGTTACGCGCCTACGAGGAGAAGTATCTTCAGTGCGCCGGACGCTGTAAAATACCGCGGACTGACGGCAAAGCGTTTGGGTGAACTGAATATAGATTTTGTGGATATCACGGATATCAATGAGGAGGGGCTGCTCTATGATGATGGGGATCGAATCCGGATTACGGAGAAATTCAAGAAAGAACAGGTAGACGGGCTGTTCCTTCCTCACTGTAATTTCGGGACGGAATTCGAGTGCGCAAGGCTTGCGAAGGATCTGAACGTACCTGTACTGCTGTGGGGACCGCTGGATGAGAGACCGGAGGTGGACGGAACCAGGCTTAGGGATACCCAGTGCGGGCTGTTTGCTACAGGAAAGGTTCTGCGCAGGTTTAACGTGCCGTTTACCTATATGACCAACTGCCGTCTGGACGACCCTGTCTTTGAAAGGGGGATTCGGGATTTCCTTGCCGTCTGCAACGTGGTAAAGACATTCCGTAACATCCGGATCTTACAGATCTCAACAAGACCTTTTGAGTTCTGGTCTACGATGTGCAACGAAGGGGAGCTTCTGGAGAAATTCAACATTCAGCTTGCACCGGTTCCTATGCCGGAACTGACGGACGAGATGAAGAAAGCGAAAGAAGAAGGCGTAGAAGTGGCGGAAGTAGTAAAATACTGCCGTGAAAACATGGAGATATGCGTTAAGGATGATGAGCTTGAGAATGTTGCCGCCTTAAAGGTTGCGATGAAGCGGCTGATTACGAAATATGGCTGCCAGGCTGCGGCAATCCAGTGCTGGAACCAGCTCCAGACGGAGATTGGGATCATGCCCTGTGCGGCGAATGCCCTGCTGAATGAGGAGGGGATTCCCGTGGTGTGCGAGACGGATATCCATGGTGCAATTACGGCTCTGCTTACGGAAGCAGCCGGGATGGGAGAGAAACGGAGTTTCTTCGCGGACTGGACCATCCGTCATCCGGATGTTGCCAACGGAGAGCTGTTGCAGCACTGCGGACCGTGGCCGATTTCCGTGGCAAAGGAGACTCCGAAGCTTACTTATCCTCTGGCATTCGATCATCCGGGCAGTATTACGGCGGAGGCGCGGCACGGAGAGGTGACTCTGGTAAGATTTGACGGAGACCATGGGGAATATTCCATGTTACTTGGCAACGCCAAAGGAATTGAAGGACCTAAAGGGATGGGAACCTATCTCTGGGTAGAAGTGGAGAATATCAAACGGCTTGAGGCAAAACTGGTGGAGGGTCCATATATCCATCACTGTGTGGGAATCCATGGGAATGTTGTGCCTGTGCTGTATGAAGCTTGCAAATATCTGGGGATTACGCCGGATCTGTACGACCCGGTAGAAGAAGACGTAAAAGCATATCTGAGAGGGGAGGATGTTATATTATGAGTAATCTGAAAGCGCTTGCCTATGAACTGCGTGAAAATACCATGGATATCATCATGAGCGGAAAGGCCGGACACATCGGCGGCGACATGAGTGTCATGGAGATCCTTACAGAACTTTATTTTGATCAGATGAATATCAGTCCGGAGAACATGGAGGATCCGGACCGCGACAAATTTGTCATGAGCAAGGGACATTCCATGGAAGCTTATTATGCGGTACTTGCCAAGAAAGGATTCTTCCCGCAGGAAGAGGTTGTGGAGAAGTTCAGTAAATTTGATTCACAATACATCGGACATCCGAATAATAAGCTGCCGGGAATCGAGATGAACTCCGGTTCTCTGGGACACGGGCTTCCGGTCTGTGTGGGTATGGCTCTGGCATCAAGGATGAACGGGCAGAAATGCAGGGTTTATACCGTTATGGGCGACGGAGAACTGGCAGAAGGTTCTGTATGGGAAGGCGCTATGGCGGCAGCCCACTACAAGCTTGACAATCTATGTGCCGTGGTTGACAGGAACCGGCTGCAGATATCCGGGAATACAGAGGATGTCATGGCCCATGATGACCTGTATGAGAGATTCCGTGCGTTTAACTGGCATGTGATCGATGTGAAAGACGGAAATGACATCGATCAGTTAAAGGCTGCGTTTGAGGAAGCGAAGGAGACAAAAGGAAAGCCAAGCGTATTGATTGCCAATACGGTAAAGGGGAAGGGTTCCCCTGTAATGGAGAACAAAGCCAACTGGCATCATAAGGTTCCAAGTGAGGATGAACTGGCGCAGATCAGAAGGGATCTGAAGGAGAGAAAGGAGGCGCTTCAAGGTGAGTAAAATTGCGAACAGACAGGTGATCTGTGATGTGTTAATGGAGAATGCAAGGGAAGATAAGGATATCGTGGTGCTGTGCAGTGATTCCAGAGGAAGTGCATCCCTGGCAAAATTCGCAGATAATTTCCCGGAACAGTTCATAGAAGTAGGGATTGCAGAGCAGAATCTGGTCAGTATCTCCGCAGGGCTTGCCAAATGCGGCAAGAAGCCTTATGCAGCGTCTCCGGCAAGCTTCTTAAGTACCAGAAGTTATGAGCAATGCAAGGTTGATGCGGCATATTCGAATACGAATGTAAAACTGATCGGGATAAGCGGCGGCGTCAGCTACGGCGCTCTTGGCATGAGCCACCACTCCGCCCAGGATATTGCGGCAATGTGCGCCATTCCTAATATGAGAGTTTATATCCCAAGCGACCGGCTGCAGACAGAATGTCTGATAAAGGCGCTGCTTAGTGATGAGAAGCCGGCGTATATCCGGGTAGGCAGGAATGCCGTGGAAGACGTCTATGAAGAAGGGAATGTTCCGTTTGAGATGGACAGGGCAACTGTGATAAGGGAAGGAACGGACGTAGCTATCATTGCCTGCGGCGAGATGGTGAAGCCTGCCGTGGAGGCGGCGCAGCTTCTGGAGATTAAGGGTATACACGCGTCAGTTGTGGATATGTACTGTGTGAAACCGTTGGATAAAGGGGCAATTGTAAAGGCTGCGGGAAATGCCAGAGCAGTCATCACGGCAGAAGAGCATTCACCTTTCGGCGGTCTGGGTTCCATGGTCAGTCAGGTAGTTGCCGGCGAGTGCCCGAAGAAAGTAGTGAATCTGGCGTTGCCGGACGCACCGGTGATTACAGGGACGTCAAAAGAAGTGTTCGATCATTATGGACTGAATGCAGAAGGAATCGCGAAGGCGGCGTTGGAAGCGCTGGGTTAAGGAACTGCAGGACAAGTCCTTATACAGATTGCGCATGAGAATAGGAACAGAGGAGGAATGACGAATGCCCAGGCAGTATATTATTAGTATAGATCAGAGTACCCAGGGAACGAAAGCACTCTTATTTGATTCTTCCGGGAGTCTGATCAAGAGAACGGATGAAGCCCATGAACAGATTATTAATGAGAAGGGATGGGTTTCCCATGATCCTGCCGAGATCTATCGTAAGGTGATCGAGGTGACAGCCAGATTACTTGAGGAATCCGGGATTGATAAGAGTAAAGTGGCAGGAGTCGGGATCAGTAATCAGAGGGAGACGTCGCTTGCATGGAACCGAGTCACAGGGGAGCCGGTGGGCAAAGCTGTGGTGTGGCAGTGTGCCCGGGCTGCCGATATCTGTGATCAGCTGGTCTGCGCGGGCTGGGCGGAAAAGATCCGCGAGAAGACAGGAATGGAGCTGTCTCCGTATTTCCCTGCTTCGAAGATTGCCTGGATCCTTAAGAATGTAGAAGGTGCGAAGGAACTGGCAGACGCGGGAGAGCTATGCCATGGAACGATCGACAGCTGGCTGGTCTATAAACTGACCGGAGGAAAATCTTATAAGACCGACTATTCTAATGCTTCCCGCACACAGCTTTTTAATATATTTGATCTTACCTGGGATGATGAGATCTGTAAGGTGTTTGGGATCGATCCGGCGAATCTTGCGACAGTATGTGATTCGAACGCAGATTTCGGGGAAACAGATTTTGAAGGAGTACTTCCCCATAAAGTTCCGATCCATGCAGTGATGGGAGATTCTCATGGAGCCCTTTTCGGACAGGGCTGTTTAAAGTCTGGTATGATAAAATCGACTTACGGCACGGGTTCTTCTATCATGATGAATATCGGTGATGATCCGGTCTTAAGTACACATGGAGTCGTTACCTCTCTTGCCTGGAGTATGGACGGAAGGGTGAATTATGTGCTGGAAGGTAATCTGAATTATACGGGAGCCGTGATCACCTGGCTTAAGAACGATCTGCAGATGATCGGAAGTCCGGCGGAGACAGAAGAACTGGCCAGACAGGCTGCATCAGACGACTGTCTGTATCTTGTTCCGGCATTTTCAGGCCTGGGAGCGCCTTATTGGGATAGCCGTGCGACAGGAATGTTTACGGGAATGACCAGAACAACCGGCCGGGCGGAGATGGTAAGAGCCTCTCTTGAGTGCATTGCCTATCAGATTCAGGATGTGATGGAAGCCATGAGTAAAGACGCCGGTGTGGGGATCAGTGAACTGCGTGTGGACGGAGGTCCTACGAAGAATGATTATCTGATGCAGTTCCAGAGCGATATCGCCGGTATCGCCGTACAAGTACCGGATACGGATGAATTGTCAGGTATGGGTCCCGCGTATGCGGCAGGGATGGCCCTGGGGCTCTGGGACGAGGGAATCTTTGGAAAGCTGGATCGCAGAAAGTATACGCCGCAGATGGAAAAAAGCCTGAGACAGAAGAAGTATGAAGGGTGGAAACAGGCTGTAGGGAAAGTTCTTGCCTGATTGATATCCATTATAAGGCAATTTGGAATGCCCCCTCCTCTAAGGAACTGTAGAGAGATAATTTGTGCAGATTGCGCAGGATATTTTCTTACAGTTCCTTAGAGGAGGGGGCATTCTAAGGAACTGTCTCTTGAACGATATTCCGATTGCACGGATGGAAACTTATCGTCCGTTCATCTTATCGATCATTTCCAGAAGTTCTTCTTTACTGCAGAAGCCATAGGATACAACATTCCGAAGAGGCATACATGCAACCATGGCAGTATTCATTTCCTCGGTGATCGCAACATCTTCATCCCTACGCCCGTCAGCGGAAGGCGTAGCGAAGATTGTACTTAATTTCTTTTTAAAATCTTCCACATATCCTGCAGTCCGTTGGTCTGTCAGTAACTCTCCGAGGGTAGTATTCATGTGCACTTTAAACGGAAGCGTTCTCTGAGAGGTCAGATGTATTTTCCCGGACAGTCTCAGGTCACGGGAAGAAGCTCCGATCAGAATCTCATAATCACCGGAAGCGGCATACCAGTCATGGATTGCCTCGTTGTACCACGCAAAGCTTCTGTAATCTAGGGTGAAGTTCACTGTCTTTGTCTCGCCGGGCAGCAGAGAAACCTTCTCATATCCTTTCAATTCCCGGACAGGGCGTCGCGCCGCGTCGGTCAGGTCGCCGACATATAACTGTACAATCTCTTTTCCTTCCACATCGCCGGTATTCGTCACATCCACGGAAACCTTGACCATATCCGAATTCGTGATGTCAGACTTATCCATCCGCAGATGATCATAGGCAAAGGTTGTATAAGAAAGCCCGTATCCGAATGGAAATGCTACCGGCATCTCCTTTGCATCGTAGTACCGGTATCCCACGAAAATACCCTCCTGATACCTGACATTTTCCCCGTCGCCAAAAGAAAGATGGGACGGATTGTCGGACAGCTTGTAAGGCATGGATTCCGCCAGCTTCCCGCAGGGACATGCCCTTCCGTAGAGGAGGTCTGCCACGGCTTCTCCTACGGCCTGTCCGCCTAAGTATGCTTCCAGAACACCTTTTACTTTGGAAAGCCAGGGCATTTCAACCGGAGAACCGTTATGCAGGACGATAATTACCTCGGACTGCACGGAGAGGATCTCTTCGATCAGACGGTTCTGACACCCTGGCAGGCACATATGGGAACGGTCGTAGCCCTCGGATTCGAAGCTGTCGGGCAGCCCCGCAAAGACAACCACCTTATCCGCGCATTTGGCCGTTTCCAGCGCTTCTTTGGCAAGCGTTTCGTCGTAAACGTCGTCGTCAGCCGAAAATCCTTTGGCATAGCGGACCGTTGCATCCGGGGAAATGCTGTCGATGACGTTGCTTATGCGAAAGCTGTTGATATGGGAACTTCCGCCGCCCTGAAAACGCGGTTTTTTAGCAAATTCACCGATAAATGCGACCTTCTCTGTCTCCTTTAGCGGAAGTACGGAATCGTTTTTCAGAAGGACCATGGATTCCGTGGCAATTTTCCTGGCAAGCGCATGGTCTGCTTCCAGTGTGAACTCCTGTGTCTCCCGGTGATCCGTGTATTCGAATACAATGTTCAGAATGCGTTCCACGGCCTGGTCAAGAACCGCTTCATCCAGTGAACCGTCTTTGACTGCGGCGATAATTTCTTTGTCGTAAACGCCGCCGGAGGAAGGCATCTCAAGCTCCAGTCCGGCTTTCAGTCCTGGTACGCGTTCGTTGACGGCACCCCAATCGGACATCACGTATCCCTTGAAACCCCACTCATCGCGCAGAACCTCTGTCAGAAGCCATGGGTTCTCGGAGGCGAAGGTCCCGTTGATGCGGTTGTAGGAGCACATGACGGTGTAAGGCTGAGCCTTCTTGACGGCGGTCTCGAATGCCGGGAAATAGATCTCACGCAAGGTGCGTTCATCCGCGTCGGACGAGCAGCTCATACGGTTGAATTCCTGGTTATTTGCAGCAAAATGCTTGATTGAGGTTCCGACGTGGTGTTCCTGCACACCGTTTATGAATGCGGCGGCAGTTTCTCCGGCAAGGTAGGGGTCTTCAGAATAATACTCAAAATTACGTCCGCATAAAGGGGAGCGCTTGATGTTAACTGCCGGTCCAAGGACCACAGACAGATCGTTGGCCTGGGCTTCTCTTCCAATGGTGTCTCCAAATTCATGCATAAGGTCACGGTCGAAAGAGCATGCGCTTAATACGGCGGGAGGAAAACAAACAGCTTTAATACTGTCATTGATTCCCAGATGATCGCCGCCTTCTTCCTGCTTACGCAGACCGTGAGGTCCGTCGCTTACCATTACGCTTGGGATTCCCAGACGTTCTACACCTTTGAGATGCCAGAAATCGAGGCCGGAGCACATACCGGCTTTTTCTTCCAGAGTCATTTGGCTGATCAGTTGTTTGATATTTCGTTTCATGGATGCAATCTCCTTTTCTAAAATGTTTTTCATGATATTAATGTATCAGTTGTAGTTAAAAAAATATAGTAATTTCTTGCGAAAAATGTTAAAATCTTGCTATAGTGAAAGTTTTCTACCTGTACGGTTGGAAGATCATTCAAGGGACGAAATTTCGAAGATACCCTTCCTAACGCAGTCTGGGCAACGTTCCGACGAACTAACCCCTAACTGCGACTAAGACACTCAGGACAGCCTTCGTGTCTAAGTCTCTGTAAGGGGTGGATTTCGTCTTCACTAAGAACGCCTTTGAATGCCTGCTTATAGGAAGGGCATCTTCGAAATTCCTGTGTACTGGAAATGGATTTTCAACCGTACAGGTGGAAAGTTTTCTGATTGTAAGGAACTGTAATCCGAGAATACCATGAAGAAAGAGTGTGAGAGATTTAATGGAAAAGAAACAGGATTTTCTGGAGGCATATAGAGGACATAGCCTGTTTGAGAGGAGAGAATTGGCGCAGCCTCATATGTCATATGCATTTGAAAAAGAAAAATACCGGGTTATCCGGGATGGACGAGTAGACTTGCTGGATTCTGTGAGCCGGCTTTTGCCGGATGGAACAGAAGGCATCTTATCAAAAGATGCACTGCGCCACCAGAAGAATATGCTGATCGCCACTGTTACAGTATTTACCCGATCCGCTATGGACGGCGATTTGCCCGAGGAACTGGCATATGCGATGAGTGACAGTTATATTCTGATGGGAGAAGAGTGTACTTCCGCTATGGAACTGAACGAGCTAAGTGACCGGGCGTTCAGAGAATATACTTATGCGGTTGCGGCAAGAAAAAAACGACATTACAGCGGTAAGATCGAGGCGGCTCTGCACTATATTACGATTCATATACATGAGAAGATCACATTGGAAGCTGTGGCAGAGGCGGTGGGCTTAAGCGACTGCCATCTATCCCGGATTTTCAAGAAAGAAGTGGGTATGTCTATGGTTGATTATGTGCAGAAAGAGAGGATAGAAGCGGCAAAGCATATGTTGGTGAATTCTGATGAGACATTGGCGGCAATCAGCCAATATCTATACTTTTCAACACAGAGCTATTTTATCAGGATATTCAGGAAATATACGGGGATGACTCCGGGAAAGTACAGGAGAGATTATGGAAACAGATGACTGTTAAGATAGAATCAAGCTAGTTACCAGATTGGAAACAGGAAGAAACCGGAGAGGTGCTTTCTATATTATATTGAAAATGCTATACTCTAAGTGTGCAGAAGTCCGAAATGTGAGTAAGGGTTTCTGGTACGGCATTGTATTAGAGAAGGGAGACGATGAGATGGCATTAGGCGAGAATATACGGAAGCTGCGGGAAGAGGCACAGCTTACCCAGCAACAGTTAGCGGACCGGTTGTATGTTTCCAGGCAGACGGTCTCGCGCTGGGAGAGCGGGACGAGGTGTCCGGATCTGATCACGGCGAAGAAGCTTGCAATGGAACTTCAGATATCTCTGGATGAGCTGATCTCGGATGAAGAGATCAGGAGCATGGAAGATATGAAGAACCTGTATTTGTGGCGGGGACCGCAGTGGAAGGAAAGACAGAGTTTAAAGGAATATAAGAGCAGGTTATGTAGAGTTTTGGATATCTTTGGTTCAGTATTTCTTGTGATAATGATTTTTCTACTGTATCTGGATATGAAGGTTCCTGTATGGTTTACGGCTACAGGGTTTGTGATTGTCGGGGCTATACGGATACTGATCTGGAGAGCGGATAAGAAGATGGAGGGCTGCGCTTAGTTTGGCAGCCCTTTTACATTCAATACATTCATCAATGCTTCCTGCAATACACGTGATACATTGATACCGGCGTGTTCAGCTTCATAATTAAGCCAGCTTGGAAGAGCAACATTCCTTCTTACTGTTTTTGTATCAATTTTTCTCCGGTATTCAGAAAAATCCACATCTACATATGTGAGAATGCCTTTTGAAAAGTCGATATATTCTGCATCTTGTTGCACTTTAGCTATCGCTATGGTTTGTTCAGAAGGCATAGGAATCTCCTGTTTGTGATCTTCCATTGAAATGCCAGCTAATCCGATAGCATCTCTGGCCATCTCTATAGCATCTGTAAAGCTGCTGCCTTCTGTAAGAACATCCATGTCAGGAACACATACAAGAAAAGGATGTTCTGATTCGTCATTTGTATTTACAATAAAAGTTGGATATGCCTGTTTCATAAAATTCTCTCCCTTATAGTTGCCATTTTCTAAGTATCATTTTAGCTAATTGTTCATTGATTTCCTTATGTCGGGGAACTTTTTCTATATCATGGCCTCTTCTGTATATATCATGATTTCCTCCATGTCTTTCAAAGACAAAGCCGCTGTCTTCAAGTTTTTTTATTAAATCTCTTTGTTTCATTATAGTTTCTCCTGATAGTTATATTATACACACTTATTACACAATAATCAATGTGTTTATTGAAAATAGCAGGAAATAGATTAAGACAGGATTTATGACGTTCTGTTTTTGGCGAATTTTAATGCAATCAGGTACATGAAAAGCGAAATTATATTTATTGCAGCCATTATGCTCCATAAAACTGTATATCCCAGATTAACGATTATAATTCCTGTCAGCGGGAGGTATACGATGTTTCCGGCATACAATACACCCAGGAATTTAGAATTTGCGTTACCGATATCCGCAGGCATAAACATTTTATCAACGACCAGATTATTGATGCTTCCGCTCGCATTTCCTACACTATAACCCAAAATAATTAATATGATCATCAACAATGAAGGATACATACCAAAAAGTATGAAATCCTTTCGTCTTTAAGGCGCCCAGAACCTTGCCGCTGAATAATGAGAAGAGGGCAGATCCCAAGTTCATAATGCTTACGATCGTGGCGCTTACTGATAGATCAATACCAGCCATTCCAAAGTACATTGTGGCATAAGTTGTGTACTTAATGCCGTACTTACCAATGAAACATCAGTACCATATGTTTCCGGAAATAAGGAATATCCCGCCATGTTAATTGCCAGAAATCCCGTTGTGCAGAACAAGTAAATTGCACATCCAAAAGAATTTGGAAAAGGCATTGCAGAAGATATGAAGGCGAATGGTGTTGATGCAGTTATCCTTACATCTACCTGAGGTACTTCTTCGCGCTGCGGTGCAGTAATGACCAAAGAAATCGAACGGGCAGGTATTCCGATCGTCCATGTTACAAACCTTACGAAAATATCCGAAGGTATCGGAGCACGCCGTATTCTTCGCGGTAACAGCGTGCTCCATGTGTTCGGGAATCCATCACTTCCACAGGCTCAGGAACTTACATACCGTAAAAATCTTCTTTCACATGCAATCGATATGTTGGCAAAAGAGCCGGACCAGGGAGAATATAGCCTTATTGAAGAATGATATAGAAAAATAGCATAAAGGCTCTTGTTTATCGGGAAATTCGATTGGACTTGCTTATATATAGAAGGTACACTTAATATCAGAAAATATCTAAGTGTAAAAAGGTATAAAGTACATCGAATTGATAGGAGGAATTACAGTATGGTTGTAAACAGGGTATGCGGCATGTGTCAGGGCGGATGCCAGGTGAATGTTACAGTAGAAGACGGAAAGATCGTGAAGGTTGAACCGGATAAGAATTCGCCGAAAGGAAGGTTATGTATCAGAGGGGCGCTTACGCCTCAGCTGCTGTACAGCGAGGATCGTCTGACCTCTCCGCTTATCCGGGAGGGGAAGAGAGGCGAAGGCAGGTTCCGCCGCGCCACCTGGGAGGAAGCCTATGAATATGCGGCGGAGCTGATCAGAAAGACAATGGATCAATACGGCGAGCGCGCTATGGCATCTTATCAGGGAAGAGGAGTCTTAGGGATGCCGGTGGGAAGGATTCTTTCTAATAATCAGAAGCCCTGTCTGATGAAGAGGCTTGGTTCGCCCAATGATTTTAATGCGGCGTCCATCTGTAATATGGCGTCCAGTACAGTCACTCCGGTTACAACGTCGGGTCTGAATACCCGTATGATGGTGCAGGATATCCCGAACAGCGATTATATATTCTCGTGGGGGAAGAACCCGGTGACAGACGACGGACCGCAGATGGCGATCAAGAGCATCAAAGCGGCCAAGGAGAGAGGCGCCAAGTTGATTGTCATCGATCCGAGGAAAAACGGAATAGGGGAAATGGCCGACCTGTGGGTACCTGTGATACCGGGAGCAGACGGCGCGCTGGCGCTTGCCATGCTGAAGCTGATCATTGACAGCGAGCGATATGATAAAGAGTTTGTCCGGGATTATACACGAGGGTTTAAAGATTTTAAGACATATCTTGGGACACTTTCGATGGAACAGCTTTCCAAGTGGTGCGGCGTATCGGAAGAGATGATCGCACAGGTGACGGATATCTTCTGTTCCACAGAGAAGATTTCCCTGGTTGCCTATACAGGACTTGAATATCAGCTCAGCGCGATACAGAATAACCGCGCGATATTTACACTCTGGGCGATCACCGGGAAGCTTGATGTAGAGGGCGGGGTCTATCTGAACTGCCAGAATGTACCGACATTTTCTCTTAAGGAGCTGCCGACAGAAAATAAACCGATTGGACTGGATGAATTCCCGTTGTTCTACAAATTCATCGGAGGCGGACAGTTTTGCCGTTTCCCCAGAGCAGTTCTTGAGGATGACCCTTATCCGGTGCGGGGGCTTATCCTGGCAGGCGGTTCTCCGGTGCTGACCTTCCCGGACAGCAAGAAGTGGCGGGAAGTCTATGAGAAGTTGGAGTGTTTTATCGTGTCAGACCGCTATCCGACAGAGGACAGCCGTTATGCGGATGTGGTGTTCCCGGCGTGTACGGTGTTCGAGACCTATAAGCCGGTAATGGAGGCAGACGGGAAGGTTACGTTGATCGAGCCGTTGATCGAACCGGTAGGAGAGAGCAGGGATGATGTGCTGATCCTCTCCGGGATCGCGAAGAAGCTGGGAGTTGGAGATGATTATCCCGGATCTGAAGAAGAACTAAAAGAATGGCTCTGCCAGATGATACCGCCGTATGCGGGAGACTTTGCAACAGGAGGAAAACAGGCGCCGAGAGTCTATCAGAAATATAAAACGGGCGGACTGAGGGCTGACGGACAGCCGGGCTTCCCGACACCGTCCGGCAAATTCGAGATCTGCTCTGTTCTTCTGGAGGAGAATGGGTTTACGCCTTATCCGGAATATCGCGATATCCGCTCGATCCCGGAGCTTAACAGGCCGGAATTCCCATTTACCATGACAACAGGGGCAAGAAGCATGCACAGGATGGGAGTGTTTGGCGCGAATCTTCCCGGTGTGGCGAAGGCAGAACCGTATCCGTACATGGATCTTGATCCGGAGGATGCCGAAGAACTTGGGATTAAGGACGGTGACTGGGCGAAGGTGACGACTCCCTTTGGTACAGGGACCTTCAAGACCCGTGTATGCGGTATGGCGCGGCATTGTATCCATATCCCCCATGGCGGCGGAAGCGCGTATATGCCGGAGGCGTGGAGGATAGGTAATGTCAATGAGCTGACGAGCCTTGACTATAATGACCCGATCACCGGGTTTGTTACCATGAAATCTGTGCCGTGCAGGGTTGAAAAATCAGAGATGACTATGGAAAAGAGTATTTGAATATGGGAGAAAGAAATTATGGTTGAAAGATTTGGGAAAGATAAGTATACTACTTATAAACAAAGCGGTACATTTTTATGGAAGATTTGCTTTTTCCGGAAGGGGTGTGTGATATGGAGAAGGCCAGGATTCCTGTCGGGGAGGAGAATTTTGAACTCCTGAGGAAAAAGAAGAGCTACTATGTAGATAAGACGAGATTTATTGTGGAATTATTAGAAGAAGATTTTAAGGTCAATCTGATCACGCGTCCGCGCCGTTTCGGGAAGACACTGAATATGAGTATGCTGGAAGCTTTCTTTGATATCCGTAAGGATAGTAAGGATATTTTTGAAGGCCTTGAGATCATGGGATATGAGGAATTGTGTGCAGAGTGGATGAATCAGTGGCCGGTGATTTCTATCTCTTTTAAGGATGTTGCGAATGACAATTTTGAGGATTCCTATGAGCAGATGGCGCTTGATCTGGCCGGTCTGTGCGTGGAGCATGCCTATCTGCTTGAGAGTGTGCACACAGATGCAGACGATAAGGATCGTTTTGCAAGATTGAAAGCAGGGAAAGCGACAGAAGCGGAGCTTCGGAACAGCCTTTTTATTATTGCGCGGATGATGTATGCTCATTATGGCAAGCCGGTCATTCTTTTGATCGATGAATATGACGTTCCTCTGGCGAAGGCCAGTGAATATGGCTATTATCCGAAGATGCTGAATGTGATCCGGAGCATGATGAGTACTTCCTTTAAGACAAATAGATTTCTGCAGTTTGCGGTAGTTACCGGGTGCCTGCGTATTGCGAAGGAGAGCATCTTTACCGGTGCGAATAATTTTAAATCTAATTCTATCGCAGGGAGCCACTATCTGGACAGCTTTGGATTCACGGAGAGGGAAGTGGAGCAGATGCTTGAGGATACGGGGCAGTTGACACGGCTTTCAAGGATAAAACAGTGGTACGACGGATATCATTTTGGTAAGTATGATATCTATTGTCCGTGGGATGTGTCGAATTATGTGTCGGATGTATTGCGTGAACCAGACAAGATACTGGGGAATTACTGGAAGGATACGAGCCATAACAATATCATCAGGCAATTTGTCGGGAAGGACGGCATGGATGTCAATGATAAGTTTGAGAAACTGTTGTCAGGAGGAAGTATCAGATCAAGGCTAACGGAAGATTCTACTTACTGTTTTGAAAATGCTGCAGAAGAAGATTTTTGGAGTATTCTTTATTTTACTGGATATCTGACAATCGACAGGAGTAGAGGAAAAAGTGATAGCGGTGAAGTCATTCTTAAGATTCCCAATAAGGAGATAAAAACGATCTTTGGAGATACGATTGTGGAATGGTTTCAGGAGACAATTGGGATTAAGGCGGCAGAACGGAGAGAGATGTTTGCTGCCTGGTGGGATGGTGACGACAAAACGGTGGCGGATGCCGTTTCCATTATTCTGAATGATGCCATCAGTTATTACGATTATAAAGAAGATTACTATCATGCGTTTGTGGCGGGATTATTTTCAGGGGCAGGATATCTGGTCACTTCCAATGATGAAAATGGACTTGGCAGAGCAGATGTAGTTGTAAAAGACCGGAAGACCCGGAAGGTAATTATTGTTGAGGTAAAGCATTCTGATTCGGAAGATGAGATGGAGAAGGATTGCCGGAAAGCTTTGCAGCAGATTGATCTGAAAAAATACGCTTCCAGGTATCTGAACGGGTATAAGGCAGTACAGTGTTACGGAGCAGCATTTTTTCAGAAGAAATGTCTGATCCGGAAGGTTACAGTGCCGGGAGCGGGAAAAGGGTCGGTATTTAAGCTTGAGTAAGCTATGTGTTTCTTACTCAGGCTTATCTGGTAATTTTTTGTAATCAAGAACAATTTACAGAGCCCTGTGTGGCTGTATTATGCAGTTTATATAGGAAGATGATATCTTTTTGAACAAGTTACATAAAAATGGGAAAAGCACTTGAATTTTATTACCAGATTTAGTACAATTATTACCAGTTGAGGATTATTTAACAAAGTAACAGGTTAAAAGCTTCACGATCAAAGGACTGCGTAAACAGTTAATAAAACTTTAGGAGGAATTAATCATGGCAGTAAAAGTAGCGATCAATGGATTCGGACGTATCGGACGTCTTGCATTCAGACAGATGTTTGGGGCAGAAGGGTATGAGGTTGTAGCGATCAACGATCTGACATCACCTAAGATGCTTGCACATCTGTTAAAGTATGACTCTTCACAGGGCAGATACGCTTTATGCGACAAGGTAGAGGCAACAGAGGATTCTATCATTGTTGATGGCAAAGAGATTAAGATTTATGCAAAGGCTAACGCTGAAGAGCTTCCATGGGGAGACCTGAACGTAGACGTTGTTCTGGAGTGTACAGGTTTCTACACATCTAAAGAGAAAGCTTCCGCACATGTTAAGGCAGGTGCAAGAAAAGTTGTTATCTCCGCACCGGCAGGAAATGACCTTCCTACTATCGTTTACAATGTAAATCATGACAAATTGACAGCAGAGGATACCGTTATCTCCGCAGCTTCCTGTACAACAAACTGTCTGGCGCCAATGGCTAAGGCGCTGAATGATCTTGCAACGATCAAGTCTGGTATTATGTGCACGATCCACGCTTACACAGGTGATCAGATGACTCTTGACGGACCGCAGAGAAAGGGTGACTTGAGAAGATCACGTGCAGCAGCAGTGAATATCGTTCCTAACAGCACAGGTGCAGCTAAGGCTATCGGTCTTGTTATTCCTGAACTGAACGGCAAGCTGATCGGAGCTGCTCAGAGAATTCCTACACCTACAGGATCAACCACAATCCTGACAGCAGTTGTTGAAGGTAATGTAACAGTTGATCAGATCAACGAGGCTATGAAGGCTGCTTCTAACGAGTCCTTCGGATACAACACAGACGAGATCGTATCCAGCGATATCGTTGGTATGAGATATGGTTCATTGTTCGATGCTACACAGACAATGGTATGCCCGTTAGACAACGGAACAACAGAGGTTCAGGTTGTATCATGGTATGACAATGAGAATTCTTACACAAGCCAGATGGTAAGAACAATCAAATACTTCTCTGAATTAGCATAATTCTGGAATACCCAAAGGGTCCGGTCTGATAAAGGACCGGATCCTTTTTCAACATGATGACAATTAATATCTAGGAGGCAATTTACATGCTCAATAAAAAATCAGTAGATGACATTAATGTAAAAGGCAAAAAAGTGTTGGTAAGATGTGACTTTAACGTACCGCTTATCGATGGGAAGATCACGGATGAGAATCGTCTGGTGGCAGCGCTTCCGACTATTAAGAAGCTGATCGCTGACGGAGGGAAGATTATTCTGTGCTCACACCTTGGCAAGCCAAAGGGAGAGCCAAAGCCGGAATTATCTCTTGCACCGGTAGCAAAGCGTCTGTCAGAGCTTCTTGATCAGGAAGTAAAATTTGCGGCAGATCCGGAGGTTGTCGGCGCCAACGCAAAGGCAGCGGTAGAGGCTATGCAGGACGGCGAAGTGGTTCTTCTTGAGAATACCCGTTACAGAATAGAAGAGACGAAGAACGGCGAAGCATTCAGCAAGGATCTTGCTTCTCTGTGCGATGTATTTGTGAATGATGCATTCGGAACCGCGCACCGCGCACACTGCTCTAACGTAGGCGTGACACAGTTCGTAGATACGGCGGCAGTAGGTTACTTAATGCAGAAAGAGATTGATTTCCTCGGCAATGCAGTCAATAACCCGGAGAGACCGTTCGTAGCGATTCTCGGCGGAGCGAAGGTTTCCAGCAAGATCTCTGTGATCGAGAATCTTCTTGACAAGGTGGATACTCTGATCATCGGCGGCGGAATGTCTTATACATTCTCAAAGGCGCAGGGCGGAAGCGTAGGCGGATCCCTTCTGGAGGCAGATTATTGCGAATATGCGCTGAATATGCTTAAGAAGGCAGAGGAGAAGGGCGTGAAGCTGCTGCTCCCTGTTGATACTGTGATCGCGGATGATTTCTCCAATGACGCAAACAGCAAGGTGGTTAAGGCAGGCGAGATTCCGGACGGATGGCAGGGGCTTGATATCGGGCCGGATACCGTGAAGATCTTCTGTGACGCCGTACAGGATGCCAAGACGGTTGTATGGAACGGACCGATGGGCTGCTTCGAGATGCCGAAGTTCGCAAACGGTACGGAAGCGGTTGCGAAAGCGCTGGCAGATACAGAAGCTACGACCATCATCGGCGGCGGCGACTCCGCAGCGGCAGTCAACCAGTTAGGCTACGGAGACAAGATGACCCACATCTCAACCGGCGGCGGCGCATCCCTCGAATTCCTGGAAGGCAAAGAGTTACCAGGCGTAGCAGCGGCTAATGATAGGTAAAAAGCTTGGCGAGGTTTTTACGAGCCTAGCGTTTACCTAGTTCACTGAACTTGGCGAGGTTTTTTACGAGCCTAGAGAAGTGAACATCCCCCCCCCAGTGAAGGATGAACTTAGTAAGGTGAAGTTACTTAAAGTAAGCACTTGGCGAGGTTTTTTACGAGTCTAGAGAAGTGAACATCCCCCCCAGTGAAGGATGAACTTAGTAAGGTGAAGTTACATTACCTTTCAACAATAATACAGAACAGGAGACCAACAAACATGGCAAGGAAGAAAATTATAGCAGGCAACTGGAAGATGAACAAGACTCCAAGCGAGGCAGTTGCATTAGTAGAGGAATTAAAACCATTAGTAGCGAACGACGAAGTCGACGTAGTATTCTGCGTGCCGGCAATCGATATCGTTCCGGTCGTAGAGGCTGCAAAAGGCACTAATATCCAGGTTGGAGCAGAGAATATGTATTTCGAGGAGAGCGGCGCTTATACAGGCGAGATTTCTCCTAACATGCTGGTAGATGCAGGTGTTAAATACGTTGTTCTTGGCCATTCCGAGAGAAGAGAGTATTTCGGCGAGACTAATGAGGATGTGAATAAGAAGGTCCTGAAGGCATTCGAGCATGGTATCACACCGATCATGTGCTGCGGCGAGACATTGGAGCAGAGAGAGCAGGGCGTGACCATGGACTTCATCCGTCAGCAGGTTAAGGTTGGCTTCCAGAATGTAACGGCAGATCAGGCTAAGACAGCAGTGATCGCTTATGAGCCGATCTGGGCGATCGGAACAGGCAAGACAGCTACAACAGAGCAGGCTCAGGAGGTTTGTGCAGGAATCCGTGCATGTATCGCAGAAGTGTATGATGATGCCACAGCAGCAGAGATCCGTATCCAGTACGGCGGATCTGTCAATGCAGCTACAGCGGCAGATCTGTTCGCACAGGCTGATATTGACGGCGGCCTTGTAGGCGGCGCTTCTTTGAAGGCTGACTTCGGTAAGATCGTTAACTATAAATAAGCGCACGTCTGTGAACACTGATTGTTAATAATACGATGAAAATGGGGATATTGAAGGAATGTATTTCCTTTGATACCCCTTTTTTGGTTTCTTGAACAATTGGAAATATTTCTTTTAATACAGATGCTCGTGTGATACAATTAGTAAAGAGATAAGATAAGAAAGCGCTGGCGGGATGTTTGCAGGAGCCGTCAGGCAAAAGGAGAAGGAACATGGGAATATTTTCATTTCGTAATAAGAATGAAAAAGAGGCAGAAGAGAAGAAGTATCGGTTCGGAATGGAGGGAATGCTTAGGGAGGTCCTGGATAAGAATTCGAAGGGACAGGAATCTCTGGATACATTGTCTATGGAGATCCGGCAGATAGGAACAGATGTCCGTAAACATGATATGGCGCTGGAGGATTGTCTGGATGCATTAGAAGAGCAGCGCGAGGAAGAGGCACAGAGTCAGAAGAGGATTGCCGAGTTAGAGTCTGGTCAGGAGAAACTGCTGCAGGTATTGGATGCGTACCAGGAGCAGGTGTGGAATATGATGCGGTATGCCGCAGAGCATGACCCGGCATGGGTGGCGCAGATAGATCTGATCAGAAATGCTGTGAGAGGGAAGCAGATCTCCGGCGGGATCAGCCTGATCGAAGAGACAGGAGTCAGGGTGGACTATGCACTTCATGAGGTGATCGAGATCATAGATACAGCGGAAGAGGAAAGGGCGCAGGTTGTCGCAGAGATCTATCATCCAGGATATGTATATATGGGAGTGGTAAAGAAGAAAGCGAAGGTGGCCGCCTATCGTTATGTACAGACAGACGGTCAGGAACAAGGAACGGGCCTGGAGAGAGGTATATAAAGACAGGATTACATAGAGTGAAGTATGAAAGCAGCCTGTCAAAAGGCAGCGACTAAATAAGAATACAAAAGAAAGCGGGAGCAGGGCATATGAGTACGGATACGATTATAGGAATAGATCTGGGGACATCTACATCGGAGGCAGCCATTATCCGAGACGGAAAGCCGGAGATGATATTGAATTATGACGGAGAGGTGATCACACCTTCTGCAGTTGGAATAGATCAGGATAAGAATTTTGTATTTGGGGACAAGGCAAAAGCGCAGTATCTTATGGCCCCGGAAGATACGGTAATAGAGGTAAAGCGCAAGATCGGCACGAAAGAGAAGATACATATGGGCGGTAAGGAGTTCACTCCGGTGGAGATCTCTGCCATGCTTCTTTCTCATATCAAAGATTATGTATCAGAATATCTGAAGGAAGAGGTTTCGCGTGCTGTGATCTCTGTTCCGGCGTATTTTGATGACCTGCAGAGGCAAGAGACAGTGGAGGCAGGGAAGCTCGCGGGATTTACCGTTGAGCGAATCATCAATGAGCCCACGGCGGCGGCGCTTAGTTATGGGATCGGGCATATGGAGGAAGAGAGCCATATCCTGGTCTATGATCTTGGCGGCGGGACATTTGATGTGACATTATTGGAGATGTTTGGCGGCGTGCTGGAGGTAAAGGCCAGCAGCGGGGATAATAAGCTTGGCGGCAAGGATTTCGATGAACGTCTGATCCAATGGATGCTCAGACAGTTCCGGAAGAAGGAAGGTATCGACCTTGAGAAGAACACGGCGGCAATGGTGAAGTTAAAGGAGCAGGCAGAATGGTGTAAGAAGGAATTGAGCACGCAGGATTCCTGCAGGATCGTGATCCCGTTCATTGCTCAGAAAGCCGGGAATCCTATTGCACTGGATGAGACTATAACGGTCAGTGAGTTCGAAGAGATGGTTAAGGATCTGGTGGAGAGGACGCATAACCCGATCGATATCGTGTTAGCTGACAGCGAGATCCTGCCGGAAGATATTGACAGGATCCTTCTGGTGGGCGGTTCTACACGTATACCGATGATCAGCAGGGATCTTGAGCGTTATCTCAAGAAGAAGCCGTCGCAGGCCCTGAATCCGGATTATGCGGTTGCGGAAGGGTCTGCCATTCAGGCGGGTATCATCGAGGGAACCATAAGCGGGGAAGACAGTCTGATCATGACGGATGTAAATCCATATACATTGGGAGTCCGCGCACTGTCCGGTTTTGATCTGAATTATATGAGCGTGGTCATTCCAAGGAATGTAACGATACCCACATCCAGGAAGAATACCTATTTTACAAGCTGGGACGGTCAGTCGGCGGCTAAGATAGAAGTGTACCAGGGAGAAGCAGATGATGTGCGCAAGAATCATTTCCTGGGAGAGTTTGTGGTATCCGGCATTCCATGGAAGGAGGCCGGAGAGGAGAAGGTGGAAGTGGAGTTTGCCTACAATCTGAACGGAATGCTGGAGGTCAAAGCGAAGATCGTAAGTACGGGAGAAGAGGCGGCAGTTGAGATCAATATGATGGAACAGGCGGTAAAAGATCATGAGATAACGGATGTAAGCAGATGGAAGGACTCTTCTTATGCCAAGCAGTTCAGAACGGTTATACGGCGGGCTGAGCGCAGGCTTAAGAATGCAGATACTCTGGATGTCCTGTACCGCATAGACCTGGAAGACACCTTGTATGAGCTGAAGTGCGCGCTGATCGAAGAGGATCTGGAATCGGCGGAAGAGCTGGAAGAAGAGCTCCTGGATATGCTGGAAGGATAACATTAGAAAAGAGGAAAAGAGCAATGAGCACTTATTATGAGATATTAGGAGTCAAGCAGGGGGCGGCGCAGGCCGAGATTAAGAAAGCATATTTCTCGCTGGTCAGGCAGCATTCGCCGGAGAAGGACCCGGAGAAATTCCGGGAGATCAGAGAGGCTTATGAACACTTGAAGGATGCGCCGGAAGATCAGGGGCCTGTATTTGCTCCGCCGAAAGATCCAGGGGCCGCAAAATTCTTAGAACAGATTCAGATCTATCAAAAAGCCGGAGATGATGAACGGTTTCGGGATGCGTGTGAAGAGGCCTACAGGATTTTCCCGGAGGAGATACAGTTTCTGTATCTGATGACATATGCGCGCCGGAGAGCCGGTAATACAGGAAAAGCAGTAAAAAGCGGTGAAGAGTTGGTGGCAAAAGAGCCGGACAATAAGTGGTTCTGGCGGGAACTGGCTGTTTCCTATCAGGAACGCGGATATACGCGAAAGGCGTTTGGAGCGTTTGACAAGGCGTATGAGCTGGGATGCCGGGACAATGATTTTGTTCTGGAATTCTCCGTGTCCTGCAACTCTTACGAACAATATGACAGGGGAATCCATGTGCTGACAGAATTTATCGGCAGCGGCAAGCGATGGAAGAGAGAAGAGATCCCGCAGGTCTTGGAAGGATTTTCAGGGCTGATGGCAATGTATATGGTCACCGGTGGGGATCTGTCGGCTGTGCTTAAGCCTTTTAAGGCTTTTCTTGAGCAATACAGTATCTATGTAGAGGAGAATATGGATATTCTGTCTCAGATCGTGACAGTGATGATTCTTCATCCGGCATTGAATGATAGACAGAACCATCCTATGATCCAGGAGATTATAGAGCTTTTTTCGGCTGCCAGCCGTTCGGGATTCGGGAAAAACCTGGTAGAAGAGCTTGAAGGAAGGAGACGGGATAATCTTTTCCGTGAGGATTCCAGACTCAGCGAGACCATGCGAATCTGTTCGGATATATATTTTATGGTGGATGATATGCCTTCGCACATCCGGACATTTGAAGAATTGGATATGAAGCTGTGTATGATCGAAGAACGGCAGGATATTTTGCCCCAGCTTGATATAGTCGAGGCAGAATATCCGGAATATTTTAAGAGGCTCGAAGACTTCGCAAGGCGGTTAAGAGAAGGGAAGAACCTGGAATATCTGAAAGACAGCCTGCTGAAGCAATACTGCCGTCTGGAGCCATATATAGGAGGCGGTATATATTTTGAACGGTATCCGCAGGAAAGGACGAGAATTGAGGGAACAGTAGTCTACGAGGATGACACGCCGTATGTGAGAAGAGAAAAGAAGATTGGGCGTAACGCCCCGTGTCCGTGCGGAAGCGGGAAGAAATACAAACACTGCTGTATGAAAAAGAAAGAAGGGAATTAAAATGGAACGCGCACAGCTTGAAGCTCTGGTTCAGAGATTATATGCCGGGATGGAGGGCAATCGGGTCATTGTAGAAGAAGCGGATGGGGCAGGAAGACCATTGAGGATGTTCGACGAGCCGCTGGTTGGAATCGGCTCTGCCGCTGATCCGCTGTTTGACGAGTATAAGAAGCTGGAAGCGGTCGGACCCTGGCACCGCTCGCCAAAGGAGTGGCTTGCAGAAGCGCAGACGGTGATATCTCTGTTCTTTCCGATCAGTGAAGAAGCGAGGAAGAGCAATCGGGGATGCCCCGAAGAGCCGTCGCTTGAATGGCTTTACTGCAGGATAGAGGGGAATGAATATCTGTGGACGTTTATTGCAGGACTGCGGGACAGTCTGCGCCAGGAGGGGTATTCGGCCTGCGCTCCGGCGCTGGATGAAAGGTTCTGTGCCTTCATGAATCAGAAGCCGGATACGGGTTCTGAGACGGAGGTATACGGGAGCATGTGGTCGGAAAGGCATGCGGCGTATATCTGCGGGCTTGGTACGTTCGGCCTGTCTAAGGGAATCATTACGCGCAAGGGGATGGCGGGCCGGTTCGCCAGTCTTGTGACATCCCTTGAATTAGAGGCGGATGTGCGGCCGTATCAGGGACTCTATGATTACTGTATCCAGTGCGGCCAATGTATAGAGCGCTGTCCGGTTCATGCGATCTCGGCAGAAGGGAAGGAGCATCTGCCCTGCCACAATTGGCTGCTGCATGTAAAGAAGCATCATGCGCCACGTTTGGGATGCGGGAAGTGTCAGACGGCAGTGCCTTGCGAGTGCGGCATACCGGGGGATGCCGGACAGAGATTCCATAATTTATAATTCAATAATTTTTTAACGAAATTTATTTTAAAATAGGACAAAGTATTGTATAATATAAGACCGAAAGGGGTTTTGACATGATTTATGAAGAGATACCGATACGGGAGGAAGGTTCTGCCGAGTATGCGAGACTTCAGGTTTATATCCAGGATACGCCCCACGACGGGAGCCTTAAGGTGAAGAGACGCCCGCTGATCCTGATCTGTCCGGGCGGCGCGTATATGCGGACCAGTTACAGAGAGGGCGAGCCGACGGCGCTGCATTTCTTAAGCAAGGGCTACCATGCCTGCGTGCTGCGTTATTCGGTGGCTCCGGTCCATTTCCCGACACAGGTCTTAGAAGTCGGCCGGTCAGTGAAGCTTATTCGGGATCATGCCGCAGAGTGGAATGTAGATGCGGATCGGATCGTCGTGCAGGGCTCGTCGGCGGGAGGACATCTTGCGGCAAGCTACGGCGTTTTCTGGGATCAGGACTTTCTTGCTTCAAGGCTTCGGGCAGAGACAGAGGAGTTAAGGCCAAGGGGGATCATGCTGAGTTACCCGGTCATTACTGCGGATCCGAAGTATGCGCATACAGAGAGCTTCGAGATGCTGTTGGGTGATGAGTACGAATCGTCGTCAGAGAAGGTATCTCTGGAGAAGCAGGTGACAAAGTCGACGCCTCCTTGTTTCCTCTGGCATACGATGGAGGATGAGACGGTGCCGGTAGAGAATTCACTGCTGTTTACCATGGCGCTTCGCAGGGAGAATATTCCGGCAGAGCTGCATATATTCCCTGAGGGAGCGCACGGCTTAAGCCTTGCAAGCCCTGTTGTGGAACGGGAGAACGGGGAAGGCGTGCAGGCAGAGTGTGCAAGGTGGATCGATCTGGCAGACGCATGGCTTGAGAGGTTATTTGGGTAGATGGAATATGAAAAATGTTGAGCAAAGGAGTGTTACGTTATTATGAACAAGAAACCAACGGTACTGATGATATTGGATGGCTACGGACTGAATGAGAAGAAAGAGGGCAACGCCGTCTTAGAGGGCAGAACTCCGGTTATGGACGGGCTTATGGCCGAGTGTCCGTTTGTCAGGGGCAATGCAAGCGGCATGGCGGTAGGGCTTCCTGACGGACAGATGGGCAATTCCGAGGTAGGGCATCTGAATATGGGCGCGGGACGCATCGTATATCAGGATCTTACCAAGATCACGAAGGCGATCCAGGACGGGGATTTCTTCGAGAATCCGGCGCTTCTTGCTGCATGTGAGAATGTGAAGAAGAACAACAGCGCGCTCCATATGTTCGGTCTGGTGTCCGACGGCGGCGTGCACAGCCACAATACACATATCTATGGTCTTCTGGAGCTGGCGAAGCGTCAGGGCATCGAGAAGGTATATGTACACTGCTTCTTAGACGGACGTGATACGCCTCCGGCTTCCGGGAAGGAATATGTAGAACAGCTTGCGGCGAAGATGGAAGAGATCGGTGTAGGCGAGATCGCGACGGTAATGGGACGCTACTATGCGATGGACCGCGACAACCGCTGGGACCGTGTGGAGAAGGCATACCGTGCCATGGTATACGGCGAGGGCGAGAAGGCGGTAAGCGGGCCGGAAGGCATCCAGGCTTCCTACGATAAGGATACGACGGATGAATTCGTGCTTCCGACCGTTGTGATGAAGGACGGCGCTCCGGCTGCGACCATTAAGGATAACGATTCGATCATCTTCTTCAACTTCCGTCCGGACCGTGCAAGAGAGATCACCAGGACCTTCTGCGACGACGGATTCACAGGCTTCGACAGAGGCGAGAGGGTGAAGACCTGTTATGTGTGCTTCACGGAGTATGACGTGACCATCGAGAATAAGCAGGTGGCATTCGTCAAGGAAGAGATCACCAATACGTTCGGGGAATTCCTTGCCTCCAACGGGAAGAAGCAGGCGCGTATCGCTGAGACAGAGAAGTATGCCCATGTGACCTTCTTCTTCAACGGCGGTGTGGAAGAGCCGAATGCAGGCGAGGACAGGATCCTTGTGAACTCACCGAAGGTAGCGACCTATGATCTGAAGCCGGAGATGAGCGCGTACGAGGTATGCGATAAGCTGACGGGCGCGATCCGCTCCAAAGAATATGACGTGATCATCATTAACTTCGCGAACCCGGATATGGTAGGCCATACCGGCGTAGAGGCTGCGGCGGTCAAGGCGATCGAGGCTGTGGACGAATGCGTTGGGAAGGCAGTGGAAGCGATCAAGGATGTGGACGGCCAGATGTTTATCTGTGCGGATCATGGGAATGCGGAGCAGTTGATCGACGAGGAGACGGGCGAGCCGTTTACCGCGCACACTACGAATCCGGTGCCGTTCATCCTGGTAAATGCCGATCCTGCTTATAAGCTTCGGGAGGGCGGCTGCCTGGCAGATATTGCGCCGACTCTGATCGAGCTTATGGGAATGGAACAGCCGAAAGAGATGACCGGGAAGAGCCTGCTTGTGAAATAGATTTTTATGAATATTATGATTGCGGAGGATGATGCTGTCATCCGTCAGGAGCTTAGAGTGCTCCTGGAGAATGCGTTGTATCAGGTGACTGCCCTTGAAGACTTCTCGGACGTTGCTTCTGCCGTGCTGGCGGAGAAGCCGGATCTTGTGCTGTTGGATCTGAATCTTCCAGAAGAGTCCGGCTTCGATATCTGTACGAAGATACGGGCAGAATCCGAGGTCCCGGTGATCTTCGTGACCAGCCGGACGGATTCGATGGATGAGCTGAACGGAATGCTGAAAGGGGGAGACGATTATATCACCAAGCCCTTTCAGGCGCCGATCCTTCTGGCAAGGATCGCGGCGGTTCTTAAGAGAACGTACCGGGATACAAAGGAAGAAGAGCAAAAGCTTGCGCATAAGGGTGTGGAGCTTGATATTGCAAGAGGAATGGTAAGCTGCGGCACACATCAGACGGAGCTTACTAAGAACGAGTTGAAGATCCTGCATTATTTGTTTCGGAAGAAGGGTGAGATCGTCCCCCGGGCGGATATGATCGAGTATCTGTGGGATAACCAGGTGTTCATTGATGATAATACACTGAGCGTCAATATTACGCGTATCCGCGGAAAGCTTCGGGAGATCGGAGTCTGTGACCTGATCGAGACGAAGCGGGGAATGGGGTATCGGATATGAAGCTTACAGAATATTTAAGAGATAAAATCCTGCTTATAGTGCTGCATATGACCTGTATGCTGCTTTTAGCAGGATTTTTATATGCTACGGGATATGAGACGGAATATTACCTGCTGGTCGTCATCTTCTGGCTCCTGATTCTGACTGCGTGGTTTGGATACGGGTATTATAACAGAAAATGTTATTTTGAGGAATTAGAGACGGCTCTTATGAAGATGGATCAGCGGTATCTTCTGGGAGAACTGATGCCGGCGTCCCACAGGCTTGAGGATCAGCTGTACAGAGATCTGATTCGGATCTCCAACAAGTCGGTCATTGAACGGATCCGGCAGATCGAAGATGAACAGAAGGAATACCGGGAATATATCGAGAGCTGGGTGCATGAGATCAAGGCGCCGATCACGGGCATTGACCTGATGTGTGAGAATGATAAGAATGACAGTACGCGGCGGATCCGTCTGGAGAACCAGAAGATCGAGAATTACGTGGATATGGCGCTCTACTATGCCAGGTCGGATGAGGTGTACAAGGATTATGTGATCCGTAAGACGGATCTGCAGGAAATTGCTGCAGAGGTGCTGAAAAAGAATAAGCTCTGTCTGATTCAGAGCCGGGTGCAGGCCGAGATAGACTGCGGGGATTCTGCGTATACGGACCGGAAGTGGATCACATTTATCCTGAACCAGCTTGTACTGAACAGTATGAAATACCGGAGAGAGGAAGGCGCCCGGATCTGGATCAGCACGGCTAAGTACGGGCATGGAGTGCGTCTGACTGTGAGGGATAACGGTATCGGCATCAGGGAAGAAGAACTTGACCGCATCTTCGAGAAGGGATTTACAGGGAGCAACGGGCGCAAGAGGGAGCGTTCCACGGGGATGGGACTCTATCTGTGCGAAAGGCTGTGCCAGAAATTGGGGATTGTGATAGATGTGAAGTCCCGTGAACAGGAAGGGACGGAGATGATCTTAGAATTCCCGGTGAGCAGCTATCTTGCAAAGGAGTTATAAGGCTTGATTTTTAATCTTTCAAAATTGTAAGATTACTGCAAGACGGGGCGATACTACATTTTATAAAAATCTGCTAAAGTAAAACTGACAAAAATATTCAGCATTAGAAGGGAGAGACGGTACATGAAGGATTATATCCGGGTGTGTGATGTTGAGAAATACTACGGCAGTGCCTCGAATGTGACAAAGGCCATTGACCGTGTCAGTTTTACCGTAGCGCAGGGAGAATTCGTGGGAGTGATGGGGGCGTCCGGTTCCGGCAAGACGACGCTTCTGAACATACTTTCCACCATCGACAGAGTAACGGCGGGGCATATATGGTACGGGAATACGGACATTGCGGAGATGAAAGAGAATGCGCTTGCCGAATTCAGGAAGGAGAATCTGGGGTTTGTATTCCAGGATTACAATCTTCTGGATACGCTGACCATAGAGGAGAATATCATTCTTGCCATGACGCTGCATGGGCGCGGGAAGAAGGAGATCTGCGGCAGATGCGAGGAGATACTGGGCGTCCTTGGGATTAAGGATATCCGGGACAAATTCCCCTATCAGGTATCAGGCGGCCAGAAGCAGCGGTGTGCCTGTGCGAGAGCCTTGGTCAATGATCCGCGTCTGATTCTTGCGGACGAACCTACGGGGGCGTTGGATTCCCGGTCCGCCCAGACGCTTCTTGAGACGTTTACCGATATGAACCGGAGGATGCGAGCAACGATACTTATGGTCACCCACGATGCATTTTCGGCAAGCTACAGCAGCCGGATCTTGTTCTTGAAGGACGGGAAGATATTCCATGAGCTGATACGCGGTTCGAAGAACAGGCGGGATTTCTTAAATGAGATCCTGGATGTTCTGGCCCTGACGGGAGGTGAAGCGAGCGATGCTAGGTAAACTTGCATTTCGGAATGTCAGGCGTTCTGCCAGGGATTATCTGGTGTATTTCCTGACTATGACCTTCGTGACGGCACTGATGTTCGCATTTAACAGCCTGATCTTCACCAGGGACATTGAAGAGATGTTTCAGGTGGCCGGTCTGATGATGGCGCTTGTGGGACTTGCAACCTTCTTCATTGTATTGATCGTGGCGTGGCTGATCAATTACATGGTACGGTTCATGCTTGAAAAGCGGAGCCGTGAATTCGGGATCTATCTTCTGATCGGTATGAAGAAGAAGGAGATCGCCCGTCTGTATCAGCGGGAGAATATCCTGCTTGGGATATGTGCATTCCTTATAGGGATGGTGTTTGGAGTCCTTTTGCAGCAGGTGATCATGGCGATCCTGTACAGCATGATTCGGATGAAATACGACCTTCACATGGAATTCAACAGAGATTGTATCTTGATGACTGCCTCTTGCTACGGGGGGTGTTATCTTCTGGCTCTGTTTCGGTGCAAGAGGCGGTTCAAGAAGATGAATATCCGCGACCTGATGGAGGCTCAGAAGAAGAATGAGGAGGTGCGGGAATCGCATGAGCAGTTGAAGAGATGGCTGTTCCCTGCGTCTGTCCTGTTTCTGGGATTATTTGCGGCGTTTATCTTCTTAGGCGGGATTCAGAACGGGGGGCATGTGTTGTTCTTTCTGGTGGGGATCGTCCTGGTCATTTATTTCTTCTATATAGGTTTATCTTCCTGGCTGGTCTGTTATGTGAGAAGAAGGGGGGATGCGGTGTACCGCGGACAGAATCTCTTCCTGCTGCGGCAGTTTTCCTCGAAGCTTAAGACCATGAGCTTTACCATGGGGACGCTGACGGCTCTGTTTACCGTAGCATTCTTAGGATGTACGGTGGCGATGATGTTCAGCGACTATCAGAATAAGATCCTTGAAACGAAGTTCCCATTTGACGTGCAGATCAACAGTGCGGACACGGAGGATGATTTCGCGGATGAGCTGGAGGTCATAGAGGAATCGGCGAAGATATCAGAGGCTTATCCATATCATATCTATGCAAGGCTCCCAAAAGGCGAGCAAGGCAGTGCAAACGGTGCACAGGCAGATGGGCGCATCCCGGAGGAAAGCCAGGTCAATATCTGGCTCAGCACCCATTTGAAGACCTTCGGCAGGACGTATCTGAATGAGGATGGAAGCCCGAACCTTAAGAAGATCGCGAAAGACAGCGGGCAAGGTGCGTTCTATTGTAAGTATGATACCTATATGAAGCTGTCGGATTATAACCGTCTCCGCAGTATGCTTGGATATCCTGCAGTTTCTCTTGGAGAGCATGAATATCTCATTCATCTGAAAGAAAGGATACGGAAAGAAGCCGGGAATCTGAAGGATGATATTACGATCCGGGGGAACGAGGGGGAACTTCAATTCGCAGGATATTATGCGGAACCATTTTCACAGGACGGACATAACGGCGGAGACTATGTGATCGTTGTTCCCGATTCGCAGGAGGCGCTGCTGACTCCTTATTATTCGGAGCTGGCTGTGGATATTGAGGGAGAAGCGCCGCTTGGACTGGGGAATAAGCTGGATAATATCGGCGGGCCGAAGTCCCGGGACGATACCGGGGTCGATGAGGACTTTGCAGGGCATAAGGCATTGCAGGGAAATATCTGCTGCGGTTCGGATACGATCGTCGTTATGTCAGTGGAGAATATGGTGCGGGACAATCTGATACCGGAGACGAAGTATATGCTGTCCAGCCTGATCTTCCCGTGCTTCTATATAGGGCTGGTGTTTTTATGCGTTGCTTTGACGGTGCTGTCTGTGCAGCAGCTCAGTGATTCTGCAAAGTATAAGTTCCGGTATTCGGTGCTTAAGAAGCTTGGGATGAACAGGCAGGAGATCGGGATGGTGATCCTCAAACAGCTTGTGTGCTATTATCTGTGCCCGGTATTCCTTGCGGCGGTGATCGGCGGGAGTGTATCGGTGTTCATGAGCGGGAAATTTATCTTTTATACGGGGATCCGCACGGCGGTGATCAATTATTTCGGGTTATCGTTCTTACTGTTCTTCGGAATCTATGCTCTGTATTTTATTACGACTTATGTAAGCTTCAGGAGGAATGTGGAGGTGTAGACGCTGCTAACATACAACATAAAACAGTCTGTCGGGCTGGAATGGCTGACAGTTTAGGGTTGACAACAGCAGGTCATATGGCGTATTTTATATAAGTCGAATAGAGGACAATAGGAGGAAATACTCTGTGGGATCATAAAGAGTGAAAAACAGTTTATGAGTATTCGGGAATTGACGGTTGGCGGTCTGTTTGCGGCGTTGATCGCAGTCGGGGCATTCATTAAGATCACGCTGCCGACAGAGCCGATACCTATGCATTTTACCCTGCAGTGGTTCTTTGTGCTGCTTGCAGGGCTTATGCTTGACAGAAGGCTTGCGGGATTCAGCGTGGGGGCGTATCTGCTGATCGGGTTAGCCGGAGTGCCGGTATTTGCTTCCGGCGGCGGTCCGGCGTATCTGCTTCGGCCGGGCTTCGGCTATCTCCTGGGATTTGCCGCGGCTGCATATATTATGGCATGGTTGTGTGAATGGCTTGGAACACTGCGGTTTTCGAAGCTTCTTTTTGTTTCCGCTGCAGGCCTGCTGGTATATTATGCCGTCGGTATGGTATATTATTATGCCGTATGCCGTTTTCTGATCTTCCAGGAGGTGACGTGGAAGATCTTGCTGGTAAATGGTTTTCTGGTGACTGCGGGAGCGGACTTTGCCCTCTGCGCAGCCGCCGTATGCACAGCAGCAAGGCTTCGGGGAACGGTCAGGGCTTCGCTGTACGGATAGCTGTACGGATGGCAAGAGTGACGGAAGAAGGATGAAGATATGAGGAAGATCAGGATAGGTACAAGAGAAAGCAGGCTTGCGTGTATCCAGGCACAGATCGTGGCTGGATACATCCGCCGTAATTGCGAGGGGTATGAGACGGAGCTTGTAAAGATCGTCACGGCCGGAGATAAGATTCTGTCAAAAAAACTGGATGAGATCGGGCAGAAAGGGCTGTTTGTCAAAGAGCTGGATCTTGCATTGAAGGAGGGGACGACGGATCTGTCGGTACACTCCCTTAAGGATATGCCGATGGAGGTTCCGGGAGAACTTCCGATCATCGGCTTCTCACGCCGGGAGGACGCAAGGGATGTCCTTGTGCTGCCAAGAGGAAGTACGGAATATGATTACCGAAGGCCGATCGGCTGTTCCAGCAACAGGCGGATCCTGCAGCTTAAGGAGCTGTATCCGGATGCCGAGATCAGGACCGTGCGCGGCAATGTCCTCACAAGGCTTCAAAAACTGGATGACGGAGAGTACGGCGCCCTGGTTCTGGCAGCGGCCGGGCTCTTAAGGCTGGGGCTGTCAGAGCGCATCAGCAGGTATTTCTCTGCGGAGGAGATGATACCTGCAGCCGGTCAGGGAATCCTGGGGATTCAGGGGCGCGCCGGGGAGGACTACAGCTATCTTAACGGCTTTTTTGACAGAGAGGCAGAGATATGCGCCCGCTGTGAGAGGGCTTTTATGGAGTACTTAAGCGGCGGCTGTTCCATACCCGCCGGCGTGTACGCCAGGATTCTCGACAAAGAACGGATGAAGGTTCAGGGATTATATTATAACGAGGCGTCTAAGCGTTCCCGAAGGATGTGTATAACGGGAGATCGAAGACGGCCCGAAGCCCTGGGCAGAGAACTTGCAAGGCAGCTTAAGGAAGGCAGAGAATCGCTCGGATGATACAGAGGTGAAGAGATGATGCAGACAGGAAAAGTATGGCTGGCCGGGGCCGGTCCGGGCTCTGTAGAGCTTCTGACCGTGAAGGCCTGGAAGCTTATTAAGGCGGGAGATTGTATCGTATATGACAGGCTTGTCGGTAATGAGATCCTGTCCATGATTCCGGCGGACACAGAACTGATCAATGTGGGTAAATCTTCAGGACATCACGCGATCCCGCAGACGGAGATCAATCAGATCTTGATCCGGGAGGCAAAGCTTGGCAAAAAAGTGATACGGTTAAAAGGCGGAGATCCTTTTTTGTTTGGAAGGGGAGGCGAAGAGATAGAGGCCTTGCGCCGGGAAGGGATCCCCTTCGAAGTGGTGCCGGGAGTATCTTCCTGCGCCGCGGTTCCGGCTTATAACGGGATTCCGGTGACCCACAGGGATTATGTGTCGAGCGTGCATATTATTACAGGACACCGCAGAAAAGGAAGAGACAGGCAGACAGACTATGAGGCCCTTGTGCGGACGAAAGGGACGCTGGTATTTCTCATGGGCGTGCAGGCGTTGGAAGAGATCATGGAGAATCTTATGCTCGCGGGGATAGCGGGCAGTATGCCGGCCGCCATCCTGCAGCAGGGGACGACCGCGGATCAGAGAAGGGTCACAGCAACAGTCGCTACCCTGGCAGAGGAGGCAAGAAAGCGGCAGATCGGGCCGCCTTCTGTTATTATTGTGGGAGAGGTCGTGAAGCTTGCAGAGGAGTTTGCATGGCATGAGCAGCTTCCGTTGTCGGGAGAGAGGATTCTTGTGACGCGTCCGGCAGAGCGGGGAGATAAGCTGCAGGAGTATTTGAGAGCGCTGGGGGCGGAGGTGCTTACGGTCCCCGTTATCCGAACGGTCCCCGCAGACGGCCAAAAGCGTCTGAAAAGAATCCGTAAGGAGTTAAAAAGGCTCAGGGAATACCAGGTATTGGCGTTCACTTCTCCCTATGGAGTACAGTGCTTTTTTGAGATGCTGCCGGATGCGGGGATGGACGTCAGGGATGTGTCGCATATGAGATTCGCCGTGATCGGAGAGGGCACGGCCAATGCATTGAAGGATAAGGGGATCCGGGCGGACTATATGCCCGGGCATTATGACGGGAGGTCTCTTGGCAGACTGCTTGCGAAGGAGCTTAAGGACGGAACGGGAATCCTGCTTGCCAGGTCTTCTATGGGCGGGCCGGAGATTCTTGAAGAGATCAGTAAAAACCAGGCTCTTTCTTACACGGATCTGGCCGTCTACGATACGGTATTCATGGAAAACCAAAGAGAGCGGCTGCGTCTGTTTATGAAGGATGGGAGCGTTACGAAGGTGATATTTACCAGCAGTTCTGCCGTGGAAGGATTCTGCAGGCTGTTGGGGGAATACCCTTATGAAACGGTGCAGGCGGTGTGCATGGGCGGTAAGACCGAAGAGGCGGCAAAGGCGGCGGGCATGCGGACGGTTGCGGCGCGCAATGCCTCAATAGAAGAGTTAGTTTTGCAGTGTTAATGAAGTAGTTCCTTTTTTTATATGTATGTGATATAGTATTTATTGGCAGATGTTGTCTGCAATCCGGAGATGGACTTTTATGAAAAATACACAGAGAGTATGATATTAGCTGTGGAGAAGGAGGATCTGTATGGAAAGTCAATTAGTATGGAAGGAAGAGTACAATATCGGAGTAGACATTATCGATAAAGAGCATAAAAGGCTTTTTAAGATCATTAACAAACTTTTCGCATTTGGGGAAGAAGAAAAGAAGAGTCAATGGGCATGTCAGGAGGGAATCAAATTTTTTAAAGACCATGCAATGCAGCATTTTGGGGAAGAAGAAAGATACATGATGTCTGTTAATTACGAGGGTCTTAAGACACACAGGCAAATTCATCAGGGATTTCGGAAGAAGACGCTTCCTGCGCTTGAAGAAGAGCTGGAGAAGAACAATTATTCTCCGGAAGCGGTGAGGCATTTCCTCGGCGTCTGCGCGGGGTGGCTGATCGGACATACGCTGACAGAGGACCGTGCGATCACCGGAGAAGGCCTGAGCAAGTGGGTAGACTTGCTGCCGGAAGAAGAGCTCGAAGCGATGAAAAAAGTAATCGTACAGTTGATCTTCGATATGTTCCAGTTGGAATCGCATGTGATCAGCGATACCTACAGCGGTGAGAAATTCGGCAAAGGGGTATATTACCGTCTGGTTTACAGCAGGAAGGATCAGGAAGAGGAGTGTGAGATCTTCCTGGTATTTGAGGAGAAGCTGCTCATCAACACGGTCGGAAAGGTCATGGGGATCGAGACGAACAAGCTGGATGCGATGCTGCTCAATGCTGCCAGATATACGGCGCGTCAATTTGTCGGGCGTGTCAGGGAACATCTGCCGGATTCGGAATTGTACGAGGTGAAGGAAGAGAATCTTCTTACATACGAGCAGTTCCGTGAGATGTATGAAAAGGAAAGACTGCAGGTCAGTCTCTTGTTAGATACAGGGGCAGGATATTTTGCATACTGCGCTATCGCGCCGCATCTGCTCCAGAATGGGATCGGAACTCCGATCGGGGCGGAGAATAACGCTATGGCAGAGATTGAAGAATATCTGACGAGGCGGGAGGAGGAAGCGGTTCCGAAGAAGAAGGTACTTATAGTAGACGACTCTATGACTATACGGCAGAGTATGAAGAATCTGCTGGAGGAAGATTATGAGGTGGCTATGGCAAGCTCCGGGGTGGAAGCGCTTCGGTGTGTCATCCTTGACAAACCGGATCTTCTTCTGCTTGATTATGAGATGCCGGTCTGCGACGGGAAACAGGTATTGGAGATGATCCGCTCGGAGAATTCTCTGTCGGATATTTCAGTCATCTTCCTGACTGGAAGGACGGATCCTGATACGGTGAGAAGGGTGATCGCCTTAAGGCCGGACGGATATCTGGCGAAATATCTGAAGCCTGCGGAGATTAAGAAGAAGATAGACGATTATTTCGAAAAGAAAGTTTGAATATAGTTATGATTTCTTTAGCGTGTAGTTCCCGGGTAGGAATTGCACGCTGTTTTGGTATATGTACGCGGAAAATCGGTGCATACTGAAATGTGACAGAATTGTTATGGAATAGTCATGGAAGGGTCATGCGCACGGTGTATACTAAAAATACATCAGGACGGAGAATACTTCTTCCTGAGAGTCTGGTTATAAAGGGTGAACAATATGGAAATATTAAGAGTCGAAAACCTTTGCAAGGTATACGGGGAAGGAGAGAATGCGGTACATGCGCTGGATGACGTATCTTTTACAGCGAACCGCGGAGAATTCATATCGATCGTCGGTTCGTCCGGTTCGGGCAAATCAACGCTTCTGCACATGATCGGCGGAGTAGACAGGCCCACATCCGGGAAGGTGACGGTAGGAGGAATCAATGTCTATTCGCAGGACGAGGAGGAGCTGGCGATATTTCGGAGACGTCAGGTGGGTCTGATCTATCAGTTCTATAATCTGATCCCGGTTCTGAATGTGCGGGAGAACATGATGCTTCCGGTGTTGATGGATGGAAGAGAGGTCAATGAGAAGAGAATGGAAGAACTGATTATGCTTCTTAAGCTTAAGGGCAGAGAGGGACATCTGCCAAATCAGCTCTCCGGCGGTCAGCAGCAGAGGGTCTCCATCGGAAGAGCGCTTCTCAATGCGCCGGCGCTCCTTCTTGCCGACGAGCCTACCGGGAATCTTGACAGTGAGAACAGCCGGGAGATTATGAAGCTTCTGCGCTACTCCAACGAGGTCTATCATCAGACGGTGATCGTAATCACGCATGATGAGAATATCGCTCTGCAGGCGGATCGGATCATTGCGCTGGAGGACGGGCGGATCGTGAAAGACGAGGTGATCAGGCGATGAATATTTTCTCCAGAATTACGGCAAAGACGATGCGGGCAAACCGTGTCAGGACGATCGTGACCATCATCGGCGTTATTCTGTCGACTTCTATGATCACGGCAGTGGCGACCTTCGGCACCAGCTTCCAGAGATTCCTTTTGGATTACAGTATCGCCATGTACGGCAACTGGCATGTGGCTGTCTCGGGAACAGACAAGGACAGTGCAGATAAGCTTGCAGAAGATCAGGATGTTGCCAAAGCAGCCAGGCTTAAGGTAATGGGATATGCCCGGTTTGAACCGGTGCTTGATAATTCTCCCAGTATGCCGTATCTCTATGTGCGGGCCTTGTCGGAAGAGGCTTTGGAGATGCTTCCGGCCTTGATGAAGGAGGGAAGGCTTCCGAAGAAGGATAATGAGATTGCAGTCCCGTCTTATCTTCTGGCAAATGAAACGCAGGGGCAGGAGACGAAGATCGGGGATACGTTTACTCTGGAACTTGGGGAACGGACTTTGAACGGCGAGAGACTGGGACAGAACAATTGCTATATGAACGGGGACTCCGGCGATATGGAGACATTTACCCCAAAGGAAAGCAGGACATATACGGTGGTCGGCATCTACGACAGATGGCCGGATACTTCTTATTCGGGAGCGGGATATGATGTGCTGGCCGGACCGACGGCAGAGAAGACCGAGTATCAGGATGTATTCATAGAGATGAAGAAACCGCGTCAGGTGTTTGATTTTGCAAAAGAGAAGATTACGGATGGAGATACGCAGGTCATGTTTAACGAGTCCCTCTTAAGGTGGCTTGGAATCGCAGATAATTCGAATCTGATTACTATATTGGCGGGGCTAATGGCGATACTGGTCGTTGTGATCATGGCAGGTTCGATCACGCTGATCTATAATGCGTTCTCCATCTCGCTTCGGGAGAGAACCGTGCAGTTCGGACTGTTATCCTCCATCGGGGCGACGAAGAAGCAGCTTCGCCGTGCAATGCGGTATGAAGCGTTCTTCGTCAGTATAGTGGGTATCCCGCTGGGTATCCTGGCAGGTGTCGGCGGCATAGGCGTGACGCTTCATTTTATCGGAGAGAACCTTACAAACTGGATCCATGGGACGAAGATGGGAATCCCGCTGTATGTGCCGGTGTGGGCGGCAGCCGCGGCTGCGGTGACGGCGTTCGTGACGATCATGATATCGGTGTGGATTCCTTCAAGACGGATCAAGAAGATCACGCCTATGGAGGTGATCCGCGCAAGCAATGAGATCCGTATCAGACCGGGCGAGGTGAAGACAGGAGGATGGATCGTCTCTTTGTTCGGACTTGAAGGGATGATGGCACAGAAGAATTATAAACGTGACCGCAGGAAATACCGTGCAACAGTGGTCTCCCTGACCATGAGTATCGGGCTGTTTACGGCGGCGGGGCTTTTCAATCGGTATCTGATGGATACAGGAGCCTTCGTTCTGGATGCTCCGAAGTCAGATTTGGAATATACGCTCTATGCAGAGGTGAAGGAGCGTAATGAGGATGTGAAGAAGATCATCGGAAATACGCAGGGCGTCTTGTCGGTATCCGGTTATTATAAGGAATCTTTTGATTTTCTGGTTCCCGAGGAGTGGGCGCAGGAAGAGGTCCTGGGGTACTATGCAGAGAGCTTTGCGGACGGAATAGACATGGTTACAGACTTGGATACGGACGGGAAGGTATGGATCGACGGTACGATGATCGTTCTGCCGGATGAGGACTTCGCCCGGTATGCGAAGGAGCAGAAGGCGGATCTGTCCGATTACCAGGACGCCGATCATATCAGGGTGCTGTATCTGAATTCTGCAAAGCATTATAATGAGGATACGGAGCGTTATGAGAAGAAGCCGCTTTATCCCAGTGATGCAAACGGGATGATAGAAGGCGGGTTCATGGAGTTCAGTGAAGACGGCGAAAGCGTCTTTTTCAAGAAGACGCTTGAGATAGAATTCCTGGATGCCGCAGAGGATGTGCCGGAGGATTTTACAGGCTACCGGAATAATCCGGTAATGTTCCTGCCGGAGAGTATGTATCATAAATTCGAAGGGGAATTCAGGGAAGAAGGGTTAAGCGCGGTCTATGGAATACAGTGCGAGGATGCGTCGGAGACGCTTCAAGAGCTGGAAACGAAGTTTAATGAGCGTCAGTTGGATGAGATCGGTTATCTGGAGAATAAGAGGGAAGCATATGAGACGGACCGGAATACGATCGTTGCAGTCAAGGTGTTGACTTATGGATTCGTGATACTGATATCGCTGATTGCGGTGGCGAATGTATTCCATACGATCTCCACGAATCTGATGCTCCGCCGCAAGGAATTTGCCATGCTGCGCTCCATGGGTATGTCTCCCAAAGGATTTGGGAAGATGATGAACTATGAGTGTCTGATCTATGGGATCCGATCCCTGATCTACGGGTTCGTGATCACGCTTCTTATCAGCGCGGCGCTGTACCATGTGCTCGGTGCGGGAGCGGATGTGAAGTATCTGATACCCTGGGGATATCTTGCGGCGGCGGCAGCCGGAGTCTTCGGAGTTGTGTTTGTGACGATGCTGTATACGATGCGTGTGATCCGCAGGAATAATATCGTGGATGAATTGAAAATGAATTAAAACGAATCAGACAGGACGAACCGGTACGCCTGTGCCTCCATAATCTCGTCGTCTCCCGGCAGATACAGCTCGCCGGTGTGCATTCTTTCTTTCATTATATTTTTCACATGATTCTTGTTATTGAGAGTCCTCTGTGATAGAATGCATGTTAGGCATTGCAGTATAGTATGTGAAGGCAGGTACAGAGAATATGAATGATAAGAGAAGCTATGATACATTTTTCTTCGATCTGGACGGGACATTGACGGACTCATCTCTTGGTATCACGAATTCGGTGATCTACGCTCTGAAGAAATACGGTATCGAGGAGACGGACCGCACGAAGCTCTATCCTTTTATCGGGCCGCCGCTTACGGTGTCTTTTGAGAGATATTATGGGTTTTCAAAGGAGCAGTCTATAGAAGCTGTTGGTTACTATAGGGAGTACTACCGGGAGAAAGGACTCTTCGAGAACCGGGTCTACGACGGACTTGTGCCCGTGCTTGAAGAATTGAAGAGAAGAGGAAGGACGCTGGTTGTTGCGACCTCCAAGCCGGAACCGTTTGCCAGGAAGATCATCGAACATTTCGGACTGAATTCGTATTTTGACTATGTGGCGGGCATGGAGATGGACGGCGGACGCGGGACGAAGGAAGCAGTGATCCGCTATGCGCTTGACGCCTGCAGGATCACGGATAAGTCTAAGGTGCTGATGATAGGAGACCGGGAGCATGATGTGATCGGGGCGAAAGCCGCGGGGATCGACTGTCTGGGGATCTTGTATGGATTCGGATCCCGGGAGGAGCTTCTTGAAGCCGGGGCCGATTACATAGAAGAGACGGCGGAGGGAATTCTTAAGTATTCCTGATATTTTACTTGACAAAGGCAAAAGATATTGTTATGATTAAAAAACAGAACGCACTCTGTTTTTTGGATAATATTATTTTATTAGGTAAGAAAGAGGTGCATTATGCAAAGAGTTTATTCATTGATCGTTGATAACACCACCGGTGTGTTAAGCCGGATATCCGGTTTGTTCAGCCGGCGCGGATACAGTATTGACAGCATTACCGCCGGTGTGACGGCCGATCCCAGATTCACAAGGATCACGATCGTCGCGTCCGGGGACGAGCTGATCTTATCTCAGATCGAGAAGCAGGTCAGGAAGCTGGAGGATGTGATACAGATCAAGGTGTTAAAGCCGGAGGAATCGGTTTACCGTGAACTGATCATGATCAAGGTCCGCGCCAACGCAGCGGAGAGGGCGGAGATCATCTCGGTCGCGGATATTTTCCGTGCCAAGATCGTAGACGTGGAGACGGGTTCGCTGATGATCGAGCTTACAGGTAACCAGTCGAAGCTGGAGGCTTTTCTGAACCTGTTGGACGGCTATGAGATCTTAGAGCTTGCAAGAACGGGAATCACAGGATTGTCCCGCGGAAGCAAGGATGTTACATATATTGACTGACTGTAAAACGGAGAACGGATTTTTGCAGTAACCGTTTTCTGTTTCACAAATATTAATTACACATATTTTTAATTTATTTAAATGTAGGAGGAATGCTAAAATGGCAAAAATTTATTACCAGGAAGATTGTAATCTGTCATTACTGGAAGGAAAGACGATCGCGGTGATCGGATACGGAAGCCAGGGACATGCTCATGCCCTGAATGCGAAGGAGTCAGGATGCCATGTGATCATTGGCCTGTATGAGGGCAGCAAGTCCTGGGCTAAGGCTGAGGCGCAGGGATTCGAGGTTTATACGGCTGCTGAGGCTGCTAAGAAGGCCGACATCATCATGATCCTGATCAATGACGAACTGCAGGCAGCTATGTATCAGAAGGATATCGCTCCGAACCTTGAGGAAGGCAATATGCTGATGTTCGCTCACGGCTTCGCGATCCACTTCGGACAGATCGTTCCGCCGGCAGGCGTGGACGTTACGATGATCGCGCCTAAGGGACCTGGACATACCGTAAGAAGCGAGTATCAGGCCGGCAAGGGCGTTCCTTGTCTGGTAGCGGTAGAGCAGGACGCTTCCGGCAAGGCTCTTGACAAGGCTCTTGCATATGCTCTGGCGATCGGCGGAGCAAGAGCGGGCGTTCTTGAGACGGATTTCAGGACAGAGACGGAGACAGACCTCTTCGGTGAGCAGGCAGTTCTATGCGGCGGCGTGTGCGCACTGATGCAGGCAGGCTTCGAGACGTTGGTTGAGGCAGGATATGATCCGAGAAACGCGTACTTCGAGTGTATCCATGAGATGAAGCTGATCGTTGACCTCATCTATCAGTCCGGTTTCGCAGGAATGAGATATTCCATCTCCAATACAGCGGAGTACGGCGATTATATCACAGGACCGAAGATCATCACAGAGGATACCAAGAAGGCGATGAAGAAGATCCTTTCCGATATCCAGGACGGAAGCTTCGCGAAGGAATGGCTGACAGAGAACAAGGTCGGCGCGCCTCATTTCCGCGCTATGAGAAGAAATGCTGCAGAGCATGAGTGCGAGAAGATCGGCGAGGAGCTTCGTAAGCTGTATAGCTGGAGCGATGAGGATAAGCTGGTAAATAATTAATCATGATAAGAAACGCACATCCCGAGTGTTAAGGGGGATGTGTGTTTTTTTGCGTGCTGCTTTGACGAACACTTTGCTGAATCGAACGAAAGGAATAGAAAAATGTGCATGAGTATGATAGAATAATACAAGAAAAACCCAAGGGGAGGCTTAAGAAAGGATGATAAAAACAAAGTTCGGAAAGACGATGCAGATTTTAAGTGTGTTATGTCTGACAGCATCTACTTTATTCTTAGCAGCCGGATGGAATCAGATACCGGAAAAGGTGCCGGGGCATTATAATTTTGCGGGAGAGGCGGACTCTATGACAGGAAAGGGGACTTTGATCCTTATACCTGTCATGAATTGGCTGATGTATCTGGGAATATCCGCACTGGAGCACTTCCCGCAGGTGTGGAATACCGGCGTAGAGATCACTGCGCAGAATCGAGAAAGAGTGTATCGGGTTCTGTATCACATGATCGTCAGCATGAAATTGTCTGTAGTGCTGATCTTTTCTTTTATGACCGTCTGGCATGAAAACTATATGCCATCCTGGTTTTTTACAGCGGCGATGCTGCTAACATTTGGGCCGATGTTATTTTTCTTGATTCAGTTGTGGAGAGCCAGATAGGGGATGTCGCAATGAAGCGGAAACAATGATCACACTTAAATTATAGGACGATATGATGTGATATTCATATCCCTTAATGAATTGCCGAGGAAGTGCAGAAGTTACGGGCAGTATATCGAACGGATCGAGAACGGGCTGATCAAGGATTTGAAGGACGCATATCCGAAGGCCGGTATTCACGAAGACGATGCCGTATGGGACGCATTTTCTGCCGTATATCATTCTTATGATTCGAAGCGGTTTATATTTATTTTAGATGAGTGGGATTTTATTTTCCACAGAGATTTTGTGACACAAAAGGACAGGGAAGAGTATATCGATTTTTTGAGTAATCTCTTAAAGGGGAAGGCTTATGTCTCGTTAGCGTATATGACGGGTATCCTGCCGATCGCCAAGTATTCCAGCGGTTCTGAATTGAATATGTTTCTTGAATATACGATGGTATCGGAAGAACTGTACGGGGAATATTTTGGGTTTACGGAAGCCGAAGTCGATGAACTGTATGAAAGATTTCTTCTGAATCAGAAGAATCCGCGAGTCACCAGAGAGGGGTTAAGGCTCTGGTATGACGGGTATCATATCAGGCAAGGAGAGCGGGTATATAATCCACGCTCCGTAGTTGCGGCACTTACCAATAATAATCTGGGAAATTACTGGACCAGTTCAGGACCTTATGATGAGATATTCTATTATATCGAGCAAAATACCGCGCAGGTACGTGAGGACTTGGTTAAAATGATATCAGATATTCCGGTGGAGGCAAATGTGTGTGAATATGCGGCATCCTCTATGGATCTGACGACAAGGGATGAGATTCTCTCAGTTATGGTAGTTTATGGATTCCTGAGCTTTGAGAAGGGATGTGTGCGGATTCCGAATAAGGAATTGATGGATCGTTTCAGGGATATGCTGATGAAATACTGGAATTTGCACATAATACAGAAGTTCCGCTGTTAAATTACAGTAACGAGACCGATCTTACGGCTGTAGTGAATCTTATCTATCTTGCGGCAAGAGATACTTATCGGGTGGAGCGGGAAGATAAGGGCGGGATCGGATACGTAGATTTTATATTCTATCCGGAGGTCGATCATACGGCTGATGGGATCATTCTGGAATTGAAGGTGAATGATACGCCAAAGAAGGCGCTGCAGCAGATTAAGGACAGGAAATATGTGCTTAGATTTGAAGGTAAGCTGGGAGAACGTCCCAAGTATACGGGGCGTGTGCTTGGTGTAGGAATTAGTTATGATAAAGGAACAAAGATACATGCCTGTAAAATAGAAGTTTTACGGGATAGAATTTCATAAAAAATATAGGGGGTAATATTATGCTTGAAAACAAACCGTCTCAGTCAATTATGACAGAATTGCTGGGACAATCCTTGTATGGAGTCTGGCAAGCGTTGTGTTCGGCCATTGATGAAAAATACGATATGGAACGGTTATGGAATACTGGCGGTAAGAATTGGACTTACGAGTACAAGTATCGCAGAGGCGGGAAAACCCTTTGCAGTCTATATGCGAAAAGCAGCTGTGTTGGTTTCATGATTATTTTTGGGAAGAATGAGAGAGCAAAATTTGAAGCCATAAGGGATACACTTTCTGATGCCGTCTGCAGGCAATATGATGAAGCCCAAACCTATCATGATGGGAAATGGGTCATGTTTGAGCCGACTGACACAACGGAATTTGATGACTATATGAAATTACTGGCGATTAAAAGAAAACCGAATCGGAAGTAAAAGACAGAACCCCCGGTTGAAGAATGTTATCATTCCTTCAGCTGGGGGTTTTTGTTACATTTTACACCAGAAATGTGCTTTTTATGTCAGAGTCATTGTCTTTTATTTGCTGTGACTTATAATAATGACAATCATTCGCTGCTGCGAGCAGTAATATAGAAAGAGGGAAAAATATGAGATTAGAAAAGAGAATACTAAGCATTTTCAGTTCATTGTGCATGGCACTTATCATGATGACAGGAACGGCCTTAGCGGCAGGTACAGTGCCGCAGACAGAAGTAACAGAAAATGGCATCACAGGACCGGAAGCGTCAGTGGTGAATGACGCCGCCGAACCGGAACCGGTAATGGGGAATGATACCACAGAATTTCAGATAAATGTGGTTCATACGAATGATATCCATGCAAGAATTCTGGAAGATGACTGGAATCAGGTGATCGGACTTCCGAAAGTGAAGACCTATGTTGATCAGGCATCGCAGGGAAAAGATTTATCACTGGTACTGGACGGGGGAGATACCTTCCACGGGCAGTCCATTGCCACTCTCGTGCGGGGTGAGTCCGTAGCGAAGGTACTGGGCGCCTGCGGATATGATGCGATGGCGGCGGGAAACCATGACTGGAATTATGGGAAAGACCGTCTGAAAGAGCTGGAAGAGATCGTCAGACAAAATGGAAGTCCACAATTTCTCATTCTCGCCGGAAATGTAGTCAAGGAAGACGGAAGTAATTTTTTTGATCAGCATTATCTTACGAAGGAAGTTGTAAAAGACGGAAAAACATTAAAAATAGGGGTATTCGGAGTGATCGATCCGGCGATTTATCATGCAACTGCCCCGGGAAATGTAGAAGGACTAAAGTTTACAGATATGACAGTCTACGCCCGGAAAGCTGCTTTGGAACTGAAAGCACAGGGATGCCAGATCGTAGTTGGTATGGTACACGGTATTGACCCGAAAGGCCTGGCTTCTTCTGTGGGGAGTGTGAATCTGTGGATCGCAGGACACGAACATACAACGGTGAATAAGACGGTTACAAGACCGGACGGCGGAACGGCTCTGGTGGTTGAGACGGGATATAATCTGTGGAATTTTGGAAATGTAGATATGACCTGTACATTAGATCAAGATGGAAATCTTGTAGAAGACATCCAAATGACAGAAAATCTGGTGGACTATGACACAGGCAAGGCAGTGAATGTGGACCCGAATGTGCAGGCTCTCTTAGACGGCATTACGGAAGAGCAGAAAGCGATACTTTCTCAGCCGGTAGGTTATACCCCGGAAGATCTGGATGGAATATGGGAGCATATCCGGATTGGCGAGACAACCATGGGCCGGGCTGTTACAGATGCATATCTTCTGGCGACCGGAGCAGACATCGCATTTGAAAATGCGGGCGGTATCCGTGCTTCCATAGAAAAGGGGACGGTTACATATCAGAATGTGCTAGATGTATCACCTTATGGGAATTATATTGTGACAAAAGAATTGAGCGGCAAAGAGATCTTAGAGATACTCGAAACATCGCTGGATATCATGAAAGCGAATATAGAAGCGAATGAAAGAGGAGACTATGACGGCTGGCCGGATAACAGTGGAAATATGCTGCAGGCAGGCGGGATAGAGGTCAGGTATAACTTGTCTCTTAAAAAGGGAAGCAGAATCTTACATGCGCTCGTTCAGGGAAAAGCAATACAGGAAGATAAAATGTATACGGTTGCGATGAACAATTACCTTCCCAATGACATCAGTGACTATCCCCAGTTCGAAGGGAAGGTCAATCTGCATGAATATCAGGCATGTGAGGATGCGTTGGCAGCATACTTAGGACAGCCTGAGAATGTGGTGCTTGAGGGAATCAGCCGTGCGCGTCTGATAGCAACTGACGAGAAACCGGGCAATGGAGAGAAACCAGATGATGGCAGTCAGCCGGACGATGACGGGAAACCGGATCATAACGGCCAGCCGGACAACAACGGGAAACCGGGACAAGGCGAAAATGATAAGCAGGAGGACAGTAAGCCGAAACCGGCGGAGTCTGCATCAACGGATGCTAAAAATCCGGGTGCAAAAACCAGTGTAAAGACCGGTGATAACGTAAATATAGAATGGTACCTGTTGCTTGCGCTTGCCGGGGCCGGTGGGGTATTTGTCATATTGAGGAAAAAATGTAGTCAGCAATTGTGATAGAGAAGCAAGTATGGTAGAATGATACAGGAGAAACAAAGGAGTCTATGCAGTCTGCCCGGATACATTTTGAAGCGGAGGATGGCCGGGTAGCCGTTGCCCGCCTTGTGTTATTGGTAGACTGGAGCATACTTGTATGATTGAAGAGTACAGCATCAGCCAGTGAGGAAGCGTATTTTGTCAATATCGAGATGCCGGTGAAATAAAATGGTTTGCAGAATTAAGACTTTACACTCCGGTCACTTATTGTTATAATAAAGGCATCACAGAAACAGAATTCTTGTGAAAGTGGGTGAATATATGTCAGATCAGGAGATGTTAAAGGTATCTGTCGAAGAATTTTCCAGATTGCAGGATTACATGGTAGAGTGCGAGAAGGATTCTATTGTCTACAAGAAGATGAAAAGGCGGTATATAGAATTGAAAGTCATTCTGGCGGCATCGGGGATCAATCTGACAGAGCTTGACATGATCAACGAATGATCGGTTTGTTATTCTGATAAAAGGAAGGAGTGGAAAGTATGGATATTGCTGCATTATCAACTGCTATGTCGATGCAACAATTGCATTTGAATGTAAGCTATGCCATGATGTCGAAGGTTATGGATACGATGGAGATGTCGACAGAGGCGATGGCTGAGATGATGGACGCGGCGGCGCAGATCTCAGGGGGAGCTGCGATACCGGGACTTGGAGAGAATATTGATATATTAGTATAAGCATATATGTACGTTAGGCAAAAGGAGTATATCTGAGCAGGGAATATTGTTCAGTTATGCTCCTTTTTTGATGTGTATGCTGTGAGCACTGTAGGTATGAGCAGTAATCAGGGCGCGAAAAATGTAAAAACTTGCGAACTCTTTTACTATATTCCGACTGTGAAATCTTGTACAATAGGTATGTAGGAAGAAAAGGGGAGGTATGGATGATGCGGGAAAAAGAATTATCTATCTGTATAGGGATTCATCATATAGCAACATTTTTGGGGATATGGGAAGGAATCTATTATCTGGCGAAGGGCAGGCAGAATCTTTTCAGAAGTTGCGTCATATTCTTGCTTACAACATTCCAGTCATGGGCAGGGCTTAAGATATTGGCAGATCTGCAAACCGGAAGATCAAGACTGGAAGAAAGCTACAGAAGCCTGGATAAATTGAAGGGTAACAGAGAAAAGAAACGAGGCTTCCTGTGGGGGCTGGTCTTGTCTTCGGCGGTATTCAAGGTGGTGCCGGTGCGCCTGTTAGGGCAGTAATGAAAAATCAAGCATAACCAGCCGGCGTGCCGCATAGATTACTATAAAATCCATGAATGGCGTTTCTATGAGAGCGAAAAGACAGAATCAGAGACAGGATGAAGAAAGTCATTCTTTCCGAAATAAAATTGCAGAGTTATCAGAGCTTCCCAAGGACGTGGCGCTTGGCATGCCTGTACTTACCGTCACCGGCCAGATGGAGCTGTGCCTGGAGAACTACAGAGGGATCTTAGAGTACACAGATTCTCTGGTGCGGATCCAGACGAAGACGGGGCAGATCCGCATCATCGGCCAACGGCTGCAGGTCGTGTACTATACCAATGACGAGATGAAGGTGAACGGACATATAAAATCTATCGAATACCAGAATTGAAGGGGGTACCATAGTGCTGTTAAAGATTATCCGATATGCCAAAGGATATATCCGTATCCGGATCACAGGATATTCTACGGAGAGATTCTTAAATGCGTGCAGTCACAGGGGGATCATATTGTGGGGACTTGAACCAAAAGGACGGGCTTATGAGATGAATATCTCAATCCCGGGCTTCCGTAAATTAAAACCGATCATCAGGAAGACAGGAACAAAAGTGAGCATTGTAGAGCGGTTCGGTCTTCCTTTTTTTTTACACAAATACCGCAAACGGAAGATGTTCTTCGCAGGAGCGCTGTTATTTGCCGCATTGATATTCCTTATGTCCAGATACATATGGAATATTGATATCAAGGGCAATCTGACTTATACGGATGAGACCCTTCTTAAGTTCCTTAAGACCCGTGAGGTGGAAAATGGGATGAGGGTCTCAGAGGTGGATTGCGCAAGGATCGTTAAGGATATCCGCAAGGAGTATGACGATATTATCTGGGTTTCGGCATCGATTCAGGGAACCCGCCTGATCATTCAGGTGAAGGAGAATGAGGACACCATACCGGCCATGGACGAGGCGGCAGAGAATCCGGATCAGGAGAAACCGACAGACATTGTGGCCGACAGGGATTGCGTGATCACCAGGATCGTTCCGCGCAACGGGATTCCCATGGTCAGCGAGGGCGCCGAGGTCAAGACGGGAGACGTGCTGGTATCCGGCCAGGTTCCGGTGATGGATGACGCAGGTACCGTGATCGCCTACCAGTACCACGAGTCGGACGCCGATATCCAGGGGAGGACCGTGATAGAATACCAGGATGAGATGGATCTTGGTTATGAAGAAAAGGAATATTACTATGATAAGAAGACACATCTGCCTTTGGAGAAGAATGAATACTTTTTGAAGCTCGGGCGTTATACACTGGAATTCGGCAATATCCGGAATCAATACAGGGCATGGGAAATGTACGGATATGAGAAGCAGTTATGCATCGCCGAGAACTTCTACCTGCCCATATCTTATGGGAAAAAGACGGCCAGACCTTATGAATCCGGGGAGATAAAATATTCGAAAAAGGAGCTTCAACAGCGGATGAGCAGAAAATTTCAGCAATATTGTAAAGATTTGGAGAAAAAAGGGGTAGAAATTATTGAGAATGATGTTAAAATATACACAGGGTCTCAAAAGGCCGAGGCAAAGGGGCGGCTCACAGTACAGATGCCGATCGGCAGGCAGGCTGAGTCCCGGTTACGGGAGATTCCGGTAACCGAAGAACAAGACGAGACAGGAGAATAGCGGATGGGATTAATGGAAGCAGTCATGAATATACCGGCAGAGCATGAGAGTAATGTGTTCGGCCAGTTTGATGCTTATGCTAAGAAGATAGAACGCACGCTTCATGTGACACTGATCGCTAGAGGCGAGAATATGAAGATCATGGGAGAGGCCGCGAACGTAGAGAAGGCGAAGAAGGTCTTAGAACAGCTCGTGGAGCTTTCCAGGAGAGGCAATACAATCCAGGAACAGAATGTGGATTACACGCTTGCCCTTGTGATGGAGGACAGCGAGGGAAGCGTACTGGAGATCGATTCGGATATTATCTGTAATACCCTGCAGGGTAAGCCGATCAAGCCTAAGACTCTGGGACAGAAGAAGTATGTGGATGCGATGCGTAAGAAAATGATCGTATTCGGCCTTGGCCCTGCCGGGACCGGGAAGACCTATCTTGCGATGGCTATGGCGATTACGGCATTCCGCAATAATGAGGTGGGGCGTATCATACTGACGCGTCCTGCCATCGAGGCAGGCGAGAAACTTGGATTTCTGCCGGGGGATCTGCAGAGCAAGATCGACCCGTATCTGAGGCCGCTTTATGATGCCCTGTACCAGATCATGGGTGCGGAGAGCTTTCTTAAGAATTCGGAGAAGGGGCTGATCGAGGTGGCGCCGCTGGCATATATGAGAGGACGGACGCTTGACAATGCATTTATCATACTGGATGAAGCGCAGAATACGACGCCGGCTCAGATGAAGATGTTCTTGACAAGAATCGGTTTTGGTTCTAAAGTAGCTGTTACGGGTGATATTACCCAGAAGGATCTTGCGCCGGGGCAGGTATCCGGTCTGGATATTGCCATTTCCGTCCTTAAGAATATTGATGATATCGGTATCTGCCATCTGACCAGCAAGGACGTGGTGCGTCATCCGCTGGTTCAGAAGATCGTGAAAGCATATGAAGATTACGAGAACCGTGAGAAAACGAAGAGCCATGACAGGAATGACAGATATAAGAAACGGCGGAATCGGCAGATATAGAGGGAGAAGGATATGACACTTTACTATGAGGAGGAAGGGGCTCTTTTGCTTCCGCTTGAAGGTCAGAAGACGGCGGAAGCGGTCATTGAGAGGGCGCTTGATGTGATAGGCTGTCCCTATGAGGCAGAGGTGAGCCTTCTGCTTACCATGGACGAACAGATACAGAAGATGAATACGGAATTCAGGGGGATAGAATGCTCTACGGATGTGCTGTCATTTCCGATGATCGACTATCCCGGACCCGGAGAGTTCGGATTCCTTGATGAGAGGGAGGACTGCTTTGACCCGGAATCGGGAGAACTCTCACTGGGAGATATTGTGATATCCAAAGAGAAGGTAATCTCGCAGGCGCAGGAATACGGACATTCTGTGCTGAGAGAGTATGCGTTTCTGATCGTGCATTCCGTGCTGCACCTGACTGGATATGACCATATGGAAGAGGAAGAACGGCAGGAGATGGAGGCAATGCAGAGGAAGATCATGGAGAGCCTTTGTATCTTGCGCTGATATTTCCGGATAATATATTTTACGATAAGATGGAGTAATATATGGCGAAACGACGAAAAAAGAGAGATAAGAATTTCCTGTTACAGGGTTCTATTCTTGCGATCGCAGGAGTGATTACGAAGATTATCGGGGTTGTCTACAGGATCCCGCTTACGAATATTGTAGGTAACGAAGGGATGGGCTATTACAGTGTGGCTTTTTCGATCTATACGATCGCGTTGATGCTCACTTCTTACAGCCTTCCTCTTGCTGTGTCCAAATTAGTCTCCGCAAGGGTTGCGGTAGGGCAGTACAAGAATGCTTATAAGGTGTTCCGCTGCGCGATGATGTTTGCTTTCATGGCAGGCGGGCTGGTTGCTTTGGCGATCTTCCTGGGTGCAGACTTCATAGCGACGTCTGTAATGAAGATGGATATGAGCGTGTATGCCCTGCGGGTATTGGCGCCCTGTATCCTGGTCGTTGCGATCCTGGGTGTTCTGAGAGGGTTCTTTCAGGGAAATGGTTCCATGATGCCAACGGCATTGTCCCAGGTCTTAGAACAGGTGGTCAATGCGGCGGCATCCATTATCGGAGCTTATCTGCTCTTGAAGACAGGAAGGGACCTTGCCGAGACGAGGGGAGACGCCTCCTACGGCCCGGCGTATGCCGCGGCGGGAGGAACGGTGGGAACGGTTGCCGGGGCAGCGTTCGCACTGATAACGGTGGTGTTCGTTTTTATCGTCTATCAGCGGGTGTTTAAGCGGAAGATGTGGAAGGACAGGAGCCGCAAGAAGGAGAGCTACAGCAGGATCTATCAGATTTTGTTCCTGACCATCGCGCCGGTCATATTGAGTGCGACGGTATATAATATCAGTGATTTTCTGGATACGGCCATATTTAACAATATTATGGCGGCCCAGGGCTATCAGAAGACCGAGTATGCCAGCTTCATGGGGATCTTCAACAGCCAGTATAATACGCTGGTGAACGTGCCGTTATCCGTATCGAGCGCGCTGGCGGCGTCTTTGATCCCAAGTCTTGTGACGACGGTGCAGACCGGAAGCAGGAAGCAGGTACATAACAAGATCAGCATGGTGACAAGATTCAACATGATGATCGCGATTCCCTGTGCCATGGGATTTCTGATCCTTGCCAAACCGATCATGGATCTTCTGTTCTATGAAGGAGACAACCGGATGGCGGCGCTGATGCTGCAGTTAGGAGCGGTATCCGTGATCTTCTTCTGCCTCTCTACCGTGACGAATTCTGTTCTCCAGGGGTTGGATGATATGATGACGCCGGTCAAGAATGCAGGGATCTCGCTTCTGATCCATACGCTGTCATTGTTCTTGATGTTGGTAGTCTTCAAATGGAACATCTATGCGGTGGTGATCAGCAAGATCGTCTTCTCCGGTGCGATCTGTATCCTGAACGCCCATGCACTCCGCGAGCGGATCGGATATGTGCAGGAGCGCAGGCAGACATTTATCATTCCCCTCCTTGCGTCGGGGATCATGGGAGCCGTGACGGTGGTCGTCCACTTGATCTTTGAATTATTTGCGGGAGAGAAGATCGCGACGGTGGTTGCATTATTTGCCGCGGTATTCGTATATGGAGCGGCGCTGGTGCTCTTAGGCGGGGTTACGGAAGATGAGATACGCAGCATGCCCAAGGGAAGGATGATTTTGTCCGTGTGCCATCGGCTGCACTTGTTCAGGAATTAAATTTCGAATGCATAAAATATAAGATATTTACCGATACTGTACTAAAAAAGGAGTGGCTCTTATGAGAACGAAGTATGGTATCGGTTTTTTTGCAGTAATGATCGTGGCGATGACGCTGATGGCGGGAGCCTATCAGTTAAGTTTCAAGAAAGCGCAGGAACGTGCGGCTAAGGTGGAGATCGCCCGGGACACGGAGCCTAAGGAACTGACGGTGACGGAACAGGAACCTGTGACGATCGCGGCGGACGGCCAGGCATTGAAGGAGGATTGCTATTATCTGATGGAGGTCAACGGATATGTGGTTGTATATCTGAGTGATAAGAAGACCCCTTATGAGTACACGGATATCAAGTGTGACGGGTTGCCTTCCGAGATGCAAAATGAGATCAGGAATGGGAAGTATATGGAGGATGCGAAGGCACTGTATGGATTCCTTGAGAATTATTCCAGTTAATGCATTGAAACAAAAGTCAAGATGAGACCTCTCTGCTTGTGGTACCGGGTGCCGGACAGCTTGCAGAGGGGTATTTGTTTTTTGGCGGTGGACTTCTCGGCAAAGATGGTGTAAGATAAGATTTATGCGGACAGGCATAAGCATTTCAGGAAGGAAGAGGGCAATGAACGAACAGAAGATTGCAAGGATCAATGAATTGTATCATAAATCAAAGGCAGAAGGGTTGACAGAGGCAGAGCAAAAGGAGCAGCAGATCTTAAGGAGGGAGTATATTGATTCTTTCCGGCAGAATCTACGGAGCCAGTTGGATCAGATCTCCATTCAGGAGGCGGACGGAAGCATTACGAATCTGGGTGAGAAATTTGGAAACAAAAAGGGAAATTAGACAATGGATTCGCCAAAAGCGGCGGGAGCTTGAAGAGGATGTGTGGCGCAATGTCAGCGGGGATATTGCGGCCGCGGTTGTCTCGCACCCCTGGTTTACTGGGGCAGAGGAGATCTATACATATGTGGATTACAACCGGGAGGCAGGGACGCGTAAGATCATTGAGACGGCTTTCGCACAGGGCAAGAATGTATGGGTACCCAAGGTGACGGGGAGGACCATGCATTTTTACCGTATTGAGAGTCTTAGCAAGCTTAGGCCGGGGACGTGTGGAATACCGGAACCGGCGGGCGACGGGCCGATGGACGGCAGCGGCGCGGGCTTGATGCTGATGCCGGGGGTAGCATTTGATGAAAAGTGTCATAGAGTCGGTTATGGGGGCGGATATTATGACCGGTATCTGGTGTCGCATCCGGGGCTGCGTAAGATGGCGCTGGCGTTTGAATTCCAGATCTTACGGTCGGTGCCGTACGAGGAATACGATATACGACCGGAGATCGTGATTACTGAGAAGAGAATGATAAGGAATTGTTGTGAAAGAGAGGGGGAATCGGATATGCCGACAGGACTGCCAAAGGATCCGATGCTTTTGCTGAGTGTTGTCAATACGAAGCTTCGGGATTATTATCCGGCATTGGATGCGTTGTGTGAAGATATGGGCGCGGACAGGGATGAGATCATAGATACGCTTCGGGAAATTGGATATGAGTATGACGAGGGGAGAAAGCAATTTGTATAATGAATTTGATTTAGATAAAATAGACATTCATGCAGAGCCGCCTGCCGGGGAACCGGCCAGGCAATACTATTTTATGGCAAAATGCCGGGAGTGGACAAAAAGCTTTGAACAGAAAAACGGACGTGTTCCCACAGCCTGTGTAACCACATTTGGCTGCCAGATGAACGCCAGGGATTCCGAGAAGCTTCGAGGTATCTTAAAGGAAATGGGATATGAGGAAGCTTCGGAGGAGAAGGCGGACTTCGTGATCTATAATACCTGTACAGTTCGGGAGAATGCGAACACGAGGGTATATGGACGGCTTGGGCAGCTAAAGCCCCGGAAGAAGAAGCATCCCCATATGATGATCGGCCTTTGCGGCTGTATGATGCAGGAGCCTGAGGTTGTGGAGAAGCTAAAGAAGAGCTACCGGTTTGTGGATATTATCTTTGGGACCCATAATATCTATAAATTCGCCGAGTTGGTCGCAACGCGCCTTATGTCAGAGCGGATGGTGATCGACATCTGGAAGGACACGGACAGAATCGTGGAGGATCTTCCGAATCAGCGGAAATACGCCTTCAAATCCGGGATCAATATTATGTTTGGATGCAATAATTTCTGCAGCTATTGTATCGTACCTTATGTGAGGGGCCGGGAGAGAAGCCGGGATCCAAAGGCGATCATCCGGGAGATTGAGCGGTTGGCTGCAGACGGTGTCAGTGAGGTGATGCTGCTTGGGCAGAATGTGAATTCTTATGGGAAGACCCTGGATACGCCGATGACGTTCGCAGGGCTGCTTAAGGAGATCGAACAGATAGAAGGGCTTAGGCGGATCCGGTTTATGACTTCCCATCCGAAGGATCTGTCCGACGAACTGATAGAGGTGATGAAGAATTCGAAGAAGATCTGCAGGCATCTGCATCTTCCGGTGCAGTCGGGAAGCACGGATATCCTTGCGAAGATGAACCGGCGCTACACAAAGGAGCAGTATCTTGAATTGACGGAAAAGATCCGCAAAGCGGTGCCGGATATCTCCCTTACGACGGATATTATCGTGGGATTCCCGGGGGAGACGGAAGAGGATTTTGAAGAGACTCTTGACGTGGTAAGGAAGGTGCGCTATGACAGTGCATTTACCTTCATCTACTCGAAGCGGACAGGGACGCCGGCAGCCGTGATGGAGGACCAGGTGCCGGAAGATGTGATCAAGGACCGTTTCGGCCGTCTGCTCAAGGAAGTGCAGTCGATCGCGGCAGAGACTTGCGCAGTGCATGAGGGAACCGTGCAGGAGGTGCTTGTGGAGGATATCTGCGACCATGACCCTTTGATGGTAACAGGGAGACTGAGCAATAATCTGCTGGTACATTTCCATGGAGGAAGGGAACTGATCGGGAAGTATGTGAATGTGGCGCTTAAGGAGTGCCGGGGATTCTACTATATCGGACAGGCAATCGGCAAATAAAAAATTCATTTGATACGGATGACAATGATAAGGGAGAAAGATATATGACAGTGAGATTCTATGAAGAGGTTGAGGACAGCCTGCTGAAATTTGCGGTGATCATAGCGAGAACGGAAGGAAAATATGTTTTCTGTAAGCATAAGTCAAGGGAAACTCTGGAGGTGCCTGGAGGGCATAGAGAAGAAGGGGAGACGATCCTTGCGGCGGCAAAAAGAGAACTGTATGAAGAGACCGGGGCGTTAGATTATCGCATAGAACCGGTCTGTGTATATTCGGCTGCATCGGATCCTGACGGAGAAGAGACCTTTGGGATGTTGTATTATGCCGAGGTTGAAGCGTTCGAGAAGGAATTACATAGTGAGATCGAGAAGATCGTGATCATGGAGGAATGTCCAGAGCGCTGGACATATCCCGAGATACAGCCGAAGCTTCTTGCCGAGGCGAAAAGGAGAGGGTTATATGCTGGATCTTAGAATCAAGGAATATCTTTCCAGAGTTGGTATCCGCAAGATATCTGAACTGGATACGGCGCTGATTGAAACCTATGGACAAGAAGAAGGAGAGAATCATATTGATCAAATGACCAAATTATTTGATCTTTCAGAAGAGCGGCTGATGTATGGGAGCAAAGATATGCCTTATCTCCACCGGCAGGAGGAGCTTGTAGATTACGTGAATCAAAGCATGAAGATGAGCATTCTGGCGGCTTCTTTTTATGACTATGTGTTCTTTCGAAGGGTCATGGATTATCTGCTGAAGTATGAGCGTTATTGGACAGGGGATATTCTTGATATTGGCTGCGGCAATGGGATTCTGGCTTGTTTTCTGGCTATGCTGCATCCAGAGTCTTCTGTCACAGGCCTGGACTTGTCCCGGAATGCCGTATCCGTGGCAGAAGAACTTGCCGGAAGCCTTTCGGCAGAGAATGTGCATTTTGCCTGTGCAAAAGAGTCGGGGGGAAGGACGTATGACACCCTGTTTTCCTGTCGCACGGTACATGAGAATGTTGTATGGAGGCCTCTGATCGAGGAATCGAAGGCGGCGCCGCTGTCCACAGAGGAGCAGACGAAACGGCATGAGGAATATGCGAAGACGCTTTCAGCGTTCGTAAAACCGCAGGGATATCTGATCAGCGTAGAGCGTTACGAAGATGACAGCGCATATGCCGGTTTCCTCTGTGCTTTGACAGGGGCAGGCCTTTGTACAGTGAAGGGAACGCGGATGCAGTTTTCCTGTAAAAACGGGGATGAGATGGCTGTGTTTCAGACGGCGGTTTTTCAGCAGGCAGAGATGTGAGTAAGAAAAAACAGGAGTGTGAGAAGATGAAGGAAGTATTAGTAACAATACCGGTTCAGGAAGAACACCGCGGGTATCTGGAAGCGATTGGCGCGGACATGCATTTTACTTATGTAAACCGGAAGGAGGCGGCAACCAGGGAGATGGTTCGGAATGCGGATTACATTCTGGGGAATGTGAAGACAGAATACCTGCCGCAGGCACAGAATCTAAAGTTTCTGCAGCTTGACAGTGCGGGAGCGAACGAGTATGTCAGGCCGGGCGTTCTTCCGGAAGGAGTGAAGCTTTGTAACGCTACGGGAGCATATGGTGTTACGATTGCGGAATATCTGATCAGTGTTGTATTTGCATTAAAGAAAAAATTACCTATGTATGAAGAAAACCGTAAGAAACATAGCTGGCATGACGAGGGGATCGTGACGAATATCACGGGCAGTAAGACGCTGGTATTAGGACTTGGGGATATCGGCGGTACATTTGCCCGGAAAATGAGTGCCTTGGGCAGCAAAGTGATTGGGGTACGGAGGAATCCCGCCGAAAAACCGGAATATCTGGAGGGATTATATCAGATGGATGCTTTGGAGGAACTGATCTCGGATGCCGACATTGTTGTATGTACCCTGCCGGAAACAGCTGAAACGTATCATCTGTTAGACGAGCGGAAGCTCCGCCTTATGAAACCATCCGCAGTGCTTGTCAATATCGGACGCGGGAGCCTGATCCCTACAAAAGATCTGGTCAGGGTGTTAAAGGAGGGTGTGATCGCAGGCGCGGCGATCGATGTAGCGGAACAGGAACCGCTGCCGGAGGATTCCCCGCTTTGGGAGACGCCGAATCTGATCATTACTCCGCATGTGTCGGGGAATTACCATACGCAGGATATTCTTGATAAAGCAGTGAAGATCGCGGGGGAGAATTTCCGTGCGTTTCTTGAGGGGAAACCGCTTCGGAATGAAGTGGATTTTGCCACAGGATATAGAAAAAGGGTTTGCTAATGAAGAGAATATTGATTATATCCTCCGATTATGAGCCTTTTTACGGCGGAATCGGAATACATGTGAAAAATCTGACGGATGAATTAGTGAAGCAGGGCTGCCGGGTTACGCTGCTGATCGGACGTATGAAGACCAGCCGGGAGTATGCGTATACCTCAGAGGCATTGTACTCTGTAACTCTGGATACAGAAGAACGGAAGATAGTGGAAATCAATACGGATTTTGAACAGATGCTTTCAAAAGAAGAGAGAAAAATCCTGTCTGTATTGGAGGAAAAGGATGTCTTTGATTATGAGACAGCAATCCTGAATCAGTTATTCCTAAAGGGAGCTATTGCATATCTCGGTGATTCAGGCGATAGTTACGCTCTTATCCATCTCCATGATGCATTTATCTCCTTTGGCGCAGTAATGCTTGGCAGATATCTCCGTATTCCTGTAATCGTGACCATGCATTCCATGAATTCTGGAGAGGGATGGTTGATTGATAATGTGAGGCGGTATCTGGTGAATAATGTGGATCGGATCTTATGTGTCAGTGACTTTATCCGCAATGAAATCATGCATAGATTTTGCTTCAAGGATGAAACGAAATTGCTGACGGTTCACAATAGTGTCAAGCTTGCAGTCAGGAACAGAGAAACGCCGATTCTTCCCAATGGGGAAATTGTCTTCTGCGGAAGAATAGAGGAAGTGAAGGGGGCAGACCTGTTGATACGCGCGGTAAGCCTGTTGCCCCAAGCGTACAGGGAGAAAGTCAATTTGACAATCATTGGAACCGGCAGTATCGAAGAACAGTTAAAAAGCTTATGTGAGGAATTATATGTGCAGGAGCAGGTAACGTTCACGGGGCTTATCAGTCAGGAGCAGGTGTTTCGATATTATGAAAGGGCAATGTGCGTAGTCTTTCCAAGCAGAAAGGAAGCATTTTCGACAGCGGCGCTTGAAGCTATGAGTATAGGGTGCTGTGTCGTTGCGTCAGATGTGGGAGGCTTTACCGAATTAATTCATGACGGAGAGAATGGATTTTTATTCGAGGCAGATAATGTCCAGGAGTTAACGAGAAGGCTTGCGTATATCTTTGAGCATATAGAAACCGCAAATAAAATGGGAAAAAGTGCACAGTCCAAGGTTATGGAGGAATATTTGTGGGAGAATACGGCTAAGAAGATCTGCGAGATCTATGAAGAAATAAATACCACCTATAATCTCCGCCCAAAATGCTCACACTAAGTATGACAAACATAAGTGAGGGTATATTACATGAAGAAACTCAGCGAGTATTTATTTCTGTGGACACTTGGCGGAAGTCTCTATTATTTCTTTGAGATATTTTTCCGCGGTTTTTCCCACTGGTCCATGTTCATCCTTGGAGGAATCTGTATGGTATTTTTTACCGTACAGGGACAGGCGGTCCATTGGGAGGATGCACTGTGGAGGCAGATCTTAAGGTGCATCATATTTGTAACGGCAATGGAATTCATTACGGGAATCATTGTAAATAAATGGCTTCATATGGCGGTGTGGGATTACAGCAATCAGCCCTTTCAGTTATTCGGGCAGATCTGTCTGCCTTTTATGATCATCTTCTCCGGCTTATGTGCCCTGGGGATTTTCCTTGGAGGGTATCTGTCTTACTGGCTGTACGGGGAAGAGAAGCCGCATTATCATGTACTATAGGTGTAAAATCTTTGCGGAATTATCAGAGATTTTACACCTTTTTGCTTTGCTGTAGTTGCCATTTCGCGGTTCTGTAAGTATACTTGAATGTAGATATGAAGTAAGTTACGGAGGATATAAGATGTCATTTACGATCTATGTAAGAATGAAGAGGCAGGGCAGGCGCATGAACATTGTTAATAAAAAGTGGTGCAGCTGAATCGTAGCCAAATGAGAAATTCTATCTTCCTTATTTTAGAAAGAAATGCTATAATTGAGAAGCACAATCAGAAGAAAAGTAGAAGAGAGGTACGAAAGTGGCGGAATTAACACCGATGATGCAGCAGTATGTGGAGACGAAGAAGGAGTATAAGGACTGCATTTTATTCTATAGATTGGGAGACTTTTATGAGATGTTCTTCGAGGATGCGCTGACTGCATCACGGGAACTGGAGATTACGCTTACCGGCAAGAACTGCGGACTTGAGGAACGTGCACCTATGTGCGGCGTTCCTTATCACGCTGTGGACAGTTATCTGAACCGGCTGGTATCCAAGGGCTACAAGGTAGCGATCTGTGAGCAGATGGAGGATGCGGCGAGCGCCAGGGGGCTGGTCAAGCGCGATGTGGTCCGTATCGTGACGCCGGGTACGAACCTGGATGTGCAGGCCCTTGACGAGACGAAGAATAACTATATCATGTGCGTGGTCTATATTGCGGATCGGTACGGGCTGTCGGTTGCAGATGTGACCACCGGGGAATATATGGTCACGGAGCTTACCGGATCGGAGAAGCTGTTTGACGAGATCTACAAGTACATGCCGTCGGAACTGATCTGCAATGAGTCCTTCTATATGAGCGGCATGGATCTGGAGCTCCTTAAGGATAAATTAGGGATCACGCTTTATTCGTTGGATTCCTGGTATTTTGATGATAAGATCTGTCAGCGGACGCTTACGGATCATTTTCATGTGAATGCACTGGACGGGCTTGGTCTTAAGGATTATGACTGCGGGGTGATCGCGGCGGGAGCGTTGCTAAAGTATCTCCTGGAGACGCAGAAGCGGGATCTGTCTCATATCACCAGATTGTCTGTCTATGCGGCGGGGAAATATATGCTGCTTGACAGCTCTACAAGGCGTAACCTTGAGCTCTGTGAAACGATTCGGGAGAAGCAGAAGCGAGGTTCGCTTCTGTGGGTGCTGGATAAGACGAAGACGGCCATGGGAGCGAGAGCTCTGCGCAAGCAGATCGAACAGCCGCTGATCGACAAGAGGGAGATCGAGCGCCGATTGGATGCAGTGGAGGAGCTTAAGGATAATGCCATTTCCAGAGAAGAGATCCGGGAATATCTGTCTTCTGTCTACGATCTGGAGCGTTTGGTGTGCAGGATCACCTATCAGTCTGCGAATCCAAGAGATCTGATCGCATTCGAGCATTCCCTTGCTATGCTGCCTCATATCAAATACATTCTGCGGGAAATGAAAACGCCGCTGCTTAAGGAATTATACAACAGCCTGGATACGCTTGAGGATCTCTGTGAGCTGGTAAAGAGCGCCATCAAGGAGGAACCGCCCATTGCCATGAAGGAGGGCGGCATCATCAAGGAAGGCTACAATGAGGAGGTGGACCGGCTTCGGTCTGCCAAGTCGGACGGGAAGGAGTGGCTTGCGAAGCTCGAAGCCAACGAGAGGGAGAAGACGGGGATCAAGAACCTGAAAGTGCGTTTTAACAAGGTGTTCGGCTATTATCTGGAGGTGACCAATTCTTTCAAGAATATGGTGCCGGAATACTATATCCGCAAGCAGACCCTTGCCAATGCGGAGCGCTATATTATACCGGAGCTTAAGGAACTGGAAGATACGATCCTTGGCGCGGAGGATAAGCTGTATGCATTGGAATACCAGTTATACTGTGAGGTTCGGGATCAGATCGGCAGGGAGATCCTTCGGATCCAGTCAAGCGCGGGAGCTGTAGCACAGTTGGATGCATTCTCTTCCCTGGCGCTGGCCGCAGAGCGGAATCATTATGTCCGTCCGGGCATCAACGAGAAAGGGATCATAGATATCAAGGACGGGCGTCATCCTGTGGTGGAGCGGATGATACCGGGTGATATGTTTATCGCCAACGATACCTATCTGAACGATAAGAAGAACCGGATCTCAGTCATCACAGGTCCAAATATGGCGGGCAAATCCACCTACATGCGGCAGACGGCGCTCATCGTCCTGATGGCGCAGATCGGCTCCTTTGTACCGGCGTCCAGCGCGGATATCGGGCTTGTAGACCGGATCTTCACCCGGGTGGGGGCGTCTGACGACCTGGCGAGCGGCCAGAGTACTTTCATGGTGGAGATGACGGAGGTTGCCAATATCCTGCGCAATGCCACCGGCAGGAGCCTGCTGATCCTAGATGAGATCGGCCGCGGGACAAGTACCTTCGACGGCTTAAGCATTGCCTGGGCGGTGATCGAACATATCAGCAACAGTAAGCTCCTTGGAGCCAAGACACTATTTGCCACCCATTACCATGAGCTGACGGAGCTTGAGGGGAAGATCAATAACGTGAATAATTACTGCATTGCCGTGAAGGAGAAGGGAGACGATATCATTTTCCTGCGCAAGATCGTCAAAGGCGGAGCGGATAAGAGCTACGGCATCCAGGTGGCAAGGCTTGCGGGAGTTCCGGAGACGGTGATCGAACGTGCGAAGGAGATCGTGGAGGAACTGGTGCAGGCGGATATCACGGATAGGATCAAGGATATCGCTTCACACGGGCAGGAACAGCCGGCGGCGAAGCCCCGGCATTACGACGAGGTTGATTTAGCCCAGATGTCTTTGTTCGATACGGTAAAGGATGATGATGTGATCGATGAGATCAAGAACCTGGATCTGGGGAATCTGACGCCCATCGACGCGCTGAATATGTTATATCAGCTTCAGAACAAGCTGAAGAACCGGTGGTAACACATAGCAGGATAAGAGGTTAGGATAAGGAATGAATAAGATACAGGTCTTAGATACAGTTACAATAGATAAGATCGCGGCGGGAGAGGTGATCGAGCGTCCCGCATCCGTGGTCAAGGAGCTGGCGGAAAATGCCATTGACGCCGGGGCGACTGCTATCGTTGTGGAGATAACGGACGGCGGAACAACGCTTATACGGATCGCGGATAACGGATGCGGAATCGAGCGGGACGATGTGCGAGGCGCGTTCCTGCGCCATTCTACCAGTAAGATCCGTACGGTGGACGATCTGGTGCATATCGGGTCTTTGGGGTTCCGCGGAGAGGCTTTGTCGAGTATAGCGGCAGTTTCCCAGGTAGAGCTGATCACAAAGACGAGAGAGCAGGAATTCGGGGTCAGATACCGGATCAACGGCGGGAAGGAAGTAGATCTGGAAGATACGGGCGCACGCGAAGGAACTACGTTTTTGATCCAACAGCTGTTCTACAACGTTCCCGCCAGAAGGAAGTTCTTGAAGACGCCTATAACGGAGGCAAGCCATGTGGGAGAGCTGATGACCAGGCTTGCCCTGTCTCATCCGGAGATTTCCTTTCAATTTATCAATAACGGACAGTCCAGGCTTCACACTTCCGGTAACGGGAACTTGAAGGATGTGATCTATCACGTGTACGGACGGGATATCGCGTCGAATCTGCTTCTGGCAGAATGGGAAGCGCCGGGGATGAAGATCACCGGGTTCTTAGGGAAGCCTGTGATATCCAGAGGGAACCGGAATTTTGAGAATTATTTTATCAACGGAAGGTATGTGAAGAACAATATTGTGTCAAAGGCTATCGAGGATGCGTACAAAGACTTCTCCATGCAGCATAAATATCCGTTTGTGGCGCTGCATATGGAGATCGACGGCGAGAATGTGGATGTGAATGTACATCCGGCGAAGATGGAGCTTCGGTTTCATAATCAGCAGGAGGTCTACAATCAGGTGTATGCGGCGGTGAATCAGGGGCTTCATGCGGAAGAATTGATTCCGCATGTGGAGCTTGAGGTTCCAGATGTTTCCTGTGTGGGTAACTGCGGGAATGAGGAGAATAGACGAGACAATAGAGGTAAAAGAGATAGCAGGTCTTCCATAGATAACTGTAAAAGTGACGGGAATGGTGTGAAAAAGGATGGGTCGGTGCTTCCCTTTGAAGGACTTGCCAGAAATAATGGGATTTTTGAATCTCAGAAGGCAACGCCTGACCAAAGCTCTAGAGCAGTTGAGGTGGATAATCCGGAAACTTTATCTGACAATCCGGTTCAGGGAAAAGCAGCGAAATCTCCCCTTCCCCCGCCGTCAGAGCGGAACCTTGATTACTTCATGGAGAAGATGAGGGAACGTGTCAAAGCGTATCACAGCCAGCGCTCGTCTGCCGAGGTGATGGACAAGGGCGGGATATTTAAGCCGGAGATCCAGGCGGACAGGATCCGTGAAGCCGCGGAATATGGCAAGAATCTGCAGATCTCAGAAAAGACGGAAGCTTCTTTGAGCCAGGCAGAGGAAGGCTTGAAGAAAGAGAATATCGGGCAGACAGAAGAACCCAGGCAGTTGAATCTGTTTGAAGAGAAGCTGCTGACGAGAGAGGCGAAGGATGAGTACCATCTGATCGGACAGGTCTTCGAGACTTATTGGCTGGTGGAATACCGTGATAATCTCTACATCATTGACCAGCACGCGGCTCATGAGAGGGTCTTATACGAACGGACCTTAAAGAGCATGAAGTCAAGGGAGTTCACCTCTCAAATGATCAGTCCGCCTATCATCCTGGACTTGAGCATGCAGGAGGCGGAGCTTCTGAGGCAGTATATGGATCAATTTACCCGGATCGGGTTCGAATTCGAGGAATTCGGGCAGGAATCTTTCGCGGTCAGGGCGGTTCCTGATAATCTGTTCAGTATCGCCAAGAAGGATCTGCTGCTGCAGATGCTTGACAGCCTGTCGGATGAGATCAGCCGGAATCTGTCGCCGGAGTTGGTCGACGAGAAGGTGGCTTCTATGTCCTGCAAGGCGGCGGTGAAGGGGAATATGAGGCTTTCCGCCGCAGAGGTCGATACACTGATCGGCGAGCTTCTGACTCTTGAGAATCCCTACCACTGTCCGCACGGGAGACCGACGATCATCGCCATGAGCCGCCGGGAATTAGAGAAGAAATTTAAAAGGATTGTGTGAGCATGGAGCATAACAGTAAGAAACCAGTGGTAGTTCTGACAGGCCCTACGGCCGTTGGGAAGACGAAAGCGTCCATCGGGCTTGCCAGGGCGATCGGCGGGGAGATCATTTCTGCGGATTCCATGCAGGTTTATAAGCATATGGATATCGGTTCTGCCAAGATCCGTCCGGAGGAGATGAACGGGATCCCCCACTACCTGGTGGATGTGTTAGAACCGTGGGAGGAATTCCACGTGGTACGCTTTCAGCAGATGGCGAAATCAGCGATGGAGAAGATCTATGCCAACCAGCATATTCCAATCATCGTCGGCGGTACGGGATTTTACATCCAGGCGCTTCTGTATGATATTGATTTCACGGAAAACGACGGGGATGACGGTTATCGGCAGGCGCTTGAAGAAGAAGCAAGGGAACATGGGGCGCAGGCGCTTCACGACCGCTTACGCAGGGTCGATCCGGCGGCGGCTGATCAGATCCATGCCAATAATGTGAAACGTGTGATCCGTGCCCTAGAATTCTATCATCAGACGGGGGAGCAGATTTCCAGGCATAATGAGAAGGAGCGGCAGAAAGAATCCCCCTATGAATTCGTCTATTTTGTGCTGAATGACGACCGGAAGCGCCTCTATGACCGGATTGACAGGCGGGTGGATCAGATGCTTGCCGAGGGACTTGTAGACGAGGTGAAGGCCTTGCAGGATATGGGATGCACCAGAGATATGGTATCCATGCAGGGGCTTGGATATAAGGAGATCCTGGCTTATCTTTGCGGGGAGTTGAGTCTTGAAGAGGCAGTTTATCTGCTGAAACGGGATACCAGACATTTTGCTAAGAGACAGATTACCTGGTTTAAGAGGGAGAGAGAAGTCATCTGGATCAGCAAGGGAGATTATGAATACGATGAGGACAGGATTCTTGAAGATATGCTGAGTTATATCCGAGAGAAGCATTTGTAGGGAAGATAAGGGGAGTACTACGATGAGAAGATTATTTAAGAGCAAATTTATCAAGAAAATGAATACGCTGCTGAAGGTCTATTCGCATTCCCATAATACGGAAGCGACCTACAAAGAGCTGCTGAATCTAAAGCCGCTGATCCGGAATCAGGGGGAGGAATCGCTCTTTGAGCTGAACCGTGCGTCCCTTCTCTATGATATGAAGCAGTATAAGGAGGCGGCGGAGATCATTATGCATATTCAGCCGCTGAACCCGGAATTCGACGCCAAATGTGCGGTCGTCAGGACGAAGATCCTGGATTCGTGGAGGTAATTTTATTAAGGAAGAAGAGGAATTGACATGATGAATGATCATAATATAGATATGGCTTCTCTGTATGAAGAGATGGGCGTGCGAAGGGAAGTCCTGGAATTCGGACGTAAGATGGAGGATGGGCTTAAGGATCGTTTTGCTGCCATTGACGAGACGGCGGAGTATAACCAGCTCAAGGTGATCCATGCCATGCAGAAGAATCAGGTCAGCGAGGGATGCTTCCACTATGCCAGCGGTTACGGCTATAACGATGCAGGGCGCGACACGCTGGAGGAAGTGTATGCCTCTGTATTTCATACAGAAAGCGCATTGGTGCGCCCGCAGATCACCTGTGGAACCCATGCGCTGGCGCTGGCGCTGAGTGCGAATTTACGGCCTGGAGACGAGCTGCTGTCACCGGTCGGCAAGCCTTATGATACCTTGGAGGAAGTGATCGGGATCCGCCCGTCTAAGGGTTCTCTTGCGGAATATGGGGTATCTTATTCCCAGGTAGAGCTTCTTGCGGACGGAACCTTTGATTATGAAAATATCCGCAGAGCAATCCATGAGAAGACGAAGATGGTGACGATCCAACGATCCAAGGGATATCAGACCAGGCCGAGCTTCTCTGTGAAGCAGATCGGTGAGCTGATTCATTTTGTCAAGGAGATCAGGCCGGACATCATCTGCATGGTGGATAATTGTTACGGGGAATTTGTGGAGACAAGAGAGCCAAGTGATGTGGGCGCGGATCTGGTGGTCGGATCGCTGATCAAGAATCCGGGCGGCGGATTAGCTCCGATCGGGGGATATATCGCGGGCAGGAAGGACCTGATCGAAGCGTGCGGGTACCGCCTGACTTCCCCGGGGCTTGGGAAAGAGGTGGGCGCGTCCCTTGGAGTGATGCAGTCCTTCTATCAAGGGCTGTTTCTTGCGCCTACGGTGACGGCAAGCGCGCTGAAGGGAGCCATTTTCGCGGCAAATATCTATGAAAGTCTTGGGTATCCGGTGGTGCCGGACAGCGCTGAGAGCAGGCATGATATTATCCAGGCGGTGACATTTGGGAAGCCGGAGGGAGTGATTGCCTTCTGTAAGGGGATCCAGGCGGCAGCGCCGGTGGATTCCTTCGTGACACCGATTCCATGGGCGATGCCGGGATACGACAGCGACGTGATCATGGCGGCGGGGGCGTTCGTGCAGGGATCGTCCATCGAGCTGAGTGCGGACGGACCGATCAAGCCTCCTTACGCGGTGTACTTCCAAGGCGGGCTTACATGGCCCCATGCGAGGCTTGGGATATTGATGTCGCTAGAGTATCTGGTAAGGGAAGGCGTGGTCGTGTTATGAGGCAAATCTCAAGTATGTGGGATTTTCCGGTTATGGATGGGGTTGATTTTCAGGATGCCAACCGTGTGCACCCGCTTATGCAGAAAAGAGTAGAGAGACTGATCCGTGAATTTGCAAAGGACCCCAATATCCGCAAGGTGATATTATTCGGCAGTTCGTTGGAATTTCGATGCAATAGTGCCAGTGATATCGATTTGTACATTGAAAAATATGATTCGGATAAGAAATTGATAGATTTTACCCGAGATAGATTGTGAAATAGATCTTATCTCCAATTTGTCTCCTGCAAGCAGATTATGCGGCATATCATCTGCAGCAGACAGTTGAAAAAACGTTGAAAGGCGTCTTAGAGTGCGTGGGAGTGACGGTTCCTAATATACACAAGGTATCTAAGCTGGTGAAGATGGTTTCTGATAATGGAGCCAATCTGGTTCTTACGGACTGGATTGACGATCATTCGGAAATGCTCAGCGAATGGGAGGCACAGACACGATACGATATGGATTTTCTTGTAGAAAAAAGGAAACTGGATACGGCAATGAAAGAAATTGGAGCTTTCCTTAAAGTGAATGGAATTGAAAATGAACTGCGAAAAGAACTTCAGGATTCTGTAATAAAAGAAAAGCTGCTTAAATGTCTGCCGGAAAATAAAAGAGGTTGCAGTGATTTTGAGTTAAATTGTTATTATATTATGTTTGGGAAGAAAATCAGGATGGATGATTAGACAAAGATTATGAGAAGGATTGGAATTATCGGAGGGGGAGCGGCAGGTATCGCGGCGGCGATCACTGCGGCGAGAAATGACCGGCAGGCGAAGGTATTTATTCTGGAGCAGAAGGATAGAATCGGCAGGAAGATCCTCGCGACGGGGAACGGACGCTGTAATCTGACCAACTGTCAGATCGGCAGCGCTTGTGTGGAGTCGTGTTATCGTGGTGAGAATCTCGCCGCCGTGGACGAAGTGCTTCGGCAGTTTGGATATAAGGAAACATGGCGATTCTTCGAATCCCTGGGACTTGTGATGAAGACGAGGGGAGACTATGTCTATCCCCGCTCCGATCAGGCGGCGTCGGTGTTGGAGCTTCTGAATCTGGAATTAAAACATCTTGGCGTTGAGATTCACTGCGGTATACATGTTCAATCAGTTATCCGGGAGGGGAAAGCCTTCGGAATCCGCGCGGAACGAAGCTTCCATGCGGACAGGGTCATTCTGGCCTGCGGAGGAAAAGCGGCATCCGCATTGGGTTCTGACGGGAGCGGTTATCCGCTGGCGAAGACCTTCGGGCACAGTATCGCACCGGTTGTGCCTGCGCTGGTACAGCTCAGAGTGAAAGCACATCCATTTGCCAAGGCATCCGGCGTCCGCACTGATGCCAGGGTTACGGCGCTGATCGATGGCGTACCGGCTGAAGAGGATACCGGAGAATTACAGATCACGGCATATGGGATATCCGGAATTCCGGTGTTCCAGATCAGCCGTCACATAGCATTGGGATTATATCAGAAGAAGCGTGCAGAGGTGGAGCTTGACCTGCTGCCGGAGTATACAGAGGAAGAACTGTCAGGATTGCTTGCGAAGATAACAGCAAACCGGACGGAGCTGACGATCGGGGAGTGCCTTGCGGGAATATTTAACCAGAAGTTGATTCCGCGGATCCTGGAACAGGCAGGAGTGCGGATGCAGACGAGGGTGCCGGAACTGAGCAGGCATAAGCTTAAGGATATCGCAGATCGGTGTAAGAAGATTCGTCTTACGATCCAGGATACGAATGGTTTTGAGAATGCACAGGTGTGCGCCGGAGGAGTGCGGATGGATGAAGTGGACCCGCGGACGATGGAGTCGAAGAAGCGGAAGGGCATCTATCTTGCGGGAGAGCTGTTGGATGCAGATGGAATCTGCGGGGGATATAATCTGCATTGGGCGTGGGCAACCGGGTGTATTGCGGGGAAGGCGGCTGTTAGCAGCAGGCGTATGTGATATGTTTTAATTAATTGCTAAGGAAGTAAAATGTTGTAAGAGCATTTTGCATATGGATTCTTGTTTGATGGATTCAGAGAGGACAAAGATTGAATAAATAGAAGATTGTCAATCTACGAGATTCTTTGTATACTATAGTAAAAATATGTCAGGAGGAACACCCGGATGGATATCGTATTAGAAACAGACCGATTGTATTTACGCGAGATGAATCAAGGTGATACGGAAGCTTTATGCAGGATCCTCAAGGATCCGGAGGTGATGTATGCTTATGAAGGAGCGTTTACCGATGAAGAGGTGCAGGAGTGGATCGACAGACAGATTGCCCGGTATCAGAAATGGGGTTTTGGATTATGGGCAGTCATTTTGAAGGAGACAGACGAGCTAATCGGACAGTGCGGTCTGACCATGCAGCCCTGGCAGGACAGGGAAGTGCTTGAGATCGGATATCTCTTCTGCCGGCAATACTGGCATAGGGGTTACGCCACAGAGGCAGCCAGGGGGTGTAAGAAGTATGCGTTTGAAGAGCTTGGAGCCGATGAAGTCTGTTCGATCATAAGGGATACGAATACGGCTTCCCAGAATGTAGCAGTAAGGAATGGTATGGTTAAGAAGGATTGTTGGACAAAGCATTACCGCGGTGTAGATATGCCGCATGACCGCTATGTGGTTACACGGACAGATTGAAAGGGAATCGGGTATATGTAGATGATCACAAAAGAAGCTGTCAACCAGGCGATTGATTATATATTACAGCATATCGGAGAAGAATTGACGCTTGAGGATGTGGCAGGATACTGCCATTTCTCCAAGTATTATTTCAGCCGTCTTTTTAAGGAGCAGACAGGAGAGAGCGTCTATGGTTTTATCAAGAGAGTGAAGCTTGAGCAGAGCGCGTTCCGCCTCAAGACGGAACAGGATCGCCGGATTACAGAGATTGGAGCGGATTACGGTTATAGTTCGTCGAATTACAGTTCGGCATTCCGGCAGCATTATCGGATGGCCCCTATTGATTTCCGAAAGAAGAGTTACCGGCGTTCAATGGAGCATCCCTTTTTCCATCACGAAAGCTGGCAGACGGAATCTTTTGAAATGTGTGACAGTAAGATCACGATTGAAGAGATACCGGATCATTATGTGATCTATGAGAGACGTTTCGGCAATTATGAGAATCTGAGAAGAAACTGGGATACATTTATCCGTAAATACCGGGAGTATATCACAGAGGAAACGCTTCTTTTAGAGCGGACCTATGACGATCCTGCGGTGACGTCTGCCGGACACTGCCTGTATGACATCTGTATGAGTGTAGGGGAAGATTGTCTGCTTGAACATACGGCGAAGATCCGGGGCGGGAGATGTATCGTGTATCATTTCAAGGGATATGCGAAACAAATCTATGCGGCATACCAGACCATATTTCTGGTGTGGCTGCCGAGAACATCCTATGAATTGGACGCGGAGAAAAGCTTGTTTGACATCTATCATGAGGTGGACAGCGAGACAATGTATATGGAGCTTGATATCTGTGTTCCTATAAAATAGTAGGCAAGAATTCAGAAGTATATAATCAGATTCCTTCTTATAATGAATGAGATCAGTAAATGGATTCATGATAAGGAGGAATTTTTTTATGGACTTAGTGCAGATGAAGCAGAACACGGCAAAGATGATCTTAAGATTCGCGATACCGGCGATCATATCTATGATTCTAACATCACTGATCACGATCGCGGATGGATTCTTCATCGGGAATTATGTGGGGAAGGAGGGAATCGCGGCGGTCAATCTGGGACTTCCGATCATATACTTGTATCTGGGAGTGGGTCTGATGGTTTCCATCGGAGGCGTAGCGATCGCCGGAATGGCGCTTGGGTCCGGTGATATGCATACGGGTAACCAGGTATTCAGACAGACGATCATAACAACTCTTGTACTCTCAACGCTTATAAGTTTCACTATGATATTCTGTTTTCAGCCGATGATGAATATTCTGCATGCAGATGGACAGGTGAGTAGTTATTTTAAGGACTACTATCAGATCATGCTTCTGGAGCTGCCGGTGATGGTGGTTAATTCTTCTTTGGGAATGTTCATCCGGGGAGAAGGGAATCCGGAGTATTTCATGAAGGTCAGCGTGCTGAATGTAGTGTTGAATATCATATTGGATTATGTATTCGCGGATCGGATGCATATGGGAGTTGCCGGGATTGCCGTTGCGTCTCTTCTCGCGGCATTGGCTTCTCTTTGCTGCATTCTGTATTTTTTCGTCAAAAGGGCGAAGTTCTACCATCTGGGGCGGTTTCGTTTTTCTGTAAGAATCTGTATACAGACGATTCTTAATGGAAGTTCGGAGTTTATTGGGGAGATGTCCACGGGGATAGCTATGTTTGCTTATAATTTTGTGATCATGAGAAGGATTGGGGCAGACGGCGTGACCGCATTTACGATCGTTGGGTATGTGGCGTATGCTTTCAGCATGGTCATCGTTGGATTTGGACAGGGCGCAAGCCCGCTGATCAGTTTCGCCTATGGTGCAAAGGAGAAACTGCTTGCCGCTGATATCCGGAAACGCACGAACCGGTATGTTTTTGGCTCGGGCGCTGCCGTATTCCTTCTGATGGCGGCAGGAATGGAGTGGTACAGCGGTATATTTGTGCAGAATGAGAATGTCGAAGAGATGGTGCGGTCCGGAATGCTGATTTTCATGCTCTCGTTCTTCTTTTCCGGCGTGAATTCTATCACTTCGTTTTATTTTACCGCGACGGGGAGGGCATTCGAGTCGGCTGTGATCTCGGCGCTAAGGGGACTGATTGTGTTGTTGATCTGTATCTTCACACTTCCGTATCTCTTTGGCATGACGGGGGTGTGGATGGCGGCTCCGGTGACGGAGGCTGTGACACTTGGAGTAACGGTATTCTTCCTGCACTTCCGAGACGGTTCAGACAGATACGCGCGCTCGCAGCGCTGATTCGTGTAAATCCTATCATAAGCCCCGTCTGTAACGGGGCCTGATTAATGCCGTATTACATGTTCTGCTATATCACAGAAACGGTAAAAGATATCAATATAGACATCTATGATCTTAACACAATATTGCTTTATGATATCACCGTCATAGTCATGTGTCAGGCGATTCCTTACGCTTAGCATTTCCATCCATATATCGTCTGTGATCAGTTCCGCCTGAAATGCTTTCCGCAGTACCTCGCGCGGTGAACCTGCCACGAAGTCTGTGATTGCATAGTGCTGTACCAGAATGTCCTTCATGACTTTCCAGCTCAGGTCAAAAGTGATACTGAATTTCGCACTTGTTCCGCTCAATACGAAGGAATCGCTCAGATCCCTCTCTTTTGCTTCATTCAAAGCGTCAAGTGAATTTTTTAAGGATTCAAATCTCTTCGTAAATTTTACGTCCATACTCTCTGATATCCTCCATTAATAATATGTTCGTACAAGTATCGAGATCTACCAGATCTACGGTATACAGGGTTGGTATGTTCTCGATATCTTCTGATAGCCGGTCAAAATCTTGGATTCCGGATACGGCGATATCAATGTCGCTGCGTTCTCTGGCAGTTCCTTTCGCTCTTGAACCGTATAAGATTACCTTTTTTACAGAATGTCTCCGGCAAATTTCCGTTACTGTATGAATTACTTCTTCTGCGCTCATAGATACCTCTCCATTTATCGTACCTTAATGGACAGAGTCCATCCTTCTTTCTCAATTATAGGCTAACCGGATATATTTTACAAGAAGAAGCTTTGTTTCCTGAAAAAGTATGGTATAATTGGATAACATGGAGGTGAAGGAAATGGGGTTAAGATTAATCCCTGCTTATGGGCATGTGCCGGAAGTGGAGCAGCTTTTTACAGAATATACGCAGATGTTAATCGCCGGTGATCCGGCCTTTCAGGAGTATCTTGATATTCAGAATTACGACGGGGAGTTAGAGCATCTGGAAGATAAATACGGACAGCCTGACGGCCGGCTGTACCTGGCATATTATGATGAGAAATTGGCCGGATGTATCGGGTTAAGGAAGATTGACGGAGAGAATTGTGAGATGAAGCGGTTGTATGTAAGACCGGAGTTTCGCGGTAAACGTATCGGGAATCAGTTGATCCGGCGGATCATAGAAGATGCGCGGAAGATCGGATATTCTTATATGCTGTTGGATACACTGCCGTTCCTTGAGAGTGCGGTCCGCCTTTACAGGAAATATGGGTTTTATGAGATAGACAGCTATAATGACAGTCCGATGGATGCGTCCATCTATATGAAGATGGAATTGTAAAGATTCAGATTTTAAGGTTGTGATGAGAATGAATAAGACGTTTAATTCAGATGGATATTGTGATCCGGAGTTACATTATATGGTTGATATATCCAGCCGCTTAGAAGAAATAAAAGATATGATAGATACCGAAAAGTATTTTACGGTTAATCGTGCCAGACAATATGGCAAGACTACGATATTATTTGCCCTGACAGATTATTTGAAGGATGAATATGAGGTCGTGTACTTGGATTTTCAGACTATGAGTTCTCTGGCGTTTGAAAGTGAGCAGTCGTTTGTTGCAGCTTTTTCAGAAGAATTGTTGGATCTGGTCGATGAATTTTCGGAGGGTATTGAAGAGAAACTCTCAGCTTTTGCAGATCGATCAGCGCAGATTAATTCGCTTCAAGCACTTTTCAAAGTTATGAAGAGCTGGTGCAAAGAGTCTGAAAAGAGAATTGTCCTGATTATTGATGAGGTAGATACTGCTGCAAATAATCAAGTGTTTGTCGATTTTCTGGCACAGCTTAGGGCATGCTATTTGAAGAGAAGAAGAATACGCACATTCCAGTCCGTAATTCTTGCAGGAGTCTATGATGTGCGCAGTATCAGAGGAAAGATTCGTCCAGATGAAATCTATAAGGAAAATAGTCCATGGAATGTTGCGGCAGATTTCCTTGTGGATATGAGTTTTTCAAGTAAAGATATCGTTGGAATGCTTGAGCAATATGAGATGGACCATCATACCGGCATGGATCTGGCTGAGATTGCGAACCTACTCTATGACTATACATCTGGTTATCCTTATCTGGTGTCACGGCTCTGTAAATTAATGGATGAACGGATTGCAAGGGCGATGGGATCGGAAGATAGAAGCAATATATGGACAAAGGCGGGATGTTTGTCTGCGGTAAAGATGCTATTGGAAGAAAATAACCCTTTGTTTGATTCATTGATAAACAAACTGTATCAATTTCCGGAATTGAAAGCCGTCATCTCGCGTCATCTTTTTCAAGGTCAGTCCATTGCATATGATGCAGACGATCCTATTGTCAGAAATGCAAGGATGTTTGGTTTTCTAGAAGTTCATAATTCTATGGTACAGATTGCAAACAGGATATTTGAGACCCGTTTGTATAATAGATTCTTGTCAAATTATGGAGAGCAGAACAGTGATATCTATACAGAAGGCTCGAGGGAGAAAAATCAGTTTATTGTTGACGGACATTTAGATGTCGGGCGTGTGCTCGAAAAGTTTGTAGAGACGTTTGACTATTTGTATGGTGACAGGGGAGAGACATTTCTTGAAGAGGAAGGAGATATTTCATGCTCTTTTTGAAGCCAATCATCAATGGAACGGGTAATTGTTATGTAGAATCAACGACGAGAAATCAGGAGAGAATGGATCTGGTGATTGATTATCGCGGAGAACAGCATATCTGTGAGTTGAAGATATGGCATGGGAATGCATATAATGAAAGAGGCGAAAAGCAGCTTTTGGGATATCTTGATTATTTTGGCTTAAGAAAAGGATATATGCTTAGTTTTAATTTCAATAAGAAAAAAGAGATTGGTGTAAAGGAAATAATTCTGGGAAATAAGAAATTGATCGAAGCGGTTGTTTAATGCATAAAAAAAGCGGAGTTACAGCATGAACAGGTGGGAGAAAATATGAGGAAGGAACAACGGAGTATCTTGTTGAATTGGCCCATCATCGTAAAAATGATTAGAAACTGCTCACGTAGCATATGGATTTTACAGAAAAGTTATTAACATTACGGAAGGCGAACAATCTGACACAGGAGCAGTTAGCCGAAAAACTGAATGTTTCGAGGCAGTCTATTTCAAAATGGGAGAGCGGCCAGGCAATTCCGGAATTGGAAAAATTAGTGACATGCTGCTCATTCGGGAACGAAGACGGCAACAGTTGTTAGAATGTGGCTTATATGTGTCAGCAAATTAAGTAAAAAGCAGTAAGAATATAAGAGAACTCCATCTACTTTCTGGTTTGATGGAGTTTTTCGATTTATATTATTATTTTTGTAACATTTTTCAGTTTCAGTAGTTAATAGAGTGAAGGAGGTGAAGAGGGTGGAGTTTGGAGACATTTATCAGACTTATTTCAGAGATGTCTTTTTGTATTTATGCAGTTTGTGTGCCAGTGAGAATGTTGCGGAAGACGTAACGCAGGAGACATTTGTGAAAGCGCTTAAAGCAATCGACACCTTCGACGGTTCCAGGGATATTCGGGCATGGCTCTTTACAATTGCGAGGAATACATATTATACCTACTGCAAACGTCAGAAGATCTATGCAGACAGGGAATTAACGGAGAGTACGGCGGATGTGCAGGTCGATTTTGCAGAACAATTAGCAGATGAAGAAAGTGCCTTCTGTATCCACCAATTCCTTCATTCTATGGAAGATCCATACAAGGAAGTATTCAGTCTGCGGGTGTTCGGCGAGCTGTCCTTTGACAGGATAGGCATGCTTTTTGGAAAGAGCTCCGGATGGGCCAGGGTTACATATTATCGAGCGAAAAAGAGGATATATGAGTATATGGAGGCGATGGAAAATGAAAAAGATCAGTTGTAACATAATCAGGGATATTCTTCCGTTATATCTGGATGATGTTGTCAGTGATGATACAAAAGAGCTGGTAGAAGAGCATCTGGAGACTTGTGATGCCTGCAGGATGGAAGCCGATATTTTAGGGCGTAATATTACTTTGCCAACGAACAGGTTTATCAAGCTTTCTGATGCAGAAGTAGTGAAAAAGCTGAAAGGCCGATTCTTAAGAAAGAAGGTCCTCGTCTCGATCCTGTCAGTCGCAGCGGCTATTGCAGTTATGATAGGGATATATGCTTTTATGACTATGAAGAGTTCCTTTATTCCGTATGACAGCACGAAGATCCGGATCAGGGAAGAAGACGGACAGATCTACGCCAGCTATCACGGAGATAATCTTGCCGGTTCGGTCATTGTGCATACAATGGCGGTAATAGACGGGGAAGAACAGGATGTGATGATCTTTGGCTATTATGAAACGCTCTGGTCCAAATATATCGAATCGATATTTAAGAAGTTTCAGGATGACAGCGGAATCGTTGGTTTGGGAGATTGGCCAGAGCTTGACAGGATCTATTATGCGGAATTTGATCTAGGTTCTTATCTGGATTCTTGCAATGATTCTACGCCGCCAAAAGAATGGGATTCCGAATATATGATAGAGAGGTCGGAAGTGATTTGGAGCAGGTAGGGGAAAGATCAGAGATTCGATAATTCATATTGTCTATTAAGGATGTTTTATGATAAGATAGAAGAAATTCATTGAAATTATGCTGAACGTCTACCCTCAAAGAGCCACACACCCAAGCACCTTCATATCACGTTAGACCAATCGTTGCACCAAAAAAATTTGGAAGTGATTGACAAGGTGCTTAAAAAAGGAGATTTAAAACTCTGGGCTGCATGGGGAACTTTAATTGGTGTGCGGCCATACTTGTGTAATTGCTTGATTCCATTGTCCATATAGCAACGAAATCCCGCGGTGTCTTTCTTTCCAGACTTCTGGCTTCCCGCAGTGATTTTCTTCTCCATTATACAGATATGGGGAAGGTTTATATACAAACGTAGTACTGCAGATTAATCAAGGAAATAATTTCATTCTGCATGTTTTCAACTACTTCGATCCGGATTCTTCCAATCGCATGACGCAACCCGCCGAAGTCAATGTCTGGAAATAATTTTTCTATCAGATGATTCAGCTTGGGTGATGCACCCATGAGCGCGATTGTAAGCGAGCGGATATCGATCTGTCCCAGGATTTCTCTTAATTCAATTTCCGGGATGGATGATATCTGCTCAAAATTTGTAATTTTTTGCGGCTGTATCTTCGGTTCCAATAGATCATTGATTGTAACGCCGTATATTTTGGAAAGTTCTAATAAGATCTCTATATCAGGAATTGCCGTTCCCGTTTCCCATTTTGATATTGCCTGTCTGGATATGTCCAATCTTGCTGCCAGATCATCCTGAGTATAGTGATTGGTTTTGCGCAATAATTGTAAATATCTTGATATTATCTTTGTATTCATGAAGATTCTCCTCCCGTACTCCCGCAGACGCAACGGGAGCTTTGACTGTTATTATAAAGCATACCGGAACAAGAAGAAAGAGTTTGATAAGTGCAAAATAGCAATTATTAGTTGCTGTATTCCATTTCCCAGATAAATGCAGTATAATGAAGACAGACAAAGACTCTGCGGCAACTGCTGAATGTGTATGCAAGCCTGTCTGGTGCGTTGTTCATGGGAATAAGGATCTTTTAGAGGAAAAATTTCGTGTGACCAGTATTCGGGGAATTGACCTGATACTTATGAGGATTCGTGAGAATTTGTATCTGGAGTAATGGAGGTGAGACGTATGGGCAGTTATCTGAATCCCGGGAACAAAGGATTTCAGGAAAGTTTGAATTCTGCAATTTATGTAGATAAAACGGGCTTTATTGAGAAGATGAACGCCGTCTTGAATACCCGGCAGAAGTTTATCTGCGTCAGCCGTCCGAGACGGTTTGGCAAATCTATGACGGCGGATATGCTGTCTGCTTATTATGGACGGAGTGAAGATTCCGCAGACTTGTTTGATGATTTGATGATAAGCCGAACAGAAACTTACAGAAAACACTTGAATCAATATGATGTCGTTAAGATTAATATGCAGGATTTTCTCAGTGCGGCGAATGAAATGGACGAGATGCTGCGATTGTTACAGAAGAGAGTCCTTGCAGGTTTAAAATACGCATATCCGGAGTATGTGGATGGCGATAATCTGTCGTTTGCAATGCAGGATATTTTCGCTTATACATGCCGTCCATTCGTCATTCTGATCGATGAGTGGGACTGTCTTTTCCGTGAATATCAGGAAGATAAGGACTCTCAGAAGAAATACCTTGATTTCCTTCGCGCATGGCTGAAGGATAAGGACTATGTGGCTCTGGCTTATATGACGGGAATCCTGCCGATCAAGAAATATGGTTCTCATTCTGCGCTGAATATGTTCACCGAGTATTCGATGACAGATTCAGGGGACTTGGCCGAATATTTTGGATTCACGGAGATTGAAGTCCGGGAACTTTGCGCAAGATACGAGATGAGTTTCGAGGAAACGAAGGCCTGGTATGACGGCTACAGACTGGTAACACATACGAAGGACGGGGATCTATGCCGTTATATGTATAACCCCAAGTCGGTAGTAGAAGCCATGCTCCGGCACAAGTTCGGCACCTACTGGAACCGGACGGAGACCTATGAAGCGCTCAAGATCTATATCCAGATGGATATGGACGGATTAAAAGACGCGGTAGTCCGGATGCTGGCAAGAGAAGAGATCCAGATCAACACAGGAACCTTCGAGAATGATATGACAACCTTCGCATCGAAGGATGATGTTCTGACGCTATTGGTACATCTGGGATATCTGACTTACGACAGCAGGGAGGAAGCCGTGGCGATTCCCAATAAAGAGGTGTCACAGGAGTATGTGAACGCGATCAGTACCATGGACTGGCGTGAGGTGATCCGTTCCGTGGAAGCTTCCCGGAAGCTTTTAGAATCGCTGTTGGAGATGGACAGCGAAGCTGTGGCGGAGGGCATCGACCGGGCACACAAGGAGATCTCGATCCTTAAATATAATGATGAGAATTCTCTGAGCTGTACCATTAATCTTGCGTTCTGTTTTGCCCGGGAATATTATACGATCATCCGGGAACTGCCAAGCGGGAGGGGATTCGCAGATATCTGCCTGATCCCGCGCAAAGTGCATATGGATAAGCCGGCTGTAGTCATCGAGCTTAAGTGGGATAAAGCCGCTGCCGGGGCGATCGCAGAGATCAAGGATAAGAATTATGTGGATGCGCTGAAGGATTACGAGGGCAGTCTGCTGCTTGCGGGGATCAGCTATGACAGGAAGACGAAGACTCATAGCTGTGTGATTGAAGCGGTAGAGAAAGGAAGATGACAGAATGGAACAGCATACCCTTACTGAAATTATTACAGAACAGACAAAGAGGGCTCTATGGGAAGTGAAAAATGTGATAGAATGTGTTCCCGACGAAATATGGGATAAAAAGTATTGTGATATGCCATGTTGGAAACATGTCTATCATATGTTGCATTCATTGGATTTATGGTATATTAATCCAAATGATAATAATTTTCGAGAACCTCTTATACATGAACCAAATTTGAATAATTTGGATAAAGTTTCATACAAAAAACTTTCGAAAAAAGAAATAGCATCTTATTTTTCTGATATTGAAGAGAAGATAACGTTGTATTTATCTGGATTGACGGATGATGAGTTATTAGATTATCCTCCGAATTGTAAATATTGTAAATTTACCTTGATATTAGCACAGTTCAGGCATTTGCACAGCCATATGGGGATGATAATGGGGTTTATTATTGATGATTCAGGATTATGGCCCAAAGTTTTAGGTTTGGAACAGCCATTTCCCAAAGGGAAATATAATAAATATCTGTAATGGTAATGGAGGTGAGACATATGGGCAGTTATCTGAATCCCGGGAACAAAGGATTTCAGGAGAGTTTGAATTCTGCAATTTATGTAGATAAAACGGGCTTTATTGAGAAGATGAACGCCGTCTTGAATACCCGGCAGAAGTTTATCTGCGTCAGCCGTCCGAGACGGTTTGGCAAATCTATGACGGCGGATATGCTGTCTGCTTATTATGGACGGAGTGAAGATTCTGCAGACTTGTTTGATGATTTAATAATTAGCCGAACAGAAACTTACAGAAAGTACTTGAATCAATATGATGTCGTTAAGATTAATATGCAAGAGTTCTTGAGTGCAACAAATCATATGGATGAAATGCTGTCCATGCTTTCACGGTATCTTATTTTTGATCTTATAGAGTGTTTTACAGAGATTCGTTTCAGAGATGAGCAGAATTTGATTCAAGTAATGAAGGATATTTTTGCCAAGACAAAGCGTCCATTCGTCATTCTGATCGATGAGTGGGACTGTCTTTTCCGTGAGTACCAGGAGGATAAGGACTCTCAGAAAAAATATCTTGACTTCCTTCGCGCATGGCTGAAGGATAAGGACTATGTGGCTCTGGCTTATATGACGGGGATCTTGCCGATCAAGAAATATGGTTCTCATTCTGCGCTGAATATGTTCGCAGAGTATTCGATGACAGATTCGGGGGATCTGGCAGAATATTTTGGATTCACGGAGAATGAAGTCCGGGAACTCTGCGCAAGATACGAGATGAGTTTCGAGGAAACGAAGGCCTGGTATGACGGCTACAGACTGGTAACACATACGAAGGACGGGGATCTGTGCCGTTATATGTATAACCCCAAGTCGGTAGTAGAGGCTATGCTCCGGCACAGGTTCGGGACTTACTGGAACCGGACGGAGACCTATGAAGCGCTCAAGGTCTATATCCAGATGGATATGGACGGATTAAAAGACGCGGTAGTCCGGATGCTGGCAAGAGAAGAGATCCAGATCAACACAGGAACCTTCGAGAATGATATGACAACCTTCGCATCGAAGGATGATGTTCTGACGCTATTGGTACATCTGGGATATCTGACTTACGACAGCAGGGAGGAAGCCGTGGCGATTCCCAATAAAGAGGTGTCACAGGAGTATGTGAACGCGATCAGTACCATGGACTGGCATGAAGTGGTCCGTTCCGTGGAAGCTTCCCGGAAGCTTTTAGAATCGCTGTGGGAGATGGACAGCAAAGCTGTGGCGGAGGGCATCGACCGGGCACACAAGGAGATCTCGATCCTTGAATATAATGACGAGAATTCCCTTAGCTGTACCATTAATCTTGCGTTCTATTTTGCCCGAGAATATTATACGATCATCCGGGAACTGCCAAGCGGGAGGGGATTCGCGGATATCTGCCTGATTCCCCGCAAAGTGCATATGGATAAGCCGGCTGTAGTCATCGAGCTTAAGTGGAATAAAGCCGCTGCCGGGGCGATCGCACAGATCAAGGATAAGAATTATGTGGATGCGCTGAAGGATTACGAGGGCAGCCTGCTGCTTGCGGGGATCAGCTATGACAGGAAGACGAAGACTCATAGCTGTGTGATTGAAGCGGTAGAGAAAAATGAAACAAGGGGATAAGGCTGCAAAAGCCAGCCTTATCCTCGATCAAGAGCTTAAAAAAGCTTATTATTCAATTTTTATCTCCAATGAATCCAACAGACTGACCACCTCGGGGAAGGAGAACTTCGCCTGTCTTAATTTATTGGAAGGGATGTCGATCACATAACCTTTCGCCTCCCTGAAATCTGCCTTGCGGACATCGCATCTGAAAAACTGCGTAGCTTCTAACCTGCAGTTTCTAAAATTACTTTCCTGCAAATCACACTCCTCAAATATACTTTCCTGAATCACATTGCCGGAAAAATCGAATTTTCTGAAATTCATCTCTATAAATGAGTTATATTTTAAGCAGCAGTCTTCGATTCTTTCGATTGCGTAGGTATATTTTCCAACGGGAAGAAGACCGTTCCAACCATGTATCCCGATCAGATTGCATTTCTTGAAGACCGCATTTTTAATCTCGGAATATTGAGAAGTCAGGCTGATGATATTACAGTTGTAAAAGCTGCAGTTAACAAAATGACAATGATTGATGGTACAATCTTCGAACGAACAATTCTCGAAGCTGCAGTCAATGAATTTGCAATATTCTTCTGTAATACTCTGGTATTTCTGGTCTTTTATGAGCCGTTCCTCATAGCAGGTTACCTGCATATATCCGTACCTCCTAGTACACGTTGTATTATAAAACAAGCCGTAGTATCATGTCAACATACTATTTAACTTCAATATTATTATGACACAAAAAGGCGGTGCGGGCTTGGCAGAGGCGTTGCGGGATGATACAATGGTATAATGAACTTGCAATCGAATACCATCTGAGAGGGAATATCTATGATACGAATCAACCAGTTAAAACTTGATATCCATCATACAGAAGCAGAGTTGAAGGCAAAGGTCTGCAAGGCACTGCGCATCCGGGAGGATGCGCTTCTTTCCTGTACGGTCAGGAAGCAATCCCTGGACGCGCGCAGGAAACCGCAGTTATCTTATGTCTATACCGTAGATGTGACGGTGAAGAAGGAATCGGAGATCAAGAAGCGCATGAAGAGACAGAAGGCCTCCAACATACAGTTTGATCCCAGGGAAAAGGTATATTTCGCAGAGGCTTTGGGAACACGGGTGCTGAATCACCGGCCTGTTGTGATCGGGACCGGCCCGGCGGGGTTATTCTGCGGATACGAGCTGGCACGTCTTGGGTACTGTCCGCTCCTTCTGGAGCGGGGCGCGTCCGTTGAAGAGAGGATGAAAGATGTAGAAGCGTTCTGGGCTTCGGGGGTGTTAAATCCTGATTCCAACGTACAGTTCGGAGAGGGCGGCGCGGGTACCTTCTCGGACGGGAAGCTCAACACCATGGTCCACGATCCCGAAGGCCGCGGCGCGAGGGTTCTGGAGATATTCGTGGAGAACGGCGCGCCAAAGGAGATATTATATCAGAGTAAGCCCCATATCGGAACGAATATATTGGCAGACGTGGTTAGAAATATGCGGGAATTCATTATGGAACATGGCGGGGAAGTGAGATTCCATACCCAGGTGACGGACATTCTTACTATAAAAGAAAAAAATGAGGAAAAGCTACGCGGACTTTCCGTGCTTCATTCTGGAAACAATGGAAAATTATACGGTCCTAGGACATTAGATCGGGAAGATGCAGTATCTATGGCGGGCGAGGATCGAATTGAAACAGAGGTTGCCGTCCTTGCTATCGGCCACAGCGCCAGAGATACATTTTCTATGCTTTCGGACCGGGGCATCCCTATGGAAGCCAAGTCCTTTGCCGTGGGAGTACGCATGGAGCATCCGCAGAGGATGATCGATCTCGCGCAATACGGGACGGCGGACGATCCGGCGCTTCCGTCTGCCGCTTACAAATTAACAGCGAACCTTCCAGGCGGCAGAGGAGTGTACACCTTCTGTATGTGTCCGGGCGGTTATGTGGTAAATGCATCTTCCGAGGAAGGGAGGCTCGCGGTAAACGGGATGAGTTATCATGCAAGAGACGGCGTGAATGCCAACAGCGCCGTGGTGGTAACGGTCACACCCGAGGATTATGTGCATTTTACTGCAAAGCAGGCCGACCGCGGGAATGCGCCTGCATCAGAGGCGCATGGCGGCGCAGGCGATAGAGCCCTTGCGCTTGCAGGGGTTGAATTCCAGCGCAGGCTTGAGGAAGCCGCCTATCGGGCAGGTAACGGCAGGATTCCGGTTCAGTTATTCAGGGATTTCTGCAGCAATCATCCATCCACAGGCCCCGGAGAGATCTTCCCGCAGATGAAAGGCGGTTATACATGGGGGAATGTGAGAGACATTTTCCCGGAGGAACTGGCGGACGCCTTAGAAGAGGGGATCCGTTCTTTTGATCGCCGTCTTCACGGCTATGCGCGCCCGGATGCGCTCGTCTCGGGTGTTGAGAGCCGGACTTCGTCCCCTGTGCGGATCCTGCGGGATGATACGCTTCAAAGCAGGCTTGGCGGGCTCTATCCTTGCGGGGAGGGCGCCGGGTACGCCGGAGGGATCACGTCTGCGGCGATGGACGGACTTAAGATCGCGCAGGCGATCGCAGGAGAGTACGTTCCCTTGTTACAATAATTCTACATTTTCGACAATTGTCACACAGCTTAAGAAATTTTTAATGTGATAACTCTATACACCGTTTCTGAAATGTGATAAAATGTATTGAGTTTTTTAGATAGAGAAAACGAGGAGGAGTACATAATGAAAGGAACAGGAAGCAAGAATGCCTGGGCTTTGTTTCTGTTTATGTTAACAGGAATCGTACTTGGAGGCTTCATCGGTATGCTGGCAGAGGGAGTTCCGGCGCTTAGCTGGCTTAGTTATGGACAGGCCTTTGGGCTGGAGAACCCCATCGTATTGAACTTGGGGATTCTGGTGCTTACGTTCGGTCTGTCAGTCAAGATCACGATCGCAAGTATCATCGGCGTGGTCCTTGCTATCATTATTTACCGTTTCTTATAGATCTGATACGAGTGTCGCACGAATCCAAAGATAAGATGAATCAGTCTAATACTATCAAAGAGATACCTGAATTGGAGCGCCCTTACGAGAAATGCGAACGGAGAGGGGCGGCGTCTTTAAGTGACGAGGAGCTTCTGGCTGTTCTGCTCCGTACCGGCACCCGCGGGGAGAATGCCCTTGCATTGGCACGCAGAATCCTGTATCATGCGGGGGAGACCGGGATCTTAGGTATCCATCAGTTCAGCATGGAACGGCTGACGGCGATCAAGGGCATCGGCAAGGTGAAGGCAATCCAGATCTCCTGTATCTCGGAACTGGCAAAGCGTCTTTCCAAGGCCTCCTACCAGGAAGCCTTGTGTTTTTCCGAGCCTGGAACCATTGCCAGATATTATATGGAAGATCTGCGTCACGGGAAGCAGGAGCAGATGAAGCTTCTGATGCTGAATACCAAGTCAAGGCTGATCGGCGAGACGGATATTTCCAAAGGAACGGTGAACGCGTCCTTGATCACGCCGAGAGAACTTTTTATAGAGGCGCTGCAGAAGAGTGCGGTGTACATTATTATTATACACAACCATCCCAGCGGAGACCCGACTCCCAGCCGGGACGACCTGCTGATCACCAAGAGGATTTTTGACGCGGGCAGCCTGATCGGAATTGAATTGTTAGACCATATCATTATTGGCAATAATTGTTATATGAGTTTTCGGGAAGAGGGCATGCTATTAGAAAGGATCTAGTCAGATGGCGAGGAATGTATACGGCCTTGATCTCGGTTCCTATGAGATCAAGGTTTATGATAAAAAGAGAGATACCATATGGAAAGAGAAAGATGTTATTGCGCTTAAGAACGGACGCGATATTTTTGCGGTAGGTGACGATGCGTTTCTGATGTACGAGAAGTCGCCGTCCGATATCGAGGTTGTGTTCCCGATGAAGGAAGGCGTTATCTCCAGATTCCACGATATGCAGTTTTTGCTGCAGAATCTGCTGAAGAAGGACCGGCAGTTTGCCAGAGGTTCTGAGTATGTAGTCGCCGTCCCTACGGATGTGACAGAAGTGGAGAAGAAAGCGTTCTTCGATCTGGTCATCCATTCGACGGCCAAGGCCAAGGAAGTGAATATTGTTGAGCGTTCTATCGCTGACGCCATAGGGTTGAATCTGGATGTGCAGAATACCAAGGGCGTGTTTATCGTGAATTTCGGCGGCGAGACTACGGAACTCTCGGTGATAGCCGGAGGCGGTATGGTCATGAACCGTCTGCTCAAGATCGGAGGCGTCACCTTCGACCAGGCCATCATCAATCTGGTGCGCCACAGCCATGATTTCCTGATCGGAAGGCATACGGCGGAGGTTCTGCGCAAGAGCTTTGGGATCTTCACCAGTGAGATCGAGTCCATGCTCACTGCCGCAGGGCGCGACCTGATCACGGGTGTTCCTATGCGCAAGGGGATCTCCATCAATCTGGTTAGGCTTGCCATGAAGGATCCGCTTCTCCAATGCGTGGGTGCGATCCAGTCTCTGCTTGACCGGACGCCGCCTGAGGTACGCAAGGCCATCAACGAGAACGGGATCTTCCTTACGGGGGGTGTTGCGCACACAGCCGGGCTTGAGATGTATGTGGAAGAGATGGTCGGGATCACGACCCGCGCTTCCGTGGAACCGGATATCTGCGCAGTATCCGGGCTTAAGAAGATCATTCAGTCCAAGGAACTGAGGAAATTCGCATTTTCCATGATCGATGAGAATTATAGGTGGATGAGATAAGTATGAAGAATAAGAGTCAATCGTCTTTTTCAAGTAAATACTGGCTGATCATCATCTCTGTTGTCTGTGTGATACTGCTTGGGATAGAGCGGTTCACAGACGGCGGCGGGCCGTTGCGTTTTATCGCCGGTTACACGGTGATCCCCATGCAGGAGGGGATCAGCTACGTGGGTCGTTTCATGAGCGACTTATCGGATAATTTCGAGACGCTGGATGAGATGAAGAAAGCGAATGAGAAGCTGCAGTCCAAGGTGGATGAGCTTACCACAGACAATACGCGGCTTCGGCAGGAGCAGTATGAGCTTGAGAGGTTACGGGAATTATATAAGCTGGACGAGAATTACTCGGATTATGAGAAGATCGGCGCCCATGTGATCGCCAATAACGGCAGCAATTGGTTTGCGACTTTCACAATCGACAAGGGAACCCTGGACGGAGTCAAGGTAGATTCCAATGTCCTTGCCGGCAGCGGCCTGGTTGGGATCGTCACGGAAGTAGGACCCAATTATGCCCAGGTAAGATCTATTATCGACGATGCCAGCAATGTAAGCGCTATGATGCTGTCAACCTCCGATACCTGTATGGTCAGAGGAGATCTGGAACTGATGTCGGACGGGAGGCTGCATTTCGAGAAGCTTCCGAATAATGACAATGTTGTAGAGCCGGGGGAACAGGTTGTGACCTCTCATGTCAGCTCCCGTTTCCTTCAAGGGCTGTTCATCGGATATGTCAGTGATATTGACGTAGACGCCAATAACCTCACACGTTCCGGCTATATTACGCCGGCGGTTGATTTCAGCAAGCTTCAGGAGGTTCTCGTCATCACGACGACGAAGCGGGAGATGACAGGCGGCGAAGATGCGGGTGAAGGAGAATAGCCCATGAAGAGAAAGCTTATCACATTATTGATCATTCTGGTCTGTTTTTTGCTGGAAAGCTCGGTTTTCCACAGATTGTCTTTTGCGTCGGTCAAACCAAACCTGCTGATCGTCGTGACCTCTTCTTTTGGTTTTATGCGCGGGAAGAAGGAAGGAATGTTTGTGGGCTTTTCTGCCGGACTGTTGGCAGATCTGTTCTGGGGAAATGCATTAGGCTTCAATATGCTTTTATATGCTGTGATCGGTTACATGAACGGTTCGTTCAAGAGAATGTTTTATGATGATGACGTCAAGCTTCCCATCGTGCTGATCGGGGCCAGCGAGCTGGTATACGGCCTGTCTACCTATGCATGTGTCTATATGCTGCAGGGAGATTTTGCATTTTTCTCATATCTGTTTGGTATCATCCTGCCGGAGCTGGTGTATACAATCCTGGTGACGCTGATACTGTATCAGATCATATTACACATTAACAAGAAACTGGAAGCAGAAGAACAAAGGAGTGCAAGCAAATTTGTATAGTTTATGGGAACGGATCAAAAATACTGTGTCCAATATCCTGCAATCGCGGATATTCGTCCTGATCATTGTATTCTGTGCCTTATCCGCAGTCCTCGTTCAGAGGATCTTCTATCTGCAGATCGTAAGAGGGCAGGAATATCTGGATGATTATAAGCTGCAGATACAGAAGACCAAGGAAGTCCAGGGAACCCGCGGCCATATCTATGACCGCAACGGGAATCTTCTGGCTTACAATGAGCTGGCTTACGCGGTTACCATAGAAGATACCGGTGAATATGACAGTATCAGCCATAAGAATAAGGAATTGAACAGAGTGGTCTCAAGCGTGATCCAGATGGTAGAATCGAACGGAGACACGGTGATCAATAATTTTGGGATCATCCTTGATAACAATAACAATTATATCTATGTGGCGGAGAATAATACTCAGAGGCTTCGTTTTATTGCGGATGTTTACGGGAAACGGACGATAGAAGAGTTAACCGAGAAGCAGCAGAACATATCCGCGGAAGGGCTGATCAAGCATCTGTGCACCGATGAGATCAACGGCTACGGCATCGACCAGAAGAAGATGGAGAAAGCAGACGTACTGAAGCTTGTGAATATCCGCTATGCTATCGCACTGAACGGTTATCAGAAATATATTGCGACTACTATTGCCGAGGATGTGAGCGAGGAGACGGTTGCCGATGTTATGGAGAATCTGGATGATCTTCAGGGAGTCAATATCGAAGAGGAATCCATGCGCCGCTATGCGGACAGTTATTGCTTTGCCAACATCATCGGCTATATCGGGCAGATTTCCCAGGAAGAGTATGACGCTCTCAGTAAGGAAGAACAAAAAGAACGGGCCAAGACGGATATCATCGGCAAATCCGGTCTTGAGAAGACGATGGATTCTTATCTTCAGGGGAAGAAGGGTGAGATCAAGCTGTATGTCAACAGCGTGGGGAAGGTGATCGAGACCGTCAACGAGAAGGAACCCAAGGCCGGCAATGACGTCTATCTTACCATAGATGCGAACCTTCAGAAAGCGGCTTATCATATTATCGAACAAGAACTGGCAGGTATCCTGCTGTCCAAGATCCAGAGTGTGCTGGATTATGACCGGACGCAGGTGGAGGACGGAAGCGATGTGATCATCCCAATCGGCGATGTCTATCATACCTTTATCAACAACGACGTGCTGGATATGAATCATTTTGGCGATGAGGATGCCGGGGCTGCGGAGAAGGAAGTCAACGGGGCTTTCACAGCAAGGAAATCAGCAATTCTGGGCGAATTGTCAGAGCTCCTGGCTGATCCGAACGCCGGGGCATACCGGGAACTTGCGAGGGAGAATCAGGCTTATCTGACGTATATTGTCTCAGATCTTCTGACGAATAATACGAAGATCATCATGTCGGACGCTGTTGACAGGAACGACGCCACCTACAAGGCATGGAGGGATGACGAGAGCATCAACGTGTATACGTACCTGAACTATGCGATCTCTCAGAACTGGATAGATACCTCCCTGTTAAATTCATATGTATCATCCGACGGAGATTATTCTGATTCCAGTGAACTTTATCAGGGAATGATCGCTTATATTGTGGATCATCTTGATTCTGACAACAGCTTTGATAAGCTGGTATACAAATATATGATCAAGACAGGATCCATAACCGGCCGGCAGATCTGTATGATGCTCTATGAGCAGGGTATCCTTGAATATGACGAGGATCAGTATAACAGGCTGAACAGCGGTGAATTCGGCGCTTATGATTTCATCAGGGGCAAGATCGAGACGCTTGATATCACGCCGGGGCAGCTGGCATTAGAACCTTGTACGGGCTCTCTTGTGATGACAGATACCCGTACAGGTGAAGTCCTTGCCTGTGTATCCTATCCTGGTTACGATAATAACCGCCTGGCCAATGCCATGGATTCAAACTATTATAACAAACTGGTGACAGATCATGCCCGTCCGTTTTATAATAATGCGACCCAGGAGAAGACGGCTCCGGGTTCCACTTACAAGCCGCTGTCGGCAGTTGCCGGTTTGACGGAGGGCGTGATCGAGACGGGGACTTACCTGCCTTGCGGAGGACTCTATGAGAAAGTAGATCCGCCCCCGAGATGCTGGATCTATCCCAATGCACACGGAGGACTGAACGCCTCAGGCGCGATCCAGCATTCCTGTAACTGTTTCTTCTATGAAGTGGGATACCGTCTGAGTCTTGAGGAAACTGCGGTGGCGCAGGATACTTCCGAGAATTCGCAGGGGCAGAATACAACCAGACATTATTCCAGCGCCCTGGGTCTTGAGAAATTAAAGAAATATGCAGAGGAATTCGGCTTGGGAGAGACTTCCGGACTGGAGATACCGGAATCGGATCCGCAGATCTCTGATGATTCTTCTGTTCCGTCTGCCATCGGACAGGGGACGAACAATTATACGACAAGCCAGCTTGCAAGATATATTACCGCGATCGCCAACAAGGGGACCGTATTCAAATTAAGCCTGCTTGACAGGGTTGCTTCCGTTAACGGCAAAACCATCAAGGAGTATGAACCGGAGATCCGCAATACGGTTAAAGATGTTGCGGATTCTACCTGGACATCGGTTCATGAAGGAATGAGAGGCGTAGTAGTTTCCGAACATGGAGATTTATTTCCGAATCTCAATGCGAGTGATATAAAACTGTCTGGAAAGACAGGAACAGCACAGCAGAGTAAGACGCACCCGGACCACGGACTTTTCGTCGGATTTGCCCCCAGCGATAACCCGGAGGTGGCGTTCGCAACGCGTATAGCGAACGGATACAGTTCTACATTTGCCGCCGAGGTGGGGAACGCTGTACTTGAATACTATTATGAGATACGTCCGGCAGAGGAGATCATCACCGGAAAAGCAGCTAAGATCAAGGTATCACAGTCAGGAGGAGATTAAGGGAAAGGATGAGTGTATGTGAAAGATCCGGTACTCATTAAGAGTAACAGATACGGTATTACGATTTATTTCGATCCGGATATGCCTTACGAGGAACTGCTGGCAGAGGTCCGGCAGAAATTCCGGTTATCCGCACATTTTTTCGATCATGCGGATATGGCTGTAGAATTCGAAGGCCGTACTTTCACAGATGAAGAGACGCACCTTATGGCGGAAGCCATACAGGATGCAGCCAAGATACAGATCTTATGTATTATGGAAAAAGACACACTTACAGAAGAGCTCCACAAGAGAATGCTGGATGAAAGCCTGGAAACGTTCCATGAGAGAGACGGCCAGTTCTATAGGGGTACACTAAGAGGAAAACAGATTCTGGAATCTGAGACAAGCATTGTGATCGTCGGCGATATCGAGGAGGATGCCATCGTAGCGTCTAAGCAGAATGTCGTGGTGACCGGCACTATTTACGGTACCGTGATCGCAGGCGCCGCCGGCAATTACGATGCGATCATCGCAGCACTCCGGATGAGGCCAAGGAGGCTTCGCATCGGAGATATTGAAGTGAAACCAGTTATAGGAGGGAGTTATTCATGGGCGAAGTTATTGTAATTACATCAGGAAAAGGCGGTGTCGGCAAGACGACGACAACTGCGAATCTTGGAGCCGGTTTATCGAAGCTTGACAAGAAGGTAGCTGTTATTGATACGGATCTGGGGCTTCGTAATCTGGACGTGGTCATGGGACTTGAGAATCTGATCGTCTACAATCTGGTAGACGTGATCGAAGGCACCTGCCGTCTTAAGCAGGCGTTGATACGGGACAAGAGATATGAGAATCTCTATCTTCTGCCCTCGGCGCAGACCAAGGATAAGACGGCGATCTCTCCCGGACAGATGAAGAAGCTTACATCGGAGCTGAGGGAAGAATTCGACTACATACTTCTGGATTGCCCTGCCGGGATCGAGCAGGGATTCATGAATGCCATCGCCGGCGCTGACCGTGCGATCATCGTGACGACGCCGGAGGTATCTGCCATCCGTGACGCCGACCGGATCATCGGTCTTCTGGAGAGCAACCAACTGAAGAAGAAGGAGCTGATCATCAACCGGATCCGTATGGACATGGTGAAACGCGGCGATATGATGACGGTGGACGATGTGACAGAGATCCTGTCTATTCCTCTGATCGGAGCGCTGCCTGATGATGAACAGGTTGTGATCGGCACGAATCAGGGGGAACCGGTGATCGGCCTTGACTCTAAAGCCGGTACGGCATATATGAATATCTGTAAACGGATTACAGGATTGGAGGTTCCGTTTATGGAGCTTCAGAGCAATTCAGGATTCTTATCAAAACTTTCCGGTCTTTTTAAGAAGGATTAGGAGGGCTGTTATGTTAAGAAAATCATCGGTTTCAATTGCCAAGGACCGGATCAAGGCGCTGATCATATCAGACCGGGTACACTGTACGCCGGATGCTTATGAGAATATATGCCGGGAATTATACAGCTCTCTTTCCAAATATATGGAACTTACAGAAGATGATTTTCGAGTAGATATTAATCGGACACAGGTTATTATTACATTTGCAGGAGAAGAAGCGTGAAATTACCATTACCAATATTTTCAAAGCCATATCATCTGAGAGATTACCGGTTCAACTTGGTTTTAACCGTATTCGCGTTGTCTGTGATCGGTGTGCTGGCTGTCGGGAGCGCTAAGGCGGTCAATCAGCCGAAGCAGATGATGGGCGTTGCGATAGGACTCATTATTATGGCGATTACATCCCTGATCGATTATGTATGGATCACGGATTTTTACTGGCTGATCTATCTTTTTTCGGTGGTCATCCTCGGCGCCGTGCTGGTGATCGGGGATAATGTAAACGGGGCGACCAGGTGGATCGATCTTGGATTTACCACGTTCCAGCCGTCGGAGCTTGCAAAGATTCTGTTGATATTATTTTTTGCCAAATTTATCGCGGAGCATGAGGATGATATCAATGATGCCGCAACCCTCGTCAAATATGCCATACTGTCGGGAATTCCGCTGGTACTGATCGTTATCGAGCCGAATCTTTCAACCACGATATGTACAACGCTGGTCTTATGCCTTCTGATCTATGTAGGAGGCTTAAGCTATCGGTTTATCGGAACGGTATTGGTGATCTTGATTCCCGTGGTAGTTATATTCCTTGCTATTGTCGTGCAGCCGAATCAATTCATTCTTAAGGATTATCAGCAGAAACGTATCCTCGCGTTCCTGAATCCGGAAGAATACGCGAGTGACGAGGGATATCAGCAGAAGAATTCTGTTATGGCGATCGGTTCCGGCCAATTGACAGGAAAGGGACTGAACAATAATACTACGACTTCCGTAAAGAACGGGAATTTTATCCTGGAACCTCAGACAGATTTTATCTTTGCGATCATTGGCGAGGAACTTGGCTTTACAGGAAGCTGTATAGTTATTGCGTTATTGTTATTAACTGTGATACAATGTATAGTAATAGGGACACGATCGCAGAACCTGACGGGGAAGATCATAGGCTGCGGAGTGGGAGGGCTGATCGGCTTCCAGAGCTTTATCAATATCGGAGTAGCTACTCAGCTCCTGCCAAACACAGGAGTTCCGTTACCCTTTGTCAGTTATGGGCTGACTTCGCTTGTGAGTCTGTATATCGGGATCGGACTGGTCTTAAACGTCGGGTTACAACCGAAAAAATATCAATAGAGGAGGGACAGACATGAATATAGGGTTGATTGCTCATGATTCTAAGAAGACTCTGATGCAGAATTTTTGTATTGCTTACAGAGGAATCCTGAGCAAACACAATTTATATGCGACCGGGACTACCGGCCGTCTGATCGAAGAGGTTACCAATCTAAGCGTACACAAGTATCTTGCCGGTCCGTTGGGGGGGAAGCAGCAGCTTGGAGCGCAGATTGCACAGAATGACATTGATGCGCTTATTTTCTTAAGAGAACCAACGAACCCCAAGCCGCATGAACCGGATGTGAATGACGTGATCCGGCTGTGTGATATGTATAATATTCCGATGGCTACGAACCTTGCCACCGCAGAATTGATTGTTTTAGCAATTGACAGAGGAGATCTTGACTGGCGTGAGATGTATAGATAGATTTAATCGGTTGTTGGCCGTTATCCTGGCAGCTTTCCTTGGCGTCCTGTCTTTATCGGGGTGCGGACAGGAAGAAGAGGTGACGGCCGCTTATGAGACAGAGAATTATAACAGGGATATTTACAGAGGAGGATTATTCGCGGAACAGTTATGCGTTTCCTCCGGAGACGTCGCACTTGCAGGAGCGCCGGATACTTCGGTCATGCGCGCTTCGGCTCTTTTTGACGTGGAGCATCAGAAGGTCGATTTCGCCTACAATATGTTTGAACAGCTATATCCGGCCAGCACAACGAAGACCATGACGGCGCTGCTTGCCATCAAGAACGCAGACTTGTCTTCCATAGTAACGGTGTCTGCCAATGCGGATTCCAGGAATTTTGCTGCCGACGAGACAACGTGCGGGATTCAGGCAGGAGACCAGCTGTCTCTCCAGGATCTTCTGCGCGGCCTTATGATGGTATCGGGGAATGATGCGGCGGTGGCGATCGCCGAGTATATAGCCGGAAGTACAGATGCCTTTGCACAGATGATGAATGACGAGGCCGCAAGACTCATGGCGACACATACACATTTCGTCAATCCACATGGGCTGCATGATATAAACCACTATACGACGGCGTATGATCTGTATCTGATCTTCAATGAATGTATCAAATACGATGCGTTTATCGATGTGATCGGCACCAATACATTTACTGCTTCGATCACCGGGGCAGACGGCCTTGTCCGTCAGGAGCATTGGGAGCAGACGAATTTCTATGCGGCGGGGCTTGCAGAGCAGCCAAGGGATGCCGTAATCATAGGCGGGAAGACAGGCACGACTACGCCTGCCGGGAATTGTCTGATCCTGCTTGAAACAAGCGCGCAGGGAAGCCCGTATATCTCCGTTATTATGGGGGCAGATACCAAATCCCTGCTTTATCAGAATATGACTGCCCTGATCAACGGGATACCGGTAAGTGAATAATAAGAAAGAGGGGCATCTTATAGGCAAGATACCCCTTTTGTTGTTAGGAAGAACGGATTCTTCCATACATGCTGATGAGATATAAGCCGCACAGACCAACAAGTGTATAGATTATGCGGGAAAGCCATGATAGATTGCCAAAAAGAAAGGCGACCAGATCAAATCGGAATATTCCTACCAGAAGCCAGTTGATCGCACCTATGATCACAATTGTCAGAGTTGTATTGTCAGACCATTTCATGTGAGTTCCTCCTTTCTTAATGTGCTGCATTTAGTATGGCTGTTACATGAATGGATTATGCATACGGAAAGAGAGATTCCTGTAGGATGAGTATAGAATTACCTTATTATCCATATTCTGAATATTTGAAATGCAAATACGGCGAAAAAGTATACAAGCTTCCAGTGAATCTGCCTGTGAGCTGTCCAAACCGAAGGATGGGAGCGGGCTGTGCCTATTGTTCGGAGCTTGGAGCCGGATTTGAGGCGATGGAGCCGATCATCCCTGTCGCAGAGCAGTTAGAACAGACCCGGATCTATATTGAACACAGATACCATGCGCGCAGATTCATTGCTTATTTCCAGAATTATACGAACACGTATCTGGAATTGGACAGATTTGCTTCTTATATGGAAGAAGCAGCGAAGCTCTCTTATATTGCCGAACTTGCGGTGTCCACGCGCCCCGATTGTATTTCCGGCGAATATCTGGAGATTCTTGCGCGTCTCGGCCGGCAGTATGGGAAGAATATCACGATTGAGCTTGGACTTCAGACTGTCAACTTTCATACGCTTGAGCGGGTGAACCGCGGACATACTCTGGCAGAATTCATCGATGCAGTTCTTGCTGTACATAGGTTTGGATTCGAATTGTGTGCGCATGTGATATTGAATCTGCCGGGTGATCAGCTCCTGGATGCCGTTGAGACGGCAAAGGTGCTGTCGGCGCTTAAGCTCCAGACTGTGAAGGCGCATTCACTTTATATTGCGAAGAATTCGCCTCTGAGTGACGCATATGAGAAGGGCAGTATCAGCCTGTGCTCCAAGGAGGAATATCTTAAGAGGCTGACAGCATTCCTGGAATATCTGGATCCTGGTATTGCTGTGGAACGGCTTTTTAGCCGTGTTCCTAAAAAGGACTCCGTTTTCTGCAACTGGGGATGCAGTTGGTGGAAGCTTCGTGACGAGCTGTTGGAGCTTATGGCAGATACACACAGCTATCAAGGAAAACACTTCCATTATCTGGATGGTTCGGCTCTTAAGAGAGCCGGATTTGTGAAAAACTGACGAGGGGGTATTCATTTGACAGACAATAATCCAACCAGTATACAGGCTTATCAGAAAAAATGGCATATGAATATCGGTGTGGTGATTTTTGGCATCATCTTTGTCTATCTGGCAGTCACTGTATTGATGTATCTGACAGAGAACCATATCTCTGCCTATGAGGTGCGGGAAGGATCTATACTGAGGGATAACGCTTACACCGGATTCATTCTGCGGGACGAGGTGGTAGTGCCGGCCGAAGCCGACGGATACGTCAATTATTATGCGCTTGGGGGGAGCAAAGCAGGAGCGAAGACCAAGGTATATACATTGTCCAACAGGGAACTGGAATTCGCAGATACATCATCCGAGGAGGCTTCGAAGCTGTCGGCGGAGGAACAGGCAGCGCTGCTGGTTAAGATCCAGGCATTCAGCGAGAATTTTAAGGAAGGTCAGTTTCAGGATGTCTACACGCTGAAGGATTATGTTGCAAGCGTCATGGACAGCCGGTCAAGCCAGAACCGTCAGGCGCAGCTTGATGCGATGGCGGGGCAGGAGGGAAGCGGTCTCCAGATCTATTCTGCCGCTTCCGATGGGATCATCGTGTATTCCACGGATGGGTACGAGGATATTACGGTAGATAAGCTTACGGAGGACGTATTTGCAAGGAACGATTATACGAAGAAAGAGCTTAAGAATAATGCCAAGGTACGGATGGGCGACCCTGTCTACAAGCTGATCCGGGACGACAGGTGGTCCATCGTCATACCGCTTGATGAGGATATCTCAAAGGAAATGGCAGAGTTAAAGAGTGTGAAGATTCGGTTTGCCAAGGATCATGAGACTGCCACTGCTGGTTTCTCCATACATACGTCAGGGGATATGTATCTTGGAGTTCTGACACTGGACAGTTCCATGATCCGTTACGCGGAGGAACGGTATCTGGATCTTGAATTGATCCTGGAGGATGAATCAGGGCTTAAGATCCCAAAATCTTCGGTTACGAATAAGAAATTCTACATCATACAGGAGGATTATCTCACCCAGGGCGGCAATACGAAGGAGACCGGCGTTCTGGTGGAGACAGGGGAGGAGAATCCGGAATTCAAGAAGGTCAATGTCTACGACCGGGACCAGGATTCCGGCATGGTGTATCTGAATACGGACGCATTTGACGAGGATACGCTTCTGGTAAAGCCGGATTCGGCGGAGACCTGCGTGTTGAATAAGACAAAGAATATCAAAGGAGTGTATAATATCAACAAGGGCTATGCCGTTTTCAAGCAGGTAAATATCCTGTGTGAGAGTGATGATTATTATATCGTTGAATCAGGAAGCGACTATGGGTTGTCGAACTATGACCATATCGCCCTGAATGGGGAAAATGTTAAAGAAAATGATGTTGTATTCTAAAAGGAGTGAGAGACAATGCTAAAAGAAAATCTTGAATACGTTGAAAGCCAGATCTGGGAGGCGTGTGAACGTTCCGGTCGGTTGAGAGAAGAGGTGACGCTGATCGCGGTCAGCAAGACGAAGCCTGTAAGCGTCCTTAAGGAGGCATATGATCTTGGAGTGCGGGTGTTTGGGGAGAATAAGGTTCAGGAGCTTGCTGATAAGTATGAGGAGCTGCCTAAGGATATACGCTGGCATATGATCGGGCATCTTCAGCGTAACAAGGTGAAGTATATTATCGATAAGGTGGAACTGATACACTCCGTCGATTCCTTAAGGCTTGCCGAGACTATCGAGAAAGAGGCCGCCAAGCACAATATCACCGCAAATATCCTGATCGAGGTGAATGTGGCAAAAGAAGAGAGCAAATTCGGGCTGATGCCGGAGGAACTTGACGAATTTGTCTCCGAGGTGGCAAAATTCCCGCATATTCAGGTACAAGGGCTGATGACAATTGCTCCTTTTGTGGACGATCCGGAAGAAAATCGTGGTATTTTTCAGCGCTTACGAAAATTATCTGTTGACATTGCGGCTAAAAACGTTGATAATATTACTATGTGTATTCTATCTATGGGTATGACGAATGATTATACTGTCGCCGTAGAAGAGGGCGCAGCCATGGTCCGGGTTGGTACCGGAATTTTTGGTGCACGGGATTATATGAATAATTAGTACACTAGTAGAAACGGTATATTTGCATTATCACAAAATATAACGGAAGATGGGAGTATTTATTAATATGGGTGTGTTGGATAAATTTTTAGATATCATGAGACTGAGTGATGACGACGATTACGAGGACGATGATTTCTTTGACGATGATTATGAGGACGATTATGAGGAGAAGCCCAAGAAGGGCTTATTCCGCCGTGGGAAGAAGGATTCATACGATGATGATTATGATGATGAAGACTATGATTATGAGCCGCCGGCCAAGTCAAGATCTTCCCGTTCGAACAATAAGGTAACTCCTATGCGTCAGCCGTCCAGGCGCAGCAACGGTGTGAGCATGGAGGTATGTGTAATCAGACCGAATTCTGTGGAGGATGCCCGTGAGATCACGGAGACTCTGCTCAACGGGCGTACAGTTATCCTGAACCTGGAGGGGATGGATCTTGAGATCGCGCAGCGTATCATAGACTTTACATCTGGCGCGGCATATGCGATCAGCGGTAACCTTCAGAAGATATCGAACTACATATTCCTTGTTACACCTACGAATGTGGATATATCCGGAGACCTTCAGGATCTGCTGAATACTTCGTTTGACGCGTCTTCTATGCGCTCCAGGTTTTAGATTATGAACATGAACAAAGAAGAGACATTATTACAGAAAAGACTGATCGAGCTGTCCCGGACTGCGTATATGAGAGGGATCGTTACTTTCAGTGATTTCCTTAATTTGAATGAGTTGAATATCTTACATACTACTCCGAAGAATCTCTTTCTGTCGCAGTATGAGACTTTCGGCGGGTATGGCCTAGCAGAGCGTCAGATGGTTGCTTTTCTACCTGATGCTCTTTCTTACGTTTCTTATCCGTTTCAGATTATTAAGATACAGCCGCAAAACCGGCGGTTTTCGGAAGAACTAGGGCATCGTGATTATCTGGGCGCTGTTATGAACCTTGGAATTGAACGATGCAAGCTTGGAGATATTATGATAGAAGAGGACAACGCGCTGTTGTTTGTAAAAGAAGAGCTGGCGGAGTATGTCATGGAACATCTGACACGGATCCGGAAGACTTCCGTTAAGCTTGCCGTTGTGCAGGAGCTCCCGGCTTCTTATGAGCCAAGATATGAGGAGATAAGAGGAACGGTCGCATCTGTCCGGTTAGATACCGTGCTGTCTCTGGCTTATCCGCAGTCCCGGAGCAAGCTTACGGCAATCATAGAGAGCGGGAGGGTATTCGTCAACGGGAAGCTTATTACAAGTAACGGTTACCGCCTGAAGGACGGAGATATCATCTCTGTCAGGAAGCTTGGACGTATCGTGTATGACGGCGTATTATCCGAGACAAAGAAAGGACGGTATCTGACAGCCGTTCGAAGATATCTTTAACGGAATGTATTTTTAATAGAAAGGACAATACCAAGAATATGGATACTAAGAATATCATAAACCAGAACGGCCGTTACATCCATTATCTGGCGGCGGTGGTTGGATCTGCCATACTTTTATTGCTGGATCAATATACTAAGCACCTTGTTCTTGACAGGCTTAAGGACCATCCGCCTGTGATTCTGTGGAAAGGCGTCTTCCAATTAGAATATCTGGAGAACCGGGGAGCAGCGTTTGGACTGTTCCAGAACCAGAGGGTGTTCTTTTTCGCCAGTGTGATTGTTATCACGGCTGTGATCCTGTGGTTTTATCTGAGAGTGCCTATGGAACGGAGATTCCTACCCTTAAGGATTTGTGCCGTCTTCGTGATGGCCGGGGCGTGGGGGAACTGTATCGACAGGATCACGCTTAATTATGTGGTTGATTTTCTGTATTTTAAACTGATTGATTTTCCTATATTCAATGTAGCGGATATCTATGTTACGGTGGCTGCATTTGCAGTGGCGATCCTCATCTGCTTCTATTACAAGGACGGGGATTTTGAACGGATCATGCGCCGCTGAGAGGGAGGATGTTTTGAAAGAATTTTACATCACTGAGAATCAGGATGAGGAACGCATCGATCGGTATCTGGCAGAGATACTTCCAGACTGCTCCAGGTCTTATATCCAGAAGCTCATCAAGGAGAAGCAGGTCTGCGTCAACAGGCTTCCCGTTAAGGCGAGCAGCCGCCTTCTGCCAGGAGACCTGGTGACGGTTACGATTCCCGAGATCAGAGAGCTGGATATTGAGCCGGAAAATATTCCGCTTGACATCCTGTACGAGGATTCGGATATCATCATTGTCAACAAGCCCAAGCAGATGGTCGTGCATCCGGCGCCCGGGCATTACAGCGGCACCCTGGTCAATGCGTTAATGTATCATTGCCGCGAGGAGCTGTCCGGGATCAACGGCATGATGCGTCCTGGAATCGTGCACCGGATCGATATGGACACAACCGGATCGCTGGTGGTCTGTAAGAATGATATCGCCCATCAGAGCGTTGCAGAGCAGCTGAAGGTACATTCTATCAGGCGGGTCTATGCGGCGATCGTACATGGCAGTGTCAGGGACGACGAGGGCACTGTTGATGCACCGATCGGCAGACATCCTGTTGACCGCAAGAAGATGAGCATCCACGCAAAGAACGGAAAACGGGCGGTTACTCATTACAGGGTCTTACAGCGCTTCCAGGGCGGCGGCAAGACCTGCGGCAAATACCCGGCAGGATATACTTATCTGGAATGTGAACTGGAGACAGGCCGTACGCACCAGATCCGCGTTCATATGGCAAGTATCGGTCATCCGCTTTTGGGGGATCTGGTCTATGGTCCGCATAGGTGTCCGTTTCCCGGCCTTCAGGGGCAGACGCTCCATGCGAAGACACTGGGACTGATCCACCCAAGAACAGGGGAATATCTGGAGGTAGAAGCGCCTTTGCCGGAGTATTTTACAGATCTGTTAGCTGGCTTATAATATTATAAGGATAATTTTGTGTTAAAATTATTCGATAATTCTATACAATTCCGGTGAATTATTATATAATATAGGTATCATTAATGAATAGGAGTGTGATTTGCATGGCAAAAACGAATACTATTATCACGATAGGCAGGCAGTATGGAAGCGCCGGCAGAGAGATTGGCTATAAAGTTGCAGCGGATCTGGATATTAAATTATACGATAAAGAGATGCTTGACCGGGCGGCGAAGGAGAGCGGTATCTGTCAGGAATTATTTGAGACACATGATGAGAAGCCAACCAACAGCTTCTTATATTCTCTGGTAATGGATACCTATTCTCTTGGCTATACTTCCGGAAGCTATACCGATATGCCGATCAACCATAAGGTATTTCTTGCGCAGTTTGACGCCATCAAGAAGATCGCGGAAGAGGGACCGTGTATCCTGGTAGGACGCTGCGCCGATTATGCGCTGGAAGAGTATGATAACGTGATCCGTCTGTTTATCCATGCAGACATGGATGCGCGAATCAGGAGAATTGCCCGAATCTACGACCTCACGGATTCGAAAGCCAAGGAATTGATCGTTAAGACAGATAAGAAACGGGCAAGCTATTACAATTACTACAGCAATAAGAAATGGGGAGCTGCTGACAGCTATGATTTCTGCCTGAACAGCTCCATGCTTGGTATTGAGGGTACTGCCAAAGCCATTGAGGAATTGGTAGCGTTAAAAGAGAATGATAAGGATAAAAGGCTGTAATATGACTTTTTGATTCATCATCTTATATGTGGGATCCGTTCGGGCCAGCCCTGAATATTTCCGTTCAATATGGCCGTGAACATCCGCTGCTTCGCTCCGGAATGCTCGCGGTTCAATTGTGCTGTGAGTTCCTTGGCATACTGTCTCTTGGTATAGCCATCGATGGGGCAGCGGCTTGTGACCACCGGAAGCCGGTACTTGTTCTGGAATCCGATCACATCCGCTTCGTCTACAAACATCATGGGACGGATGACGGTCAGTTCCATGCGGTCTAAGTAACTCTTGGGTGAGAAAGAGTAGAAACGCCCTTCAAAGAGCAGCGAGAGCAGCATAGTCTCTATTATATCATCCTTGTGGTGCGCATACGCCACTTTATTGCATCCCATCTCCTTTACCGCCTGATTCAGCGCTCCTTTGCGCATCTTGGCGCAGAGGGAGCAGGGATTGCTCTCCTTGCGTTCCTCGAACAAGATATGGGCGATATCCGTCCTGACGATCTGATACGGGACGCCAAGGTCCTTACAAAGCTCTGTAACAGGTGTAAAATCACATTCCGAATATCCCAGATCCACTGTGACTGCGCTTAGCCTGAAGCTCTTAGGATAGAAGCGTCTCAGACCGTGCATGGCATACAGAAGGGTCAGGCTGTCCTTGCCGCCGGAGATCCCAACGGCAATATGATCGCCTTCCTCGATCATAGTATATTCATCAACGGCCTTCCGTGTATAGCTTAAAAGTTGTTGTAATCTCATAGTAAATGATATCGATCCTTTCCTAAGATTCCCGTAACCTGACGGCTGATGCGGCCTTGCGGCGTCTGTCTTCATCAATCGCCGCATAGTGCTTCTTAGTAGTATTCACATCCTTGTGACCAAGGACGTCGGCAACGAGATAGATATCTCCGGTCTCTTTATACAGAGAAGTACCGTAGGTACTGCGAAGCTTGTGGGGAGTGATCTTTTTATTGGGCGTCACCTGCCGGGCATACTTCTTCACCATGTTCTCCACTGCCTGAACGCCCATCCGGCGTCTCTGAGAAGACAAGAACAGGGCGTTCTCGTGGCCGGAGAGGGGAGTAACCGCCTTACGGCTGCCTTCGATATATTGCTCAAGGGCATCCGCAACCTCATCACCGAAATAGACAACCATCTGATTGCCGCCCTTTCGGGTAACGGTGATCCCGTTATTCTTGAAGTCTACGTCATTCAGATCAAGACCGACGCATTCTGATACACGGATCCCGGTTCCCAGAAGCAATGTCAGGATCGCCAGGTCACGTTCCCGTGTCTTATTATAATAGGTAAGGGCCTGACCGGTTAACTGGCTTCCGCAGTTCTCTACGAAGTCAAGAAGCAACGCGACCTCATCCGTATCAAGCCGGATGATCGCCTTATCGTGAAGCTTTGGCATATCCACCAATAAGGTTGGATTCTTAGAGATGATCTGATGCTTGTAATAATAATTATAGAAGCTCCGCAGTGCAGACATCTTCCTTGCAAGTCCCTTCTCGCCGTTGGTGATCAGTTCGGCTTCACGCTCATAGACCTTCAGATATTCCATATATTCCTCAATATCCACCGGCTCAAGCTTCTCAAGATCGTCAACCTTGAACTGGTCTATGGTATAGTCCTTGTATACAGGATTATTCTCCATCAGGAAATGGAAAAAAATACGGACGTCATATGCATAATTGATCCTGGTCCTTGACGAAGACTTCGGTTCGATCGCACGGAAATAATCCTTCGCAAACGGCGGCAGCGTCTTCAATACCTCGCGAAGACGAATCGTCTGATCGATCTGTGTCTGTTCATGATAAGTTTTTGTATCAGCCATAGATGATACCTCCTTATTAATTGATTAATCCCAGGCTGATTATAACATATCCGGCATTTCTTGTCTACATCTTTTGGAAAAATCGGTATTTGTCGTATAGATTGTTCACACCTATGGCGCAGGTGAACGATCTTATTCATATCCATAATAAGACACCATCAAATATTCCCCAGCCCGAATCTGATCAGACTTAAGCCCATTGATCTCTTTAATCTCATCGATATAGTCATAAACCGACTGATTCCTCGCATCCATATATTCCTCGGCAATACTCCATAGAGAATCCCCGGTAGAAACCTCAATACTCGTATAATACTTACACCTGTCCAATACACCGGATCCGCGCTCAGTTGCCGTATTCTTTATATGTGCATCCACCGGATCATCCGGCAGGATCACACTGAGCCCCAATGCAAAGATACTGACGATTACAATGAGCAGCAACCGCTTAATGAACATTCTATTATCCCTTTTCATTCCTGACATACATGAATCTTGTCTCCTCATTCCTAATTCCCCCTATCATTTTCAGTTATCTTGTTACTTATCTTGTTACAAGACTAATTATCTCACTCCAGATGTCCAGAAATCTGGACAATCAGTACATATTTTCGCGCGAACAACCGTTCTTTTTACATTATAGAAGCCGAACAACTGTTTGTCAATACTTTCCGGGGAAATTATCGAACGTATTTTCTAAACATTTGTTTGCTATTTGGCGGATATTGTGGTAAGATAATATTATGATACAAGCGTCAAAGGTCAATCTTTGGGATGCGCAAAACACCGATTGGAAAAAGGAGGTTTCTATGGGACAAGGTAAGATAAGTCCAAAGCAGAAGGAAATATTAGAATATATCAAATCACAGATATTGGAACGGGGCTTCCCGCCCGCAGTACGGGATATCTGCGAGGCGGTCCACTTAAAGTCTACTTCTTCGGTCCACTCTCATTTAGAGACGCTTGAGAAGAACGGCTATATCCGCCGTGATCCGACCAAGCCAAGGGCAATTGAGATCCTGGATGATTCATTTAATTTTATGCGGCGCGAGATGGTGAATGTTCCGATCATCGGACGGGTTGCCGCCGGCGAACCTATACTCGCAGAACAGAATATCGAGAATTATTTCCCTATCCCGATGGAGTATATGCCGAATAGCCAGACCTTTATATTGAAGGTGAAGGGGGAAAGCATGATCAATGCGGGGATCTTAGACGGTGATTTTGTTCTTGTCGAACAGCGCGCTACCGCACGCAACGGGGAGATGGTGGTTGCGCTCATCGAGGACGGCGCTACGGTGAAGACATTCTATAAAGAGGACGGCTATATCCGCCTGCAGCCTGAGAATGACACAATGGATCCGATCATTGTGACGGATCTGCAGATCCTCGGCAAGGTGATCGGTATCTTCCGTTTCTTTGATTAGATGTTGAAAAAGCAGTTATGAATAGAAGTATACTCTCCCATTCATAACTGCTGTCTGATCAACTTATCATTCAATTTATAATTCGTCTATATTCTCGATCTTGCGTCCGTCGCTCCAGATACGTTCCAGATGATAGAACTCCCGATTCTCCCGGTCGAATACATGTACGACCACATCGCCGTAATCCAGAAGAACCCAGTTGCCGGAACGCAGCCCTTCCCGCTGTATCTGTGAATGTCCGGCCTCATGCATCTTCTCTTCTACATTATCAACCAACGCTTTTACCTGGCTGTCATTGGAACCGTTTGTAATAATGAAATAATCTGCAAGAGGCGAGATTCCGGAGATATCAATGATACTGATATTCTCTCCCTTCTTGTCTTCAAGGGCGCGATACACGATCCGCGCCATTTCCTTAACGTTATCCTTATCCATACTGTTCCTCCTTTTCTTCTCGTTTACTTTTATAATATAAATATGTTTTTTCCGTCATAGGGTCAATGGGTACGTTCATACCAGTCAGATATTCAAGGGAATCCTTAAGGATCCGGTACAGACAGGCATCTATATCTGTAAATGCCAGCTTGCGGACTTCCGCCATATTAGGCAGTTCTTTTCTTCCCGGCTCAATATAATCGGCAATATAGATGATCTTATCAAGCAGGGACATATGGGGACATCCTGTAGTATGGCTTGCGATCGCATTGATGATATCCTTATCCTTGATATGGTATTTCTTCGCGGCAAGAAAAGCCCCTAACTTGGCATGGAGGAGGCTTGGATTCTCCTTCTCTACCTCCGATACATTCAAATGATATTTCTTACAGAGCTTAATCTTCGTGTCGCCGGAGAGGCACTTGGCACAGTCATGGAGAAGACCCGCGATCAATGCCTTCTCAATATCCTCGTCATAGCGCATGGCAAGAGATGCTGCTGTGTACATTACGCCCAGCGTGTGTTCATATCTGTCCTTGTCAAGCTCCGTCATCATTTTACGTCTGATCTTAGTAATCTTATGATTCATAGCTGCCGACCTCTTCTCTGTACAGATGATTTTCCAGGATATAGTCATTGACCGGGGCAGGAACCCAGTCCGCAATGCTCTTCCCCTCCTTCACGGCCCTGCGCAGTTCATGGGAAGATATCTTGATAAGCGGCGTGACCAGAAGTCTTATCCGCGCGCGGTAAATCTCGTTAAGCTCATGGATCTTCTCTTCCATCGCCTCTCTCGTATTGATCTCATCCCGGTAAGCGGCCAGTATGGTGCAGGTGGGGAAGATCCGCTCCGGATGCCCCCACTGATCGATCATAAAAAGGGAATCGGCTCCTATGATAAAATAGAATTCATCCTCCGGATAGATCCCTTTGAAATATTCCATTGTACTGTAAGAGTAAGAGACGTCCCGGCGGTTCGCCTCATACATCTCAAGCCGGAAATTCCTGTGCGGCGCGATGGCAAGACGCACCATCTCCGCACGGTCTTTGATTGCAGTTCCGTTTATAGAAGTCTCCTTATGCGGAGGGTTCCCGTTGGGCATGTACCAGACCCTGTCAAGTCCAAAGGCCTCATAGGCCGCCTGCCCAAGCATCAGATGTCCGTTGTGTATCGGATCAAATGTCCCCCCCATAATTCCAATCTTCATAACTCCCAACTCCATTTCGTGATTACGTATGCCATTTTATTAAGGAATCCTCTATGGCAGCTCTATCTTTTTATTATTGTTTTTTCCTTCTCTGTACAGGACGATCTTCTTGCCGATCACCTGCACTACCTGGGAATGGGTCCGCTCTGCCAAAGTCTGGGCTAACGTGCGCGGGTCATCCATGCAGTTCTTCAGCACGCTGACTTTAATAAGCTCTCTGGCCTCCAGTGCCTCGTCAATGGCCTTGGTAAGTTCGGGCGTCATGCTGTTCTTCCCAATCTGGAAGATCGGGTCCATGGTCATCGCAAGCCCTTTCAAATATGCTCTCTGTTTTGTCGTCATCTTCTCTCTCCTAGCCCTACTTGTAATAGTCAAATTGCAGTCCATACATCCGTACGGTATCACCTTCCTGTATCCCCGCCGCTTCTAATTCTTCGAGGATACCCGTATCTTTAAGGAACTTCTGGAAGAAGGCGAATCCCTTCTCGGAATCCAGGTTAGTGTAACCAAGCATCTTCTCGATCTTAGGTCCCTCGACCACATACACGCCGTCTTCCGGCTTAACCGTATACGGCAGGTTCTCATAGATCAGCTCTTCTTCCGGGAAATATTCCTGTGCGAAGACAACCGGAGCCTGATCCGTCTCCTTGAGCTTCTCGGCTACGGCATACAGAAGCTCTCTGATCCCCGCTCCCGTCGCTCCGGAGATCGGATATATCGGGATTCCTTTCGGTTCAAATTCTGCTTTCAGGCGTGCGATTGGATCCTCGCCGTCCTGGAAGATCACATCGATCTTATTAGCCGCAATGATCTGCGGCCTGCCTGCAATATCCGGATTATATGCCTCCAATTCCGCGTTGATCTTGTAGATATCCTCTACCGGATCGCGGCCTTCCGTACCTGCCGCATCTACAATGTGGATTATCAGCTTGGTTCGTTCAATATGGCGCAGGAACTCATGGCCAAGACCGACCCCCTCCGAAGCGCCCTCGATCAGCCCGGGAATATCCGCGATCACGAAACCCTTTCCGTCAGGCAGATCCACCACCCCTAAGTTCGGGTTCAGCGTGGTAAAATGATAGTTGGCAATCTTAGGTCTTGCATTCGTCACGCGGGAAAGGAAGGTGGATTTGCCCACATTAGGGAATCCTACAAGACCTACATCCGCGATCACTTTCAGTTCCAGCGTGACCCACAGCTCCCGGGACGGCTGTCCCGGCTGCGCATACTTGGGAACCTGCATGGTGGCAGTTGCGTAGTGTTGGTTCCCTAGTCCGCCCCTGCCGCCCTTCAATATAATCTGCCGGCGGTTGTCCCCCGACATATCCGCGATCACCTTGCCGGACTCCGCTTCTTTGACGACCGTTCCTTCCGGTACTTTTAAAATGATATCTTCGGCATCCGCTCCGTGACACCGCCTTTTGCCGCCGGCTTCCCCGTCTCTGGCCGCATATTTTCTCTTGTGGCGGTAATCCTGCAATGTGTTCAGCCCCTCGTCAACTTCGAAGATCACGTCGCCGCCCCGCCCGCCGTCGCCGCCGTCGGGGCCGCCGTTGGGTACATACAGTTCTCTGCGGAAACTGACATGTCCGTCGCCGCCTTTTCCTGATCTTATCAATATCTTTGCTCTGTCTGCAAACATGAATGTCCTCCCAATCTATGAATATTCTCCCGGTTCGGGCCGGTCAGTACATATGTTAAAAAAGAGTGCCGCTCTCTAACTGATATCAGTTATCCTGCAACACTCCCTTAGACTTACGCATCTTCGCTATCTTAAGCTACCGGATAGATAGAAACCTGCTTCTTGTCTCTTCCTTTTCTCTCGAATCTTACAACACCATCCACAAGTGCGAACAATGTATCGTCACCGCCGCGCCCAACATTAACGCCTGGATGAATCTTTGTTCCGCGCTGTCTGTAAAGGATATTGCCGGCTTTTACAAACTGTCCGTCCGCTCTCTTAGCGCCAAGTCTCTTAGACTCGGAATCTCTTCCGTTCTTAGTAGAGCCGACACCTTTCTTATGAGCGAAAAACTGAAGGTTTAATTTCATCATGGTTGTTACACCTCCTCGAATGTTAAATCAATATATTCTGCATAGTTCTCATCAGCAACCATCTCTTCCAATCCAAGGATCATAGTCTTAAGCAGCAATTCTGCATTCTTCGACGGATGACCGCTTGTCAGGTGATAGGAAATCATTCCAGTCTCCTCGTTCGTAACGAGAGAACAGGTATCCTGTGCATATAACTCAATCGCATTCATCGTATTGATGATCAGCACAGATGCCGCAGCACATACGATGTCATGGCCTTCTTCATTGTATCCGGCATGTCCGTCTGTCAGAAACCCCACACACTCTTCCTTATCATTCCGGTAAATGGTTACATGAATCATAGAATCACTCCCGAATTAAGCGTTGATCTTGTCAATCTTTACTGCAGTATACTGCTGTCTGTGACCATTCTTCTTATGGTATCCAGTTTTTCTCTTATACTTGTAAACAATGACTTTCCTGGCTTTTCCGTTCTCTACTACAGAAGCTTCTACAGTTGCTCCTGCAACAGTCGGATTCCCTACCTTTAATTCGCTGTCACTTACTGCAAGCACCTGGTCGAAAGTATAAGTCTCGCCAGCTTCTACACCAAGCTTCTCTACTCTAATGATATCGCCTTCGGCTACTTTGTACTGTTTACCACCTGTTGCTATAATCGCGTACATATGGCACCTCCTATTATCATTACTCGCCAATTACGGTGATCCTGAAGATTCACAGGATACTTGAAAACCTCATTGTGCGGCATACTGGTATATCATAACACATGATTAGGAAAAATTCAAGCCTGAAATGCATTAATTTTCCAAACTTAACCTTCCATACCAAGCAGCCTGCATGCATTCTTAGCGAAGATCAGCTCCTTCTCTTCCTGTGTAAGCGGCATGTCAGAAAGAATCTGAACGAATTCCTTCTGCCCCGCCCAGGGAGAATCGGTCGCAAAGAGAATCTTATCCGCGCCGTGAGCGCGTACGATGCGGATAAACTGTTCCTTGGGCATCTGGTCTAACACAACCGCCGTGTCAAAATAGACATCCAGACCGACAAGATACGCTTCCACCTCATCCCAGAGCTGATTGGCCCCTAAGTGAGCCAGCACTAATTTCCCGGGCTGCACCTCTCTGACCAGTTCCAGTATCATCTGCGTCGTACAGTGGACGTCGTTGGGAGATTTGGGATCGACGCCTGCATGGACGGTGATGATCAGGTCAAGCTCTGATGCGTATGCTACCAGCCTCTTATAACGGATGTCGTTGAAATACATGTCCTGATAATCCGGGTGCAGCTTGATCCCCTTCATACCCAGATCTTTCACATGACGCAGGATCTCTTTGTAGTTGCCGCATTCCGGATGGATCCCGCCGAAAGAAATGATCGGGCCCTCCTGATACTGTGCGGCAAACCGGTTGATGGAATCCACCTGGGAGACCTTCGTGACGGCCGGAAGCGCTACCGATAGATCGATCCCTGCTTCGGCCGTTGAACTTGCAAGCCCGGCATAGGTGCCGTCTGTAAAAGGCCGGGTATTACATATCCCTTCCAGATAATCCAACGTCCCCTTCGCAATCTTGTCCGGGAACATATGTGTGTGAAAATCAATGATCATCTCACTTACCGCCTTTCATCCTAGTATAACAGTATTCGATGATGTCACGCCGGGTGATCATTCCGATAAAATGTCCCTCATCGTCCACCACCGGCACAAAGTTCTGCTCCATGGCACGTCCGATCAGGTCCTCCATCTTGGACTTGGCCGTCACGCACTGGTAATCAAGCCGGCGTTCTACCTTCATGACGCTGATATCCTCCGCATCCTTAAGGTTCAGAAGGTTCCAGCGCTTCAAAGACCACAGGAGATCGCCTTCCGTGATGGAACCGACATATTTCCCTTCCTTGTTCAGAATGGGCACCGAAGAATACTTGTGGTATTCCATGATCTCCAAAGCCTGACGGAGCGTATGGTAATCGTTGATGTAGGCCAGCTCGCTTTTGGGCTTCAGGAAAAATAAAATATTCATTGCGGCTCCTTCCTAGATCATAGTCTTGACAAATATATCGTAGATTGCATTGATCGCGTCATCAAAGTCATGATTCCTGACACCGATGATGATGTTTAATTCGCTGGAACCCTGATCGATCATCTTCACATTGACATTCGCATGAGCCAGGGCAGAGAAGATTCGTCCTGATGTGCCGCGGGTAGCCCGCATTCCGCGCCCTACGACGGCGATCAGGGCAAGATCTGATTCCAGTTCCAGGAAATCCGGTTCCACCATCCGGTGGATCCCCGCGATCACCTTCTGTTCCTTCTCTTCGAATTCATCCTGATGTACGAAGATAGTCATGGTATCAATTCCGGACGGCATATGTTCAATGGAGATCTCGTTCTTCTCGAATACCTCCAACACCTTCTTGCAGAATCCGACTTCAGAATTCATCATAGCCTTCTCCACTGTGATGGAGGCAAAATCCTTCTTGCCGGCGATTCCGGTGATCACGAATCTCGGCTTCCTGCATGTCCCTTCCACAATCAGAGTCCCCTTGTCTTCCGGCGAGTTAGTATTGCGGATATTGATGGGGATTCCTTCCCTTCTTACCGGGAAAATGGCATCCTCATGGAGGACCGTCGCGCCCATGTAGGATAATTCCCGAAGCTCACGGTAAGTGATCACATCAATTGCCTTGGGATTCTTAACTACACGCGGATCTGCGATCAGAAATCCCGACACATCGGTCCAGTTCTCATACATATCCGCCTTGATGGCCCTGGCAACGATGGATCCGGTGATATCGGATCCGCCTCTTGAAAATGTCTTGACCTTCTGATCCGGCATCGAACCGTAGAATCCGGGAATCACCGCCCGCTCGGTCTCATCAAGCTTCGCGGACAATACGGCGTTCGTCTTCTCCCCGTCAAAATTCCCCGCCGCATCAAAGAAGATCACGTCCGCTGCGTCAATGAATTCATATCCAAGATAAGCCGCCATCAGGATTCCGTTCAGGTACTCTCCTCTTGAAGCGGCATAGTCTCTTCCCGCCTTCCTGGTGAAATTCGTGCGGATGGTCTTGAATTCTTCGGTCAGGTCAACAGCAAGCCCCAGTCCCTCTATGATATCGTCATAACGCGCCCGGATCGCGGACAACTGCTCTTCAAACTCTTCCTCATACTCGTCTTCCATGATGGCAAGATTATAACAGCCGTATAACATATCTGTTACCTTTGTATCATCTGGCGTACGTTTCCCCGGTGCGGACGGAATGATATACCTTCTAGACTCATCCTTCTGGATGATCCTTGCGACCTTCTTAAACTGTTCTGCATTCGCGAGTGAGCTTCCACCAAATTTTACAACCTTATTCATCTTTCCTGTAATCCTCCAAACTGTATTCATACTGACGCTCAGTATACACTATTTTCGCATCATCTGCAATGGAATATCTTCATGAAATACGACGCCGTTCATCCCAAGTCTTCTTGCAGCTTCCACATTCTCCGGGCGGTCGTCATAGAATACGGCATCTTCCGGACGGATCTGATACCGGTCAAGAAGCAGACGGTAGATCTCTTCCTCCGGCTTGATGCATTTCACCTCGAAGGAGAAGATTCCGCCGTCGAAATCTTCAAGGAACCGAAGCTTGTCCCTGGTTCGATGATACAATTCACAGGAATAGTTAGACAGATAATAGAGCTTATAGTTCTGCCTGCGGAAATATGCAAGCCAATCTGTTGAGTAATCAAGCGGAACGATCGTACCTTCAAAGCCCGCGAACACTTCCCGGATCTCTGTCTCTAAGTCCGGCGCATTGGCTATGAAGAGATGAAGCCATTCTTCAGCAGAGATCTTGCCCCGGTCGCCCTCCTCCCAGTCCGCATTACGGAATACTGCGTCCGCCACCCGTTCATAGACGTCTGCCGGATAGCGGAAGGTCTTAAGATAACTCTCCCAGTCATAACCCGCCAGTACATTACCTACATCAAATATCACTGTATTCATATTTTGCTCCTTTTTTATAATGAAAATTTCATCGGATCACATCTGCGAAATATGCGTGGGAGGCTTTCTTGAGGTCTGCCGGCCGAAGCTTTAGCTGCATCCCTAATTTGCCGCCGCTGACATACATGTATTCCAACTCTTCGGCAGCTTCGTGGATGACCGTCGGATACTGCTTCTTCATTCCAATGGCGGTGCATCCGCCGCGGATGTAGCCGGTCACGGAGGTCAGGTTTTTTAAGTGCAGCATCTCCAGAGACTTCTCCCCCACTACCTTCGCTGCTTTCTTGAAATCAATCTCTTCTTCGATGGGGATCACAAACACATAGTGCTGCCCCGTCTTCCCTGTCGTGACCAATGTCTTGTATACCAGCGAATGGTCGTAACCCAATTGGTCTGCGACCTGTATACCGTCCATGAATTCTTTACACTCGTATTCCTCATACTCATAGGGAATCTTCTGACGGTCCAGAATGCGCATGGCATTGGTCTTCACTTCTTTTTTGCTCATATTTGGATACTCCTAACAGAATCTAATGGGATAAACTTATGGGAATTCTTTGGCTCCGGCACATTCCTGGCATACACGTCAATGCGGTGGTAGTGAAAGGGAACATTATCAGGATCTTCTCCGATGAATTCCAGAAAAGCCCGGATTACAAGGTCTGGTTTCAGGTTCTGCTCGCTCCCGGCGGCCAGGAACAGATAGATTCCGTCTTCTTCAAGCTTCATCTGATAGATCATCGGTTTGATGTCTGTCTGTGTTTCGCTTCGCTTAGTCTTTTTCAGGACCACTATACTTTCCTGCCGCAGGAATTCGTCTGCTTTCCCGCTCCATGATTCCGGAAATGCCCTGGGAACGTCTGCAGATCTGGCGGATTCCAGAAGTATTGCTTTGTAGCTTGCCGCCGCAACAATGGTCATGCCGCTGCACTTCTTATCATCCGGTATCCGGCAGAAATTCACGACTTCGATCCCTTCTACCATCACTTTATTCAGACGCCGGACCGCTTCCTGCGGATCGATCTCTTCCTTCAATTCGATATCCAGGTATTCCCCGTCGCTGGTCACTCCCACTCCTAAGGGCTGAGCGAACGACATGATCATATGCGGGCTGTAGCCGCCGGTAAACGCAATGGGGATCCCGGCACGCCGCATGGATTTCTGGAAAAACCGCATCACATCCAGATGCCCGATAAACCGCATCACGCCGTATTTGCGGAACTTAATTCTTGCTTTCAACGCAGACACCTCCTTTATACTTCATGACGCCGCAGCCGGAACATCTCACCCGGCAGTTGGGCGTTACTTCACCCTTCAGCGCCCTCTCCCACTCCTGATACAGGAATTCCTTCGTTACACCGATATCAATGAAATCCCACGGGAAGATCTCGCCTGGGTCCCTTTCTCTAAGATTATAGAATCCTATATCCACACCGGTATTCTCAAATGCCTGCATCCATTTCTCATTGTCGAAGGTCTCAGTCCAGGAGTCATAGAGACATCCCAGACGGTATGCTTCCAGGATAACCTTGGAAAGTCTGCGGTCGCCTCTGGCGAACACGCCCTCCAACACCGTCACATCTGCTTCATGCCAGTGGTACTTAAGACTCTTGCGGTTGAGCTGCTCCTGGAATTCATGCTTGACAACTGCCGCCCTTGCAACATATTCTTCCTTATCATACATCTTCGCCCACTGAAACGGAGTGAACGGCTTGGGAATAAAGAAAGAGGTGCTTGTCGTGATCTGGCATTTACCGTTGCGCTTATCCTTGGGAATCTCGTAATACCGTCTTGCGATCTTGTCCGCAAGTCTTGGGATCGCTTTCATATCCTCTACGGTCTCAGTCGGAAGCCCCAGCATAAAGTACAGCTTCACCTTATTCCATCCGCCCTCAAAGGCCTGGCCTGCGCCGTCTAAGATGATCTCTTCGGTCAGCCCCTTGTTGATCACATCCCGCATCCGCTGGGAGCCTGCTTCCGGCGCGAAGGTTAAGCTGCTCTTTCGGATATCCTGAACCTTCCCCATCACATCCAGCGAGAAGGCGTCGATCCGCAGGGACGGAAGGGAGATATTGATCCCTTCGTCCTTGAATTCTTCGATCAGAAATGTGACCAACTCTTTTAGCTGGCTGTAATCACTGGAGCTTAAGGAACTTAGGGAGATCTCCTCATGGCCTGTATTCTTAAGCATCGTGTAGGCGTATCGCTTAAGCGTCTCTACCTTCCGTTCCCTGGTGGGCCGGTAGAGCATACCCGCCTGGCAGAAACGGCAGCCTCGGATACACCCTCTCTGGATCTCTAATACAACACGGTCCTGAGTGACCTTGATAAACGGAACCACAGGAGCCATAGGGTAATAGGTGTCTGTAAGGTTCGATACCATCTGCTTCTGGATCACAGGCTTGGCATGAGGATCCGTGGGCTTAAATGAAGCGATGGTTCCGTCTTCCTTATACTCAGTCTCGTAAAACTGCGGGACATAGATTCCTTCGATCCCGGCCGCCTTCTGCAGGTAGTCCTTTCTGGAACCACTGTTCTTCTTATTCTCTTTATAAGCGTCTAAGAGCTGGTCATAGACCGTCTCTCCGTCTCCGATATAGAACAGGTCGAAGAATTCTGCCAGAGGTTCCGGGTTATAGGTGCAGGGTCCGCCTCCGATCACAATGGGATCGGATTCCGATCTGTCGCAGGCGTTCAGAGGGATGCCGCTTAAGTCTATGACCTGCAGGATGTTCGTATAGCACATCTCGTACTGAATCGTGATCCCAAGAAAATCGAATTCCCTGATGGGATCCTGGGATTCCAGTGCGAATAAGGGAATCTGCTCTTTTCGCATGATCTGATCTAAGTCTGTCCATGGGGAATAGACCCGTTCGCACCAGACGTCTTCTCGGCGGTTGAACATATCGTAGAGGATCTGGATTCCAAGGTGGGACATGCCGATCTCGTAGACGTCCGGAAAGCACATGGCGAAACGGATATCTATCTTAGATTTGTCCTTCATGACAGAGTTCACTTCATTGCCGATGTAGCGGGCAGGTTTCTCGATTTTGAGTAATATTTCATCATTTAAGGCTAATTTTCTCATGGTTTTCCTTTCGTAAATATTGATTTGAACTTAATTGTCAATATTATATACATTTTAAGGAAGAACTTCAAGCAAATATCCCTCGATTCGATATGACTTTTTAAATGCTGCTATGCATGCAAAAACTGCAGCACATCCGCCAGCACTCCATATATTTATAAAACTATAGTCAATGATCCCAGAGTTTTCTTCCATCTGTTCATTCGTCATGATCAGACCGGTCATAAGAGCATCCCGGCAAGCCCCTCTTGCAGAACCCCCTGTTCCCACGCCAAAGGACGGCTTACGATCGCCGCGATCTCGAATTCTTTCTCAATATAATTTTCACTGCCGCTTTGAAACTTCAACAGCTCATCTATATAGTTGTCCTTTTGAGGAACACGCACGCGAATCGTATCCCCAGGCTTCTTTCCATAGAAGTAATAATTCCCCTGTCCGTCCATTAAGGCAACTCAATGATCTTCGTCCCCGTCTCTGTCACATCATATCCGTCACCGGAAAAAGAGAAGGATAAACCTTCTCTCAGCTCCGTATCATCTTCTGTCTCTTCCACTCCGTGAACATTGTTAGGAAGGACGGCGCTCACAGCAACGATATATTTCCTATATATAGTATATCGGCGGGGCGTCCTACATTTTTTAGATATTTATGATCGCATTTTTCATGTTCCGTACATATTCGCCGATCAGCGCAGGTGCTTCGCTGCCGTATGTCTCAAGCAATTGGATGATCGCAGATCCGACGATCGCGCCGTCGGAGATATCGGCCATCTTCCTCGCCTGCTCCGGTGTCGAGATACCAAAACCAACGGCGCAGGGGATATTCGTGTTCTCCCGCACTATCTGAATGATCGATGCAAGGTCGGTCTTGATCTCACTCCTTGTTCCGGTCACGCCAAGGCTGGATACGATATAGAGAAAACCTTCCGCTTCTCTTGCAATCATTGCGATACGGTTTTGAGATGTGGGCGCAATCAGCGAGATCAGATCAACGCCATACTTATGACAGAGCGGTAAGAATTCTTCCTTCTCTTCAAAGGGCAAATCCGGCAAGATTACCCCGTCAATCCGGATCTCCTTACAGGTTGACAGGAAGTCTTCCGCTCCGTAAGAGAAGACCACATTTGCATAGGTCATAAATACCATCGGGATCGCCACATCCCGGCGGATCTCACGGACAAGTTCGAAGATCTGATCCGTCGTCACTCCCCCGGTAAGCGCCCGGAGATTCGCTCCCTGAATAACCGGACCTTCCGCCGTAGGATCCGAGAAGGGGATCCCAAGCTCGATGAGATCGGCGCCGTTTCTTACAGCCGCGCGGACGGCGGCGGCGGTAGTCCCAAGATCCGGATCGCCGCAGGTGATAAATGGAATGAATGCTTTCCCGTTTTCAAAAGCTTTTCTGATATTACTCATGGATATCCTCCCCTCTGTAGCGTGCGATCGCGGCACAGTCCTTGTCTCCTCTGCCAGATATTGTGATCACGATGATTCTGTCTTTTTCCATTGCCGGTGCGAGCTTCATGGCATAGGCAACGGCATGGGCCGATTCGATCGCAGGAATGATCCCTTCTGTTCTCGCCAGATATTCAAAGGCGCAGACCGCTTCCTCGTCCGTCACAGGAACATACTCGGCTCTGCCGGTATCGTAAAGGTGCGCATGCTCCGGGCCGATCCCCGGATAATCAAGCCCCGCAGAGATAGAGTAGACAGGGGCGATCTGTCCGAACCGGTCCTGGCAGAAATAAGACTTCATACCATGGAAGATCCCAAGCCTTCCGGTGGCGATGGTTGCCGCCGTCTCAAACGTATCGGTGCCTCTGCCCGCCGCCTCACAGCCGATCAGCCGTACCTCCTTCTCTTCAATAAAATGATAGAAGCTTCCGATGGCATTGGAGCCGCCTCCTACGCAGGCGATCACGGCATCGGGCAGCCTTCCTTCTTTTTCCTTAAGCTGTTCTTTGATCTCCTTAGAGATCACCGCCTGGAAATCACGGACGATGGTCGGGAACGGATGGGGGCCCATGACCGAGCCCAGGCAGTAATGGGTGTCGCTGATCCGGGAGGTCCATTCACGCATGGCCTCAGAGACAGCGTCCTTGAGGGTCGCTGTGCCGGTCGTAACCGGGACGACCTTAGCGCCGAGAAGCCGCATGCGGTACACATTGAGCGCCTGGCGGATGGTATCCTTATCTCCCATGAAGACCACACATTCCATCCCCATCAGGGCAGCGGCGGTCGCAGTCGCCACGCCGTGCTGGCCGGCTCCCGTCTCGGCAATCAGGCGGGTCTTGCCCATCTTCCTGGCAAGCAGCGCCTGCCCAAGCACATTGTTGATCTTGTGCGCGCCTGTGTGATTGAGGTCCTCCCGTTTGAGATAGATCTTTGCGCCGCCTAAGTCTTCTGTCATCTTCCCGGCATAGTAGAGCCGTGAAGGCCTTCCGGCGTATTCGTTGAATAAGTCCGTAAGCTCCCTGTTAAATTCAGCATCATTCTTATAATAATCATACGCTTCTTCCAGTTCGATCACCGCATTTATCAGCGTTTCAGGAATATACTGCCCGCCGTGAACGCCGAAGCGTCCGTTTGGATTGGTCATGATCTCTCTTCCTTTCTGACAGCGGCCACAAACGCCGCCATTTTGATTTTATCTTTTCTTCCATTGGTCTCGATACCGGAGCTTACATCCACGGCGTAGGGATGCAGGTATGTTACCGCATCCTCTACATTGTCAGGGGAAAGCCCTCCCGCAAGGAAATATGGTCTCCCGATATCCCGTATCAGCCTCCAGTCAAATACCCTTCCCGTGCCTGCCCCGGAATCCAGTAAGATAGAGTCTGCCGTGCTCTGCTTCGCAGCTTCAAGATCTTCCGCCGTTCTGATACGGTAAGCCTTAATGAACGGTCGATTGGTAAGACCCCGAAGCATCTCTATATAATCTTCATCTTCCCTGCCGTGAAGCTGGGCAATATCAATCACGCCATTATCTAAGAGTTCCGCGATTCTTTCAGGAGCCTCGTCTGTGAATACGCCGACTGCTCTGATACCTGGCGCAAGCATCTCTTTTAGTTCTGCTGCCTGTTCGTATGAGACATAACGGCTGCTTTTCGGCGTGAATACGAATCCGATATATTCTGGCTTCAGCTCATTTGCTGCCCTGATATCACAGGCAAGGGAAAGCCCGCATAATTTTATCTTTACCATATGATCCCCCGCAGTTTCCGCAGTCTCGCTTTCTTATCTGCCGCTCTCATCAGCGTCTCTCCGACCAGTACCGCATCGGCGCCGATCTTGCTTAACGCCTCCACATCATCCGCATCACGGATTCCGCTTTCGGAGACGAACAATACATCCCTTGGAATCAGCTCCCGAAGTCTTCTGCTGTTATCGGTATCCACGGTAAAGTCTCTAAGATTCCGGTTATTGACCCCGATCATCCGCGCACCTGCCCGAAGAGCTGACCTAACCTCAACCTCGTCATGCGCCTCTACAAGGGCGGATAAGCCCAGTTCGTCACAGATGCCGATATACTCATTCATCTGCTCTTCATCCAGAATCGCACAGATCAGGAGCACCGCCGACGCGCCGAGCACCTTCGCCTCATAGATCATATACGCATCCACCGTAAAGTCTTTGCGAAGGCAGGGAATCTTCACGGTATCTGTAATTTCACGAAGATACCGATCGCTTCCAAGAAACCATTTCGGCTCGGTAAGGACGGAGATGCACTCTGCCCCTGCCTCTTCGTATTCCCTTGCAATCTGCATATACGGAAAATCAGGAGCGATCAGCCCTTTGGAGGGGGACGCCTTTTTACACTCGCAGATAAATGATATTCCGGGTTTTTTCAGTGCATTTTCAAATGCAAAGTTTTCTTCTGCCGAGGCTGTCAGTGACACTGCCTGTTTCTTAAGTTCTTCAAGGGGCAGCTCCTTCCCGGCCTTGTCCACTCGCTCTTTGGCATACCCGGCAAGCTGGTCTAAGATTGTCATAACCGCACCTCCGGCTGATTAGGGAAAGGTGTTTCCGGATAATTAATCGGACGGTTACTGACTTCGATGAGCCGGTGGAGTGTATCAAGTGCCTTTCCCGAATCGATGATCTCTGCCGCAAGGGTGATGCCGTCCTTCATACTGGCCGTCTTACCGCCGATATAGAGGGCGGCGCCGGCATTCATCAGCACGGCATTTCTCTTAGGCCCCCTCTCTCCGTTTAAGACCGCAAGGGTGATCTTCGCATTCTCTCCCGGCGTACCGCCTCTTAACTCTTCTTTTGCACAGCGGGTAAAGCCGAAATCCTCCGGCGTGATCACGGAGGATTTAAACCATCCGTCACGGATCTCACAAACGGTAGTCGGTGCGCTCATAGAGATCTCATCTAGCTTATCCTGCCCATACACCACCATGCCCCGCTTGATCCCCAGATTGATTAGCACCTGCGCGAGCGGCTCCACAAGATAGTCGTCATATACCCCGAGAAGCTGCATAGACGGCGTACCGGGATTGGTCAGAGGACCCAGAATATTGAACACGGTGCGGAAGCCAAGCTCCTTACGGATGGCGCCCACGTACTTCATGGAGGTATGGTACTTCTGGGCAAAGAAGAAACACATGCCGGCTTCTCTAAGAAGCTCGATACATTTAGCGGGACTCTGCAGGATATTTACCCCAAGGGCTTCTAAGCAGTCCGCCGTTCCGCAATTAGACGATGCGGCGCGGTTGCCGTGTTTGGCCACCTTTATGCCGCCTGCCGCCGCAACAAGCGCGGAGGTCGTGGAGATATTGAAGCTGTGCGCATTGTCCCCGCCGGTGCCCACGATCTCGAACAGCTCCATATCCGTCTCCACTTTCGTAGCATGTGCCCGCATGGCAGCAGCGCAGCCCGCAATCTCATCCGTCGTCTCGGCTCTGGCGCTCTTGGTGGAGAGAGCCGCAAGAAAAGCAGCGTTCTGTGTAGGCGTCGTCTCACCGTTCATGATCTCGTTCATGACGGTATAGGCCTCGTTGTAAGTCAGGTCTTCTTTGTTTACGATTTTTACGATAGCTTCTTTGATCATCTGTCTGCCTCCTTAATAAAAAACTCTTCTGACTTAATCTCTGTCAAAGGAGTTCGGAGAACAGGATTTCCTGTATCACACAAAAAAGTCCTTGACAGAAATATAGAATCTGTCAAGGACGAATATACAACACTATCCGCGGTGCCACCTTGATTCACGGCATGACCCGTGCGCTTAGCAGGATACCAACATATCCCCGGCATATGACGTCTGCCTGCAACGTCGCAGAATACTCTGGGAAAACCCATTTGACTGCGCCCTCAGCGGTCCATTTGACAACTTGTTTCTCATCCGGTTCTCAGCATCCCAGACTCTCTGTAAAGGCATCATTGCCGTTATCTCCGCTTCAACGGTTTGAAGTATTAAATTCTTAAATCGTTTCTGATTGTAGCACAATATATACGGGAAGTCAACAGGAAAGTTAAGATTTCCTACTGGTTTGCACAATCAGTCGGCTAGCAAATACTTTGTCTAAAGCCGTTCCAGAATCCGGCGTTTATATTCTAAAAACTCTTCCGTCAGATTAAACTCTCTTTTTCTGGGTTTCGGCTCTTTTATTATAATTTCCTCTGTCACCCGTCCAGGCTTCCCCGTCAGAAGATAAATCCGGTCTGACAGAAGAATCGCCTCGTCAATATCATGGGTAATAAAGAGGGTGGACAAATGGATCTTATCCATGACATCCAGATACCATCTGTGCATCTCGCTCTTTGTAAGGGTATCAAGAGCGCTGAACGGCTCGTCCAGCAAAGCTACATCCCTGGAGAACATATAGGTTCGAAGCAGCGCCGCCCTTTGCCGCATACCTCCGGACAGCTGACGCGGGTATTTTTTCTGTGTTCCCTCTAGTCCGAATTCTTCAAAATAAAGCGACACCTTCTCCCTGGCCTTCCTTTTCGGCTCTCCCTTAAGCATAAGCGGCAAGCTCACATTGTCCTCTATGGTCCGGTAAGGCAATAGCAGATCCTTCTGCATCATATAGCTGATCTGACCAGGGCAGCCTGTGATGTCCTTCCCGTTTAATGTCACCTTTCCCTGCTGCGGCTTATGAAGTCCGGAGATGATATGGAACAGCGTCGTCTTTCCGCACCCGCTGGCTCCGAGAATACTCACCAGTTCATGCTCATGCAGTTCTATATTCACATCCTCAAGGACAGGCGCCTCCTCGTATGTAAAAGTAATCCCTGATACTTTTAGTTCCGCCATCATTCCTACTCCAAATATTCATTCGTGAATCCGGTATCCTCCGGAATCTCTTCTTCCGATAATCCTTTCTCACTGATCCAGCCGTAGAATGCATTCCATCTTTCCGGATCAATGTACCCCCATTGGTCTGCCTCTGCCTGATACTGACCGGCCATGTATTCCTGGCTTGCCAGGACCATTTCCTTATCTAGCTCCGGCGCTGCCTGGCATAAGATATCTGCGGCTTCATCCACATTATCTATGGCAAATTCATATCCTTTCTTCACTGCTCCAAGAAATGTTTTGGCCGTCTCTTTATTTTCCTTAAGCCAGTTCTGATTCCCGATGATCACAGGAGTATAGTAGTCAAATACAGGATCAATATCCCGGAATGCGAAATAATCTGTCTCAAGACCGGCAACCTCCGTCGCAATTCCTGCCCATCCATAGAAGATCCAGATTGCGTCCACTGATTTACTCTTCAGCGCCGACACCTCATCCGTCACTGTGCTTGGGATTAATTCCACCTTGTTGAAATCCCCGCCGTCTTTCTCTACCACCTGCTTAAGCGTCGCCTTTTCAATGTCCAGATCCCAGGTGGCATATTTCTTCCCTTCCAGTCCTTTTGGTGTATCTATCCCATCCCCTTTGCGCGACACGATCCCGGAGGTATTATGTTGTAGAACTGCCGCGACGGCTTCAATCGGAAGCGCGTCCTCTCCTGTCACTGCCGGCATCATACTATCCTGAAAAGAGATACCGAACTGGGCTTTCCCCGAAGCTACCAGCGCCACTGCGCCGTCTTCCGGAGGCTGAACGATCTCCACCTCAAGACCTGCATCCCGGAAATACCCCTCTGCCTCGGCCACATACAGCCCTGTATGATTCGTATTCGGCGTCCAGTCAAGAACCACCGTGATCTTCTGTGAATCCCCTGAACCGTTCTCACCGGACTCCTGATTCCCGGCACCGCCCTGCCTTGTTTTCTCTTCCTTATTCGCCGCACATCCTGCCAGAGCTCCTGTAAGAACTGCCACCAACAATACTACCAGTAATTTCTGTCTCATCTGTCTTCCTCCTCCCACGGCATACATACCTTCTGGAGCACATTTACGCCCCACATCAAAATCAGACTGATCGCAGAAATCAGAAAGATCACTGCAAACATCTTATCAAAGGAAAATGCCTTTTTCACTCTTGTCATATAAACTCCTAATCCGCTAAATCCGCCCAGCCACTCTGAAATCACGGCTCCCACAACAGCATAGGACACTGAGATCCGCAGGCTTGCGAAAAATGCCCCAAGAGCTCCCGGAAACTTTACATACCGGAAGATCTGCGTCTTCGAAGCCCCCATGGAACGCAGAAGGCTGATGGTATCCTTGTCCGATGCACGGAATCCGTCCAGAAGACTCACCGTAATCGGAAAGAACGTAACGATTACGATCAGAATTACTTTGGGGAGCATCTCATATCCAAACCATAATACCAAAAGAGGGGCTATGGCTACCGTGGGTACTGTCTGGGTCAGCACGATCAGCGGGTAAACGGCCCTGTATAACCACTCAAAGCAGTCCATCAGCACTGCCGTTACAAACCCGATCAAGATCCCCGCCGCCAGTCCGATAAAAGCCTCCAGAAGCGTCACGCGCGCATTGTCCATAAGCAACGGGAAATCCTCTGCAAAGGCCGCCGCCACCTCAAGCGGAGACGGCAGCAAAAACCCGGGAATCACCCCAGCCGAACTGGCAGTCTGCCAAATCATCAGAAGCAGGAAAACGGCCGTAACCGGCAGTAGCTTACTGGTGATGTTTGGTAACTTTCTTTTCAATGGTCAGCACGTCTCCTTCCGGTCTGTAGGTAACCTTGATGTAAGCCGCAACCGAAGGCGCCCCCGCCCTGACGGCGATGTGCTGACATTCCTTTACAATATCCATCAATTCATCATAATCTCCTTCAATTGCCGTCTCAAAAGGGCCTACATAATAATTCAGACCTGTACTCTTGATATAATCGATCACCTCGTCTACGATCCTGATCAATTCCTCATCGTTTGCTGCCGCCGGCAATGACTGAATAGCTACACTTGCGTTCATTTTTCCTTCCTCCTGTTATCATATTATTATGAGAGCGTCAAAAGCCTGTATCTTTGGAAACTGTGCATATCTGAACAGTCTATATCATAGGAAAAGCCCTGCCGGAACTCCGACAAGGCTTTTATTCCACTATGCAAAAGGCATAAGTTATCTCTAAGTTCCTACGCTGGCATTATCCAGATCAGGTATAAGAGTCAAAGAAACACTCCATTCTTTATCTCAGCCGGCTTGCCGCCAGCCCCTCTCTTCTTCATTCAGTTTTCAAGGCTTTCGTACAGATCTCTCTCTACATGCTTAAGTCTATACTCCCTGGGTGAAAATGTCAAGCATGAATTGGATTATTTGTCTCGGTCCTATGCCGTCCTATGCCCGTCCAGACAGGACCATCCTTCTGCCGACCAGATATCCTCCCGGCGCTTTGGACATCTGCGCGATCTGCTCCATAAAGAGGTTGATCTGCAAGTCACGGTTCGCCTGAAGCTTCGCCTTGATCGATTCAAGAAACTTCTCCTTACTGCTGGTATCCGAACCGGAAAATGTACGGTCCAGCTCTACCTGGTAAAGCTTCTCATACTGCTCATCCTGATACTTCTGATACCCGGGTCTGCCGGCGGCAACCAGGTCAAGATTCCCGATGGCCCATTTCAGCGAAAACAGTGCGGACTCCGTCGTATCCTCCCCGGAAGCGTTCAGCATCTTCTGATACTCTGCATAGGTCTCAGGAGAATACTTCTCCATTGCATACCGAATCTCCCCTCTGCTGTCCTCATGCACATAACCGTTGCCGTCCAGACCGATCACATTCTTTACATGGTACTTCATATGACAGGAATCGACCCGCTCTCCTTCCATGCCGATCCGCGCAATGGAGCGCATAGCGTCCATGAAGGATGCTTTGGTCCCTTCATCCATGAACTGGTCCGCAAGATACGCTGCCTTCTCGACTCCAAGACTGATCCGCGCCAGCCGGTCCGTCTCTTCCACGCCATGGACATTATTCGGAAGGAAATCACTCCATATAATATCATAGACGCTGTCTTTTAACTCCTGGCTCTTGCCCCTTAGGGCGTCCGTAATCGCATTGTCTATTCTTGCATATCCTGTATGAAACGGTCTTACCGGTCCGCGTTCGATCACCACGGCGGACGGTTTCGCCGGCGCCGCAGCCGAATCGCTCTTGGGGAGCGCAAGCGGTTTTTCATTCATTGGTTTTACTGATGCAAAATTCTTCCTGATCTGCTCTAACTGAGCAGAAGTAATCATATCCTTCCACGGCGTGATCGGCTGCAAGCCTCCCGAATGAAAACAAGTGCATTTACTCATAGATACGGCCCCCTTCTGTCATATATCAAAACGTTGAATATCCTATATATAGTATATCGGCCGGTTATCCCTCATAGTTAAGGTAATTTGGCATTCAGCCAGTTTTTACGTGCTTCCATAAGCAATTCGAAGATGTTGAACTTTTCCGTATTTTCCTCTGATGACAGCAGACTGTCCTTTATCCTCTCAGCCATTCTCTCCGTGTCATCATAAGCTTCTGATATCTCCATTCCGGCACGCTGCGCCGCGATCTGACGCATCTATGGTTTATTTTCTGGCGTAAATGGTTTTATCTATGACAACGGAAACATGGCATTTAGTGTAAAATCTGTTCCGCTCTGGAGATCAAGCACTCCTTCATACCGCTCAACGATCGTTCGGATATTCTGCAGGCCGATGCCGCTCACAGGGATCTGTTTGGAAGATAAGAATCTGCCCCCGTGCCGTTTAACCGGCAGATAAGCGCTGTTTATGATTTCAAATACCCAGTAATTAGGGTGTATCTGTGATCTCATTCGTATCCGTCCGGGCGGATATCCGGCCGCAGTACCCCGTTGGCAGGCTTCTATCGCATTGTCCAGTGCATTTGCCAGCAGACAGCAAAGATCGACAGGCGCAATCTTCTCCTCCCCCGGAACCCTCATTTGTATCGATATGTCGATTCCCAGTTTTTTTGCCTGTCTGTATTTGGGATTTAACAGAGCGTCAGCAAAAATAGAGCCTGTCTGTATGACAGACTCCCCTTCTTCTATGCTGACATTCCACTGTTCCAGATAATGTCTGGCTTCTTCTATGTTCTCATTTGTTAAGAGCTGCGCAAGACATAAGCTGTGATTTCTCATATCATGCCGGATCTTTATAAGCTGCTCATATTGTTCTTTTGAGGTCTCGAGCTGCTGTCTTAGCATCTGGTGCTGCTGTTTTGCCAGTCTCTCTACCAGCCGCCGTTCCAGCATAATAATGCAGCAGACGTTAAGGACCTCGCCGCCTAGTGCGATCAGGCTATGAGGGACGGCGACTATACACACATATTCTGTGTCCCAATCGTTCACCTGGAAAAATGTCATAGCCGTCATGCTGACCGTCACACAGATAAATGTAACGATACATACAAGGTAGATGCCGTCGCGGTCCTCAAAATCGCGCTTAAGCAGATGGAGCTTTCTTTTTAAGATTTCCATCATAAATATAGACGCAATGCATGATGCCAGATCAACCGATCTCATTATGAAGTCAAAATTGATCTCCTGCCCGTTCAGAATTGCTATCGACTGGAAAAGCGGAAATAATACGGCGCTTGCCACTTCATGAATCCCATATATCCAAAGAGTAAAAAAGCTCCTTTTTATTGCGCTTCCATGAAACAGCAGCGTATTCAGTGCAAGCGCGCAGGCGCACAGATAGATCATATTGCCCCACACGGTTCCGGCAATACCGTACCATACATTGATGTGTCCGTACAGCCAGGTTCCCAGATAATACCACAGAAAAGTATAACGGTACTTCGTTCCAAGCATTTCCTTTAAAAAGAGATATTGATAAACAACAAGAATACTTCCAAGGCTCGTTGTCCATATCGCCAAACTGATCAAAAGACATCCCCCCGGTTTTTCAAATAATACATAAATGCCAGGCCGAATGCCTGATACCTGCGTCTGGATAAGGGCAGAACCACTTCATTGTCTAACCAGATTTCCTCTTTTTTATAGTGCTGCACATGGTCAAAATTAACAATATAACTCCGGTGGCAGCGGAAAAATGTATCCGGCAGCGTCGGTTCTAATTCATCTAATTTCCCATAATACGGAAGGAACTCTCCATTCTTATGCAGATGGATTTTCCTGTTCATGGCCTCCAGATACAAGATCTGTCCGAAAGGAATCCTTATCACCGCCGTTCCCTGGCGGATGGCAAGCGTATGTTCGTATTCCCCCGTAAGAGAAGAACAGAGCTGCCAGAGTATGGTTTCCAGCTTTTTTATATCCACAGGTTTTACCAGATAATGAAATGCCTGAACATCATATGCATCGATGGCATATTGCCGGTGCGCCGTAATAAAGATCAGTTTGCTCTTATCTCCTCTTGCACGCAGCTTCTTTGCCAGTGTAAGCCCGTTAAGGGGCTTCATGGCAATATCAAGAAATACGATATCGAACGTTCCGCGCGAAAGGAGTACGTTTCCATTTGTATATGCCTCGATGCTGAATATAACAGAATGCTTGTTCAATATATTTTTTATATGGCCTGTTAGCTGTTCCAAAAGAATCTGCTCATCTTCGCAGACCGCAATCCGAATCACGTTAATTTACTCCCTTTCCTGCCCGCTGTAATAGCTTCTATTATAGTGAAAAGCTGCCGCGGATACAAGGGTATTGACTAAATGGTCTGTTTTTTGATGTGAACGGATCGCTTATCTGCAGTTAAATACTTCTATATGATGCCGCACATTCTCGTATGTTCCCTGCACCATAGCCTCGTTCAGCTTGAAGTAATTATGCGCTCCTTCCGTCTGGAAATACTCTTCGGCCCTCTTCGTCAGCTGATTGAAACTGGCCGTCGCAATATTGACCTTCACGATTCCAAGAGAGATTGCGCGTCTGAAATCATCGTCTGTGATCCCGCTTCCGCCGTGCAGGACGAGAGGTACTTCCGTCCTTTTCTCGATTTCTTTCAACACGTCGAACGCAAGCGTGGGCGCTACCGGATAATTCCCGTGGGCATTCCCGATCGCTACTGCCAGCGCATCGATCCCGGTGCGCTCACAGAATACCTTCGCGTCTTCAGGATCCGTACAGCGGATTCCGTGGTCTTCACTTCCGTCTTCGCTCCCGCCTACCAGGCCAAGCTCCGCCTCCACGGTAGCGCCGTATCCCTTCGCAAGCTCCACTACCTCCTTCGTACGCTCAATATTCTCCTCGAAAGAATAGTTCGAGCTGTCGAACATGACGGAGGTAACTCCAAGTTCCAGCGCCTTTTTCACCGTTTCGACGGTGAGACCGTGATCCAGGTGAACCGCTACATCCACCTTCGCTTCCTTTGCAGCCTGGACCATCATCGGTCCCATCAGCGCAAGGGGCGAATGTGGAAGCCGCACCTCTGCGATCTGAAGGATGATCGGAGTATTCATCTCTTCCGCTGCCTGAACGGCGCCTTTGACCATCTCCATATTTCCCACACTGAATGCACCGACGCCTCTGCGTTCCTTACTTGCCTGCTCTAACAGTTTTTTCATTGTTACCAAAGCCATTTTTCTTCTCCTCCTTATAACTGTTGACACTTACTCTTTTATGTTTTGACTGGTTTAATTCCTTTCCAAGAAGCACCATGCAGATCAGTGCAAGCGCTGCGAATGCCGCTCCGATCGCAAATACTGCCTGCATCCCGTAGCCTTTCCCGGTAACCACGCCTGTGATCACAGGCGCGCCGAAGGTTGCGATCACGATTCCGAACATGACATCATTAAAATTCTCTTTTTCTTCTGTGTTCCTGTAAGTATCATGTCTTTCATTCCAATCCTGTTTCATTTCTTTTTCCGTTATAAACCGCCTGATAATGAATACCGGCCCGGCCTTATATAGACCGGACCGGCTGTATTCTTATAACAAACGTACTGTTAGATCGTTCCGTCCCATGTGGATACTTCGATGGTCTTCTTCTCTTCCTCGTCGAACCAGTGTGTGGTCACGGTCTTTGACTCGGTAAAGAAGCGGTAAGCATCCTTGCCCAGACAGTGAAGATCTCCGAAGAAGGAATCCTTGTGGCCGGAGAATGGGAAGAATCCGATCGGAACCGGAACGCCTACGTTTACGCCGACCATACCGCCGTCCGTATATCTCGTGAACTGACGTGCAAAGTATCCGCTCTGCGTATAGATCACGGAACCATTTGCATATGGATTCTCATTCATCATAGCAAGACCTTCTTCAAAGTCTTTGCAGCGTTTTACAGTAAGGACCGGAGCAAAGATCTCCTCGCGTCCGATGCTCATCTCCTGTGTCACGTGATCGAAGATCGTCGGAGCCACAAAGTAACCGTTCTTCATATCTTCCGGCAATTCCGGGTTGCGTCCGTCAAGTACCAGCTTCGCGCCTTCGTCGATTCCCTTCTGGATATCGCGGAGCACTTCCTGATAATGCTTCTCATACGTGATCGGTCCGATGGTCTTCACGCCCTTTGCGTGGGATCTGTCATAAGCCTTGGTCGGGATCACCTGTTTTGCCTGTCTTACAAGCTCTTCAACAAATTTGTCTGCGATCGCTTCCTCAACAACGATACAGCTAAGCGCCATACATCTCTGTCCTGCACATCCAAATGCAGAGTTGATCACGCCTGCAACGGTTCTTTCAAGCGCACAGTCTGCCATTACCAGCGCGTGATTCTTAGCCTGGCAGAGAGCCTGCACACGTTTGCCGTTCGCCGCGCCTCTCTGGTAAACGGACTTGCCTACCGGAGTAGAACCTACGAAAGAAATTCCTCTGATGTCCTTATGGTTCAGGAGCAGGTCAACCTCGTTCCTTGAGCAGGTAATCACGTTGATAACGCCGTCCGGCACGCCTGCTTCCTTGTAGATCGCGGCAAGCTTAAGCGCCGTCCTTGGTGTCAGGGAAGCCGCCTTAAGCACCATAGTATTACCGGTTGCGATACAGGTAGGAGCCATCCATCCAAACGGGATCATAGCCGGGAAGTTTACAGGTGCGATCCCTGCAAATACGCCGAGCGGCTCGCGGTATTTTACAGTGTCGTATCCGCGGGAAGCATCCATCATGGATTCGCCCATCATCAGAGACGTAACCTGTGTTGCAAGCTCTGTTCCTTCCTTCGCCTTTGCAACGTCGCCGTCAGCCTCGCCCCAGGTCTTGCCGTTCTCTTCTGCTACCGTGTAGGTCAGTTCCTCATAGTCGCGGATGATCAGTTCGCGGATCTTGTACATGATCTGCGCTCTCTTGATCGCAGGAGTGCCGCTCCATCCCGGGAATGCAGCCTTTGCAGCCTGAACCGCAGCCTCTACCTCTTCTGTTGTACAGCAGGGAGCCTGTCCGGTGATCTCTCCGGTAGACGGATTGTGGAGGTCATACCACACGTCTGTCTTGGATTCAACAAATTCGCCGTTGATAAATACTTTTAATTTTTCCATGCTTGTTCTCCTTTATATGATATTTTTATTTTTATACTTTTTTGGATGCTATTTGATACTTACATCAGAAATTCGCGTCATGCATCCATGTATATCTCTCATCCTCGCAGCGGTCCGTCTGAAGCCACGGATTACCGTCGATATGGCGGATCATCCAGCAGGTATACATCTGGAATCCCGGCGCAACAGCCTGCGGATGAAGCTCTCCGCCCGGTATCGCGGAAAAGCTGTTGTTCACGCTCTTAAACACCTGGTCGCCCACGAAGCTTGCTCCGAAACCTTCCGGCCGGTCGAATTTGAACAGGTACGTCTCCGGCTGCGGATGTCTGTGCGGAAGATACCCCGACCAGTTTCCTCTGTCATTCAGGACCTCGCCAAGTACCATGTTGGATTCCGGTGAAATGTCATGGTCAAAGATGGTATTCACGCGGCGCTTTGCCACGTTGCCGAATTTGCCTACGCTTGAGTAACCCCACGGAGCATCCTCCGGCGTATACAGGCGGCTTGCAAATGTCTTGTCATTGTGCGTGCACTGTACCAGGATCTCGGTCTCGGCGTTGGCTGTCACTTCCACTTCCACGCCCGTACTTACATGAACGCACCATGGCCCTTCTGTAAATACGTCCTTTCTGGTAACGGTCTCCTTCTTATCTTCCCATGCGAAGTTAAGATCTCCTGACAGGAGAAGGACCGCAGTCTCTTCTCCGTCTCTTTGAAACTTCCTTACTTCGCCCGCTTTCATCCGATATACACGGATATCCATCATCATTGCTTTATATTCATTGTCATAAGTGGTAAGGATCATCTCGCCCTTATCGTCAAACTCTGGATAGCCAAATACTTTGCTCATCTGATGCCATGCCTCCTTCTATATTTTCCTGCCTGCTGATATTAATAATCTCTGGCTGCTTCTCTGCCTGTCTTAACACCCTCCCACGCTGCTCTGACAGACTCCTTCTCCGATACATCCGCAAGACCTACATTCCACCAGGACTCATATCCGTCCGTCATGGTCTTTGGAATGACCTTCAGATCGAAGAGACAAGCGATTTCCTGCTTCTTCGCATCTTCAAGCGCCGCTTCCAGTTCAGCGATGGTCTTACAGGTATAGGACTTAAGGCCGTAACCTTCTGCAACCTTAGCATAGTCAACCGGAATCAAGTCGCCGCAAGGCTTCTTGCCGTCCGTGTAACGGAACTCTGTCGCAAGGCTTCCGATTCCGTGGTTCATCTCCAGATTGTTGATACATCCGAATCCACAGTTATCGAATACCAGGATATTTACCTTCTTCCGCTCCTGCATGATGGTCATGATCTCGCTGTGGAGCATCTGGAAGCTGGAATCTCCCACTACACAGTAGACTTCATTGTCTGGCTCCGCAAACTTCACGCCGAGAGTTGCCGCCACCTCGTATCCCATACAGGAATAACCGTATTCTGCATGATAACCGCCGCGCTTATCTGTGGTCCAAACCCTCTGCATACAGCTTGGAAGGGAACCGCCTGCCGTGATGATCGTCGCATCCTCGTCGATGACTCTGCGGATCGCCGCAAGCGCAGCCGTCTGTGTGATCTTTCCGTCTGTAAGCTTCACGAATTCCGGGATCGTCCTTGGATCTCTTGCCTTGATCATCGGCTCGAAATCATCCCCGGTGTACTCGATGGCGCCAAGCCTTGCCATCTCCTTATCCCATGCGCCCTTCGCTTCCTCGATCTCTCCTGAGTAAGCAGATACATAACCTCTGGCGCGAAGCTTCTCTGACAGCGCCGTTACCGTCGCCTTCGCGTCGCCCACAGCCTTCACAGCATCCATCTTATATGCGTGGTATCTGGAATTATTAATAGTAACGAATTTCACATTCTCATCTTTAAACAGCCACTTGGAGCTGGTCGTAAAATCAGACAGTCTGGAACCGATGGCGATCACTACGTCCGCGTCCTTTGCGATCACGTTGGATGCATATGTACCGGTCACACCGATTCCGCCCAGGCAGTATGGATGGCTTGACTTACATGCGCTCTTTCCTCCCTGGCTCTCGCCGAACGGAATCTTGAATTCCTCACAGAACTGCTCTACGACCTCTCCCGCCTCTGAGAAGCGTACTCCGCCTCCTACGATCACCAGCGGCTTCTTCGCTCCCGCAATGATCTTTGCAATGTCTTCTAATTCCTCTTCTACCGCTGCCGGTCTTGTGATCCTGTGCACTCTCTTCTCGAAGAAATATTCCGGGAAATCATAGGACTCGCCCTCTACATCCTGGCAAAGACCGATACAGCAGGCTCCCGTCTCCGCCGGATCCGTCAGGACACGCATGGCATTGATGAGCGCCGTCATGATCATCTCCGGTCTTGTGATCCTATCCCAGTATTTGCACACTGGCTTGAACGCGTCGTTGGTAGTCGTTGCAAGGCTGTTGCTCTGCTCTAACTGCTGAAGCACCGGATCTGGCTGGCGTGATGCAAAGGTATCCGCCGGGAACACCAGAAGCGGAATGTTATTTACCGTTGCGGTGGCACATGCCGTTACCATATTCGCCGCGCCGGGGCCTACAGAAGATGCGCAAGGGATGATCCTTCTGCGGTTGCTCTGCTTCGCAAATGCTGTTGCCACATGGCACATGCCCTGCTCATTCCTTCCCTGGAGAACTCTTAAGTTCCCCGGATTTGAGTCGAGCGCTTCTCCTAATCCTACTGCGATACCATGCCCGAATATGGTGAAGAATCCTTCTACAAACTTTGTCTCCTTGCCGTCCATGGAAACATACTGGTTATCCAGGAACTTCACAATTGCCTGTGCTACGGTCATTCTTACTGTTTTAACCATCTCTTTTCCTCTCCTTCTATCTCTTTCTATTCCAAATATTAATCTGTCCTAAACTCTGATTTGTTCTACATATATTAATCTGCTCTATCTATACTCTTGCGATCATCTCGCCGAACTGTTCTTTCTCTTCCTTAATAAATGCGTGCACCGCATCCGGTCCCGGAAGGGAATCGGAACAATTGTTGCTTCTTACCATCATAGATGCTTCCGCAGAACCGAATTCCAGACAGTCGATGATCTCCCATCCCTGATACAATCCATATAAGAAACCAGAACCATATCCGTCGCCGCCGCCAAAGCCTTTTCTCGCCGTTACCGGGAACGGTTTGATGCTGAACTTCTGTCCGTCGCAGGTGTATGCCGTCGATCCCTTCATACCATGCTTGATCACAACGATCTTCGCATTGTAACCCTGCCACAGCGCCGCGCTCTCCTCGTCTGTCATGCCTGGTTTGATTAATTTCTCCGTCAGGTCAAACTCTTCTCTGGAGCCCATGATGATGTCCGCTTCCTTCGCTACGATAGAATAGTAGATAGAGATCTCATCACTGTTCTTCCAATTGTATTCCCTGTAGTCGATATCGAAGATCACCTTCGTGTCATTCTTCTTCGCCAGCATCACCGCCTTGATCGCCGCCTCCCTTGACGGACTCTCCGAAAGAGCCGTACCGGAGATCAGGATAGCCTTCGCATTCTTGATGTACTCTTCGTCGATGTCGTCCACATGGAGCTGTAAGTCAGCGATGCAGTTGCGGTACATCAGGATACTGCTCTCCTTCGGAGATAACATCTCGGTAAATGTAAGCCCTAACTTCTCGCCGTTGGTGCATCTGGTGATGTGTGAAGTGTCGATTCCCTGCTCGTCAAAATAATCCACTACATAATCTCCGAACTGATCGTCGGATACCTTGCCAAGGAAGCCTGCCTTCATGCCGTGGCGGGTAACGCCTACTGCAATATTCGCCGGTGAACCTCCCACAAACTTCTCAAACATATGTACCTTCTTCAATGGCTTGAACTCTTCCTTCACCTGGTCGTTGTAAGCCGGGTTGAAATCAATTGCCACCCTTCCCAACAATACCAGATCCATCGGTCTGGATGAATCGAACTCTACATATTTCATCTTTGCTTCCTCCATTCTCTGCGTGCTATTTTCATTTGCGTGCTTTATTGCGTGTTTATTTGATGTCTATACAATAGCACGCGTGTACAAAAATTTCAAGTATTATTTTCAAGATTTTGAAATTCCCATATTATATACAAATATTGTGGTTTTTATTTGTATATTTCCTACAAACACACACAATCTATAGCACGCAAATAGCACGCATTTAAAAGCAAACACTTTGGATTTTCTATTAAGCGTGCTCTTGTCAAATAGGAGTAAATTAGGATATAATCAAATCAATCATGGAGGTGAGCCTATGAATGAATTAGAGAAATGTATGGCAGGAGAATATTATGATTGTCATGATCCCATCTTTTTGGGCTTCAAAGGTCATGCAAGAAAGCTTTTGAAAGAGTACAATGCTCTTGCATATGAGCAGAAAGAAGAAAAATACAACATCCTGAAGCAATTATTCGGAGGAATCGGCGCAAATGTGACTGTCGGATCGCCCTTTATCTGTGATTACGGGCGGAATATTTACATCGGAGATCATGTATCTGTGAATATGAACTGTACCTTTGTCGACTGTAACGAGATCACCATCGGCAGCAACGTGCTGATCGCATCAAACGTTCAGCTCTATACGGCAACGCATCCGGTAGAATTTGCCGAAAGATACATCCCGGACCAGGATTCCCAATCGGAAAAATTCCAGACCTATGCACTGCCGATCAAAATCGGAAACGGATGCTGGCTGGGCGGCGGCGTCATTGTCCTGCCGGGCGTAACCATCGGCGACGGCTCCGTGATCGGAGCCGGAAGCGTTGTCACAAAGGATATCCCCGAGAATTCACTGGCTGTAGGCAATCCATGCCGTGTGATCCGGAAGATCAACGGCGATAAGTAATAGTAATATTGTAAGATTCTAAGATTTTTTGAGCTTGACCGGAATCTGGATCTCTACGTGGCAATAATCTTCCGCCTCGTTCCAGATCACATATTTCTCAATCGTCGCCATACATTTAACGTACTTGCTGTTGGGCAGAAATTCCTGATTAATGCGTTTCCATACATTTCCAAGCACATGATCGGATATTCTGCCCTTCGCCTCAAAGATAAGCCACACAGCCGGCGGAAATGAAAAGCTTTCGAAGCCTTCCGCCTCGTCACCCTCCCACTCTACCGCGCACATATAATCATTGCTTCCGTCCTCTCCAAACCCAAAGCAAAGACCTAAGTCAAAAAAACGACCGCTTAATTCCTGGATTCTGCCGTTGCTTCCGTCGCCTTTCACGACAGCCCATGTACCGCCGCCGTAAGGTGTAATCCTTCGTATCCCCAGAACCTTGAAAGCCTCCCGTTCCATGATCGTATATTCCATCTTCTCGACTCCCTTCATCACAATCTCAAAATGCAGACGGCAGTAAAATGTCAGCTTTACCTAGTTCATACGCTCTGTCCAATCCATATCTCCACCGCCTTTGTCAAATATTCTTAAATGAAGCCTTACTGTGCCGTCTATAGTCAGTGTAATATAAACCTCAGCATTTGTCCCGTCATTTTGCAGGTAAAAAATATCGGTTCTGACCGGATGGAATACTATACCACAACTTCTAAAATCCGTTTTCCTTTATGGTTAATTTCTTTTATGCCAGCCTGTTTCTTTTTATTGAAATTAAAGCTCAGCAAGTATCCTTTATCTAAATGATAATATTCGAGATAATCAAACAACTGTTCTTCCCCTCTTCGATTATACTCTTCCCCTCTCCATATTTTCATTTCTACAACATGCTGCTGTCCGAGATAGTCAATAACTACATCTGTCCGGCGCTGATTTCTGGTCTGCGCCTCTATATAATAATTTCCTTTTCCATTAATAATTGGTTTTAAATAAAGCAAGAAAAGACGTCGCCCGTTTTCTTCTTTAAACGTATCTGAACTATCTGCATAAACTTCTGTAAAATGCTGCATAAATTTTGCCATGACCACATCCATGTTCAAATAACCTTCCCGGATAAACTGATTCTTAATCTCGGACGCTGCTATATAAGATTTATTATCCAATAATTCCTCAGACAGGAAAAGATTATAGATTCTTGTCTCAAATACACGATTTGCAACGACAGCCTGTCCATTGCATTCTCCGAGAAATCCAAACATTCTTCCGATATCAATCGCATAATTGTCAGGATTGTAGGCAAAACTCTGCCCGTAGAACAAGATTGCATACAGCATTTTCTTCAATTGCGGATAACCGGCAATCTGCTTTCGCATATCATCAAATAAAGTATTAGATTCATTCAACAAAATCTTTACAGCCTCCGCAATTCCTGCATCAGACCAGATATATTTTGTTGATTCAAATCCCGCTTTCCCTGCAATCTGTTCATCCAACAGCAAACAGATTCTCGATACCAGGTACGGATAACCAGAAGTATAATCATAAATCGCTTCCGACATTCTTTCGATATTCATTCCTGTCTGATGATCCTTCTCATATTCCGACAACATCCCTTCAATATCTTTCACAGAAAAGCTCATATCAATATCAAAATCAGCCGCAATATTCCAGGGACTATTATATCTTTGTACTTCATCAGGACGAAGTTTTTGTTTTAAATTCTTTATATCATATACGCCGGCCAAAATAACCGAATGAAAAATTGCAGTTTGCTTTCTCTCCAGATAATAGCCTCGAAGCAGCCCCAGAAAATCAAGAAAAACCTGGTTATTCGAAGCACTGTCTACTTCGTCGATGATCAATACTACAGGCTTCCTGGATGTTTCGCAAAGATTGCTGAGTAAATAAAATAAATCCGCCATATTTATCCTATGATCGGCGGCCGCTTTCTCCAACGCCTGGATATCCTCTTTAGCAAAACCGGAAATTTCCTGATTTTTATTTTTAATGATCCGGACGATCATATTTGCAAACTCTCTGGAAAAAGTATGTTCATCATAAAAAACAGCCGAACTCATTCGCTGAAAATTCGTAGAAAGAACATTATATTCCTCTTTTAGATACTGTCTCAATGCCCATAGCGTTGTTGTTTTCCCATATTGTCTGGCACGGTTTATCACAAAATACTTCTGCTTATCAACCAGTTCCTTTATTCTTATCATACGTTCATCCAGATTGACCATATAATTTTCATCCGAATAACATGGTCCGTTTACATTAAAACATTTCTTCAATGTCTCACCTCCTAAAGTCATTCTTATTCAGCCTCATCTTTATACCCAATATTAAGTAATGTTTATACCATAACTATAAATTAGACACACCGTTTTGACAACATATTTCTTAATATTATCCACCCGTCTGTCTATAATATCCCATATGAGTAAACATACCCAAACACATACTAACTTTCAGTGTTGCACCGGACGAAAGTATCATATATAATGATGTGTGTAGATTATACAAGCAGGAGGATTTGGTTATGCCGCTTTCGTTTCGGTTGTTTTCAGTGGGTTTTTCACTTGTTTGTTTTGGCGTGGGGCTGTATGCTCTGGCATCCGGGATTTTAGGGAAAAAGATGAAAATACTTCCCTGTCTGATCTATACCGTCTATTATCTGCTGGGAAATGCTTTGATACTCGCAGGTATGGTCGGAGCTTATGCGCAGGCTGACGCATACGAGTATGAAAATGTATTCAATCTTTTGAATGGCACGATTGGGAATCTGCTGCATTCGGCCGTGCTGGCGCTTGTATTGCGCCGTTTTTTGGGGACGGATTTCTGGCAGGGGCTGGCTGCCTCTTTTCTGGGAAATTTTATTGCCTATACGGCAAATTCTGTCCTTCAGGAAGCGGCATCTTATTACAGCCCAATATTCGGCGGAATGTATCTGTATACATTTATTACGATTTTTATTCCGTACCTGGCAGTGCTGCCGATCGCTGCAATTGTTGTGTGGATACTGAGAAAAAGCAGCTTCTACCGATATTTTTCACATTTGTTTTCCAGAAGATCATGGGCAGCGGGAACGCTGCTTTTCAGCTTCCTGCTGATGTGTGTCTGGCAGGTATTGAACTGGCTGTATCCAGATACTGAGCCGGGCGTGGGTTATAGCATATTCTTTTTCGCGCTCATTGTAGCCGCCCTGTTCTGGGTGCAGTTCCTGGCCATGTATGCCGCGGGACAGGATAAGATCCGGGCGCAGGAGGAAACGATCGCACAGAATCAGGCGCATATGGAGCTTTTGGAGGAGCTGCAGCAGGAGATACGCGCTTTCCGCCATGATTTTACCAATCTGTTTTCCGGCCTGACCCTGCAGGCGCAGGAAGGTGATCTTGCGGGGATTCAGGAGTTTATGAGAAAGACCAGCAGCTATTTCGATGAAAAGCTGGGGCAGGAGATCCAGCAAATGGACGGTCTGAATCATATCACGCTCTATCCTTTGCGCAGCCTGTTGACCGCAAAGCTGGCGGATATGCGGAAAAGAGAGATCCATTCAGCGCTTGAGGTACTCTATCCGGTAGACAGCAAGGTTATGATGGAAACGGAAGATCTGCTCCGAAGCCTTGGAATCCTGATCGACAACGCGATGGAGGCCGCGCCTCAAATGGCTGGAACGGTGCGGATCGTTCTGCTTCAGGAAGAAAAAGAACTATATATCGCAGTTTCCAATAATTATGACAGAGCGCCGGAGCTGTCCGCACTTTCCCGGAAGGGCTATACCACAAAGGGGAAAGGCCGGGGGACAGGGCTTACGAGTTATCGGCGGATCGTGTCCAGGTGTAAGGGTTGTGTTGCGAGAACCTACTTAAAGGACGGCTATTTTGTGCAAGAGCTGAGACTTCCGGCGGCGTAGGAGGAGACAAATGATTCCGATTTATATATGTGATGATGAAAAGCCGGTGGCCGACCGGCTTGAACACATCATTTCGAATCAGATTACCATATTGAACGGAGATATGGGGCCTGTCCGCGAGGCGGATACGCCGGAAAGATTATTGGACCTGCAGACAAAGGATACCATACCGGCGGTATATTTCCTTGACATTGATTTTCCGGGCAGGATGAGCGGGCTGGAGCTGGCGCAGAAGCTGAGACTCCACGATCCGCGGGGGTTCATTGTATTTATCACGGCGCATCATGATCTGGCTTTTGAAACCTTCCGGCTGCGGCTGGAAGCTCTGGATTATATCGTAAAAGGCGACTATAACGCAATGGCCGTCCGGGTGAGAGAATGTCTGACAAGCATACAGCAGCGGCTTGCCAGTGAACAGCCCAAACATGGCAGATATTGTACGATCCGGTTGTTTGATACCATCCGGCACATCCCGGTAGAAACGATCCTTTATTTCGAGGCTCTGGGATTTAAACACACGCTCTGCCTGCATCTGGATAACGAACTGCTGGAATTTAACAGCAGTCTGGAGCATTTCGCGGAAGAATTGGGTGAGGATTTCTGGCGGTGTCACAGAGGATTTCTGGTAAACCGCAGCCGGATCCGGACTGTGGACCTGAAATGTCAGGCGGTCATTTTGGACAATGGAACGGAATGTCCCCTGTCCAGAAGAGCCAAAACAGAATACAATGCACAGAGAAAACGGGACGCAAAATAAGAGTGTGACCGTTCAAGCTGCAGCTGCACCCTGATCAATCACCGTTCGTGAAACCAAACGGACAATTCGCGTAAAAAATGAATAATTTGACCTTCTGTCTGTTATAGTGATTTCAAGATAACAAAACAACAGGAGGTATTCATTATGAAAACAAAATCAATCTTATCCAACCACGTGGTAATGCTGACGGCTCTTTTCCTGGCCTTTATGGGATATTTCCTTTCTATTTACAGAGGAAATATGAATAATGCTTCTAATTATTCCGGACTGATCATAGCTGCAAGCTGTCTGTATTCCGTAAACCCTATCTTCGGAGGCGAGCTGCCGGAAAACAAAGTCCTTCGTCTGCTGGCACGTCTCAACGGTCTTTTGCTGGTTGTCTGGTTTGTGATCATTATTGCACAGCTCTTCTTATAGAGGAGGATACACTGATGGAGCATCACAGTGAAGATTTTGAAAGGATGAAAGCAGATTTACATGAAAAAGGCTATCAAGAAAAAGACGTTACGATCACGTCCGGGAAGGCCATGTTTTTCGGAACTCTTTGCGCGCTGCCGTTTGTAATCGTCTTCGGATTATTGTATCGTTTTTTGCTGATTGATAGAGCATTTTTACTGGAGGTAAGCGGGATCGCTTTTTACGTTATGTTTATAGCGATTATTGCGGTTTCTGTTGTCATACATGAATTATTACATGGGATAGGATGGGCAGTTGCCAGCGGGAAAGGCTGGAATGTCGTTCAGTTTAACATCAATGCAATGATGCCGAGCTGTGCCTGTAAAGCAGTATTAGCAAAAAGAGCATATCTGGCCGGCGTTCTGACACCTTTTATCGTATTGGGGTTCGGCAGTGTGCTTTTTATTTATATATATCCCGGTACGGTGTCATTATTGACGATGATGGTCAATTTTATTTCTGCCGGAGCGGATCTGATGATCGCATCTCAGGTGCTGAAGGAACGGGACGGTCTCATTGCGGACCATCCCACAGAAGCTGGTTATATCCACTTATATCGGGCTCCTCACGATGGGAAAACCTGCTTATGAGTCCGTCCATGAGTTTGATGACGATCCGGATGCTCAGGGAAAATAGCATTGTACCGGGAAATCAAGAGTAAGCCAATCCGATTTAGGATTGGCTTCTATAATATCCGGGGCTTTGACTTATTTCCAGATCACATTCGGCTCTTTTCTGGGCGCCGTTCTTACATAAGTCCTTGCCGGATAACCCAGCAGCATACAGGCTTTTACAGGTTTTCCTTCAATTCCAAGCCATTTCTTCACATCTTCATCTGCTTCTGCGATCCGGGCAAGATAACCGTTATACAGAACTCCCATTCCCAGGGAAACAGCCATACTCTCTATATTCTGCGCGGCCAGCCCAGCATCTAAAGGCCAGTCGGAAGTGATAAAAAGAACTGCCGGAGCATTGCGAAAGAGAAAGTCGTCCGCCAGATTCTCCTTCCTTCGCCGGTTAAACCGGATATAAGGTGCCAGTGCAGCGTCCTTAACTCCATCTCTTTCCTCTATTCCGTCAATATATCTCCACACCCTGTCTTTTAATTCATCCAGTTCATCCTGGACAAATACGAAATAACTGCCCTGGTTATTCACCGCCGTAGCCGTATAGCGTCCTGCCTGGGCAAGGAGTTCAAGCTTCCTGCGGGACACCTTCTCCTCCTGATAGCTTCGGATGCTGCGCCGGAATTTGATCGCATGCAGCACGTTATTCGGATCCAGTTTAAAACTGTCCTCCTGATATTCTTCCACGTCATCCATATCATAATCCGGGATCGAGACCGCGTTCTTCGGACAGACCGCAACGCAATGGCCGCACTGCAGGCACTCTCCCTTCACGGCCGCTTTTTCGCCTACCTTTATGTTCTGGGCAATACAGTCTTCTGCGCACAGACCGCATCCGACACATTTTTCGCAATTGATCTTAACCATACTATCAACTCCTTTTCCTCTGATCATATATATCAGGCATTTCTTCCAGATTTACCTATTGTATCATAATCTTTAATATCTGTCTCAATATTTTCCATAAATCTTGTGCGGCGGCGGAGTACCTCTTGTTTTTCTAATATCGCTGGTGTAAAATATAATTTGTATTTTATGTATAGAACTAAAATGTGAGGAGTTGATTTTCTATGATAATTAAGAATCGGCGCTACATTGCAGCGGATTCTGGCCTTTGCATTCCGTAACGGGCACAACAACGATACTCAGCTCATCGATCAGTTCTGAAAATGTCCCGTTGGTGATTCCGCCGCCCTGCCGAAGCATCTTACGTATTCCGAATATCCGGAACAGCTTCTCGGCAGCAGTCTTGGCGTCTATCCGGTCTTTCCCTGCAAAGATATAAGAAATCCTATTCTTTTTCAAATATGCAAGATACTCATCCCTTACCTCTTCTGTCAGGACTTCTATGATATGCGCTCCGTCGTAACCAGGACCTCTCCTGCTTACAACCGGGCCGTCCTAAAAAAAGGTCGCCCATCGGATCAACAGATACCAGATAGTAAGAACTGTCTGTCACCGCCGCATGATCTTTACGGTCTGCCTTGATCCCGTAATGTGCATTACCTGATAGAATTTACCTCCCGCCTTCGTCTCCTGCCTGCCAAAGAAAGACCCTGTGATCTTTCCGTTTATAGATGTCAGGATATGGAAGATGATATATGGTTTCTCTTGATTTTTCATGATCTTTCCTTCTCTCTTTCTTTACTGATTCCTTTCCCAGAAACTGACCACGCGGTCAAGCCATCCTTCAGCAACGGTTCCCTCTCCTAACCCTAATCCATGGGAAAGGCCGTCAAAAACTTTAATCTCCGCATCCATACCCTGCGCTTTGATCTGACGAATGCGGGATTCCATCGTCCGATAAGATGCGATTCTGTACAAATATTGTGGTTTGTATTTGTATATTTCCCACAAATACACACGATATGACACACGCAAATAGCACGCAAAATCCATACAAAAATAGGCAGGGATTCCTGCCTACTATAATTATAAATACATCGTCTATTTTGCTTTCCCTACGCTTTGGCAGACACGTATTTTGTCCATCACATACTGTTTCACTTCTTCTCTGCCTGCCGCTCCGTACTTCTTCGGATCGAAAACGTCCGGATTCTCCTTCAGATATGCCTTTACTCCCCTGGAAAATGCAATCCTTAAGTCCGTCGCATAGTTCACCTTGCAGATGCCTCTGCGGATACATTCTCTCACCGCGTCATCCGGCACGCCGGATGTCCCGTGGAGGACCAGAGGAATCGTTACCACTTCCCGTATCTCACTTAAGCGCTTGACATCAAGCCTGGGGATTCCTTTGTAGACGCCGTGCGCCGTGCCGATCGCAACTGCCAGCGAATCAACCCCCGTCTTTTCCACAAATATCCCGGCCTCCTCAGGATCCGTATATGGATTCCCTTCTCCGCCTTCTAAGTCGTCCTCCTTACCGCCCACCTTGCCAAGCTCTGCTTCCACCGGCACGCCGGAAGGATGACAGGCATCCGCCACAGCCTTGCTTACCGCAATATTTTCTTCAAAAGTTCCGTGGGAACCGTCGATCATAACGGAGGTATAGCCGGTGCGCAGCGCCCGCATGGCGAGCTCAAAGCTGTTGCCGTGGTCTAAATGAATCACCACAGGAACCGATACACTCTCTGCCGCCGCCTTCGCATTTGCGTAGAAATACGCAAAATCCGCATATTTGACCGTTGACGGTGTCGTCTGCATGATAACAGGCGCCTGTAATTCCTCCGCTGCCGCCGCGACTGCCTGTACCATCTCCATGTTCTCCACATTGAAGGCCCCTACTGCATATCCTTCCTTCTGTGCATCTGATAATAATTGTCTTGATGTCACTAATGCCATAGTTCTTCTTTCTCTCCCTTCTGATATCTGTATACTATACTTCCGTGCTTTCTCCTTTTATGATAAATCTGCCGCACAGTTTTGGCAACATATATTTCTTGCCAAAGAAGGCTACGGCGTTTCACGCGCTTACTCCGGCACAGAAGCCTTACTTGTCTTATCCCGGTCAAATCCAGACCTTATCTTACTTGACCTGATGCTGCCGGGGCTTAACGGCAAAGCCGTACTTCCCAGGATCCAGGGAATTCCCGTAATCGTGGTCAGCGCCAAAGCCGGTATTGACAGCAAAGTAGACCTGCTTCTTGGCGGCGCCGTGGATTCTTCGGCTGCGCCCTGTTCATCGGTATTCTGACGGCTGTATTCTGCAGTCTCTATGCCGGTACCGAGTACAGCGACGGGACCATGCGCAACAAGATCGTCATCGGCCACTATATTATCATACCCATCCAGGATCCGCTTATAGCTGGTAAGCCCGATCCCTCTCTCCTTCCCCTTCGTCGAATATCCTGACTCCCATATCTTACTGAGGTCAATCTCATGATACAGCGTATTCTTCACCCGGATGGTCACGCAATCCTCATGCCTGCTGATCATCACATGCACCGGCGCATCTCCTCCTGCATCCCTTCCACTGTTCCGATATACGCATTCTGCTGCTGGATACTTAGCCGCTGCGCGGCAGCCGCCTTCTTCTGCAGCTCATCCATCCCCATATAATGGAATATGAAAAGCACCGCGATGATGATCATCATGGAAGGCAGCTCACTTCCGGTATTGCTCATCCCTTTGTACCTGAACCACCAGGACAATTCCTGGCACAGAACCGGATGTATATTCAAGAAGATCATGCCCACCGTCCAGGTCCCTTTGTTTTCCATCCACTGTCCGAATGCGTCTCCTATTTTCATTTTTCAGAAGGAACATAAGCAAAGCAAATATCACCACGCTGGTCAGGTTGAACAGCAGATATTCCATGAGCTGCCCCACGGACAGTTTTTTCAAGAGCACATTGCCAATCCAGACCGTTCCCAGAAAATATACGAATAAAGATATCGTTCATATCGATCTAACCTCTGTCTCGGAACATGCATCTCTGATAAATGGATTCCTCCAGAATGCGATCAGAAGCTCCGCGACCATAAAACACCATATCACAGGCTCGCACACGATGACCGCCATATAGTGTAACCGGGGAATAAATATCATGGTAAATAATATCTTCCCCGCCAGCTCGATCACACTGGACAGAATGGGCAGCAGCTTCTGTCCGATCGCCTGCAGCGCCGTCCGGCTGTAGTTAAGCACGCCAAGGATCGCGTAACAGGGCATCACCACCCGCAGATACAAGGTACCGTTGCTTAGGACCAGCTCTTCGTTAGAGCCTGAGATCCACCGGATCAGCGCCGGTGCAAATTGCCAGACCAGAACCGTGACCAGGACAGCCATTGCCGCCGCATACAGATAGGAATACTTCACCGCCTTGCGGATCCTCCCCGGCTTTCGCGCCCCATAATTCTGGGAGACAAATGTATTGATCGTCTGGGTCATAGCGATAAACGGGATCATGCAGAACTGATAGAGCCTCCTTGCGGCCGTATGCGCCGCAATATACAGATACCCCAGGCCGTTGATCCCAGACTGGAGGATCACGCTTCCCGCCGAGACGAAGCAGCTCATGAAGCCCATGGACAATCCTTGCGCCGTCATCTCCTTATACAGCGCCCCGTCCGCCTTGAAGTTCTCCCTGCCCGGAATCAGCATGGGAACTCTTTTCTTAATATATACCAGGCACAGCAAAACAGAGATCCCTTGGGCGAGCACCGTCGCTTCTGCAGCGCCTCCAAGACCTCTCCCAAGCATGGCAATAAACACATAATCCAGCAGGATATTGGCCAGAGAGGAAATGATCAGAAATACCAGAGGCATGATGCTGTTCCCTACTGCCCGGAGGATTCCGGCGCATAGGTTATATGCGAACATCACCAGGGTAAATAATGTGATGATCGAGATGTAACGGTATGCTTCCCCCAGGATCTCAGGAGGTGTATGTAACAGACGAAGCAGCGGAATCATAATGACCTGTGACAGAATGGTAAGCACTGCCACGACCGCCATGCCGATCACTATGGACGCCGCAACCGAATTCTTCAGCATCCGTCTGTTATCGGCGCCGTAGCACCTGGCTGTCACGATAGACAAACCATTGCCGAATCCCAGGGCAAATCCAATCAGCAGATCATAGATCGGTACGGCGGCGCCGATCGCCGCCAATGCCGTCTCTCCCAACGTGTGCCCGACGATCAGAGTATCGACGGTATTATAAAGCTGCTGAAACAGCACGGAAAATAAGATCGGAACCGTAAAACGCAGCATTGGCAGGAAGATCCCCTCATTCAGGAAATCGATCTCCGCCGCTTTATTCTCTGTCTTTGATTCTGTAGTTTCCAAGTGAACTGTCCTCCCTTTTGTATCCTTCTGTAAAAATTATATATTATACTTGGTCTTGATATTGATATCCGTATACTGGAATTCCTCTGCTACCTTCTTGTCCTTCAACAGGATATCTGCCAATACAAGCGGCGGCTGATAGCCTTGTACATACGCCTCCTGATCGATCAGGAAATCTGCCACATCATCCGCAAGCGCTTTCCGGTTATTGGGCGTAAGGTCATAGATGACTGTAAACGGACGTCTCTCAAGCTTCAGCTCCTCGTAAGCCCTCGCGATTCCTTCCTGCCCGCCGGAAGCGACAAAGATCCCGTTGATCCCCGGCATGTTCAGTAACGTATTCCGGATGATCTTATCTACCTCTTCCGAGTCGTCAAAGCTTCCCTGCACTCCCGCCAATTCAAGATCAGGATAGGCGTTCTTCAATTCCTCCACGAAACCGTCCACACGCTCATTATTCACATGATTGCTGAAGAATCCCGTGATCACCAGAACTTTGCCGACTCCTCCGGTCAGCATTCCCAGAAGTCCCGCCGCGGTGCGTCCGCTCTTGCGGTTGTCCATTCCTACATAGCAGCTCCTTTTGGTTCCGACAATGTCTGAATTAAAGGTCACGACAGGGATTCTCTTCTCTTCGATCAGCCAGTTCAGCTTCATGCGGATGCTCTCGCAATCCACCGGCATCACCGCCAAGCCTTGGATTCCCGTTTTGACCAACGCATTTATGGCGCTTAACTGCTCCTCTTCATCTACGGATAAGCCCTCTCTTACAAGAAGCTCGATCCCTTTCTCCTTAAGCTCTTCTGCTGCTTGCCGGATCCCACGGTTCACCTCCAGCATGAAGGAAGATCTGGCAAGCTGTGTGACAACGCCGATCCGGATCTTCCCTTTCGAGGCCGCAGAGCGTTTCCTGTTCTTAGGAACATACCCCATCTCCTCTGCGATCTGTCTGATCTGCTTTGCCACCTCAGGATTGATCCGCCCCCGGTTATTCAGCGCCCTGTCTACAGTTCCTCTTGATACGCCGGCCGCTTCCGCTATCTGCTGTATTGTTACTGCCATAATCATTCTCCTTGCTTTTTAGTACATTTACTACTGGTATATCGTACCACAAAACAGAAAAGCACGCAATATTTTGCGTGCTTTTATTAAATATTTCCGAACGCTACCTCTTCTCTCCCACATACCGCATTGCAATCTCCACGATCAAGAATCCAAATGCAACCGCCAGGCAGGTCTGCGCCAACAGAATCGTCTGCCCGGACGCCAGCGCGTAATCAGACTGGACCAATCCATGCATCAGATAGAACAGCGTCGCCCCGGGAATCACCGGCATAATGGATGTCGTCAAGAATATGGTTGCCGGAGCACGGTGGATCCTGGACATCCGATACGCGTAAGCCGCCACGAAAGCCGCTCCCGCCATCACCGCCATAAAATCATTCCCGTGAAGGTTCAGTACCAGCACGTAACAGGCACAGTTGACCGCTCCTCCAATCCCGGCATAGAAAGACTGCAGAACCGCAGCCTTGAATACCAGGGCGAATCCCATACTCGCCACCCCGCAGGAGATCAGCTGCACCGCAATATTTGGGGCTATGTACATCTCATACATGTCTCCCTTGAAAAGCAGCATGGCAAGTCCTGTCCCGCAGGCGATGGCGATCGCGCCCAGGCAGGCATTCATGATATTGATGATTCCGGACAAATATGCACGGTTCAGTACATCCCGGATCCCATTGGCAACCCCAAGTCCGCTGATCAGAACCATATTAAGCCCCAGCACGATCCGGTCCGGATGGTGCCCAAGCCCTGCTTTCCCGGCCAGAAATACCGCTGCGGAAGACAGGAACGCGATCACAAGATTATACACTACAAGGCTGTGTTCCTTCTGATCCAGGATATTGCCCAGATACACCTCCACAACCGCACAGATCACAATCGCCACAAGAGCATCCAGCCAGTCGCACCCAAAATACACACCGAACCCCACGCCGCCTAAAACAGCCGCCACATACTGCAGATACCGGGGCTGGGGCTTACGGTTTAACACTTCCAGATATTTCTCATGGATCTCTTCTACGGAAGGTTTTTCCTTGCAGATATATCTGGACAGATTGTTGAGATAATCCAGCCGGTCATAGTTGAAGCCCGTACTATGGACCCGTCTGATCTGCGTGATAAAATGCCCGTCCTTAGGCCGTATCGTCGCCTGGATATCGCTCTGGATCGCAAAGACGCTGCACTGTTCCAGCTCATAGCTCTCAAGCATCCGGTACATGCTGTCCTCCGCCCGGTCAGTCTCTGCTCCGCTTTTTATCATCTCCTTGCCGATATTGATGATCTCATTTAACAATAATTCGTAATCCACGTCATACCCCCGCCTTTTCACTTCAATGACTGACGGTTCTATTATAACAATTAAGTGGATGCATTTCCAGAACTTTTATCATTCATTTCCCGTTTCATATCCCGGTTTCTCTCCACCGCAAAGAAATAGATCAGCCTGCATATCCCTATAATTTCACCTATCCTGAAAAGAATATACCATCCTATCCACATATACTATCTCCCTCCTTTATGTAATGCCCCCTCACCTTCGTTCAAGGGCAAGTCGTCGGTCGGCATTCCAGAAATGCTTCGCATTTGCCTCCCTCCTTTATGTAATGCCCCCTCACCTTCGTTCAAGGGCAAGTCGTCGGTCAGCATTCCAGAAATGCTTCGCATTTGCCTCCCTCCTCAAAACTCTCTTGCCTCAATGAAGCTGCGGGAAATCAGATAAGAAACTCCCATCAAAACCGTGCAGACCAAAGCAACACCCGCCAGGGTTATCGTTGGACGAATCCCGGCAAGCCAATTAAGCATCGGCATATAGTCGATCCCGAAGGTATCACAGATCTTAACCCCCGCATATATCGTCAGGGAGCCGCCGCCGAATAATATCAGCATTACAACACGGCTCTTATCTGCCCCGAATTTTAACTGCACAGGTATTACCACACTCAGCATTACCCCAACGATCAGAAGACTTACCGCTGTTGTCATCACCCATTCTTCCACAACGAAATCTATTCCCCGGATTCTGGATACCGCAAACGCAAGAACGGATACGATCATAAGACCCGGAATCGCCGTTGCAATGCTGAACAGATACTTCTCTTTCACATAGTCTCTACGGCTGACCGGCAGGGCGAGAAGATATCCCAGACCGTTATCCTGTTCGTCAAAGCTTATCGTCGACACTGTCAGAAAACCAAACATCACCGTGATATATGCGATCACAAATGAAAAATCCGTATAAACCGTCAGGAATATCACCATCATCATCAGAACAACCCCAAAGAAATGCTTCTGTGCCTTCATCAATCTTAAATCCTTAATAAATAATCCCTTCATCATCTCTCACCTCGTATCATCATCATGATTAATTCGTCAATAGTTCCCTTCTCAATGGCAATCTCAGGGTAATTCTCCTGATAGAACTGCCGCTGGTCTGTCAGGCAGCTATACCCGAATTCCTCCTTCTTATGGCGCAGGATATGAGTATGATCCAGCTTCTCATACTGCTCTTTTGTCACCTTCAGAACACCGTAGGTATCAAGCAGGACATCCGTCTCCTCGTAGAGCACGATCTTCCCGTTATCGATCATGTAAATATCGTCGCACAGCCCTTCCAGGTCGCTGGAAATGTGGGAGCTTACCAGGATTGCCCGTCCGTCCTGCTCCATGTATGTCCGCAGCATATCCAGAAGCTCGTCTCTTGCGATCACATCAAGCCCCGCCGTTGGCTCATCCAGGAGCAGAAGCTTCGCCCCATGAGTGATCGCCGCCAATACCTGTAATCTGCGCTTCATCCCGGTGGAAAATTCCTTGATCTTCTTATTCAGGGGAAGCTTCTGCTCATTACATTCCCTTAAGAATTCCGCTTCCTGAAAACGCGGGTACATGTTTCTTAACATCGGAATCAGGTCTTGAACAGTCAGATACCCGCTGAACCCGGAATCTGACATCACAACTCCGATATCTTCCTTCTCCCGGACTCCAATCTTGGTAATCGGTTTCCCAAAGATCTCGATACTGCCGCCGTCTGTATGGAGCAGCCCCAGGATCGCCTTGAACGTGGTACTCTTCCCGGCCCCGTTCTTGCCGATCAGCCCTGTCACGCATCCTTCCTGTACCTCCAAGGTACAATCTAATTGAAATCCTTTATAGTTTTTCTTCACTTTATTCAGTCTCAGCATCTCATTCATCCTCCAATATCACCCGTCTTCCATTCTGCCGGAACATCAATCCTCCAGAATGATCTCGAATAATGTCCGGATCTCCGAATCCGTCAATCCGCAGCTTCTGCCCTTCCGGATGGCCTTCTCCAGATCGGCTTCCACTTCCTTCTTCTTCTCCTCAAGCAGGAGTCCCTGATTGGCAAAGGCTACGAAGCTTCCCTTCCCGTGAACCGTGTTCACGAAACCTTCTTCCTCCAGCACATCATAAGACTTCTTCACGGTCAGTGCACTGACCTTCAGCTCCTTCGCCAGCGTCCGTACCGACGGGAGCATCGTATCCTCCTTAAGTTCTCCATGCATCACCTTGTTCTTAATCTGCTCCACAATCTGTTCGTAGATTGGCTGCATGGAAGAATGATTAATGATTAATTTCATTTCATCCCTCCTTCGTTACAAACAGTATATAACAGTTTATATCTGTTGTCAACTGTTATATACTGTTTGTAATAAAAAAACCATAGTCCACAATAATTCGTGAACTATGGTATAGAATTCAAAGCTCCTTCCAAACCTCCGCGATATCCACATCCGACGTGATCTCATTCATAATGCGGCTGCTGTCCACCTGCCACACCTCGCGCCCGTTCTTATCCATCGAAACAAACGCCGCAAACAGCACCAGACACAAAAACAGCCGAATCCCAAACGTCCCGGCAGGATTACTTTGCCCATCCTCATAGATCTGCTGGTAAGCCGCCTTATACCTTGGATGCACCGCCGGCGCTGTTCTCCTCTCACTATACAGATCCCTGGTCTGCTCCAGCAACTGCCGCCTTCTCTTCTCAGAATCATTCATCACACATCACCTCACAACAGCATATGCGTCTTCTGTCCAAAGTATGATTCTTGTTTACCGGTCCGCCAGTTCCTTTATGATATCATCCCACGTAATCCCTTTGAGCGCCATCAAAACCATGGCATGGTACAGGAAATCCGACAGCTCATATTTCACTTCCTCCGGATTAGGATTCTTCGCTGCAATCACGACTTCCGTCGCCTCTTCCCCTACCTTCTTTAAGATCTTATCGATTCCCTTCTCAAACAGATAATTCGTATAGGACCCTTCCTTGGGGTGCTCCATACGGTCAAGGATCGTCTCATATACCGATTCAAATACCCGCAGCGGATTTGTCTCGTCATAGTCGTTCCCCGCAATATGCCGGAAGAAACAGGTCGGATTCCCCGTATGGCACGCCGCACCCACCTGATCCACCTTGGCAAGCAGCGTATCGTTGTCACAATCTATGGTCAGGGATTTGACATACTGGTAATGGCCGCTGGTCTCTCCCTTGACCCACAATTGCTGCCTGCTTCTGCTGTAATACGTCATCCGGCCGGTCTTGATGGTATGATAGAACGCCTCTTCATTCATGTATGCCAGCATCAATACCTCCTGGGTCTTGTAATGCTGTACGATAACCGGAAGCAATCCCTGTTCATTGGTCTGAAACTGTGAGAATTCCATCATGCTCTCATAGGAGGTCATTCGGATCTGCCGCTGCTCGCATTGATCCTTGAACGCGGCAAAGTCCATATCCGGCTGGCTGACAAACCGTCCTGAGAGTCCCTTGACGCCCGGCGATTCAAGAATCTTGAAGAGCTCCGGGCTCTCCATGGTATCCGTCACGATCACGCAGGGAATATCCGTAATATTTGCCACAGAATTCAGATCCAGCCTGTGCATAAAGATAATCTCACTGCAGCATTCTCTGATTACATGCTGATGCTTGAACAATGCGTCAAAATCATTCAGAGATACTGCAAGCTTCTCTTTCCCAAAGCGCCTGGCAGCATCTTCAATCAGCTTCACACTGTCCTGTTTTGAAAAATTCAGGATCGCCCGCTTAGAGCCTGCATAGAGGATCTTCTTAATATCCTCCTGGCGTTTTACATTCCCGCCGGCAACCATCGGAATCCGGATGATGCGGTTCATTCGTTTCATCAGATCGATCGCCTCGTCATGCTCATTTGCATAATCCGACAAATCGAACACGATCAGTTCATCCGCCCCGTTATCACTATAGCGCTTCGCCAGCTCAATTGCATCCTCTGCAATGACGGTACGGTCGTCAAACCAGCTTACCGCCTTTCCCTCTGCGATGAAAATACAGGGGATCAATCTCTTATAACTCATTGCTTCATCTCCTTTATAAACTTCCCTTCGTAGTCCAGGCTTCCTCGATCCGCGGCTCTTTTTGAACCGCCATATCCAGCGCCTTTCCAAAGCTCTTGAACAATGCCTCCGCCATATGATGATTATTATCTCCGTCAAGGACTCGAAGATGGATATTCATCATCGCGCTGTAGGACACGGCATAGAAGAAATCCTTTACCATCTCTGTATCCAGCCCTCCAAGGCGTTCCGCGGTAAATGCAGAGTCAAACTTAAGATACGGTCTTCCCGAGAGATCCACCGCACATAAGACAAGTGTCTCGTCCATCGGAAGGATAAAATGTCCGTATCTCCTGATACCGGCTTTGTCACCTACCGCCTTAAGAATCGCCTGCCCAAGAACGATCCCGGTATCTTCAACCGTATGGTGGCAGTCCACCTCAAGGTCGCCGTTCACCTCTGCCTCAAGATCAAACAGCCCGTGCCTTGCAAACCCGTTAAGCATATGGTCAAAGAAGCCGATCCCTGTATGGATCGCATTCTTCCCTGTCCCGTCCAGGTTCAGCGTAAGCCTGACGTCGGTTTCCTTCGTTGTTCTTCTAATACTTGCCGTTCTCTCCATAATTAACCTTCCTTCTCGAATCTCACATAGACGGAATTGGCATGAGCCGTCAACTGCTCTGCCTTCGCGAACCGTTCGATGTCTTCGTGCACTGCCTCCAATGCCTCGCGGGAATATGCGATGATACTGGATTTCTTGATGAAATCATCCACCGACAGCGGGGAAAAGAACCTGGCCGTCCCGTTGGTAGGAAGTACATGGTTCGGACCTGCAAAATAATCTCCCAAAGGTTCGCTGGAATATTCTCCGATAAAGATCGCGCCCGCATTGCGGACCTTCGTCATCACGTCAAAAGGATTCCTCGTCTGGATCTCCACATGCTCCGAAGCGATATCATTCGCGATTGCTATGGCATCCTCCATTGTATCCGCTGTCAGGATATATCCATAATTATCCAGGGATTTTCGGATGATCTCGCTTCTTGATAACTCATCTACAAAAGCATCTGCCTGCTCAGACACCTGCCTGGCAAGCGTCTCGCTGGTCGTGACAAGGATTGCGGACGCCAGTTCGTCATGCTCCGCCTGGGATAACAAGTCGGCCGCAACATATCTTGGATTGGCCGTCTCATCCGCGATCACCAGGATCTCACTGGGCCCGGCGACGGCGTCAATGCTGACATGCCCATATACTGCTCTCTTCGCCAACGCCACATAGATATTCCCCGGCCCTACGATCTTATCCACCTTGGGAATGCTCTTCGTACCGTAAGCCAACGCCGCGACTGCCTGCGCGCCGCCAACCTTGTAGATCACATCCGCGCCCGCCTCATTGGCAGCAACCAGCGTATGGCTTGCCACCTTCCCGTCTCTTCCGGGCGGAGTCACCATCACAATCTCTTCCACCCCTGCTACCTTCGCAGGTATGATATTCATCAATACGGAGGAAGGGTAGGCCGCCTTCCCTCCCGGCACATAGACGCCGACTCTCTGAAGGGGCGTTACCTTCTGCCCCAGCATCGTCCCGTCCGGCTTACTGTCAAACCAACTGTATTGCTTCTGCTTGGTATGGTAATCTTCGATATTATGAAGCGCCTTACGGATGACTTCCACAAGCCCCGGCTCTACAAGCTCATAAGCTTCCTCGATCTCTTCTTTCGTCACTCTGACCGTATCCGCGCATATCTTCGCTTTGTCAAACTTCTCTGTATATTCGAAAAGCGCCTGGTCTCCTTTTGACTTCACACGTTCCAATATCTCGGAAACCGCACTCTCATATTCACCATACTGATTCGGGCTGCGCTTCAGAAGCTTCTCCAGAATATTCTGTCTCGTATCCCTGTCCAAATGCATGATCTTCATACTACATCCTTCTTTCTCTATTGTCGCTCAAAGAACTCCCTATATCTGCGTCCGAAGCTGTGTCAGCAGATTCTTGATCCGCGTACTTTCCATCCGCATACTCACCGGATTCACGATCATCCGCGCAGATAATGGACAGACCTCCTCGAGCACCTCAAGCCCGTTCTCCTTAAGCGTTGTCCCGGTCTCCACGATATCCACGATCACCTCGGCAAGCCCAACGATCGGTGCCAGTTCTATAGAACCGTTAAGCTTGATGATCTCCACGGTCTGATGCTTCGTATTATAGAAATAATCCTTGGTGATATTCGGATACTTGGTGGCAACCCGGATCAGCTCGTGGTGCCTTAACAGGGGCCTGGATTCTTCCTTCCCGCACACGCACATCTTACAACTGCCATATCCAAGGTCCAGCACCTCGTGGACCTTGCGCCCTTCTTCCAGGATCGTATCCTTTCCGGCCACTCCGATATCCGCGGCGCCGTATTCTACATAAGTCGGTATATCCGGTCCTTTTGCCAGGAAGAACTTAAGCTTCAACGGCTCATTCACAAAGATCAGCTTACGTGACCCCTTATCCTTCATTTCTTCACATGTAATCCCTATCTTCTCGAATAATTTCAGCGTCTGCTCTGCCAGACGCCCCTTCCCCAACGCAAATGTTAGATATCTCATCTTATGAACTCCTATCCGAACTGCTGTTTAATGTCTTCTGTTCTCCGGTGATCAGATTGATCATGGTGATCTCCCCTGTCTGCTGAAGATAGATCATATTACCGGCGTAATATTCATTGCCGTATTCTATGTAGTCCTTCAGCGTTTTATCCCCGCGTCTGCCAAGAAGCTCCGTATCCTTGCCCTTCCTCCGGAAATCCCGTGCAAGAGACAGAGCTTCCCGTCTGCGGTCTTCATCATACAGCACAATGGTATTCTTCCTGGTATAGTTGATCCGGACCTTCTGACGAACCAGCGCGTTCATCAGTTCATCCACCACGATGGCAAACCCAATGGCCGGAGACTGCTTTCCAAACTTCTCGGTCAGATGGTCGTATCTGCCTCCCTTCACGATGGCGTCACCGGTACCAAAAGTATAGACCCGGAAGATGATCCCGGAGTAGTATCCATAAGTACCACTCATACTGAAATCAAAAGTAACAAACTTCTCTGCCCCGTAGAGCTTCAGAGTATCATAGATCTTCTCCAGACGCCGAATCGCCTTGACCCCTTTGGAATTAGGCGCGATATTCTTCGCCTGGGCCAGAGTCGCGATCCCGCCTACCAGATCATTAAGCGCCGCGAATGCTTCCTTGGAGCTTCTCTTCACCTGGATGCTCTCGAGAAATTCCTCCACACCGAAGAAATTCCGGTTGTTGATAAGCTCCCGCACACGCTCCTGGGCTTCCTCATTAAGGCTTGCATCCTCGATCAAGCTCTGTATAAAATCAACATTTCCCAGACTTAACTGGAATTCCTTAAGCCCAATGGTCGACAGACACTCGACCACCAGCGCGATCATCTCCGCATCCGCCTCCACAGAATCATCGCCCATCAGCTCGGCTCCCATCTGTGTCGTCTCGCGAAGCCGTCCCTGATAATTCGAATGATTGATAAACGTGCTGCCTGTGTAGCACAGCCTGACAGGCAGCGTCTCGTCTTTAAATAAAGTCGCGGAAACCCTTGCTATGGACGGTGTGATATCCGGGCGAAGCGCCAGGGTATTCCCGTCCTTGTCAAAAAATTTGTACAGATCTTTTGAAGGAATCGTACCGATCTCTTTCCTGAACACATCAAAATACTCAAATGTAGGCGGTTCAATATCATGATAACCATACAGATGAAAGATCTTCTTCAAGCGTCCTTCAAGCGCAAGCTTTTTTCCACATTCTACATTATATATGTCCCTGACTCCTTCCGGAGTATGTAAAACTCTCTTCATAGTACCTCCATTCATTATCTCTGCTTTAGTCTACTACCATATTGAATTGAATGAAATCGTATAGAATTATAAGCATTTTCTCACTCTTTGTCAAGTTCATCCCTGATTTCCAGATCCAGATTCATGGCATCCAGGTAGGGGACATAACATCCCCGCATAAACTCCATGAAAAACCGCTCATCCAATTCCTCGAACCGGAAGCTTTTGCGTCCGCCCTCCTTTGCCCGGTTCCAGAAACCGCACAATTCTTCGAATCTCATATAATAAAGTATATTCTTCGAAGAATAATAGATGAGAATAAATGCAATGCCGCCCTGGCGTTCGAACGCTTCCATGAAACTGACCTGATGATCGTGGATATTCTGCAGCGGAAATGTCTCGGCGACACATTCCTTGGCGTCAAAGCAAATGGGAATCCCCTGGACCGCGCCGATATAATCGATGGTACTCCTCTGGTCGAAATACGCCAGGGTGATATGCCTGTGCTCCTTATCCATCTTCACCGGAGTGATCGGCGTAGGTATCTTCTGGATCAGGGCAAGCCCCTTCTCCAGATACCACTCGTTGGTCCGGTTGACCATATCCTCTAATGTTGAACCTCTAAGGCCTCTTGAGTTCCATGTTCCCATGCTGTCTCCTTTATCAAATGCCAGAACACGGCCGGCACCTTCGCTGTAAATGTCTTTCCGGAAACTTCCCGGCAATTCCCTTCCATAACAGGAAATACGACCTGGTAAGCGTGAAGGAGCTGATGGCAGATCTGATATCGTTTCCTGTAAGCCTCGTTAAAGACCGGATCTCCGTATTTGCCGTCCCCCAGAAGCGGATGGTCCACCGACGCCAGATGCGCTCGGATCTGATGGGTTTTCCCGGTGATCAGATGAACCTTAAGAAGCGTAAGCTCTTTAGTCCACGCCAGCGGGAAATACTCGGTCTCGATCCGGACCCCGCCGCTGCCGCCGACGGTTACCGTGTTATTCGCCTCATCCTTCTGAAGGAATCCATGAAGACGCTTCGATTCGGTGATCCTTCCCTTCACCGCGCACAGATAATACTTCTGAAGCGTCCGATTCTTAAGAAGCTCCCCCATAGTCTGTGAACCAGGGAGGCTCTTTCCCGCAATGATCAGACCGCTGGTATTGCGGTCTAAGCGGTTGCACACCGAGGGCCTGAAAAGCCGAAGTTCTTCTTCTGTTACCGCTCCCGTCCGAAGCAAATATGAGATCACATGCTCCACCGCCGACACATCGTCCTTACCGGCTTTCTGCGACAGCATCCCGGCCGGCTTATTAATAAGAAGAATATCCGGATCCTCATAGATCACGTCAAGAGCCGTTCTCCTGGACGGCGGACTCCCAGGTACACCCCTGCTCTTCTTGGCGGTAAATTTCCCAATAGTCTCGTCCGACAAGAACAGCTTGATACAATCTCCCTCTGTAAGCTTTTCCCGCCCGGCCGCCTTCTTTCCGTTCAGGACGATATTCTTCTTGCGGAGCATCTTGTAGAAGAAGCTGTTCGGTGCATTATTCATATATTTTTTCAATAATTTGTCAAGCCTCTGTCCGGCTTCGTTCTTCGTAACGATAATCTCTTTCATAAACGCTGCACTTGGTAGTTCCTTTAAGAAACACTCTCCTTTTTACATAGAAATACCAGTCAGAATCCTCTTGATATTCTGTTCGTTCCGGTCACTCTCCTGCCGCTCCACCGCGGCAATGTTATTCAGCCCCTCGGCTCTGGCAAGAAACATGGAATAATCATGGAATATCTTAACCGTCATCTTATCATACCGCTGGTCTAAGAGCGTCTTCTTGATCGCTCCGGCAAGAACCGCGTCATCCGTCTTAGGGCTCCTGGTATAGCCGCACAGCACATGCCCGTATATGACGAATGCCTCTACCGGCATTCCTTTTCCCGTGCTTGTGATGAGCAGATCATACACCCGTGTGACAAGCGGCGCCTTCTCTTCGATCTCACGATATTTCGAAGGCTCGATCCCCTGATGGGGATACATGGTGATAAATTCCACCAGCATCTTTGCCGCCGGAAGACAGCCCACAATTGCAACGACCGTGAATAGATTCTCCTTCTTCCCTGTCTGAACATACCCAAGGATGAAAACTGCCGCCACGACCGCAAATTCCACCACAGCCCACAGCAGATACCTGGTCTTCTGTACTCTCAGATATCCGGGCTGTCCTTTCTCAATCTTCATCTGCCCGCTCTCCTCCTCAACCTATTCCATCTTATTGGCCCATCTCAATATATTGGCGATCAGGGTGTAGGGAAGAAGCTTTGCCGCGATCCTTGCCCCTTTCATCGGCATCCCGTATACGGACACGCGCTTCCTGTCCACAGAATCCTTGAGCGCCTGCCGTACCACGAGCCTTGGATCCGCCATCGCCGATTCCTTGAACGCATTGGGAAGCACACCGGAATGCCGGAAGAACTCTGTATCAACTGGGCCCGGACACACAGCCGTCACAGAGATCCCCTTTGGTTCAAGCTCAGCCGCAAGCGCCTGCGCAAGACTGTAGACGTAGGATTTGGAAGCTGCGTAGACCGCGAACCCCGGCTGCGGGGCAAATGCCGCTGATGATGCAATATTAACGATTCTGCTTCCTTTCGTAAGATAAGGCATGCATGTCCAGATCATCTTGGTCAGCGCCCGGCAATTCAAATCGATCATCCCAAGCTGTTCCCTGGAATCAATCTCATCAAAAGCCCCCGCCTTCCCATATCCTGCCGCATTGACAAGCATACGGACCTCGGCGCCCTGTCTGGACAGCTCCCTCTCGATCCGCTCGAAAATGTAATCCCTCATCAGATCTCCGTCAAAGACCCTGATCGGAATATGGATCTGTTCCTGCAGTTCGGTCAGCCGGTCCGTTCTTCTTGCAACCACCCACAACTCGTCGAGATTCTTATAGAGCCTTGGAATCTGGACGGCGAATTCTCTTCCGATACCGGAAGACGCCCCTGTTACCAATGCGATTTTCATAGTATTATCCCCCTTATTTGACTGATTTATTTCGTGATCCCGGCCTGCGCGGACGGATCAGGCAGCGGCTTCCATATCCCACCAGGTCCATCCTGCCGCCCTTCCTTAACGCCTCAAGAACCAGATAATAGTTCTTCGGATCCCGATACTGGATCAACGCCCGCTGCAGCGCCTTCTCATGAGGGTTCCTTGGTACATACACCGGTTTCATATCCCTTGGGTCCACCCCGGTATAGTACATGCAGGTAGAGATGGTCGAAGGCGTTGGGTAGAAGTCCTGCACCTGCTCCGGCATATGCCCCAGATCCCGCAGATATTCTGCCAGCTCAATGGCCTCCTTAAGCGACGAACCCGGATGGGAGGACATCAGGTAGGGCACAAGATACTGTTTCTTACCGATCTGCCGGTTGATGGCTTCGTATTTCTTCACGAATGCCTGATAGACCTGATTCCTGGGCTTGCCCATCTTCTCAAGCACGGTGTCCGACACATGCTCCGGCGCGACTTTAAGCTGCCCGCTCACATGATACCGGCACAGCTCCCTAAAAAAGGTATCATCCTTGTCTGCCATACAATAATCGAACCGGATACCGGAACGGATGAACACCTTCTTCACTCCCGGAAGACTTCGCAGACGGCGAAGCAGCGAGACATAATCCATGTGGTCCGCGGTCAGGTTCTTACAGGGCTTGGGGAACAAGCACTGCTTCTCTCTGCACACACCCTTAGACAACTGCTTCTTACAGGAAGGCTGTCTGAAATTCGCCGTAGGCCCGCCCACGTCATGGATATATCCCTTGAACTCCTTATCCTCCAAGAACCCTCTGGCTTCTTCGATCAGGGATTCATGGCTTCTGGCCTGCAGGATCCTCCCCTGATGAAAGGTAAGCGCACAGAAGTTACATCCTCCAAAGCATCCCCGGCTGCTGATAAGACTGAACTTCACTTCCGCTATGGCAGGGACGCCGCCCGCCTTCTCATAGGACGGATGGTACGTCCGCATATAAGGATAACGGTAGATATCATCCATCTCCATCTGACTGAGCGGCCGCGACGGCGGATTCTGCACCACATACAGATGCTCTCCGTAAGGCTCGATCAGCCTCTTCCCCGAGAATGGGTCCGTATTGCAATACTGTGTATAGAAGCTCCTGGCATACAGAAGCTTATCGCTTCTCATATCCTCGTACCCGGGCAGCATGATCCCGTCATAGACATTGGCCGGATCCCTTGTCTTATAGACCGTCCCCTGGATAAATGTCAGATCACAGACAGCGATCCCGCTCTCCAGCGCTTCCGCGATCTCCACGATCGAGCGCTCCCCCATCCCGTAAGAGATCAGATCCGCCCCCGAATCCAGGAGTACGGACCGTTTCAGACTGTCCGACCAGTAATCATAGTGCGCAAGCCTCCGAAGGCTTGCCTCGATCCCGCCAAGGATCACCGGCGTCCGTTTGTAAGTCTGTCGGATCAGGTTGCCGTAGACAACGGCCGCATGATCCGGCCTCCTGCCCATCACACCTCCCGGGGTATATGCATCTGTCTTCCTGCGCTTCTTCGACACGGAATAATGGTTCACCATGGAATCCATATTCCCCGCCGACACCAGGAATCCAAGCCTTGGTTCGCCGAATTCCGCGATGCTTGCCGGATCCTTCCAGTCCGGCTGGGCGATGATCCCCACACGGTATCCGTGGGCCTCCAGGACTCTGGTGATAATGGCATGGCCAAAGGAAGGATGGTCGACATAGGCGTCGCCCGATACATAGACAAAATCCACAGCATCCCATCCCCGCTCTTCCATATCCTTCCTACAGACAGGCAAAAATCCTGTGCTCATCTACAACACCTCATACGTCTCATTTCTGATATCATCATACTGGTAAATATAATAATCTGCAAGCTCCCTTTTTCTGCCTTCCTGCGGCCTGGAGCACTCATCATCCACCGCACAGACCTTCATCCCGGCGTTCTTCCCGGCAAGAATCCCCATGGGTACGTCTTCGAATACAAGACAGCGCGCCGGCTCAACGCCCAACTCCTTTGCCACCAGAAGGTACACATCCGGGGCGGGCTTACCCTTGGCAACTTCACAGGCCGTCCTTACCACATCAAAATACGCCACCACCTTAAGCGCCTCCAGGGTATCGTCGACTAATTTCCTGCCGTTGCTGGTGGCAATACCGATCTTCTTGCCCTGCCGCTTCATCTCCACGATAAAATCATATACACCCTCTTTGAGCGGAGCCTGGCTTATGTACCTCTCATGCGCCATCTCTGTCCACTCCTCCATGATCTCTTCCCGCGTATGCGAAAGCGTCGGGAACGAATCCAGGAAGAACTGCGCAACCTCCGTAAAACTCATCCCTTCCATATCATCCGGAAAGCTCTCAGGCGCAGTCAGACCATATTTGGCATAGAAATCCCTGTCGATAGACGGCCAGATCCACATAGAATCTACCAGTGTCCCGTCCATATCAAATATAACCGCATCTATATCCTTAAGCATCTTCGTCTCTAACATCCTTAAACTCCTTCTCCTACAATGCCTTAAGCAGCGCTAATTCTTCCGCCGTAAGCGGCCGGTATTCTCCCGGCTTCAAGTCTCTGTCGAGCGTCAATGTCCCCATCTGCTCCCGCCGAAGATAGGCCACTTCCTTGCCCACGGCCTCAAACATCCGCTTTACCTGATGGTATTTCCCTTCCTGTATCGTAAGCAGGATCTCGGACTCCTCCCCGCCCGCTATAATCTCAAGAACTCCGGGAGCCGTCCATTCTTGCGCTTCTCCGGAACCGATGTTCACGCCATGCGCAAAGCTTCCGACGTCTTCTTCCGTCACACGCCCTCTGATTCTGGCGTAATAGGTCTTGTCCACATGACGGCGCGGAGACAGCAGACGGTGCGCCAATTGTCCGTCGTTGGTGATCAGCAGAAGGCCCTCCGTATCCTTATCGAGCCTTCCTGCGGGAAACAGGTCCTTGCGCTTCCTATCCCCGATCAAGTCGATAACCGTCCTGTCTCTTTGATCCTCTGTGGCAGAGATGACGCCCGCCGGCTTATTCAGCATATAATACTCATAAGCGGCATACCCGATCTCCTGTCCGTCCACGGCGACCCGCTGCGTCTCCCCGTCGATCTTCTGCTCCGGGGCCTTTACGGTCTTACCGTCCACCGAGACGGAACCCTTTCTAATATACCGCTTTACCTCCTGTCGGGTTCCAACTCCCATATCAGCCAGATATTTATCTAATCGGATCATCAGCACAGCCTCCAGCCCGGCAGGTATTTGTTCTTGAGGACTCCGCCTGAAAGCTTCCCGAATCCAAGGGGATAGCCGTCTACGCAGACAAGCCTCCAGCCCTTCTCCTTCGCCGAAGCCAGCTCTTCTACATCCAGAGTCTCACCCTTGAGATACTTAAGGACTCTCTCATCCTCTGCCGGAAAATCAATGCAATGCCTGTATTCTTCCTTCTTGAGATACATGGCAAGCGCCTGGCTTGGCTCGAACCGGTTCTTCTTAAGTTCTCCAAGCAGAAGCCCTGTCCGAAGGAACCTGACGCCCCGAAGATCCGGCAGCCCCTCCGGCATATAATAGACGCGCTCCCCACGGATATCAAGCCTTGAGGCGTCAAGCCCGAAGGTAATATCCCGGAAGAACTCCGTAAGCGGTTCCGGGATCTTCCCGGCTTTTGCCCCGGTTCTCTCTTTGGCTGCCAAAGCCCGGTCCGATACAGCCTGTCCTCTGGCCGTACCGGAGTCTCCCTTCCTAAGAAGCGCAAGATAGTGTCCTTCCCCCCGCATCTTATGCGGAAATATACGGACCGTTCTGCGAAGCTCCCCGTCCGGCTCCTCAAGCATCTCAGGGATCCCCTGGCAGAACCCCTCATAGGGTGCGATATCAAGAATCTGGAATTCCGGCTCATGTTCTCTTAAGTATCCGATCACCCGTTCATTCTCCCGGCCGTCGAAGGTACAGGTGGAATATAAGAGCATCCCCCCGGGCCTTAACATCTGCGCCGCCTGAAGGATGATGCTCTTCTGGATATTGCAGAAATACTCCGGCCCGTGCTCCTCCCATGCCTTCACCATCTTCTTATCCTTCCTGAACATCCCCTCTCCCGAACAGGGTGCGTCGATCAGGATCTTATCAAAATATTCCGGGAAATACTGCACAAGCTTCCCCGGCTCTTCGCTCAGCACCAGCACATTGCCGATTCCGAACACTTCTATATTCTTAAGCAGTCCTTTGGCCCTTGAACTGCTGATATCATTCGCCGCGAGAAGCCCCGTATCAAGAAGCTTCGCTCCAAGCTCCGTCGCCTTGCCTCCGGGCGCGGCGCATAAGTCCAATACCCGGTCGCCGGGTTCGATGGGAAGCCGGCTTGCCGGAGTCATGGCGCTTGGTTCCTGAAGATAATAAAGCCCTGCAAAATAATAAGGATGCTTTGCCGGGGACAATCGTTCCCCGTCATAATAAAATCCATTCTCGATCCACGGGATCGGCGTGATCTCAAACGGACAGATCTTCCTGAATTCCTCCACGGAGATCTTAGCCGTATTCACACGCAGCCCGTAATATCTGGGTTCCTCATAACACGCCAGATATGCGTCCATCTCTTCCCCAAGAAGCCCTTGCATCTTCTCCTCAAATGCAGACGGCAGATTCATGGTTCCACCTCCTGATTCAAACATACTGGGAATAGTATAACACATCCTCAGGTATATCTCCAGAAGTATTACTCTGAAAATTCATATTCCAGTCTGCGGTTTTCCAGTGAGAGAAGAACATAATAAGGGTTCACACTGATCTCCCTGCCTCCTTCGAAGGAATAGATCCCCACGTGGAGGTGGACGGCGAACTGACCCTTCGTTCCCTCCGGACCGTAGCCGGAGTCCCCCATCATCCCCAGCAGCTCTCCCGCCTTCACTTTTTGACCGTTCTTAAGGTTCGCATAGGAGTCCAGATGAGCGTAGTAATAATAGATACCACTATTTGAGGTGATCCCTACCCGGTATCCGCCCTTTTCCAACCATCCAAGGTTGGTAATAACCCCGTCTGTCATGCTTATAACCGGATAAACGCCCCGTTTATTCACGCTTGCCATGATATCCGTACCTTCATGGCCGCTGGTTCCCTTGTACTTCCGCTCTACCATCCACCCGTCTTCATAGGAGATTTTCAACGACTTATCCACAATGGATTCTGGAATTGGGTGATAAATCACATCGTTTTCCACATTTGTGAGGAAAGTTTTACACTCTTCAGATAATCCCTCCCGATTCCCGCGCATAGAATCCGAGAAAAAATCCCTCCTAAATTCTGGATCCTCAATCGTCTTCCGGGAAAGCTCATATCCCCGCCCCACATCCCGCATATGGTTGGTCCCCAACACGACAAAAAAAGCAATTAAAAAAATAGCTATAAAAAGATTCTTAACCTTCCATCTCTGCATAGAATACACCTTCCCAAGCCACTCTTCTCTCCCACTATATGAAAAAGACCTGCTTCCTATTCCGGAAGCAGGTCTTTTACCTGTAAATCCATTTATTCTATTTACAATTCTTAAGAACCGCCTTCAAATACTCCCAGGTCCTCTGCGTAGACGCGATCTCCAACTGTTCATTTACCGAATGTACATCCGTCACGTTCGGTCCGCAGGATACGCAGTCAAGATCCGAACGTTTGCCAAGGAACAGACCGCATTCCAGTCCCGCGTGAATCACGGATACAACCGGCTCCCTGCCATAGAGGTCCTTATATGTATCGACCATGATCCTGCGAAGCTCTGAATCCGGATCATACTGCCAGGCCGGATATTCACCCACCAGACGTCCTGTTCCTCCCGCAGCCTTCGCGCACAGCTCCATCTGTTCCTTCAGCTGATGCTTTCTGCTCTCAACAGAGCTTCGGATCATACACACCGTCCTTACACATGCCTCCGTAGTCTCAACGACACCGGTGTTCAGCGAAGTCTCTGTAATGCCCTTAAGCTTACGGCTGTACTCCTGCAGACCGTTGGGGCAAAGCTCCAGGTAGGTGATCACATTCTTTGTGGATGCCGCATCGAAAACCTTATATCCGGATACTTTGGAGACCTCCGTATCCACCGTAAGACCCGGCTCTTCTCCCATGAACTCGTCCTTCCAGGTTGCGGCCATCTCCCTTATTATAGTAAGAACGGCTTCTTCTTTATCGGCATCGATCAGAATCCTGGCCTCCGTATCCAGTGCGATCACGTTGTCCTTGGAACCGCCGCCCACACAGGCCAGATGGAACGGAATCTCACGCGCGATATGGTACAGGAGGCGTCCCATCATCTTGTGGGAATTGCCGCGCTGCTTGTGGATCTCCGCACCGGAATGTCCGCCAAGAAGCCCATGGATCCGGATCTTCACAAGCTGGCCGTCCCGCTCTTCTCTCTGAACAGGGATCTCGGTCACATACTGGATGCCGCCGGCACACCCGGTGGTCAGAATCCCTTCTTCTTCCGAGTCCAGATTGATCAGTTTCCTCCCCTTCAATAAGGTCAGGTCGATGGCGTGGGCGCCGCCCATACCGTCCTCCTCATCAACGGTGAATAACGCCTCGATCGGAGGATGCGGGATATCGTCGCTGTCGAGAACCGCCATCGCCATCGCGACCGCGATCCCGTCATCACCGCCAAGAGTCGTATCCTTTGCCTTGAGATAACCGTCCTCTACATATAATTCCAGCCCGTCCGTCTTGAAATCATGCGGGGAATCTGCCGTCTTCTCACACACCATGTCGAGATGTCCCTGGATGATCACCGGCTCACTCTCCTCATACCCGGCTGTTCCCGGTTTCCTGATAATTACGTTATTCGCCTCATCCTGGATCACTTCCAGTCCGCGGTCTTTGGCAAATGCGACACAGTAATCACTGATGCGCTTAGTGTCAAAAGTTCCGTGGGGAATCTGACACATTTCCTCAAAAAACTGAAACACCTTCTGAGGCTCCTGATTTTCTAATACTGCCATTGTTCTATACCTCTCTTTCTTATTCTATCTTCTATTATCTACTACCATTCATAAAAAATCAACCTGTTCCATAGAATAAAATTAAGAGAAATACGGTGAAAGGCTGCCGCAGAAATCCTACTATGAAACGAATCGTCTCAACCCTGTGTATCATCCTTTTATTTATCCTCATGCTGGTCTTCCCCCAGGCTGCTTTCCAGGGAGCAAGCGCCGGCCTGATTTTGTGGTTCCAAACAGTACTACCAACTTTGCTGCCCTTCTTTATCCTGTCCAACCTCCTGATCCAGAGCGGATCCATTGACTGGATCGCAATGGCAATCTCCCCCGTCCTGTGCCGTTTCTTCCGCGTATCTCCCTACGGAGCCTTCGCCGTACTCACCGGATTCTTATGCGGCTGTCCGATGGGAAGCAAAGTGACGGCGGATCTTCTCAGGAATGGATGCATTACCCGGCAGGAGGGATGCTATCTATTGTCCTTCTGCAACAATACAAGCCCGATGTTCATGATCAGCTTTGTGATCTGGCAGAATCTGCAATGCAGTAAGCTTACATATCCTCTGCTTGCAATCCTTCTGCTCTCCCCTGTCCTGTTAAGCTTTCTGTTCCGCAGGTATTACCGGATTCCAAGAGAGATCGTCTCCGCGCCGCAGCATTTCCGAAAGCCTGACGCCGAAGCCGCCCGGTCAGAAGGAATGCTGGACGGCTGCATGATGAATGGTTTCGAGACGGTTACCAGGATCGGCGGATATATGATGCTTTTTTCCATCATCCTGTCCCTTGCACAGACATTTCCGTTGAAATCCTTCCTCCTGTCCTCCGTAGTGCTCCCCTCCCTGGAGATCACTACGGGAATCAATATGATATGCGGCTCCGATCTCGCCGCCAGTGCCAGAATCATCCGGTCGCTGGCGCTTACCTCCTTCGGAGGATGGTGCGCCGCCGCCCAGACCAGGGCCATGATAGCCGATGCCCCGCTTCCGTTTCTCCCCTACATAATAGAAAAACTGGCCGCCGCATTGGTAACCAGTCTCCTTGTCTCTATATTCCTGTTACTGTATTAATTCCTCTTCTTCCACACTATATTCCGGTTCCGGCTCAGGCGTACCGTATTCTGCTTCCAGGCCGCTTGCGGACTGATCCGGAATCTCAAGCTCCGAACGGTTATTGCGGACCATATCAAAGCACTCCTGCAGAGAATTCACTAACCCGTCGTATTTCGTCGTATAGCTGTCCAGAGTATGTCCGATGATACTTTCCGCATTCGCCAGCAGATCATCCGTATACTGCATCGCACCGATCCGGATATCATTGGCATCACGGGTCGCATTGTCAAGGATCTCCTGTGCCTGTTCGGTTGCCGCAGTCACGATCTCATTGGCCTGAGAATATGCCTGCTGCATGATCTCATGCTCGCTGACCAATTCACTTGTGTGGATCTGGGCCTCCTCGATCATACTGTCCGCCTTCGACTGGGCGTCCGCCAAGATCGCATCCTTGTTGGCAATGATCTTCTGGTAACGCTTGATCTCATCCGGCGTCTTCATACGGAGCTCACGAAGGAGCTCATCCATCTGGTCTTTATTCACAATAATCTTAGAAGTAGACAACGGCTGAAATTTACAACTGTCGATATACTCTTCTATCTCTTCAATAATCTGTTCTATACGGCTGCTCATTAATCTACACTCTCCTTTTTCTTCATCTTCTCTGCAATTCGGTCCGCGACAATCTCCGGCACAAATCTGGAGATATCTCCGCCAAAGGCTGCCACTTCCTTCACCGTGCTGGAACTCAAGTAGGAATACTCAAGACTTGTCGTCAGGAATACCGTCTCTAACTCCGGCTCCAACTTATGATTCGTCTGAGCCATCTGTAACTCATATTCAAAATCTGTGATCGCACGCAGTCCGCGTATCACCAGATCCGCCTTCATCTTCCGGGCAAAATCTACCAACAGCCCTTCAAACGGAAAGATTCTGACATTCGGCATCTCTTTTGTTATTTCCTCTAACATTCTAACACGTTCTTCTGCGGAAAACAACGGACTTTTTGCTTTATTATTCAAGACTCCGACAATTAATTCGTCTACCTTTCCGGCCGACCGGGTGATCACATCCACATGACCGAAGGTGACCGGGTCAAAACTTCCAGGATAAATTCCTCTCAGCATATTCCTTTCCTCCCCGAAGGTTCGATAAATACGTGTTTGTTCGTCTTGTATATCTTATTCTTGATCACAGAGAAGCCCATCTCCTCCACATAGTCAAACTCTGTGTCCTTGGCCGCCTCAATGATGATCACCCCGTCCTCCGCAAGAAGCTCAGACCCGGACAGGTACGACAGAACCTTATGCTCCAGCTCCTGCCTGTAGGGCGGATCCATGAAAATGTAATCAAACTGCTTCTCTCCCTCCAGCTTATAGAGTGCCGTCATAACATCCATGGACATGGTCATCCCTCTGCGTTCCAAATGCGTACGCGAAAGGTTGTCCCGTACGCACTGCATCGCCTTGGGATTCTTCTCTACGAATACCGCCTCCATGGCTCCCCTGCTCAGCGCCTCGATCCCAATCCCGCCGCTCCCGGCAAACAAATCCAGGAATACACAATCGTACAGGTACGGTGCAAGCATATTAAACAACGTCTCTTTGATGCGGTCCGTCGTCGGTCTTGTATCCATGCCGTCCAATGATCTCAGTTGTATCCTCCTTGCACTTCCTGCAATCACTCTCATACCACAATCCCCCCTTATTATCTGACATACGGTAAACTGGCCTGTTGTTATGAAGTTGTTCCAAGGCGGCGGTAGCGGTTCAGGCAGGCGTAGATCTCCTGCTTCCTTGGCATCGCCAGATTCCCCGGAAGATAACTGCCGTCACACACGGCGCCAAGCCCCTGGGCATCCATCTTCTTATATAATTCCTCGATGGTCTGCTTAAGAGTCTTCCTGCCGTCGAACACATCCTCCTCAAGATATTTCACAATATTACCAAGAGAAGTAAGCTGTTCGCTGTCCATCAACTGTTCCACATATCTCAGATCGATAGTCTCATGATTCAGCACTACGCCGTCTCTTCCCTGCGTCTTGATCTTCACCCTTCCCTTATTCTTAAGTCCCGGATTCCTGCGGATCTTCCGGTCGAAGGACGGCTCTCCTGGTCCGTCCTTGGGAAGCTCAAGCCTGGGATAATCCCTAGCCGCAGTCTTCGCGTGCTCCGTGATCTCTCTGGGCACGTACCGGTCCATCTGCACGATGGTATCCGCCACCTGAAAATATGCGCCGGAGCTTCCGGCAACGATTACCGTCGAGATCCCAAACTGCTCATAGAGAGCCCGCACCCGCTCGATAAACGGGGTGATCGGCTCCATATCCCGGTGGATGACCCGCTGCATCAGCTCGTCCCTCACCATGAAGTTCGTCGCGCTGGTATCTTCGTCGATCAGGAACACCTTCGCTCCCGCCTCCATACTCTCCACCACATTGGCGGCCTGAGATGTGCTTCCGCTCGCGTCCTCTGTATCAAATGCAACCGTGTCCTTCCCATTGGGGAGATCATTGATAAACATAGATATATCCGTATGCCTGATGCTGCGCCCGTCCTCCGCGCGGATCTTCATGGCAGCGGCATCCGTCACCACATATTCCCTCCCGTCTCCGGCGATATGCGGATACACGCCTGACTCCAACGCCTTCAGAAGCGTGGATTTCCCATGATAGCCGCCGCCTACGATCAGGGTCACGCCCCTTGGAATCCCCATCCCGCTCAAAGCTCCCTTATAGGGAAGCTCCATGGTCACCTCCATAGATGAAGGAGATACGAAGGGCACGGCCCCCTTCATAGGACGCTGGGACACGCCGGATTCTCTGGGGAGAATGGCTCCGTTGGCGACAAATGCTACAAGGCCCATCGCCTCTAATTGCTCCCGGATATATGCCTGATCCTCTGATAATTCCATTACCCTCTGGATCTTCTTCTTATCAAGCCTTCCGTAATAGAGTGCACGTTCCACGCAGGAAGGCAGGAAATCATACAGGATCTTCTTAAGCTCCCGCGCGTTGATCGTCCGCCCGTTGGCAGGAAACCCCACTTCGAATCTAACCGTTACATCTCCGGATGAGGGATTGATCTCACACGCCGTCCGTTCCAGGATCTCCTGGGAACATCTGGTCACGCTGATGATCCCGCTCTTGCCGGAACCCTTCGCCTGGAAGGAATACTGCTGGATCTGATTCCAGAAATTACGGGTCAGCTCGTCCTGCAGCGCAACCCGCTTATGCTTGTTGTCAAATAATTCTTTCGGAAAACCTGCCGTCCGCCCGGGAACCCGGACACTTAATTTGGACGGGGCGGCAAAGGGATCTCCCTGTACGTGGTCAATGGACAAGACGTATCTGCCAAATTGATATACGCCCCTCGTATCCTTGTAAGCCGGATATCCTCTGTGGTCGATCCGGTCTAATAACTGTTTTAAATCTTCTGATGTCTTCATATTCTGTCTTATACTCCCTGTCTGTTCTTAAATTATCTTCCTTATATCTGCCGATATCATCCCGCCGTTATAACGCTACGATCCTTGCCCTGTGGTGGATCGCCGGGAGGAACTTATTCAGCAGATCCTTCGTCCTGAACTTCAAATGGCTGGTATTGATCCCCGGATTGCATCCGAACCACTCCGCCTCCGCCACTTCCTTGTCCACGATCACCTGCACATAATCGTCCTCATCCGTCAGAAGCCCTGCCACGCTGGCAGACCCGGGTGTGGTCCCCAGGTGTTCCATCATCTTCTCCGGCGGCGCGAATGACATGTGGGATACGCCGAGCTTCTTGCTGAATGCGGCAGTATCGAACGCCTTGTCGGCCGGCATCACGAGCAGAAAGAAGGTTGTCTTCTTCTGGTTGCACAAGAATACATTCTTCCGGATCTCGGTACCAATAGCCTTGTCGATGGCCGCACACTCTTCCATTGACGCGGCAGGATCATTGTCCACCTGTTCATAGGGTATCTTTAATTTATCTAATGTCTCATACATCTTCCGCTCTAACGGCATCCGCTCATCGGTCGGCGCCGAGGTTCTGATCTCACTGATATACATAGCTTTTATCCTCCACTTTATAGCGTTCTCATGCTTATGATACACGAATTGCTCTGTGCTTCGCACGCTTGTATCATAATTATACCGAATTCACGAAGTCTTTGCAAGATAAGAATCTGTGTTAAGAAACTTGCGTTAAGAAACCGTTAAGGCTTGTTGACAGGCTTGTGTATTCTTTTGCTTTTATGCTACAGTATATGATAACTTAATATTTTCATTTCATCTGTCAGTTTTCAACATGTTTATTTTCCAGAAAGGATCCTTCATTTCATGAATTTTTACCAGACCAAATTTGCAGAAAAATTAGAAGAAGCGCTCAAAGCGGTACTTCCCATCATAGGGCTTGTGCTGCTGTTAAGTTTTACCATTGCACCGATCCCGCCCAGTATCCTGCTACTTTTTTTGTTCGGCGCGGTGCTGCTTGTGATCGGTATGATGTTCTTTACATTAGGCGCCGAGCTTGCCATGACCCCTATGGGCGAGAAGGTCGGCACGAAGATGGCCCGGTCCATGAAACTTCAGGTAGTTCTGTTCCTGTGCTTCCTTCTCGGAGGCCTGATCACCGTCTCGGAGCCTGATCTGCAGGTGCTTGCCGAGCAGGTTCCGTCCATACCCAATCATATCCTGATCCTTGCCGTCGCATTCGGCGTCGGATTCTTCCTGATGGTTGCGATGATGCGTATGCTCTTCTCAAGGTCGCTGCCGTCCTTGCTGATCGTATGCTATATTCTCGTATTCATCCTGGCATTCTTCGTGCCCAAGGACTTCCTTGCCGTCGCCTTTGACTCCGGCGGCGTCACCACCGGGCCGATGACGGTTCCGTTTATCATGTCCATGGGCGTGGGCTTTGCCGCAGTCCGAAGCGACAAGCACGCCGAGGACGACAGCTTCGGCCTGGTTGCGCTCTGCTCCATCGGTCCGATCCTGGCGGTGCTGCTCCTTGGACTCCTGTATCATCCTGACGACGCCGTATATATTCCTTCCGAACTTCCCGTCCTTCAGGACTCTGTAGAACTGTGGCAGCATTTTGCCAGAGGATTCCCGGAATATATGGGGGAGATCATGGTATCCCTGCTTCCGATCGCCTTGTTCTTCGCGGCATTCCAGATATTATCGCTGAGACTTAAGAAGAAGACGCTCCTTAAGATCATCATCGGAATTGCATACACCTACATAGGGCTGGTGCTGTTCTTGACCGGGGTCAATGTGGGTTTCATGCCTGCGGGAAACCATCTGGGACAGACGATCGCCGCCCTCCCTTACCGCTGGATCCTGATACCGATCGGTATGATCATCGGATATTTTATCGTCAAGGCAGAACCTGCCGTCTATGTACTGATGGAGCAGGTAGAAGAGATCACCTCGGGCGCTATCTCCGGCCGTTCCATGGGTGTCAGCCTCTCCCTTGGCGTCTCGGTTTCCGTCGGACTTGCTATCACCCGCGTATTGACAGGCGTCTCTATCTTCTGGTTTATCCTTCCGGGATACGTAATCGCCATCTGCCTGTCATTCTGGGTACCTAAGATCTTCACCGCCATAGCTTTCGACTCCGGCGGCGTAGCGTCCGGCCCTATGACCGCCACTTTTCTGTTACCCTTTGCCATGGGCGCCTGTCAGGCGGTCGGAGGCAATATCGTCAGGGATGCGTTTGGGGTCGTCGCCATGGTAGCCATGACTCCGCTGATCGCTGTCCAGATCCAGGGCGCAGTTTACCAATTCAGATCCAGGAAACAGGAAATGGACGAACCAGAAACTATTTCTGTCTCCTATCTTGATATCCTGGCAGATGATGATATCATAGAGTTATAGAAAGGGAAGGGATTTTCAATGAACGCAGTCTATATGCTAGGCATCATCACGAACAGAGGGATGCGGGATAAATTCATCCAATTTTTCAAACTGCATAATATCCATGTGACTCTTACCGTCTTAGGAGAAGGAACCGCGGGCAGCGCGATCCTTGATTACCTGGGAATGGAGGCGACCAGCAAGACCCTGTATTTCGCTTTTGTCACCTGGGATACCTGGAAGCAGTTAAAAAAAGACCTGTACACCCAGGTCAAGATCGATATCCCCGGACGGGGAATCGCTTTTCTCATACCGCTTGGCAGCATAGGCGGCAAGAAACAGCTTCAATATATTACCGTCGGTCAGGAATTGTCTATAGAGGAGGAGAGCACATTGCAGAACACAGATTATGAACTCTTGGTCACCATTGCGAACGCAGGGCACATCGAGACGATCATGGATGCAGCAAGGCACGCCAACGCGCCGGGCGGCACCGTGATCCACGCCAAAGGAACAGGGGCAGAGCACGCCAAACGATTCCTTGGGATCTCTCTTGCCGAGGAAAAGGAGATGGTGTTCATCGTCGTACGCACACGGCAGAAGAATGCGATTATGAAGGCGATCATGGAACAGGCCGGGACCGGAAGCCCCGCAGGAGGTATCATCTTCTCTCTCCCGGTCACCAGTACCGCAGGACTGCGGATGCTTGAGGAGGATGCGCGATGAGATATATACTTGCATCTTCTTCTCCAAGGAGGAAGGAATTATTAGAACAGGCGGGATTTACCTTCGATATCATTCCCTCTGCTGTCGAGGAAACGATCACAAAGACAGAACCGTCAGAGATCGTGATGGAACTGGCGTCTAAGAAAGCAGAAGATGTCTTCCGCCGCCACGGGCAGCAGGACTGCGTCGTGATCGGTGCGGACACGATCGTCGTATACCGGGATGAGATTCTGGGAAAGCCTGCAGACAAAGCCGAAGCCTACGATATGCTGTCGATGCTTGCAGACCGGACACACCAGGTCTATACAGGGGTATCTCTGGTCATTTCCAAAAAGGGACAGGTACACACCCGGACATTCTGCGAATCGACAGACGTCACCTTCTGTCCGATCTGCAAGGAGGATCTGCATGCTTATGTAGAGAGCGGCGACCCTCTCGATAAAGCAGGTTCTTACGGGATCCAGGGCCCCTTTGCCGTCCATGTAAAATGTATCCACGGAGATTATCACAACGTGGTAGGACTTCCGCTCTGCCGGCTCTATCAGGAATTGCTTACGGAATACGCATCGCCTCTGTCGGAGCGGTAAGAATAGCGGTTTTTCAGATCCTTTAAAGCCCTTGCTCTCTTGCAGGGGCTCTTTTCTCCAATTCCTTCTCATTAATTTTAATATTTGTTCAATCAATTAATTTTATCTGTTCTGCTGTATTAAGAATATTTAACTGATACTCTGCAATTTCTTTCAATATGTGGAATCTTTCTATCTTACTCCTACCCTCACGAATCATTTGCGCATTATGTGTTTCCAAGTTAGATAGGACTGTCAATTCATTGATCGTAGCAAAATCTCTTACATTATTCTTTTTTGCCAATTCAGGATTTTCACTCCTCCATGCCTTCGCAGTAAAACCAAATAATGCGACATTCAAGATATCTGCTTCTTCTGCATACGCAAGCCATTCTAAATTTTCCTTATAATTTCTTGTCGGAATCAAATAATTTTTAATGGCATTTGTTTGAATCAGATAATTATTTTTAGATAAAAATCTTTTTGCGTTCCATTCTATTTTTCTCGCATCATTCTCAGCTTCTTTCAATCTCTGAAATTCTTTTATCAGATATAATTTGAAGACCGGACTAATTGCCGAAGCGAATTCAAATGCAATATCTTTATGTGCATATGTTCCGCCATATTTTCCGCGTTTTACAAATAACCCTATAGCCGCTGTCTCCTCAATCCATTCTGTAACACTCAACACAAATGTATGTAAACCCGCCTCACTTTTAAAGTGGTCGAATTCGACCACTTTAAATGCAGGATTATATATCTGCTCCCATGTACCCAAAAACTCCAATGTAGATCTATTTCGCATCCAATTTTTTACAACGTCTGCTCCTCTGGATTCACCAACTTTAGCTTTTGCAATATCGGTTATACAGATATAATCATCAAAATTTTCCTCAGAAATAGTAATATTAATGTTTTGTACCACAATTACTTTATTTTTTGACATTCTTTCCCTCCTGTATATCGGTCCCTTCTATCTCCCTCTTTGCCGGTTCTGTCAGGAATTGCTTACGGAATACGCATCGCCTCTGTCGGAGCGGTAGGAATAGCGGTTTTTCAGATCTTTTAAAGCCCTTGCTCTCTTGCAGGGGCTCTTCCATCCGTCGGCAATCTGCCGCCTCAGATCCGAATCATAGAGCCTTGGAGGCTCAATGTCCAATCTTTGATGGACCTCATCATTCTTAGATGCATAGTTGAAAGATTCCGTATCCATAATCTGCCTTTGCGCCGCTTCCCAGGCATCTTGGCCCTGCTTAAGATATTTCTGCCGGTAATATTCTATATCACTGATGATTCTTCCATGCGCATCTTCTTCCAACACATTCCACTGACTTACAAACGAACCATTCCTGTCAATGATAAATTCAGAATGAAAATCTGGAGTGAGCCTTTTTTTATTTTCACGCCCTCTCTGGTATTCACGGTAAGACGAACTGCCTGGATATTTGTTGTGAAGTCTTGCCGGTTCTCTAAGGAGCTTGCGTCCGCCAAGTCCCCCTCGTCCGATATCCGTCTGAACATATGTCATAAGCGCCTCTTCATCGGTCATTCCATTTCTTTTGAAAAATTTGCGGATATACGCAATGTTATGCCGGTCAATATACATCCGGAACTGATGGATCATCCGCGCTTCGGCCTCGCTTACCTCTCTTAAGCCAGTCTCACCGTATGCTTCTTGTACACATTCCGCAAAGTCCTGGAATATCTTTCCGTGGGGCGGAATACTCTCTCCGACACAGAATCCCTTCCCAAGCTGTAGCATCCCATTCTCATCAATAAATCCGCCCATTCCTCTGATTATATCCAGGATCCCGGTAGATTCTGCCTGTATTCCCATACCAAAACACCTTCTCTGCTTTTATATCTATCATACTATATTCAGGAAATGCTTTTGAGTGCGTAGTATTATTCCTTTCTAGGACTACTATTCTCAATTCCACGAGATGCAATACTCCTTAAATAATTGCTTCTGATATTCTCTACTCCTGACCGCCCTCGCCAATTCATCATATCTCTTCTCAGTGCTCAACAGATTATTCAAATTATTGTTTTTCCTCTTGGTAATTTCCCAGAAATTAGGGATGCTTTTTTTAATACTGATGAAACCGAATAAATCTTGGAGATCATGATAATCTCTCCGAAATGTCATCTGTGAAATTATTTTAAAACATTTGCTCTATAATGTCAAGTGCTTGAAAAATAACATCCAAAAAATAGAGCACCCTTTCAGGCGCTCTATCCATTGCACACATTATTAGTTATACTTACGTTTTCTAGCTGCTTCGGACTTTTTCTTACGTCTCACGCTCGGCTTCTCGTAGTGTTCTCTCTTACGAATCTCCTGCTGGATACCAGCCTTCGCACAGTTTCTTTTGAATCTGCGTAAAGCGCTATCTAACGTCTCGTTTTCTTTAACGATTACATTTGACATAGTCTCACACCTAACCTCCCTCCAGCCTATATTGTGCATTATACGACTGTTCGGGTATTTTTCTTGCACTACATAAGATTATAACACATATTTCCATTACGTCAATATTTTTTTCAGTATATCTTTGATAAATTTATAACTGCCCCTCTAATACCTCAGCCGCCTTCGCCAATGCATCCTCGATACCTTCCGGTTTCTTGCCGCCGGCCTGCGCCATGTTCGGACGTCCGCCACCGCCGCCGCCAACTAAGGCTGCCGCCGCCTTGATCAGATTCCCGGCGTGGGCGCCGCGGTCCATAGCTTCCTTGGTCGCCATGGCCATCAGGCTCACCTTGCCGTCTGCCGCCGATGCAAGGACGATCACACCCTCGCCTAACTTCTCCTTCAACTGGTCGCCAAGCTCGCGCAGCCCGTTCATATCCACATTCTCAATCTTCGCGGCAAGAAGCTTCACACCCTTGATCTCCGTCACCTGATCCATGATATCCTTCGCCGCATCCTTGGCAAGCTTACTCTTAAGGCTCTCAATCTCACTGCGCAGAGCCTTGTTCTCCGCCAGCAGATGGGCCGTCTTCTCTGCCAGGCTGTCCGGTGTTGCCTTCATAAGCTTTGCCGTCTCCAGGAGCTTCTGCTCCATCTCGTCATAGTATCCCATAAGCCCCTTGGCTGTCAGCGCCTCGATCCTGCGGACTCCCGCCGCAACCCCCGTCTCCGAGAGAATCTTGAATGCCGTGATAGCTCCCGTATTCGCCACATGCGTACCGCCGCAGAACTCAATGGAGAAATCCCCCATGCTGACTACACGGACGATATCGCCGTATTTCTCTCCAAACAACGCCGCCGCGCCCGTCTTCCTTGCCTCTTCGATCGGAAGATTCTCTACCTTCACCGCCAGGCCGTTCTGGATCTGCGCATTCACGATCTCCTCTACCTGCCTAAGCTCACCGGCCGTCAATGCAGAGAAATGTGTGAAGTCAAACCGAAGCCTGTCCTCGTTCACCAGAGATCCTGCCTGCTCTACATGATTGCCAAGCACCATGCGCAGAGCCTTATGAAGCAGATGGGTCGCACTGTGGTTGTTGGCAGACATCGCTCTCTTCTCTGCATCCACCTCAAGGCTTACGGTATCGCCCACCTTGATCATGCCGCATGCCACATGCCCGATATGGCCGAATTTGCCGCCTAAGAGCTTCACGACATCCTCAACCACGAATTCTCCGTCCGCGGTACGGATCACGCCTCTGTCCGCCTCCTGGCCGCCGCTGGTGGCATAGAACGGCGTCTTCTCCACGAAGATGGTTCCCCGCTCGCCGTCCGAGAGTGCATCCACGAGCTCCGTATCTGTGGTAAGTACCGTCACCTTCGATTCAAAGGCAAGGTTCTCGTATCCTACGAATTCCGTCGTGACAGACGGGTCAATGGACTCATAGACCGTCACGTCAGCGCCCATGTAATTCGTGACCTCACGTGCAGCTCTCGCCGTCTGACGCTGGATCTCCATGGCCTCCTTAAATCCGTCCTCATCAACAGACAATCCCTTCTCCTCTAAGATCTCCCTGGTCAGATCCAGCGGGAATCCATAAGTATCATAGAGCTTGAATGCATTCGCGCCTGCAAGGACCTTCTCCTGCTTCGCTTCCATCTCCTTCTCCATCTCAGCCAGGATCGACAGCCCCTGATCAATGGTCTTATTGAACTGTTCTTCTTCCTTCGCAACCACATTGAAGATGAATTCCTTCTTCTCATCTAATTCCGGATACCCGTCCTTAGAACCCTCTATCACCGTTCCGGCAAGCTTCACAAGGAACTCGCCCGGGATATTCAGGATCCTTCCGTGGCGGCACGCCCGGCGCAGCAGACGGCGCAGCACATAACCACGCCCCTCGTTGGACGGCATGATCCCGTCTGAGATCATGAACGTCACAGAACGGATATGGTCAGTGATCACGCGGATAGACACATCTGTATCCGCCCCCGCCCCGTACTCTACCCCGGCAAGAGCGCAGACGTGGGTGCGCAGAGCCTTGATCGTGTCGATATCGAACATGGAATCCACATCCTGGACGATACACGCAAGACGTTCCAACCCCATACCGGTATCAATATTCTTCTGCTCCAGCTCCGTATAGTGATTGTTGCCGTCGTTATCGAACTGGGTGAACACATTGTTCCAGATCTCCATATAACGGTCGCATTCACAGCCTACCGTACAGTCCGGACTGCCGCAGCCATATTTCTCACCGCGGTCATAATATACCTCCGAACACGGTCCGCAGGGACCCGAGCCGTGCTCCCAGAAATTATCCTCCTTGCCGAACTTAAATATCCGCTCCGGCGCGATCCCGATCTCCTTATTCCAGATCTCCCATGCCTCGTCATCTTCCAGATAGACGGACGGATAGAGCCTGTCCGGGTCAAGCCCGACCACCTCTGTCAGGAATTCCCAGGTCCAGTGGATCGATTCTCTCTTGAAATAATCTCCGAAAGAGAAGTTCCCAAGCATCTCAAAAAAAGTACCGTGGCGTGCCGTCTTCCCGACATTCTCAATATCCCCGGTACGGATACACTTCTGACAGGTCGCCACCCTTCTCCTTGGCGGAATCTCCTGTCCGGTAAAATATGGCTTCAGCGGCGCCATGCCTGAATTGATCAGCAGCAGACTCTTGTCATTATGCGGCACCAGCGAGAAGCTCTTCATCTTCAGATGTCCCTTGCTCTCGAAAAAGTCAAGGAACATCTTCCTTAATTCATTCACTCCGTATTTTCGCATGATATCCTCCTGTTTCTCCCATATTAAAACTTAATTATAAATAGAAGCAGGCGGTTTGTCAATGTCCCGCCTGCTTCTTCCTTGCATAAAAGCTATGAAAAAGTAACAGTTCAGACACCCTTAAATAAAAACATGGTTAATACACCAGTCATTGAATGACTGGTGTGCCACTGATAAGGGCTTTAATACTTTCAAAAATA